>JBEAMJ010000015.1:0-102334 GCA_041166025.1 Pseudomonadota bacterium | reverse complement strand
CAGCCGCTCTATCTTGCCCGGGTCCTTGTCCACGCACGTGACGGTGTGCCCGAAATCGGCAAAGCACGCGCCCGACACCAGGCCTACATAGCCCGCTCCGATCATCGTCACGCGCATGGCGGTCCCCTACCCTTCTAAGCCATCCTCTGTGTGCAGCCTCCTGCGCCACATCTCAAATTCAAACTGCCGGGGGACGATGCGGACGCATGCTGGTGTGACCCGGGAGCCAGAGCGGAGCTGTAAACACCGTATGCTCCGCGCCTGGCGCCTTGATCACCGTGCACGGCCCGGCCTGGCTATCTCAAACCGGATAGAATGAACCGAGCGCCGGGAGCCTGCCTGTCTGCGCACCGCACAGGAGCGCACAACGAGGAGGGGAAGGGCCACGCGTCGGGATCTTGATGATCGCGCATGGTGGAGTCGACACAACCACGCAACAATCCCCGGCGGGCAGCACGAACATCTGATCCGACGAGGGATCGCGCGTCACGACAGCACGAGGCGCGCCCCCATCGACCAAGGGTCGACCCACCAATGTGGTCAAACTACTCGCGCGCGAACACGAACCGGAGCGTTCGGCCGAGCAGAAACACGCCGATGCCCACAAGACTGCCCGTGAAGCTCAGACGGACTGCAGGATCACCCCAGATCCCCCCTTCGCCCGGACCAGCCTCGAGGAGCGCACCAGAGACTGCAACCGTCAGCGCCAGCAGCGAAAGTGCGATCGCGGTCAGCGTCCAGTGCATGACCCGCCCCAGAAGGATCCACCGCGACTGCCGCGTCTGCAATTCCGTTGGCCAGAATATCCTGGTCATGGGTCTCTCCCGCCTGTCACCCGGGCGGAAAGAGCGCCGCGCGGCCCAACCGTCACCTCGCGACAGCTGCGCCCCAAACTTGAAGGGCTGCTCCCGTCGAGGGCTACCAACACGACGCCCGACACGTGCAAGTGCGTCCGCGAATCGGCAGACCCGTAAATCTCCCGATTGGGAGATGACGTGCGTGCCAGCGCGCGTGTGCGGCCGCGGCGCAACAGTTTTCCCGACACGCCGCCGATACCCCCATGACAATCCACAGGCTGCTCACAGGGCAAGCGGACTCGCGCAGCAGACCCTCGCCCTTGTCCGGTGATCTCCTGCCCGGGGAGCAGTCACCTACCCGCTGGACCAGGGTCAGCGACCCTGCCCCGTGCCGCCCTGAAATTCAGTCGCGCAGTCAGGAAAAGCGTCCTTCGCGGTTGGGTCGGTCAATCGAAAACCGCGCCCAGCGGGCGTCCCGCGACCTTGCCGTACCCCGGGCGATGCCCCCGCGCGTCAGCTTCTCAACGCTCTCGAGGCGAGCCTGCCCGTCTCGCGCGCAAAGCCTTGCTGCAGAGGAGAGCGTGAGTGCGCCTGCCTGGCGTCCCCGACGCTCCAGCTTTGCATCAATCGCCATCGCCTGCGTCAGGCGCAGCATCATCTCATGCAACCTCTGCTTGTCGCGCGGTGGAAGACGGACCAGCGCTCCATCGAGGCGGGAGACCGGATCATCCAGGAGCCGGAGAGCGCCGGCGTCCGTGAGACAGGCAAGCGGCTGACCACTGGCATCCTCACTCATCCCCACATCACCGCGTTCGCGCAGGCTTGCGACGACCAGTTCGATCCGATCCCGCGCCCGCGCGAGCGACTTCTGTAGCGCGGCGAGCGTGCAGCCGGTCTCCGCGCGGGCCTTGAGGTGGCGGATGATCACCCATTGGCGCGGCGGCAGTGCGCTGCCGGGCCGGCGCTGATAGACTTCGCGCGCAAAGAGCTCGAACGCGCGAACCGTCGCGGTATGCTGATCGCAGGCCAATGTCTGCCCCACCCTTCCCGCCCGGGTCCCGTGCCCGCCCGCCAGCCCTCTCGGGCGTCCGGCCTGCTCGCCCCGCTTTCACGCAGAGCGTCTGACCTGAAAATCGTTGGTTCACATAGATGGCCTGCGGCGGCTCCAGTTTTGTGGGAGGGCCGGATAGCCGCGCCTGTCAGGCATTGTTCAGGGGTCTCCGGGCGTTTGAGGTGATCCCCGGAGCGCACGCTTGTGGCGCCATCGGATTGTGATCCGCCTCGCAGCCAGGCGGGCGCAAGACCGAGCTGCCAGATAATTCCGACCTGCTCATCTGCATGCACGTCGCCTGTGGCGCCTCAGAAGGCCACCAGCAGGTCGGCGCGACCGATGATGGCGTTTGCCGGCGTCACGCCGAAATACCGCCCGTCATAGGAAGAGGCTGTGTCGCCCAGGAGAAAGACATCGTCAGCTGTGAGACGGGCGCAACCCTGCCAGACGGGCATGAGACGTCCTTGCGAGTCCCTGACCCGCGCTTCGGCCACGCGTTTTCCGTCGATACTGACCTCCTCGCCCTGCCGGCAGACGCGATCGCCAGGGATGGCTGCAACCTGCTTGACCAGGAGCCTGCCCGCAGGGAGGACGCCGCGCTGTGCGAGATCGGCTCCGAGGTCGGCGCCAGGCAGGACCGCAACGCGATCACCCCTCGTCCATGGCTCACGGACAATCCGATAAAGGCCTGCGGGTGCGCTTGGCGTGACATTCCAGACAAGCTCGGCCGAGCCAGCGGCCACAGGCAGCGCCAGCGCGAGGATTGCAGCGAGTGCAACAGCGGTCATCAGGAGGATACAAGGCTGACGGAGCCGGCTGCGGTCTGGCCGGTGTTTTTGTCCACGCCTGTCGTCGGCCATCGCCACGCCCTGCTCCTCTTACAGCATCGTCCTCGGTGATCCCGGCGGCAGCGTGAGCGTCGGCGCCGGGGGGACATAGACCTCCCGGAAACACGCATGATGGCGCGGATCGAAGCAGGACCTTATCCAGTGGAGGATGGGCTGGCTTGCCTGCAGGTTCCGGACGCGCTCGGTGTAGGTGAGCCAGAACTTGACCGATGCGAGCGGCTTGATGTCGAGCAGCGGAACCACGCGGTCCTCGAATTCCGAGACATAGCTCGGCAGGACGGCGATGCCAGCTCCGGAGGCGCAGGCTTCCATCAGCACTGTGCCGGTGTCTGTTTCCATCGCATTGGGCAGGATCTCGCCCCAGGCGGCAGCGCCCGGCCGCCAGCTTGCGGGCTGGTATTCCTTGCCAGAAAGACGCAGGCACCGGTGCGTGCGCAGGTCCGCCATCTCCTTCGGCTCGCCAAAGCGCTTCAGATAGTCCGGTGTTGCGTAGAGAATGTAGTGCAGCCAGCCCAGCTGGCGCGAGACGATGTTGCTCGCATGCGGCTCTTCAAACTGGATCGCAATGTCGCCATCGCCCTCAGGAAGGTTCGGCGCCGACGGCAGCACTTTGAGGAACACCCGCATGTCGGTCTGAAGCGCGAGGAACTCCGACATCCGGCGTGCCAGCCAGTAGGTGGCAATGCCCTCGCGCGTACAGATGACAAGATGGTCGGGCGCGCGCTCGCTGGCGCGCTCGATGATCGATTGCACCGAATCCGCCATGTTGCGCGCCGAGCGCAGGATGTCTTCGCCAACATTGGTCAATTCGAGGCCCCGGCTTGATCGTTCAAACAACTGGTGGCCGAGCGCGCGTTCAAGCTCTTCGAGGTCCTTGGACACCTTGCCATAGCTGAGGCTGAGCGTCTTTGAGGCCGCGCTTATGCTTCCGGTGTCGGCCACCGCCTGGAAGACCTTAAGCCGGTCCCAGTCCAGTTTCGCCCCACCCATGCTCGTCATTTTTTGACGACCCCCTCGCTAAAAATGCGTGAGGCGAAACTTTTCCATCGCGGCTAGGCCTGACGCATCACTCGCTGAGCAGGCACGATGGATAGGCCCGTCCCCCCGTTAACACGAAATCCGTGCAACTCACGGACCAAGCTCGATTTTTCTGCGTTCGTCCGTATGCGGACGCCAGCGCGCGTCGGTGGCCACAGGCCGATCGCTGCCGTAATCTTCCCGCAACTGGCGATCACAACCCCGGATTGTTCGCGGCGCAGGCCCCGTAACGTCGCGACAGCTTCGCGCCTTGTGCAGGCGAGGCCCGTCAAGGCTCGCCAGAAGCTACAGGTTGTAAACCCATGAGTGCGGGGCGCATCTTCTGGGGCCAGATCCTCTGCGTGCTTGCAACCCTGGCCGCAAGCCTTGTCATCACGACACAATGGACCGCGGCTGCACTGGGCTATCAGCCACAACTCGGTACGCCCGACCTCACCATCTTTGGCTATCCCCTTTATGCGCCCTGGAAGTTCTTCCTCTGGTGGTACTTCTATGACGCTTATGCCCGGCACATCTTCGAAGCCGGCGCGCTGATCTTCCTCACCGGCGTCATCCTTTCCGTAGCGGTCGCCTTCGGATTTTCGCTCTGGCGCGCGTGGGAGGCCAAGGAGTCGGCGACCTATGGCAGCGCCCGCTGGGCAACGCCCCGCGATGTCCAGAAGCTCAATCTCACCACCGGGGACGGCGTTATCCTCGGCAGGCTCGACAACCAGATCCTGCGCCATGATGGGGATGAGCATGTGCTGGTCATCGCCCCGACCAACACTGGCAAGAGCGTCGGGATTTCACTGCCGACAGGCCTGGTCTGGCGACATTCCTTTCTGGCGCTCGATCTCAAGGGCGAGGCCTGGGCCGTCACGTCAGGCCTCCGCGCAGCCTTTGGCCCCGTCTACCGGTTTGCGCCGACCCGGGCGGACACCCATCGCTACAACCCGCTGACGCAGATCCGCCGCGGCGATGCTGAAGTGCGCGATGTACAGGTCCTGGCCGACATGCTGGTCGATCCCGATGGCACACTCGGGACACGCAGCCACTGGCAGCTGCGTGCGTTCGAGCTCCTGGTCACTGTTATCCTCTGGACGCTCTATGCCGAGCAGGAGAAGTCGCTGGCGCGCGTCGGGCAGCTGCTGGCCGACCCCGCGCGTCCGGTGCTCGACCTGTTCGACGATATGCTGCATCGCCCGATCAAGGATGGGGTGCCTCACCCCGTTATTGCATCCGGAGCGCGCCAGCTCCTGGACATGGCCGAAGCCGAGCGCTCGGGCGTTGTCTCGACCGCGCTTGGATGTCTTGGGCTCTATCGTGACCCGCTCCTTGCCCGCGCGACCGAGGCGTCGGATTTCACGATCGAGGAGCTGATCAACGGCGAGCGGCCCATCTCGCTTTACCTGGTTGTTCCACCTGAAGAAATGTCCCGCCTCAAGGCGCTGTTGCGGTTGATGATCAACCAGATCCTGAAGCGCCTGACCGAGGTCGCTTCCGAAAACCCCAACGGCCGGCGCGTCCTCCTGATGCTCGATGAGTTCCCACAGCTCGGAAGGCTCGATTTCTTCGAGCACGCCCTCGCCTACATCCGCGGCTACAGGATCAAGGCCTGCCTGATCGCCCAGTCGCTGAACCAGATCGTCCAGATCTATGGCCAGAACTCCTCCATTCTCGAGAATGCGCATGTACGCGTCGCGTTCGCCTGCAATGACGAACGCACGGCGCGCCGCATCTCCGAGATGCTGGGCGTCACCACCGAAATCCGCGCCCAGATGAACTATGCCGGTTCGCGCATGGCGCCCTGGCTCGGGCACACCATGGTCTCGCGCCAGGAAGTGCCGCGGCCCCTGCTGACCCCGGGCGAGGTGATGCAACTGCCGCCGGCCGATGCGCTGATCCTCACCGGTGGCGCCCCGCCCATCCGCGCGAAAAAGTTACGCTATTTCGCAGAGCCGATCTTCAAGGCGCGGTTGCGGCCGGCCGCGCAGGTCGCGCCGATCCGCGGCCCGGGCATCCCGACCTGCTGGGACGGGCTGGTTGCAGCTCCACTGCCGGCTGGGGCGCAAAGCCCTCAAAAGCCGGCCACAGGACCCCGCGCTTCAGCCATACCTTCTCAAACGTCACCGCCCCGGGCGTCGCGTCCGCAGAGCTCAAAGGCGGCAGCTCCTCATCAACGCGCGTTTGAGTTCGGCGCCAGCCACGATGCTGCAGGACCGATGACGGCCCGCTCAGCGTCGCCGACGCCACCGGCTGTTCCGGCGACACCTGCCATCGACGAGAGCGATCCGGTCCGGCTGCAGTTCGGCATCGATGACGATCTCGGCGGCGCTCCCCCTCCTCGCAAATCCGAACGCTGAGGCACGCACATGGCCCGCATAAAGCTCTCTGTCTACGTAAGCCCTGATGTCGCCGACAAGCTGAAGCGGCTCGCCACGGTCGAGAACCGCAGCCAGTCCGATCTGATCGATGAAGCGATTGCGCACTGCTTCGCACGTAAAGGGCATGAGGCTGAGCATGCGGTCCTCATCGCCCGGCTTGACATGCTTGCGCGTCGGCTTGGGGTCATCGAGAGGGCCCAGGACCGGCAGTTCGAATTCCTGGCACACAGCGCGCGGTTCTTTCTCGGCGTGGCGCCCGACATTCCGGCGAGCGAGCGCGACACCGTCAATGCGCGCGGCGCCGAGCGGCTGCGGAACCTGCTCTCGGTCATTGCTGCAAAGCTCGGCGCAGGCCGCTCCACCTGGCGCGAGATGCTGTTCGATCACGAAACAGCGCATCAGGCCAGCTCCTCTCGAATGGAGCCGGCAGAATGAGCATCGCCTTTCCTCAACCGGATGCCTCGCGTGGTCATGATCCTTCACGTGGATTGGCGATGCTGACGACGGCGCTTGGGGCCGAGGTCGCCTCCATGCTGGAGGCGCCTGACACGATCGAGGTCATCGCCAACCCGGATGGCCGGCTCTGGCTTGAGCGGGCCGGCAAGGGACGGATCGCTACACCGCACCGGCTTGAAGCCTCAGAGACCGAGCGCGTCATCCGTCTTGTCGCCACGCTGACCAGCGCCGAGGTCAATCGCGCCACGCCCATCGTCTCAGCCGAGCTGCCCCCACGTGGCGAGCGGTTCGAAGGCGTCCTGCCGCCGGTGTCGCGCGCGCCCTGCTTTGCCATCCGCAAGCCGGCGGGCCGGGTGTTCACGCTCAATGACTATGAAGCCTCGGGCGTCATCACCCCAGGACAGGCCGCAACGCTTCGGCGCGCCATACGCGACCACGCCAACATCATGGTCGCGGGCGGTACGGGCTCGGGCAAGACGACGCTCGCCAATGCGCTCCTCCATGAGATCGCGCAGCTCGGTGAGCGTGTGGTTATTCTCGAAGACACCCGCGAGCTCCAGTGCGCGGCAGAAGATGTCGTCGCGCTGCGCACGCAGCCTGGATCAGTATCGCTGTCGGATCTGGTGCGATCGACGCTGCGGCTCCGGCCTGACCGCATTGTCGTTGGCGAGGTGCGGGGTCCCGAAGCCCTCGACCTGCTCAAGGCGTGGAACACGGGTCATCCTGGCGGCATCGCGACACTGCACGCCAACTCGGCGCAGGCCGCCCTGTCCCGGCTTGAACAGCTCACCATGGAAGTCTGCGAGAGCCCGCCCCGGGCGCTGATCGCGGAAGCCATCGATCTCATCGTCTTTGTGGAGCGCGGAGGGCCTGCCGGCCGCCGCATCCCGGAAATCCTCGCGCCCAAGGGTCTTACCCAAAAAGCGCAGGACCCCAAAGCACCCCGACTCGGGGCGCGCGGCGCAAATGCGCCTGAACCTGGCAAAGGCCAACCCACCAACAGGAGTGAACCATGAGACTGACCAAGACGCTGCGCGCAATGGTGCGCGCAGCAACCCTCGGCGTGACCGCCGTGCTCATCAGCGGGGCAGCCCAGGCCGCAACCGCCGGCGGCGGCATGCCGTGGGAAGGCCCGCTGACAGCGGTGCTGGATTCCATCACAGGCCCGGTCGCACGGATCGTCGCCATCCTTATCATCGTCGCAACCGGCCTCACCCTGGCGTTCGGCGATGTCGGCCAGGGCTTCAAGAAGCTCCTGCAGATCCTCTTCGGTCTCGCCATCGCCTTCGCTGCGGCGAGCTTCTTCCTGCCGCTGGTTGGCGGCGCTGGTGCGGTCATTCCGTGATTGGGATCCCTTAAAGGAGAAGCTCGCATGCGCGACACTCGCGATGTCCCAGGATTTGTGGCGCCCGTCCGGCAGGCCTTGACCCAACCCCTCCTCATGGGTGGGGCTCCCCGACCTTACGCCATTCTCAACGGTACCTTGGCGGCCATCGTCGCCTTTGCCGGCGCCCTCCTCCCGGGCGTGATCTTGGGGCTAGCGGGTCATGTGCTCGGCGTCTTCCTCGCCCGGCGCGACGCGCAGGCCGTCGACGTGATGAGCCGCGCCATGCGCATCCCCAACCGGCTCGAGACCTGACTGGCCCGCGCCACACGCACACGGATAGATCTCATGTTCTCGCTTGCCCCTTACGCCCACACGCCGAACCGCCTTGAGGATTATCTCCCGTGGGGCCTCCTGGTTGCGCCCGGCATTGTCCTCAACAAGGACGGCTCCTTCCAGGCGACAGCCCGGTTCCGCGGGCCGGACGTGCGCTCGTCCACTCCCGAAGAGCTGGTCGCCTTCACCGCACGCGCCAACAATGTGTTCCGACGGCTGGGGCATGGCTGGGCGGTCTATATCGAAGCGGATCGTCGCGAGATCACGGACTACCCCGATGGCGCGTTCGAAGACGATCTCTCGCGGCTCATTGATTCAGAGCGCGCAGCCCAGTTCGAACAGGCCGGCGCCCAGTTCGAGACTGTCCATCACTTGACACTGCAATGGACGCCACCACCCGATGCACACGCCAAGGCGTCGGCCTTCTTCTTCGAGATCGACCAGAAGAAGACCGCTTCTGCTCCAGCACCAGTCAAAACCCGCCAGACGCGGTCAGCAGACAAGCTCGCAAGCCGGGGCGCACTCGACCGCCGCGTCGCCCGCGAAGCACTGGAGACGTTCCAGCGCAGCGTCGCGCATGCGTTCGGCATGTTCGAAGGCCTGGTCGCCGAATTCCACCGGCTGAACGATGATGAGACGCTCACCTACCTCAAACGCCAGGTCTCGCCGCGCGCCACCCCCGTGCGTGCGCCCAAAGGTGCGGCCTTCCTTGATGGGATGCTGTGCGATGCCCCGCTTGTGGGCGGCATCGCCCCGATGCTTGGGAACAGGCACCTGCGTGTCCTCACCCTCAAGGGGTTCCCGCCAGTCACGCATCCGGGCGTGCTCGATGATCTCAATGCCTCCCCGATGACCTACCGCTGGATGACGCGGTTCGTGTGCCTGGGCCGCGAAGAGGCAGAACGCGAGCTCGTCAAATGGCGGAGGCTCTGGTTCGCCAAGCACAAGTCGATGGGCGCGCTCATCAAGGAGATGCTGACCAAGGAGGCGGCGACATTCGCCAATCCCGACGCCATCGCAAAATCCGAAGAGGTCGATGAGGCCCTGGCCGAGCTCGGCTCCGAACTTGTGGGGTTCGGGTTCCTGACCTCGACCCTGGTTGTGCTGGGCGCAACGCCCGAAGAGGCCGACGAGAAGCTCCGCAACGCCGAGCGGATCATTGCCGCGCGGGGGTTTGTGACCATCGCAGAAAGCCTCAACGCGGTTGAAGCCTGGCTCTCCAGCCTTGCCGGGCACGCTTACGCCAATGTGCGCCACCCGATGGTCTCGACCCTCAACCTTGCCCACATCGCCCCGCTCTCGGCCGCCTGGGCGGGTGATGCCCGCAACCGCCACCTCAACGCGCCGGCCCTGGCCGTTGCGCGCACAGACGGATCAACGCCATTCCGGCTCGATCTTCATGTCGGCGATGTCGGCCACACCATGGTTGTCGGCCCGACCGGCGCCGGCAAATCCGTGCTTTTGTCCTTCCTTGCTCTGCAGTGGCGCCGCTTTGCCGGCTCCAAGGTCTTCGTGTTCGACAAGGGTGGTTCGGCGCGCGCGGCCCTGCTCGGCATGGGCGGGACCACGATCGACCTCGGGGGAACAAGCGTTGCCGCCTTCCAACCGCTCGCCCGCATCGATACGCCTCACGGACGCGCTGACGCTCTTGCCTGGGTCATGACCCTTCTGGCGCAGGAAGGACTTGCCGACACGCCAGAGATCAAGGAGCCGGTCTGGTCGGCGCTGGGCAGCCTGATGTCAGCCCCGCCTGAACAACGCCACCTTACGGGGCTGCGGCTCCTGGTCCAGAACGCCACCGTGCAGGCCGCCCTCCAGCCTTACACGCAGGAGGGCGCCATGGGGGGCGTATTCGATGGGGCCGAAGACCGTCTCACGCTCTCCGACCTTGTCCTGTTCGAGATGGAAGAGATCATGGCGCGGCCCAGGGCTGCAGCGCCTGCCCTGCTCTACCTCTTCGACCGGCTCGAAGACGCGTTCGATGGCAGTCCCAGCCTGCTCATTCTTGATGAAGCCTGGCTGTTCCTCGATTCCCCGATCTTTGCTGCCCGCATCCGCGAATGGCTCAAGACCCTGCGCAAGAAGAATGTCGCGGTGGTGTTTGCAACCCAGTCGCTGGCCGACATTGCGGGGAGCAGCATCGCGCCCGCCCTGATCGAGAGCTGCTCGACCCGCATCTACCTCCCCAACGAGCGCGCGTTCGAACCGCAGCAGCGGCAGGCCTATGAACGGTTCGGGCTCAATGAGACCGAGATCGCGCTGATCGCAACCGCCCAGCGCAAGCGGCACTATTACTATGCAAGCCCCAAGGGCCGCCGCCTGTTCGAACTGGCGCTCGGGCCCGTGGCGCTTGCTGTCTGTGCAGCCTCCGACCCTGACGCCCGCGCCACCATCGCTGCCCTTGAGCGCGAGGCCTCCCCAACGCCGTTCTGGCGCCGGTTCCTGCGCGCGCGTCAGCTTGGCTGGGTGCTCGATGCACTCGATGCGCCCGAACGCGCGCCATTCCCTTCCCCCTCACGCATCCTGGAGACTGCCTTATGTTGACCCGAAAATCCGGCCGGCTGTTCAGCCTGTGCCTTGCAGCCCTTGGGCTCGCCCTCCCCGCCAGCCCGCCCGCTGAAGCGCAGCTCACCGTCCTTGACCCTTCCAACCTGATCCAGAATGCGCTCAACGCCACCCGCGCGCTGGAGCAGATCCGCAACCAGGTCCTGCAGATCACCAACCAGATCCGCCAGCTCGAGAATGACGCACGGAACCTCACCAGCCTCGGACGCACCTTTGCGCCCGAACTCATGAGCCAGCTTGATCAGCTGGACCAGCTCATCAATGCCGCGCGCGGGCTCGCGCTCAGGGTGAATGAGACGCGGGCAGCGCTCGAGACGCTCTATTCGGGCGATTATCGCAATACGAATATTGCAAGCCGCGCCCGCTATGCGGCCCAGCAGATGGACAATGCCAGGTCGGCTCTGCAGGCCTCGCTTCTCCTGCAGGCGCAGACGAGCGAGCAACTGCGGAATGATCAGCGCATCCTGAGCGCACTCGCTGATGCAAGCGCCAGCGCAACCGGCGCCCTCTCGGCGCACCAGGCCACCAACGAGATCCTGTCGCTGCAGGCAAGCCAAGCGATGCGGCTGCAGGCGCTGCTGGTCGCGCAATCACGCGCCGAAGCGCTGGAGCGCGCCCGCGAGCTCGAAGTGCTGGCCCAGGCGCGGGCCCAGCATGCGCATTTCTTTGGTGGCGCGCGCACGGCCCATCCCGAGGCGCCGCCCTGGCCGTGAGACCAGACGCAGACCCAGGCACCAGCAGAGCCGCGCAACCCATGCCGCCCACGAGCCTCACGCCATGAACGACTTCTCGGCCATTGACGGGTTTCTGGCGACGTTCATCACCTATATCGATTCAGGTTTCGGCCTGATCGCAGGCGATGTGACCTCGCTCGCGGCGATCCTCATCGTGATCGATGTCACGCTCGCGGCGCTGTTCTGGGCCTGGGGGCAGAACGACATCCTGCAGAGCCTTGTGAAGAAGACGCTGTATGTCGGGGCGTTCGCCTACATCTTCGGCAATTTTGCGTGGCTCTCGACCATCGTGTTCGACAGCTTTGCAACGCTGGGGCTCCAGGCATCAGCCGCCGGCTTCTCGCCCGCCGATCTCCTCAAGCCCGGGCTGGTGGCTGCTGAAGGACTTTCCGCCTCCCAACCGATCTTCGATCATATCGGCACGATTGCACCGGGGCCGATCGAGTTCTTCGCCAATCTTGCCGAGGTGATCCTGCTCTGCCTCGGCGGCATCATTGTCATCGCGGCCTTCTTCGTCCTCTCGATCCAGCTCTTTGTGCTGATTGTCGAGTTCAAGATCACGACCCTGGCGGGCTTCGTGCTGGTGCCCTTCGCGTTCTGGAAGCAGACGACCTTCCTGGCCGAACGCGTCCTCGGCAATGTCATCTCCTCCGGTATCAAGGTGCTGGTGATCGCCATGGTGATCGGCATCGGCTCGACCATGTTCGCAACACTGCGCACGGCCTTGTCGCCTGATGACATGACCATCGAGCAGGCGTTCGCCGTGGTGCTTGGCGCGCTCACGCTCATGGGCCTTGCCATCTTCTGCCCCCGCATTGCGGCCGGCCTCGTCTCAGGCGCCCCACAGCTCTCGGCGGGCGCGGCCGCCGGAACCGCCATCGGCGTTGGCGCAGCTGGCGCGGGCGCGCTCTCGGCAGGACGCGCCGCAGCCGGCGCCACAATCGGTGCAACACGCGCAGCCGCCAATGGCTCAGCGTCTGCGGCCGGCGGCCTGCGCGCGGCGACCGCGCTTGGCGCCCTGCGCACAGGCCTCTCGGGTCCGATGGCGGCGCCGCTCAACGCAGCGGTGGGATTGGGCGCGACGGCGGCCGGCGGCCTTTCCCACGCAGCAGGCCAGGTTGCCGGTCACTTCCAGGCGCGTGGAACAGCAGGCCAGCGCGCGGTTGCCGGCGCAGCCGGCGCGATCACGCCGCCGCCCACGTCAAGTTCAGCCTCCGCATCTCCGTCATCTGCCACATCTGGCCAGCCGGCCTGGGCCAACCGGTTCAAGCGGACCCAGGCGATCCGCGAGGGTGTCCTGGTTGCCGCTCACACACTGAACGCCGGTGATGCCGGCGGCGCCTCCGAAGGCCCCACTCTCAAGCAAAGGGACTAGACCCATGTTTACCGCACCCTCGTCTGGCCGGGGGCGATCCTCGCGCCTTGGGCGGACACCCGAACCCGACACGCCCTACCGGCAGGCCCACCAGCTCTGGGACAACCGCATGGGATCATCGCTCGCCCATGCCCGCACCTGGCGCACGACAGCGTTTGCAAGCCTCGCGCTCGCAGGCGCGATGGCGGCAGGCGTCATTGTGCTGGCGCTCCGGCCGGCAGCCGTCCCGTTCGTGATCGAAGCCAATGAGACGGGCGAAGCAAGGCTCGTCGGGCCCGCCACCGGGACTTACGTGCCAAGCGATGCCCAGCTTTCCTGGCATCTGGCGCGGTTCATCGAGATGATCCGGGGGCTGCCCCAGGATCCCATCGTGGTCCGCCAGAACTGGCTGCGCGCCTATGACTGGGTGACCCAGGGCGGTGCGCAGGTGCTGAACGCCATGGCGACGGAGGATGATCCCTTCGCCAGGGTCGGCAAGCGGACGGTTGCGATCGAGGTGATCTCGGTCGTGCGGGCAAGTCCGGAGAGTTTCCAGCTGCGCTGGCGCGAGAGCACCTATGCCAGCGGAACGCTCATCGATGTCGAGCGCTATTCCGGCGTCGCCAGCATCGTGATTGCGCCCTCCTCCTCGCCCGAGCAGCTCGCGAAGAACCCGCTCGGTCTTTACGTCCACGCCTTCAATTACTCACGGGATCTCCAGCAATGACACGCCCTCTTCTGCTCTCCGTCTGCATAACCGCGCTGATGCTGGCCTCACCTGCTCTGGCGCAGCCATCACAGAATGAGGCCGGCCTCACGATCGCCGCCAGTAATGAGGCGGCAACACGTAGGCCCAGCGATGCATCGCTTGTCGGCGCCCTGCATGAGTTCGCCTATGAGCGAGGCGCCCTTTATGCGGTCCAGGCCTCGCCGCAGCGGATCACTGACATCGCCCTCGAGCCTGGCGAGACCCTGCTCTCCGTCTCCGCAGGCGATACCACACGGTGGATTGTTGGCGATGCGCAATCCGGCAGCGCCGGCAATATCCAGTCCCACATACTCGTCAAACCGAACGCTGCGAACCTTGCGACCAACCTGGTCATCATGACGGACCGGCGCGTCTATCATGTCGACCTCAGGAGTACGTCGGACGCGGCCATGGCCGCAGTCGCCTGGCGCTATCCGGTCGCGATGACGCTTGCGACCAGCCAGCCGCCTGCCCCACCGCCGCCTGCAGCCGCTTCTCCGCCGTCGCTTGTGTTCACGCCGGAGACGCTCAACCTTCGCTACCGCATCGATGGCGACAAGCCGGACTGGCGCCCGCTGTCCGCATTCGATGATGGCAAGCAGGTCTATATCGAGATGCCCGACACGCTGATCGAAGCCCCGCCGCTCCATGTGATCGGGGATGAAGGCCTTGAAGCCGTGAACTACCGGATCCGGGGCAGGTACTACATCGTCGACCGCCTGTTCAAAAAGGCGGAGCTGCGCCTTGGCTCCGGCCGGACGCAGAAGCGCGTCACCATCATCCGCCAGACGCCAATCGCAACCATCAACACCAGCGGAGGCCCCAATGGCTGATGGTCTCCCGCCCAAGACTGGTGCTGACGCCGATGAGCCGCCGCCGAAGCAGCCAGCCAGCCCGACTGAACCGCCCCAGCTTGAGACGATCCGCGTGAAGGGTCCTGGCGCGCGGGGGCTCAACAAGCCCGCCATTCTCGCAGGCGCCGGCGGCGGCGTTGCGCTCGTGCTGTTGCTCGCATCCGGCGCGTTCTCCAGCAATCCCTCCAGCAAGCCTGCAACCGCCAGGCCGATGATGTCGGATCCGGCCCGCCCGGAAATGGCGCAGGGCGCAATCAGGTCCCTGCCAGCTGACTACGCGCAGGCCGCAGCACGTGAAGCGGCTGAGCAGAGCGATCAGACGCTGGCGCCGTTCGACCAGGCGGGACCGCCACAGCTTGGTCCCCCCCTGCCCGGAGATGTGGCAGCGTTTGCGCAGGCGCAGCCGATGCCGGGAGAGATGCCAGCCTATGGCAATGACTGGAGCACGCCTGCGGCCGATGTACCGCCCCAGGCGCCTGATCCGACGGTTGCAGAAGCTGCAGCGGCGGACAGGTCAGGGATTTTCTTTGCACTCCGGGAGGAACCGCGCAAAACCGATACAGGGTCAGCGCATGCGATCGCATATCAGACCCCGCAACGCTCTCCTCTCACCGCAGTTGCGCCTCAGGACAGCGACCAGCGCGCGAGTGCTGCGCAAAACCATCGGGCGCTGTTCCCGGGGACAGTCATTCCAGCGAGCCTGGTCACGGACCTCAACTCTGAATCGCCCGGGCCGGTCATCGCCCAGGTGACGCAGACGATCTATGACAGCGCGACGGGCCACATCGCGCTTGTTCCGCAAGGCGCCCGGCTGATGGGCGAATACAGATCGTCCAGCCGCTACGGCCAGAGCCGTGTCGCAATCACCTGGTCCCGACTGATCATGCCGGATGGCGATGAAGTTGCGCTTGATGAGGTTGGGGCCGATCCGTCAGGCGCGGCTGGGATCAAGGGTGAGGTCGATGATCATTGGGGCAATGTGTTCGGCGCGGCAGCCCTCGGGACGCTGATCAACATCGGCGTTGCGACGACGGAAGAGCCGCAGCTTACCTATGGCGGCATAGGCGCAATATCGCGCGATCCGGTTGATGCAGCCATTGCCGACGGGGTTCAGCGAAGCGCGAGCGATGTAACCAATCGGGTTGTTGATCGCGGGCTCGCGATACCGCCAACAATACGCGTTGGAGCGGGAACGAGGATTGCGGTGATTGTGACGAGGCGCGTTTCCGGAATGGGAATGTGAGGGCGAAGCGCGGTCGCGGCCATTGGAGCAAGGCGCCCTGCTCCCGCTCCAGGTGGCCCATCTCCCCCCTCCGCCAGCGGTTACTGCAGCGCCGCCGTCTTGGCTGGCGGCGCTGTCGGCCACGCATGCGCCTCCGCAGAGGACGCCGCCACCGGTCTTGCCTTGGGGGGATCAGCGCCACCACACCGTTGGGCGCGCACATCAGGACGGCGATGATGCGGTACGGCCCTGGCCCAGGAAGTCAGCCGAAATCCCAGCCCTCACCTTTGTCAACGGGCCTGTGGTCAAGCTAGGGTGTCAACTCAGTCGCCCGGCTTTGGCGGATGAGGAGTCCCGCACGTGAATATCACCGAAGCCCTTCAGGTGATGGCGGGGAACCCCAACGCCAGTCTGCGACATCAGATGGTTTGGGACCCTGCCCCTGCTGTCATCCGCGAACCTGGCGCCGCGCACCAGGTCATCGCCGTGCTCGCTACTGAACCCACCCCCACAGAAGCAATGGTTAGGGTCCTCACGACCCTTCTCGACACTGCGCGGGCTGCAAGCGAGAATTCTCAGACGGGGGGTGCTGCGTTTCTGACGGAATGCTCAGCAGCTTTTGTGGCGCTCGCGGGCGCCGGCCGTCTCTCAGGCGCCCAGATGCTGGCCTGGTCAGGAGCTTATGTCAGGGCTGGCCTGGAACCGCCCCCCGCCCTGCAGGTCTCCGCACCGGCCGTTTGGCCGCCTCCACGCGGCGCCTTGCTGCCAGGCCTTGGCGGCGAGCCGACAGGCAAGCGGCCCCAACCAGGTGATCCCACCGGGGAGATGCTGGATGTACTCCTGTCAAATCTGCCTGAGGAACCGGCCGACGCCCACCTCGCTATCCGAGAGCTTCTGGGCGTCACCGCCGTCCCGAGCCGGGTCATCCTCCTTCATACATTTATCCTGAAGCTGCCCGTGCGCCAGGAAAGACTTGGCGTCTACTGGCTCTTCGACCCCCTGGCGGAGATCCGTCGTGGCGCTGCGCACGCCATCGCCACGCGCATCAAGGCGCACGGAATGAGTGCCGGACTCCGCCGCGATCTTTTGCGCGTCCGAAACTGGTTGCCGGCCGAACCGGGGATCGATGCGTTGGCTGGCCTGCTGGACCGGACGCCCGCGCCATCCGATGCCGCTTCCCAAGCCGCTGTCCGGCCCGAGCAAGACGTCCCGCCGGGCAAGCGCGCGGGCGCAAGACGTAGCGCGAAGGGAGCCTCGTCCCAAAGCGAGCTTCGGACATACCTGTCATACCCTGACGGCGCAGGATGCATCAGCATTGTGATCGCCTCACGCGCCTCGAAAGGCTATGCTCTTCTGGTTGGCTTGTTCAAGCGCGGCCGAGGCCTGCGCGACGCTTTCGTGCATTCCCTCGGCACGGCGGCCGAACAAAGGCAGACTTTGGACTCGATATCAGAGGGCATCGACCTGGTTGAGGTCAGTCCGCGCTTTGCAGTCGAACTGCTGGGCCGCGCCATCGACGACGGACTGGAAACCGGCTCTCCACCCGCACCGATGCTGCTGGACGCCGCCGACCTGCTTGAACGCGTCGTCGAAACCCCGACCTTACGCCGCCCTTTGCAGTTGAACGCGCTGCTGGCCGATCTTCCCGAGGTGGTTCAGGAAAAACTCAAGGACAAGGACCTTTGCTCCCGCTTGTGCGGCGAAGACGGGGCCGATGTGTTGCGCTCGCCACTTTTCGAGACCTGGTTTGAGCAGACTGAAAAGCTCGACGCGGCAATCCTTGCTGCGCCAACTGAGCGGGCCGCCCGCTCCCTGGTCTGGAAGTTCCTCCAGGAACGGCGCGGCTGGTGGGCGATTCAGTTTGCCCTGGCAGCGCAGATCATGGCGGCCTCCCGCGCGAGCCAAACCCCCGCGCCACCGATGACAAACGCAATCGTCGCGCTCGCGGCCACGGCTCAAGCGCTGGGGGGGAAAGGATCAATCCGCAAGCTTGCGGGCCTTGAATGGATCATGCTGGCCACGCTTGATGCCTGCGAGGGACGTCACCGCTGGGATGAGGAGCCGGATGCAGACCTCGAAGCGGCCATCGCGCCACCTCTCTCCCCTGCTCGCGAGCTCGAACTGGCGCGGATCCTCAAGCAGGTCGGGCTTGAGCAGGACTGGATCGATGGGTTTGGCGCCGCAGCATCGATTTCGGGCCTGGCGCCCACCACAATCATCAACGCCATGCTCAAGCACTTTACTGGCATACACGTATCCGACGTCCAGTTGATGCTTGATCTGTGTCTTGACCGGGTTCGATTCGCGATGGATGGCGCCCTTGAATCCGAAAATGTCGTTCAAGTGCTGGCGGAATATGGGGCGCAACCGCCGGCGGCATGGGCAAACGGCTTCATGGCGCTGGTCAAGGAGGCGCCGCTCGCATTTCCCAGCGCAAAATCTGGAAGCGATCAAGGCAGCCGCATCCTGCGGTTGATTTCGGAGGCGCGAACGCGCGGGCTTGCAACAGCCGAGCAGAAGATCATCGCCGCCTGGATCGCGCAGTGCGCGCAGTAAGTGCGCGCGGGTCGCGCCTATGACTGCCAGGGTGCATGCAGTCGCGGGCATCCGTGCTGGTTCGGACTCGATGGCGCTCACTCAGCCTTCGGAGCTGCGCCCGAAGTGGGTAGGGCTCAGCCCCATGCGCAGGTGTGCGTCACACGTTTTGTGCTTCTGCGAATTTTCTACGACTGAACCTGTTGCGGCGCTCATACAGATGCGCGCTTTCGACAAGTCGATGAACTTGTTCCTCGAGAATCCTTCAATCCGTCACAGAGGCTACATCGGGAAGTTCTAGTGGCCCCTTGCTTCTTCAGCAGGGGATCTCGGGATGTCTTATTGGTCAAACTCACTTTGCCGCCAGGCCCTGCTCTCCAGCGTGGCCTTCACGGCCTACGCGCTCACCATGCCAGCTGCAGCGCAGGAACAGGCTGAGGGGGAAAACCCAGACGTCATCGTGATCACCGGCGCCATTCTCCAGTCGCAGGAAGCCTCACTCGATGCCAAGCGGGAAGCGCTCAACCTGACCGATGTTGCCGCTGCCGACTCCGTCGGGCGCTTCCCTGACCAGAACTCCGCGGCCGCCCTGTCGCGCCTGCCCGCCATCGCTGTGCAGCGCGATCAGGGCCAGGAACGCTACATCCAGGTTCGCGGCGCGCCCAATCGCTGGACCTCGGTCAGCATTGACGGGATCCCTCTGACCGGCGTCGACGAGGGCGGCGACAGCCGGGCCTTCCGCTTCGATGCCGTGCCCGCCGTCGCGCTGAGCCAAATGGTAGTCAACAAGTCATTGACGGCCGACCAGCAGGCTGACGCCATCGTCGCCACCATAGACCTTCAGACCTACTCCCCAATGGAGCGCGAAGGACTGCACGTTTCAGGCGACCTCGGCTATGGTAACATGGATCAAGGTGGGGGCGAGCAACGCCAGGCATCGGCCCGCGCCAGCTGGTCCAATGACATGTTTGGCGTTGTGCTGGGCGGATCGCATTATCGCCGCGAGCAGCTGACCGACAACCGCGAAGTCGGCCTCTATGACGCGCTCGGCCCCACCGAATTCGACATTCGTCAGTACGTGATCGAGCGCTGGAGCAATTCGCTGTTCGGCGGCGTCGAGTTCGTTCCCTCGGACAATCTGCGCCTGTTCCTGAAAGGGATTTTTGCCGAGTTCAACGATGACGAGCAACGCAACCAGTACGAGCTGCGCCTTGATCGTGCGGCGAGCGGCACACGTGGCTTCGCAGCTGGCAACCTTGTGGGCGTTCCTCTGCGCGGCAGCTTCAACTACGGTGAATACCGAAACCAGAACACGCTCGGCACCTTCGGGGCAGACTATGAGACCCCTACCGGCTTTTCCTCCTCGCTGCGCCTCAACTATACCAAGACCGAAAACACGACCTACCTCCCCCTCGTGCAGGCAAGCACCAGCGGCACGAACTCGCCTTCCATTTCCTATGATGCGAGCGATCCACGCTTTCCACTTGTAACGCTGTTCCAGACCGTCGGCCCAGCTCCCCTCACCCGCGGCGCGCCCCTCCCGACAGCGCCGCAGGGCCTGCTCAACGCAGCAGGCGCGATCCTGATCGATGCGCGCCAGGCGACCGAGGTCGATGCCTATACCGCGCGGCTGGATCTGACGCAGGACTTCGAGAACGGGCTGACGCTGAAGGGCGGCGCCTACTACGTTGACCGGCAGATCAACGGCAACAACTTCTCCTTCTCCAATGTGGCCGCTGTTGGCGCGGCTGGCTTCAACGTCAATTCCTATCTCACCAATGAACCATGGGATACGCAGTTCCCGCTCGGCTTCACGCTGAACTATGTGAACAACGTCGCCATGCGCGCCGACATCGACGCGTTGCTCGCGCAGCTCACCGCGGCTGGCCGGTTCAATCCAGCCAACGGCATTCCGGCAACCGACCTCTATGACCAGAACGAAAAGATCCTCGCTGGCTATGTCTCGGCCGAGCTCGCGCTTGACAATCTCACAGTCATCGGCGGCTTGCGGGTCGAGAACTATGAGATCGAGAATGCCGGTACAGTGCGCAGCGGCACAGTGTTTACGCCCATCACTGTCGACCAGAGCGAGACTGATCTCTTCCCCAGCCTCAATCTGCGCTATGAAGCAAGCGATGATCTGATCCTGCGTTTGGCCGCACAGCGCGGCATCTCACGGCCCGCTTACGGCGCGATCCGCGTGGGCGCTGCGATCAATGATACGTCCACGCCAGGGACGATTGGCGGCGGCAATCCAAATCTGTTGCCCGAGATGACCTGGGGCGTTGATGCGAGCGCCGAATACTATCTGCCCACAAACGGCATTGTATCCGTCACCGGCTTTTATCGCTGGGTCGACAATGTGTTCTACCAGGGCGCGCAGCTCGTCACCGATGACACCTATGACACAGGGACGATCGATCGCACGGGTTATCTGCTGTCGGGAACATTCAACGGCGAGAACGGCAGGCTTTACGGCGTTGAGTTCAACGTCCAGAACCAGTTTGATTTCCTGCCCGCCCCGTTCGACGGTTTCGGCGTCCAGGGCAACCTTACGCTTCTCGAAGGTGAATATGATGCGCCGGCCACCGCGACGCTCGCGGCACAGACCGGGCTGCCCTTCCAGGGCTTGTCGGATACCATCGTCAACGCCTCCCTCTACTACGAGAAATACGGCTTCTCGGCGCGCGTCAGCTATCAGTGGCGCTCGGATTGGGAAGACACGCTCGGAGGGCTCGGCGCCGGGGAAACACGCAAGGGGTATGAAAACCTCGACGTCTCGCTGCGCTATGCGATCAACGAGAATCTCACCGTGTTCGCAGACCTCGCCAACCTGACCGACGAATATTACGTCGCCTATACCGGTCGCCCCGACTTGCCGAGCGAGGTTGAGCAGATTGGCGAGCGTTATCTGTTCGGGATCCGCGTCAACTATTGAAGACAAGCCAGGTGTCAGAGGGCTCGATCCATCATCGCTCGTCTCGCCTCACATCAGGCTGCGAGTTAGAGACATGGGATCGGGCCCGCTGGCGGCTGGACCAACAAAACGCCCAAGCGTTGATTCAGAGCTGATCGCGATCGCACCCGACCACCTCCTCACGCGATGGCAGTCGGACCGACAAAGGACATCACATGAAAATCTCCGTCATCGTTACCTCGATCACTGTCATGGCTGCGCTTGGCGGGTGCAGCCCGGCACAACCTGCTGCAAATCTCGCATCACCGGCCAAACTCGAGCGTGTTGAAGTGAGCCTCGACAGTGACTCGAAGGCCTACACGATCACGTGGGCGACATCAGAACCTGGAAGCGCCGTAGACGTGTCTGTCTCGTCAAGTCCGGACGGCGCCAACCCAACCCCGATCGCGGCGGACGTCACCGCAACGTCCTTCACATGGACGCCGCAGGCGGGCGACAACGCCCGTCAGTACTTCGTCGTAACAGCGGACGCTGGCGAACCAACCATAGCGGCAACGCGGCTCCTGCCGCTCGAGGGTGGGCGCAACTTTCGCGATCTGGGCGGCTATGCGACCGAAGACGGTCGGACCGTGAAGTGGGGCAAGGTCTTCCGCTCGGGCACGATGCATGAACTGACCGATAATGACTACAAGTACCTCTCAGGCATCGGGATCAAGGTCGTTTGCGATTTTCGCGCCGCCCAGGAGCGCGCAGCCGAACCCACGAACTGGCGCGCGGGCGCCGTGGATTATGTCCACTTCCCGGATCCCGCCAGCGATCCAGGCGGCAATTTCATGCGGGTTCTCTTCGAGCCCGACGTCACGCCGGACATGGTCGCAAACGCGATGGCCAAGGGCTACCCCGCCATCGCAAAGGAACAGGCGCCTGCCTACGCCGAGATGTTTGATCGTCTCGCCGCCGGCGAAATTCCGCTCGCCTTCAACTGCTCCGCAGGCAAGGACCGCGCGGGCACGGGCGCCGCGCTCCTGCTGACCGCGCTCGGGGTCCCCCGCGATACTGTCGTCGCCGATTACGCCCTGTCGGAAACCTATGTCGACTACATGGCGGAATTTACCGGTTCGGCAGATAGCCCCATGCCTGCTGACAGCCCCTACGCCTATCTCGCAAAAATGCCGCCCGAGCTTCTGGCGCCGCTGATGCGATCTGACCCGCGCTATATCGAAACAACGTTTGAGGCGCTCGAAGCCGAGTTCGGATCGGTGATGAACTTCATCCAGACCGAGCTCGACGTAACCGAGGCAGAGCTTGAAGCCATCAGATCCGCCCTGCTGGAGTAGTCTAGCCACCAAGTGTCGTGCGGCGCGTGGTCGTCTGAAACGCGATCACGTGAATGACAGCATGCGGCCGTCACTTGGCTGCCTGCGAGCTTCGTCCCTGAGGCACAACCCCGCGTCACTTGCCGCTTGATGCCGACGAATGGCAGATCACGGCGATCGCCCGTGTGGATGCGCGTGAGCTTTTTCCGAAGCATCAACGGCCGTGATGACGTTTGGATTGAAAGAGCACCGCGCCGGCGCCGATCCACTTCAAGCACGGCCTGCGATCATGCGGGACGCTGACCTGTCACCCCCAGGCCCCCTTCTGGCGTCACGGCGGGCTCACCTCTGAAGGAGCCGACGCACAGCCATGTCGGCCGAAGAGGATTTTGGTTCAGAAGGCCTTGTCGCACCTAGCTCCACCTCGGGTGAACCACATTGGGCGCAGGAAAGGTGCTCGCCAAGCTGCTTTAGATCGATGTCACCGCGGCGCACAAGAAAGAAGGCCGGATCGAGCGGGGTCCTGGCCCGGCATTGCGGGCAGTGGACCTCGATCAGCCGGCCCGTTGCGATCAACTCCACAAGCTTCACAGTGTATCCGACAAAAAACCGCTTTCAGTTATACACAGAGTCAAATCTCGTCCACAGCCTGGGCTCACGGCGGCAGCCTTGTTGCCTTTAGGGGCCTAAAGGCATGCTGGAATGTCACGCCTTTAACGGGCCCGTGACTTCACCGGCGCCAGACCTTTTTTGTTCGCAAGGGCGAGGAGGCGTGGGCGCTGCACCGTCATGTGTCTGTCAAGCGGGGCAACTAGCGTCGTAACGTCAAGGGAGAGACGCGCCATGACTCAGCGTTCATTCGAACAAGCACAGCACACCCGTCGGCAGCTGATCAGACGCTTTGGCGCAGCCGCAGGCGTCTTCGTCGCAGCCCCGCTTCTTTTCCGCGAGGCTGTCGCGCAGGTGGCGTTCAAGGATGACCCCTTTCAACTTGGCATCGCGTCCGGTGAGGCGGCCAGCAACGGGTTCGTGATCTGGACGCGACTGGCGCCCAGACCCTTCGAGATCGGCTTCGGCATGCCGAGCCAGCCGGTGGAGGTCGAATGGGAAGTTGCATCCGACGAGGCGTTCAAGAACATCGTGCGCGCCGACAAGGCGATTGCGAACCCGATGATGGCGCACAGCGTTCATGTCGAGGTCGAGGGGCTCTCTCCGGCGAGGCCTTACTGGTACCGCTTCCGCGCCGGCGGCCTGCAGAGCCCGGTTGGTCGCGCGAAGACGGCGCCTGCGCCTGGAGCACCAACGGCGCGCTCAACCTTTGCCATCGCCGGCTGCCAGCATTACGAGTCGGGGCTCTATACCGCTTACCGGCATCTTGCAGCCGCCGAGCCGGATTTCGTGTTCTGCTATGGCGATTATATCTACGAGAATGGCGGGACCCCGGCGGCTGCGACCACGCCTGCTGCCCTCCTCAACCGCCGCCACCTGCCCGGCGAGATCTTCAGTGTCGACGACTATCGACGCCGCTATGCCCAGTACAAATCCGATTCCGATCTCAGGGCCGCTCATGCTGCAGCAGCCTGGTATCCGGTCTGGGATGACCATGAGACCGACAATAACTGGGCATCGGAATGGGATGAGAAGGGCACGCCGCCCGAGCTGTTCCGCTTCCGGAAGCAGGCCGCGTTCCAGGCATATTACGAACATATGCCCCTGCGCCGCGCCTCGCTTCCCAACGGGGCAAGCCTGCAACTCTACCGACGCGCGCCGATCGGCGACCTCCTGGAACTCAATCTTCTCGACACCCGCCAATACCGCTCCAACCAACCCTGCAATGACCAGAGCCAGGGATGCACAGACCTCGAGTCTGCCCCGCACTTCCTCGGCGATGCGCAGGAGGCCTGGCTCAAGCAAGGACTGTCGGCATCAAAGGCGCGCTGGAACGTGCTGGCTCAGCAGATGGTGATGATGGATCTCGATCGCGACCCGGGTGAAGGCTATCGCGCCAATGTCGACAGCTGGGCAGGCTACAGAACCCCGCGTGGACGCGTCCTCAAACACATTGCTGACGCGCGCATCCCAAATGTTGTGGTGCTGACCGGTGATGAGCACGTGAACTATGCAGGCGAAGTGCATCTCGACAGCCGCAAGCCCAGCTCAACCCCGCTGGCCGTCGAGTTCACGTCAACGTCGATTTCCTCAGGCGGTGATGGTCAGGATCTGTCGGCCAATGATCAGGCCTTGATGGGCGCGAACGCTTCCCTCAAATTCGTCAACCGCCAGCGCGGCTTCATGCTGTGCGACGTCACCCGGGAGAGGTGGGAGACATCCGTGCATGTTCTCGACAAGGTGTCAGTGGCGGATGGCAGGATATCAACGCGGGCCCGCCTTCAGGTCGCTGCAGGCTCGAACCGCGTCACGGCCAGCTGAGCCAACAGCTGCAGGAAGCGGACGCGGGCTCTCAGCCAGCCGCTCACCGGGCCGCCCCAGGTCTTGCGCCGGCCTCCCTCAAGACCGCCACCCGCGCGGGCCGATCAGGCGGCCTCGATCGCGATCGCATCGCTCCGTTCGGCGACCAGCCGAGGACCAAGCCCGTTGGGGCGCGCAAGCAGGTCACAATGCCTGCCCTCTTCCATGATCCTTCCACCCTCAAAGACCATGATGCGGTCAGCCTTGCGCACTGTGGAGAGACGGTGAGCGACAATCACCGTGGTCCATCCCTCCATGAGATCCTGCATGGCCTCCTGGATCAGCCTTTCCGTAAGGGTGTCCAGACTCGCCGTCGCCTCGTCGAACCCGACAATCGGCGCATTCGACAGGAAGGCGCGCGCAATGGTCACGCGCTGGCGCTCCCCGCCGGCCATGCCACGTCTGGCGTCAGAGCTGATGATGAACCAACAATCGACTTGAACCACTCGATGGAGGCCGATCATTCGCAGACCTTTGCGCGACAGATCGGTGTGAGCTTTTTCGACTACGTCAATGCGAAGCGTGTCGAGGCCGCCAAGGTCATGTTGAGACAGGGCGGCGAGAGCGTGATCGATATTGCCGTCGCCGTGGGTTTCAATTCGCGATCGGCGTTTTACAACGCCTTCAAAACCGCTGTCGGGACAATGCCCGCCACCTGCCGCAGGCTGCATGCCTCCGACGCTGCCTGAGCAAGCTGAAGCACACATCCCGAGCACAAATCGTCGCGCTGGACATTGGCCTGTGGACCACATGATCGGGGCACCGGGCGTATTTTCGTGCTGGACCATGGCTTCTCGCTCCTGAAGCGGCGCCTTCAACCCCGCGAAAGGCCGGTTGCACGCAATGAGGGGCCTTGGACCAAGCCTCGACTGCAGGTTCGGCCAAAGGAAGACTCAGGCATGCCTGACATTTGGTGAGACATGGGGTCTGCCGCCAGCCGATTGCCGATCCCATCCTGATCGCCTAGCTAACCGGAATGCCGAAGCCCTCAGCTGCTACGTCCGGAATACGCTCCCCTGCCTCCCCTGGCAGAGACCGGGTCGTCGAGGTCGTTGAAGCCACGGGGCGCGTGATTGCGCGAGAGGGTCTCGAGGGCGCGAGCCTGCGCAGCATTGCCCGCGAGTTGGGGGTCACGACCGGGGTGCTGACGCACTATTTTCGCGACAAGGAGGATCTGCTGGGCTTTGTCCTGGCCAGCATTTTTGGCGGGCTTGAAGTCGGCAATCGCACCCTGCTCGATCAGGCGCCTGACGTTGACATGACGATTGAGGCCTTGATGCGTGTGCTGCCCAACTCACCGGGAAGCGTCGACTGGTGGAAAGTGTGGCTTGCCTTCACGGTTGCAGCGCTGTCCCGACCCGAGCGGGCGGAGGCACATGCCGACAAGTACGCGGACCTGCGCCGGTACTGGGTGAAGGTGATGCGCCGCCTGCAGTCGGCAGGCCTTCTGAAACCAGACATCGATCCCGTGGTTGAGGCCGAGACCCTGGTTTGCCTGGTTGACGGGATCGGCGTGCAGGCCGTGATTTCGCCAAAGGCGCTGCCCGCGCGCAAGCAGCGCACGCTCCTGCGCGCCTATTTCTCCAAGATTGCGTGTCAGGGATAGGGACTGCCCCTATCAGGCCCCAACGCCAAGCGCCCGCTCCCATTCCCCGATTGTCCGGTCAAGGCGATCGAGAAGCGTATCGATCTCATCCTCCGTTATCGTCAGCGGCGGAGAAATCCACATCGGGAGTCCGCGCCGCGCAACGCCTGCCCGGCGTGGCCCATAGAGGGTGGAGTAAAGCGCAAGTCCGTTGCTGAGCGCGATCGACTGGAACAGCGTCTCAGCCTGCCGGTTGGGGCCAAAATAGGCGCGGCTCGCCTTGTCCTCGACAAGCTCCAGCACCATGAAGAGTCCCCAGCCGCGAACGTCAGCGACCGTTTCATGAGCAAGCAGTCGCTCGCGCTGTGCAAAGAGCCGCTCGCTCTTCCTGCGTGCGCCCTCAACAAGACGGTCTTCCTTGATCGCGTTGATCACAGCGACCCCTGCCGCGCACGCCAGCGGGTGGCCCCCATAGGTGAAGCCGTGGATGAACCCCGTGCCCTCCTCGAAGGGCTTGTTCACGCGATCACTGACGCTGACGGCCCCGAGCGGCGCGTAACAGCTGGCGATGCCCTTGGCCATCGTGATGATGTCCGGCGTGACGCCGAAATGCTCCATGGCAAACCAGGCGCCCGTCCGGCCAAACCCGCTGACAACCTCATCGGCAATGAACAGGATGTCATAGGCCGTGCAGATCTCCCGGACGCGCCGCCAATAGGCCGCAGGCGCCACGACCCCGTACTCGGAACCGCACCCGTGCGGTGTCGCAATGAACGCGGCGATGGTTGAAGGACCTTCATAGTGGACCAGACGCTCGAGCTCGTCGGCGCAATCTGCGGCCCATTCCTCGGGCGAGAGGTGCGACGGGCGCCTGAACTCGCTGTACTGCTGCGTCTTGGGCCATTTCGGCAGCATCGGATCGAAGATCGTGGCCGTCCCGGGATTTCCCGAGAGCGCCATCGTCGCCAGCGTCATGCCGTGATAGGACTCACGGAAACTGATGATCTTGTGCTTTCCCGGCGCGCCAGTCGCCACGTGATACTGACGCGCGATCTTGAGGGCGGTCTCCACCGCTTCTGATCCTCCCGACACAAGATAGCTGGCGTTAAAGCCCTCAGGCGTGACGGAGGCGATCGCATCGCACAGGTCTGCCCTCGGGCGATTGGCCAGGGTCGGATGCACATAAGCGAACGCGTCCAGCTGCCGCTTGATGGCGTCGACCACTCTGGCATCGCCATGTCCAAGATTGACCGCCATCGGTCCACCGGATGCATCGATGTAGGCGCGGCCTTTCGTGTCATGGATAAAGACGCCTTCGGCACGGGCGACCTCCACGTCAAAGGCGTGATAGGAAAAGGCATTCTTCCAGTCTGTCTCGCCTTCAAGCCGAACCGGTCCCGGATCTCGCGCGCTCAAGGTTGTCCTCTCCTGTTGCTGCTCTCCTGCCCCAAGTCTACGGCCAGGGCCGACCGACTTCGAGCCTTGACGCCAGTTCCGACCTACATAACAACTGTTGTGTATATCGTGTCCAGTGGAGAATGACCATGAAGCGGCTGTCGAGGCGCGGGCTGGTAATCGGGGCAGCAGCAGGCGCATTCGCCAGCGCCTGCGCCACGGAAAACCCACAGCATGCAGGCGAAGCGCTTGAAGCAGATGTGGCCATTGTGGGCGCCGGTCTGTCGGGGCTTGTTGCCGCAAGAAGCCTGGTTCGGGCTGGCGTTGAGCAGGTTGTCGTCCTGGAAGCCAGGGACAGGGTTGGGGGACGAACCGTCAACCACGATATTGGGGGTGGCGAAGTTGCAGAAGGGGGCGGTCAGTGGGTCGGGCCAACCCAAACCGCCGTTCTGAAACTATGCAAGGATCTCGGGGTCGACACGTTTCCAACCTATCTCGCGGGCAACATGGCCTACATGAGCGGCAAGCAACGCTTTGTCGTCCCCTACTCCGAATCGCAACCAGGCGCAGGCTCGCTTGTCGAACGGATTGACCGTCTCGCCGCGACGATCTCGCTCGATGCCCCCTGGGGCTCGCCGCGCGCAGCCGAGTGGGACAAGCTCAGCATGGCCGACTGGGCCTCGCGCGAGGGACTGGGCGCGTCGGATCTCGAAACACTTGGGCGCGCCGCATCACTCACGCTCGGGACAACGCCTGAGTCGATCTCCTTTCTTTACTTCCTCTACTATGTCCGCTCCGCTGGTGGCCTGCATGACCTCGAAAGCATGAAGGGTGGCGCACAGGACAGCCGCATTGTGGGCGGCTCGCAGATCCTTGCACTGATCATCGCGCAACAGCTCGGCGGGCGCGTGCGCCTTGGCGCCCCGGTCAGCCACGTGCTGCAGGATGCCTCCGGGGTGACGATCCGGACCTCGCGCGGCATTGTCCGCGCCAGGCGGGCGATTGTCGCAATGATGCCAGCAGATTGCCGGCACATCCGGTTTGAACCCGGCCTCCCGGACATGCGCGCGCGTCTTCAGGACCTCTGGCCGCGTGGCGGGGACGCCGTGAAGTTCAATATCGTCTATCCAGAACCCTTCTGGCGCAAGGCGGGCCTCAACGGCATGAGCTTTTCAGAAGGACCCGTGCCGTTCACCACCGACAATTCGCCACCTTCGGGAAAGCTCGGCGTGATCCTGATCCTCACGGGCAATAACAGTCTTCCTACCGCCGGACCTGCGCGCAGGGCCGCTGTGCTGCAAGCCCTCTCCGAGCGTTTCGGCGAGGCGGCGCTATCTCCGATCGGCTTTCACGAGATGAACTGGGGAAAGGAAACCTACACGTCCCATTGCGTTTCCGGATTGGCGCCTGGCGTGCTCACGGCCTGCGGGCCAGCACTGCGCGAACCTGTCGGACGGCTGCATTGGGCAGGAACGGAAGCTGCAACAGTCTGGACGGGGTATCTCGATGGGGCCGTGCGCGCCGGAATTTCCGCTGCCGAAGCCGTGCGGGCTCAGCTCTAGTTTCAGACCCCAGGAGCGCGGGGTGAACACAGGTTCACGTGGAGTCCCTTCTGTTGGCGGCTTGAAACCAGGCCTGAGCCTGGTCTCCGATCGAAAAGCGGCCTTTCTTGCAACGCAATGACCTTAGGCTCGGTCAGCAGGAGCCAGCGCCTGCTCTGATCGTGAGCTCTAAGCCTGCTGCGGCGCTGTCGCCGGTGGTCGGGCCGGACGCGTTCGTCGCGAACGCTTGCAAACAGTCAACACCCCCGACACGGCAACACGCAGGCGCCGCCCGATCGGATCGAGCATCTCAGGGGGCGCTTTCGCCGAGTGGCCATCGTTGATCGACTCTTTCAGCGCGAATGCAGGAGCCCGCCAAAGTCTCCACCATCTACCGGGCCCGCGCAGTCACCTTGATCTCGGCGCGTGCGCCAGGCACTGCAAGCCAGCTTACACCAATGGCCGTCCATGTCGGGTAAGGTTCGGAAACGAACCGATCCTTGACCCTTGCGAATGCAGCCAGGCTGGCAGGATCGGTGTGATAACTGACAATCTCGACGATATCAGACGTCGAAACGCCCGCGTGCTCGAGCGTTGATGCAATTTGCTTCCAGGCGATCTCGAACTCTTCCTCGGCCGTAGACGCAGCACGCAGGCCGTTGGCTCCAATCACACCCGACAGGAAGACGAAGCCATTCGATCGGACAACAGGAGAAAGATGGTAGCTGTCGCGCATCACTTCGAGCCCCGGAGGGGTCAGGCTTTCGCTCCAAACTGGCTCCGGCCGCATTGCACATCCTCCCATCAGCATCGCGCCAGCAAGCAGCACGACAAGGTCAATTCGCATGACGATGCTCCCGATTCATAACAACTGTTGTGTACACGCTTCTGCTGCGAATTCCAAACTATTGGAACTCCCGGGTTGATCGTGCGGATTTTGCTGATCGCCCCCCACGACTTGAACGGCGCCCCCGAGGCAAGCGGGATCGTTTAAGGACAAGCATGCGCGCGTGGGCCGGTCGCAGACATGTCTGCGGCCCCGACGCGCCGGACGCGCCGGCGGGCCCGGGAGGGATTTTGAAGGTCAGATCCGGAAGACACCGGGCGTGTTCGAAAGCACAGCTTGCCAAGTGTCGGGTGTCCCAGCGTGATTCAACGCTACGCACGGGGCCCCAGCACTCAATCCATCAAGTGCGGCGAGAACCGCAATCGCCTCTTTCGCTTGAGAGGTGCTGATTTCGGGGCACGCCCGCCAAAACACCGGTGAGGGATTTTCACAAAGCCGTTGCGGCAGCGCGGCACACTTTGCGACAGGCCGGCAGTCGTCTATGCTACCGACCAAGGGAGTCAGCCATTCTCATCTGGATGAAACGCGCAGGACGACAGCTTGGAGCCATCGCGCTTCTCGCAATGCTCGTGCGCGCGATCGTCCCGGCAGGCTACATGCTGGCCGAAGCCGATACGGCCGATGGCCGGTATCTCGTCGTCCAGATGTGTGATGGGCACGGCGCCGCGCAGGTCGTGGACCTTGATACCGGTAAGCCTCTGGACGCGTCCAGGCTTCCGGGCAAGTCGGACGGCAAGACGAACAGCGCGCCTTGTGTCTTTGCCGCAAGCGCTTCGATGGCGTCGCCGCCTGCAGCGGCTGAACCCATTGTCTTTCAGCGCGCTTTTGCAGCTGATTTCGTTGTTTCGCTCGCCCTCGCGCCAGGACGTGGCATCGCCGCGCCCCCGCCCCCCGCGACGGGACCGCCGACCCTGATCTGATCTGCTCACGACAGGCATGACCTGTCAGTTCACGCGCGCCGGCAAGGCGCGGGCAGCGTCACATCAGGACATTCACCTTATGCTCTCTCGTATCTCAGGGCGGACCGCGTCTGCCGCCATCCTGGCACTCTTCCTGGGGGCGTGCGCCACATCCGCCGGACCCATCGGCGGAGATAACCCGATCACCATCCGTTTTGATGCACGCGTCGGCGATAAACCCGCCCGCTGCGGGGAAACCTATACGGACGTGGGAACGTCCAGGGCGGCGATCTTCCTTCAGGATTTTCGCATTTACGTCAGCAATGTACGGCTCATCAGGGCCGACGGCGCCGAGGTCCCGTTCGCGCTGACACCGGACAATCAATGGCAGAACGACAAGGTGGCCCTGCTCGACTTCGAGAATGCGACCGGCAACTGCAACGGCAATGCAGCGATGAACAACGCTGTCCGTGGAAACGTCCCCGCTGGCGATTACACCGGCCTCGCGTTCGAGATCGGCGTGCCTTACGAGCTCAACCACAAGGATCCGACACTTGCCTCGGCGCCGCTGAACTACAGCGGCCTCACCTGGCCGTGGCGTATCGGCTACAAATTCACGACCATCGACCTCGATACAGCGAACAAGCCGGCGACAGCCTCCCACGCGCCCGCGATGCAGGGCATGGGCGGCATGGCTGCAAGCGGCTTTTCGATCCATCTCGGGTCCACGGAGTGCGGCGCCGGCTCGCCGACGACGCCTCCGACGGCGCCGTGCGACAATCCCAACCGGCCGACATACCGGCTCGACGGGTTCGACCTCACCCGGCAGACAGTCGTGCTGGACCTTGCGGCGCTGCTGGCGGGGACAGACGTCACGGTGAACGCGCCGGGGTCAGCGTCCGGCTGCATGGCCTTTGTGGCTGACGATGACTGCATCGCAATCATGGAGCGCTTCGGCCTTGCCTTCCGCGGCAAGGCGTCGTCCGGCCAGACATTCGTCAAGGGCGGCTGATGTGATCTGGCGAGGCCTGACGATCCTGTTCAATGCCGTGTTGCTGGCCGCATGTGCTTCGGCCAGCGACGAGACGGGCTCGTTGGCGCCTTCGCCGGCTGCGGAGACAGCGTCCTCCCCGCTTGTCTCCGATCTTGTCCCGGTCACGTTTGACCTGGGACTTCCCGACTGGATGCCGCCCCCGCTCGAGCCTGCTTCCAACCGGCTCAACGCCGCGAAGGCCGAGCTGGGGCGGCGGCTTTTCTACGATGTTCGGCTATCGGCCAATGAGACCAAGTCCTGCGCCTCGTGCCACAGGCAGGAGCTCGCCTTCACCGACGGCCTGCCCGTCTCGCCGGGAGTCACCGGGCAGCTGACCCCGCGCAATTCCATGTCGCTGGCCAATGTCGCCTATGCGCCGGTGCTCACCTGGTCCAATCCGCTGCTGCACACGCTGGAACAGCAGGCGCTTGTCCCGTTGCTCGGACAGGAACCCGTCGAGATGGGCATGGCCAATCTCGACGCCGAGCTGGTTGATCGGCTCAAGGCAGAGCCGATCTATCGCGAGCTTTTCCCCAGGGCGTTTCCGGAGAAGCAGGGCGAGATCAGCCTGGCAACCGTCGTGCGGGCCCTGTCAGCCTTCCAGCGCACGCTCATCTCCGCCAACTCGCCCTATGATCGCTACCGCTATGAGGGCGACATCGACGCGATGCCAGAGGCCGCCATCCGTGGCGAGGCGCTCTTCTTCTCGGAGAAGTTCGAGTGCCATCACTGTCACAACAACATCAACATGAACGACACCATCATTCATGCGCGCGCGCCACATCCGGAAATCGCCTTCAACAACACCGGCCTCTACAACATCGACGGCAAGGGGGCTTATCCCCCAGGCAATACAGGGATTGCGGAGCTGACGGGCCGGCCCGAGGACATGGGCCGCTTCAAGGCGCCGAGCCTGCGCAATGTGGCCATCACGGCGCCCTACATGCATGATGGATCAATTGCGACGCTCGATGGCGTGCTGGATCACTACGCTGCCGGCGGCCGCACGATCACGAATGGGCCACATGCAGGGGTCGGCCGGAACAATCCGCTCAAGAGCTCGTTCGTTCCGGGCTTCGACATGACGTCGGAGGAACGCGCTGACCTGATCGCGTTCCTGCGGTCACTCACTGACGAAGCATTCCTGACGAACCCAAAATACTCAGACCCATGGAAGAAGGAACCCTGAGATGGCGAGCTATCTTCGCGCAGTGGCGCTTGGCGTCGCACTGGTGCTGTCTGCAGCACCGGCACTCGCGCATTCGACGGTGAAGAGCACTGTCCCGGCCAGCGGCTCGGTTGTGAACCGGTCGCCCGACAGCGTCTTCATCAACTTCAATGAACCGGCCCGGATAACGTCTGTCGTGGTCGCGGAAACCGGAAAGGCGGATCGCAAGCTGGAGTTCACACCGCCCTCAGGCAGCACGACCTCATACAGGATACCGGCGCCAAACCTTGGCGCCGGTCGCAATGAGATCAAGTGGAAGGCGTTGTCAAAGGATGGCCATCCCATCTCGGGCTCGATCATCATCGTGATCAAGGCCGGCGCCACAACGTCCGGAGATCCCTCTCCGGCAGGCGAAAACCACACGCCGCACTGATGCTGGAACTCCTCGCCGCCATAGCAAAGTTCGTCCTGTATGCAGGCTCGTTCGCTGCAGCTGGAGTTGCTTTCGCGAGCGCCAGCCTCGGCAAACGACTCGGCGCGGCGGGACGTGCGCGGCCAGGCCTTGTGGCCGCCGCCGCGGCGGCAATGCTGATGGCAACCCTGGCCAGCGCTGCAATCCTCGTTGTCCGCCTTGGCGGCCAACTTGATGCAACAACGCTGTCGGCGATATGGGAAGCACCCGTTGGTCCGGCGCTTGTCTTGCAGTTCGCTGGCGCAGCGCTGCTTCTCGCATTCAGCGGCGCCACGGGCGCCGCCACGCTCCTGCTGCTGGGCGCCGGCGTCTGCGCCCTCGCCGCGTTCGGCGTCAATGGACACTCTCCCGCAGTCGACACACTGACAGGCGCCGTTGCGTTTTTCCATGTGGCAGCTGCAAGCTGGTGGCTCGGGTCCCTGCTTCTGCTGCGCGAAGCAGGCCAGGTTCTCTCCGAGGCCGAGCTCGCGCCTCTTGTACGTCGCTTCAGCACCTTCGCCATCGCCATCGTCCTGGCGCTCGTCGTCTGTGGGGGCGTGCTGGTGCTCGCCCTCGTCAGGTTCGATCGCGACGAATGGCTCACGCCCTATGCCCAGGCTCTGGTAATGAAGATTCTTCTGGTCACCTTCGTGCTGGGCATTGCGGTCTACAACAAGCTGCTGATCACGCCACGGCTGGCCAAAGCCGATGGAGCCGGAGCGCGCGCGCTCAACCACACGATCGGCATCGAACTGGGCCTGTTCGGGGCGGTGCTGCTCGCCACAGCCTGGCTGACAACCTTCAACTCCCCGCACACATGAGGCACGCAACCGGCATAACCCGCACGCGCGCGGCGCCTGGCAGGCTCCGGCCTGGCCTGCGTCGTGCGGCCGGGCTGCTGATCCTCATGGCGCTCCTGGTTCGCGCCTTGATCCCGGCAGGGTTCATGCCGGTCTTCGACAGCGAGCAGCGTGTGGTCACGGTTGCGATGTGCTCCGGCCATGGCGCTCAGACCCTCCCGCTCGATGGCGATGCGCCAGAACGCGAAGAACAGGCCGGCGATTGCCCATTCGCCAGCCTCACAGCGCCGGCTGTCCTCAGGTATGCCGGTATCGATCCTGTCCAGATTCGCTGGATGCATCCGACGCCTTTCCTGAGCGTCCACGAGGATCAGCCCGCCATCGCCGCCTGGCGACCAGGGAGCCCGCCAACGGGCCCGCCAACTCACGTCTGAGACAAACGCGCGGGGCGCTTTCGCCCTCGGCTTCCACAGACGCGCAAGAAGCGCGTTCGCTCAGGCTATCATCATGACTCATTCAACCTACGGCCGGTCGGTCACTGCGATCGCCATACTGTTTCTTGTCGTTCTCTTTGGCGCGACACGTGCTCAGGCTCAGACGACCTGGGCTGGCGACATCTCGATTTCGAACGTCTATGGCAAACCAACAGCCAGCGGCGCAGACATTGCGCATGTTTCGCTGGTCGTATCTCACTCGGGCTTTGAGCCCGATGTGCTGATCGCGGTCGATGTCGATCCGGCGATCGCGAATGCTGCTGGATTCGACGCCCTCCCGCAACGGGTCTATCGCGGCGCCAGCCTTCGGCGCTCGCAACCGATTTTTCTCGCCCCCGGCCAGACGCGCATCATGAGTCTGGATGACGTCCATCTCGTCATCTACGGCATTCAGGGACCATTTGAACGGGGCATGCTCATACCTGTTCGCCTGACCTTCGAGAAGGCAGGCGCTGTGGACGTCATGGTCAGCATCGGCGGCCAGACCTTCGAGACGATTTCCACACAACAGGTATCAGAACTTCGCGCGATCAGGATCCGCCAGCTGATCGAGCCGGTGCGCCTGAAGATCGCCGAACCTGAAACCGGGTCAGCGTTTCGCTGTTCGGACGGGAGCAAGCTGATCCTCTCGTTTGTCGAGCAGGCAAGCAGCGTCTCGGCGCAGATCTGGCTTCATGGCGAGACGTACACGCTTCCGCATCAACCGCCCGAACCTGGCCCTGTCCAGATCACATGGAGCGATGGCGCTCACGCGCTGACCTGGAGCCCCGGCGTCCAGCTCATGTGGATGAGTGGCACAACGCACCTGATGTGCGGCCGCGGCGGCCACAAACACTGAACGCATATCACTCAGCTCATCTCACAGATTGCATTTCCTCATGTCACGCATTTTCATTTCCCGGCCTCATTCCGGTCCGGTCAGATCCATCACACGAACAGTCAGTGGCGCGGCCCTGTGCTGGGCGTTCGCACAGCCAGCGCTGGCCCAGGAAGCCCAGGAGAGCTGGGCGCGGGACGTGGTTGTCGTCACCGGCGAGGCCGAGCGCGTTTCTGCGCCGACAGCCGCCACGACGACACGCAAGCCAACACCGATCGAAGAAATCCCTCAACTGGTAAAGCACGCCGGCGGTGCGCCCATGAGCTGACGTCTCACAAGCTTGCCGTTCCGGGACGCCCTTCCGGACGGCGAGGCGACGATCCGGGCGCGGCGAAGTCTCTCGGGACCCGATTCACTCCGCGAACTTCAGGCGCGCAAGCGCCAGCCCGCCCGAACCGTCTGCCCCACCCCCCTCCCGGGAGCACGATCTGCTCCGAAGTTTCAACGCGCATACAGGAATAGAGTCATGACCACGCAATACTTCAGGACGAACCTTCTCGCCGCCTCCTGCCTCGCGGGCATGGCGGCCCTCAGCCAACCGATCGCAAACGCTCAGTCAGCAAATGATCAGAGCCAGGACATCGTCGTCATCACCGGCGCCAAGACAGACGGCGGGGAGTTCGGCAGCAAGTCGGGAATTCCCCTGGAACTGGTGCCGCAGGCGGTGCAGGTGATCGACTCGGAGGAGCTGGTCGCCCGTAACGTCCGCAGCGTCGGCGACGCGCTGAAGGCGGTGCCATCTGCAGGCGTCGGAACACCGCGTACCTCCGCCTACCAGAGCTTTTCGCTCAAGGTGCGCGGTTTTTATGTTGACCAGATGCGCAATGGCGTGCGGCAGCGTTACTATGAAGACGTCGATGCATCCGCGATCTCAAACATTGAGCGGATCGAAATCCTCAAGGGGCCATCTTCGGTTCTCTTCGGACAATCAGCTGTTGGCGGCATCATCTCCGTGGTGACGAAGCGCCCCGAGCGCGCTTTCGGTGGCAGCGTCAGCGCCGTGGTTGGATCCTTTGACCAGAAATTGGCTTCATTCGATGTCACCGGTCCACTGAATGAGGACGCCGGGATCTATTTCCGCGCCACTGGAGAGATCGAACGCTCTGGCACTTTCGTCGATCAACAGGATATCGATCGCGAAAACGCTGCGCTGTCGCTGACCTGGGAAGCCAGCGAGAATGTGACGGCCTATTTTGTCAGCGAATGGCAAGAGCGCCGCACGCAACGCAATCCAGGCCTGCCCATCGTCGGCACGGTGGTCTCGAACGGGGTCAGGGAAATCCCCTCCGAGACCTTCCTCGGCGATCCGGGACGCTCGGACCTCGAAGCCTTCTCTCCCCTGCTTCAGGCATGGGTCGATATCAAGCTCAACGATAGCTGGACGCTGACGCCGCGACTTTCCTACTCGGAGCTGGATACGAATTTCACACAGCTGCGCGTACGTGCGGTCAATGCCGACGGCGTCACGGTGAATCGCAATGGACGCTTCGGGAAGGAAGACGACACCTACACGATCGGCCAGATCGATCTGGCCGGATCGGTAAGCTTCGCAGGGGCAACCCACAACCTGCTCCTTGGCGTCGAATACAACCAGGAGCGTTCAACATTCTATCAGGAGAACATCGCTTCGGTGCCCTCAATCAACGCGCTCAACCCGACCTACGGAACCGTCGCGGATCGGCCTTATCCGCTGGGATTCCTGTTCGGTGGCGACGTCGACTCATGGGCTCTTTACGGACAGGACCGCATCGACTTCACTGACCGGTGGAACGTCGTTCTCGGGGCGCGGTTCACAAGCTTCGAAACGACGAGCCTGTTCTCAACGGACGCCGTGATCGACGCCAGCGACATCACCGAGGATGAGCTCGATCACACCACCTTCCAGATCGGGACCACCTATCGTCTCGATGGCGGGCTCTCGCTTTTTGGCGGCTTCGCGACCGGCTTCGACATGGAGAATGTGACGGGCAGCCGGACCTTCGGGGGCGCACCTTTTGATCCCGAGGAATCGGAACAGATCGAAGCGGGCCTGCGCTACTCGGAAGGTCCGCTCAGCGGCAGCTTGAGCGGCTTCGAAATCAAGCGCACCAATGTGGTGACCGACGATCCGGTCAATCTGGGCTTCAGCATCCAGACCGGTGAGGTGCGCGTCCGCGGCCTGGAGCTTGAGGGCGCATGGCAAGTCGCTGACGGCCTCTCAATCCAGGGCGGCTATGCCTGGATGGATGGCGAAGTCACCAGCAGCAATACGGGCAATCAGGGCTTCGACCTGGCCGACACGCCGGAGAACCAGGCCAACCTGTTCGTCCGCTACAGGCTGCCCGCACTGCCCGTCGAGCTCCGCGCCGGGATCAACCACGTCGGGGATCGCGCCTTCAGCGACAGCGCCGGCGTCACAGTCTTCCCGGGTCTGCTTGCGAACGATGTGACACTGCCCGCCTATACGACGCTGGATCTCGGCGCCACCTACGACTTCGGCGCCGCGCGTCTCGACCTGTCCATCACCAACGTCACGGACGAGACCTACTACACCAGGGAGTTCAACGATTTCTCAGTTTTCCCGGGCGAGCCTTTGCAGGCCAGCCTGAGACTGACAGCTGACTTCTAGAGGAGCCGGCTTTGGCCATCACCAGCGATGAAAGCGAGGCCGCCCAGTCGGGCGGCCTCTATCGGCGAATCTGGCGCTGGCATTTCTATGCTGGGCTTGCCGTTGCCCCCTTCGTTCTCATTCTGGCCTTCACCGGCCTGCTCTATCTGTTCGATGACGAACTGAGCGTGATGCTCGATCGCAACCTGCGCGTGGTGACGCCGCAGCAGTCGCTGCAATCTGTTGGCGCACAGGAAGCCGCCGTCCGCACTGCCTATCCGGATGCGAAACTGCTCCAGTACATGGGGCCTGCCGCACCTGACCGCTCGGCCGCATGGGGTCTGACAACTTCCAGCGGAGAGAGTGTCACCACATACGTCGACCCGTACACTGCGGAGATCATCGGCAGCAGGCCGACCGGGCATTCGCTGGGCGAGGTGCTGGTGCGCCTGCACGGCGACCTGATGGTCGGGCCCGCCGGGGACTATCTCGTCGAGTTTGCTGCCTGCTGGACGTTCGTGCTTCTCGTCACCGGCCTGTTTCTCTGGTGGCCAAGACGACATCGACGCGCCGGGGTGCTGGCGCCACGCCTTTCGGCGAAGGGTCGATCCTTCTGGCGCGAACTCCATTCCGTGCCCGCGGCGTGGAATGCTCCGGTCGTGGCCTTCCTCATCCTGACCGGATTGCCGTGGTCCAGCTTCTGGGGTGGAACGCTTGCCAGCATGGGTACGATGGACGCGCTGGCGCCAGTCATGGCGCCCACCCCGAATTTTCACGCCGCTCCATCTGCACCTGACCCTCATGCAGCCCATCGCGCAGGGGAGGCGCGCCGCGACAATCACGACCTGCCCTGGTCAGTGCGCAATTCCGCCTATCCGACCGTGTTTGCCGCCCCACACACCATTGCGATCGACCAGGTGCTGATCGAGGCGGCAAAGCGCAACATGACTGGGGACACCTTGAAGGTGTTCTATCCAACAGCCGCTGGCGAGGTCTACACACTGTCCTACACGCCCGCAAAGGCGGAGGGGCAGCGGACCGTCTATGTGAATCCGTCGGATGGCGCGATCGTCGATGACATCTCGTGGTCGCGCTATTCGCCGCTGGGCAAGGTCGTCGAGTTCGGCGTCCAGACACATGTCGGCAAGCAGTTCGGCCTCGCGAACCAGCTGTTCATGGCAGGAAGCTGCCTGATCCTGATTGCGTCGGTGCTGTTCGGACTCGTCATGTTGTGGAAGCGGCGTCCCGGTTCGCGCCTGGCCGGCCCCATCCCTGGACCCCATGTGCGAACGCCGGCGCCAGTGATCTGGGCTACCGTGGCGCTTGGCGTCGTGTTTCCGCTGGTCGGCCTGTCGCTCGTTCTCATCATTCTCATCGAACTCGCGCGGCGACATTTGCGCCCTGCGAACAGCTAGGCGCGCTATCGCTTCGTCTCTGTGCGGGTCAAGAGCGCCTCTTCGAGCGCCTCTGAAAAGCCCGGCGTCGTCTCCCGAAGAACGCCGACATGCGTCCAGACCACGACCCCCTCGCGGTCCACCAGCATGGACGCCGGAAGACCGGCATACCGAAGCACGCCCCCGATACGTTCCCCGGGGTCCAGCCACAGGTCGTAGGTCAATCCAAGCATGGCTGCGGATTGCACGACCTTCTCGCGGTCTGCCATCGCATCAATACTCACGCCCACAACGCGCAGACCGTTGGAGGCTTTCTTGGCCTGAAGGCGGGCAAGAAACGGTATCTCCTCGCGACAAGGTCCGCACCAGGTCGCCCACACGTTGAGGAGGACTGCCTCGCCGCGCAACGCGGCAAGCGAGACAGGCGATCCGTCAACCGAGGCAGCTTCATACTGCACCACCTGCTTGTGCTGCCTGTCGCGCACCGGCTCTCCGCAGGACGCCAGACAGGCGATCATCGCCAGCGCAGCGCTCTTCAGCCTCATGACCCGGACCGGACCCGGGCCACACGGACGCGGGAGCCATCGCTGATGTCTGTCCAGGCGAGGATCAGATCCTCGCCAACCGACGCCATGCGGGGAAAGCCGGCGTCTCGCACAGCACTTGTCTTCGCAACGAGAAACGGCGCCGAGCGGACGCCGTCGTCACGGATCATCCGGAGCCGGATCTCGGCCTCCTCCTGGTCGCCAGTACGCTCGATCCAGGCCACACGCGCCTGCCCGCGCGCCGACAGGCTGAGGCTGACACGGCCGACCGGGTTTCCATCGTCGACCCTGATCGGTTCGCCGAACGAGGCCCCGCCATCAGCGGAAAAGGCAAGATTGACGCGTTCCTCGTCATTGGCTCCGGTGAACCATGCGACGGCGACAGTATCGCCAACCGCTGCAACGGCCGGGCCATTCACGGGACACCCTTCGATGTGCCAGTTGTCGGCGTGCACGCTGGCTGGCTGCGTCCAGGCGCCATCGACGTAGCGCACAATACTCGTGTCGCGGATCTCATCCGCACTCCGGTCGCGATAGACCACGACCGGTCCTGCAGCGGCCCACGCCGCGGAGGTCTGACAGCAGTCGCAGATGCGTGTATCAAGCAATTGGGTCGCGGCTGGCACGCCATCGGCGGAGATGGTGGTGAATCCCAGCTGCATCTCGGGACTTGGCGTCGCGCTCACAGTATTGCGGCCGTCGAGCCAGACCGCCTGGAGCTCCCCGTCAGGGGATTCGAACAGTGAAACGAACCCGTGCTCGGCCTGCAGGCCATCATCGTGCAGGATCCTGCTCTCCGACCATGTTTTCCCATCGTCCGCCGATTGGGCAATCCGGACATCGTATGTGTAGGGTCCCTCGCCGCTGTCCTGCAGCCAGTGCGCGATCAGGCGTCCGGACCGGGTCGGCAGGAGCGAGGGGAAGTCAGCCCAGTTCACGAACAGATCATCGCGCGTCAGCACCGTGACTGGCGGTGACCATGTCCCATCAAGGTCTGCAAGCCTGGAATACCGCAGGGAGTATGACTCCCCCTCCCCGCGTTCCAGCCAGCTCAGAAAGACCTCGCCTGACGGCGACACCGCGAGGTTCGGCTCCGCGCTGCCCTTCGGCGCCGGAGCGTCCGCAATCTCCACCACAGATGGCGAAACTTCCCGCGCCCCGCAGCCGGCCATCAGCAGCCCGGCGAGGCAGGCGAGGCTGAACTGCTCAACGCGTGTCAGGATCGGCATTGGTCCATCCTGACATAGGGCGGCTATGGGTCAATCCGGCGAAGCGGAGCTGACGCGCGCGCCTTAGTATTTGGCCTTCACTGACAGCACCGCCGTCTGCGGATGAACGGGGTGGAAGTGGATGTCTTCCACTGGCGCGGGCTCGCCCGGCAGCTGGCTTTCGTAGAAGTACGCCATGTCGAAATCATCCGTGTCGAACAGGTTGAGGATGTCGAGGCTGGAATGGCGAACGGCAAGTGTGCCCCCCCAAACTGCCCAAGCGCAGCGTGTGGCGATCCGGCAGGTGCGATCCACAGGCGCCATATGGGCGCCATGCAGAATTCCGGCACGAGCGGGGCCCGGGGCGGCCCTTCGCGATAGCCGAGATTGACCTGCAGCTACTCCGCAGCGATCGTCATTTGGTTGATCAGACCGCCGTAACATTGCCGGCAGGATCAGCCCCTGATCGTTGACGCGGCATGGCTTCGAGTTCGCGCTTCTTTTGCGGGCCCAGGACATCGAAAATCAGATGAATACGGTCTTCGGACCCCAGGTTCATTGCTTCGTGCAGGGCCTTGTTGTCGAACCACCAGAGTTCACCTTCACGCATGGTGATTTCCTCATCACCAGCCCTGAGCCATGAACCTTCGCTTGACCTCAAAACCAGGTGATACCGATCGCGAAAGCTGTAGTATTCGCCGCGATCAATGTGCGGATAGACGCGGCGTCCGGCAGGAAGCAACACCAGCTTTGCTCGTCCAAGCTCGCCGTGGATCTTCCTGGCAAACGTCTTCAGGAAATCGCGCGCATGCGAGAAGTGTGCTGAAGTGGTGGTCCACCGGGATTCATGCACGTCACGGCGAGCGCCACCCCCAATTGCTGATTTTCGCAATCCGCGCAGGGGAACGGCCAAGGCTTCACGCTGCACGGCGATCTTGTCCTGCCGACCGGTTGCTATCGACCACGCATCGCTTGCCGCAGAGAGCTCGGCCAGGAATGGTTCAGTAGGAACCCCGGTCTTGAAGAGACGAAAATACTTCACGCTTTGGCTCCCTGTACGTCCTTATATGATCGCTCGCCTTGAACCCTGGCGGCTGCGGCATCGTCTACAGCTGCTACAACGACCACAGCGAGAGTTCTATTCCGCAGCAGGTCTGGACCCGAGGAGATTAGGGCCACACCCGAAGCTCTACCGGCGCAAAGGCGCTGCATTCAGGCCCTTTCGAGCGACCATGGACACCCCAAAACGGGTCACGTTGCATTGCGTGAACCGTGCCGGGTTTGTCGCAGGCCCAACCCATTCGGAGCCTGGGTTGATGACCAAGATGCATACGGTGAAGTGCTCGCCTGAGGTCCGCGAGCGCGCGGTCCGGATAGTGATGAAGCCTGGGGCCGAACACACCTCTCAGCGGGCGGCGATGGTGTCGATTGCAGCCAGGGTTCCGGTGTTCGGAGCAGCCGCTGCACAACCGGGTCGTCGAGGACGAGCAAGATCGCAGAGCGCCTGCGGGCCTTTCGACCCAAAGGGCGCGAGCGGATGAAGGCGCTGGAGCGCGCGCACCGCAAGCGGCGTCAGGCCAATGAAATCCTGCGCAAGACCAGCACATATTTTGCCCAGGCCAGGCTCGACCCCCGGTTCCAGTCGGGATCGCCTTCATTGACGATCACCGGAATGCGTCCTGGGTCGGGCCGATCTGCAGGGTGGCGAACATCGCCCTGTGCACCTTCCATGCACATGCAGCGCGGCGCGCGCGATCCGGTTCATGCTTGCGTCCCGTTTTCTCTGCACCGATAAGTGTCCGGCGACTGACCCGGTTTGACGCCTCGCTGCCAAAGGCTGTTCTCCGCGATTGCGATCGGGACGGAGGCGCACGATCCGGTCTGCGCACACGGAAACGTTCCTGCCCCCAGCAAGCGGCATGGGCGATGGATCTGGGCGGAGGCGGACGTGCTTGAGAAGCCGATGAAGACGTTGGTCAGCCTCTGCGGCCCTGCCCCGGTCATTGCATGCCTCCTTGCAGCCTGCACATCTGCGTCGGCCCCCGCACCGCACGCACCCGCCGCCGGGAGCGTCACCCGGACGGTGAGCATGACCGAGGGCACGAACATGTCGCTCGCCGTCTCGCCCGACGGCGCGACGATCGCCGCCAGCATTCAGGGGACGCTCTGGCTCATTCCTGCAGCGGGCGGTGATGCGCGCGCGATCACTGCCCCCGAGCTGGATGCACAGGAGCCAGCCTGGTCGCCCGATGGCAGGACGCTCGCCTTCTACGCCTTTGCCGAGGATGCCTGGTCGGTCTGGACCATCGGCTCCGACGGCAACAGCCTCACAAGGCGAAGCTCCGGGACCAATGATGCGCGCTATCCCTCCTTCTCCCCTGATGGGCGCTCGCTGCTGTTCTCCGTGGATGGAGAAGGATATTCGGCCGTCAGCCTTGATCTTGCCTCCGGCGCCCTGTCGCGGGTGCTCGAGGCAGAATCTGTCGGCTATACCGAGCCCGCGAACGCGTTGTTCGGGAAGGCCGGAAACGTCATCTATCCAACCCTGTCACCGGATGGATCGCGCCTTGCCTATGTCGTCGATGGCGCCGCCGACACGCTCTTTGTGCGCCCGTCCGGCGGCGGGACTGCAACAGCCGTGCATTCCGCCGAAACGCTTGGAGCGCCTGCCTGGTCCCCGGATGGAACGGGCATCTACATTGTGGGGCTGAAGCCCGGCTCTTCGCGCCTTGAACATGTCTTCCTCGGCAACGGCGACGTTCGAACGATCAGCAGCACGGGCGACATCTTCCCCTTCCGACCCAGCATCACGTCGCGGGGCATTACTGTTGCAGCTGACGGGCGCATCAAGACATTTGCCGATGGCGCCGCCGAGCCCATCGAAACCGCCTTCCGCGCGACAGTCAGCTTTTCCCGCCCAACCTACGAGCGCCGCCGGTACGACTTCCGGGACACCCGATCGCATGACGCTCTCGGTCTGTTTGACCCGGCCCTGTCGCCTGACGGATCCCGGGCGGTATTCACGGCTCTCGGTGATCTCTGGATGGTCGATATTGCGAGCGACCAGCTTTCGAGGCTCACCGACGATCCCGCGATCGACCTGTCGCCAGCCTGGTCGCCCGATGGCGCCGAGATCGCCTTTGCGTCCGACCGTGGCGGCAAGACAGACCTCTGGTCGCTCGCTGTCAGGGACCGCTCGCTGAGGCAGCTCACAGATCTCGATGCGCCTGCCAATGCTCCTGCGTGGTCGCCCGACGGCAGCCGCATCGCCTTCCTGAAGGACTCTCGCGCCTCGATATTCCTGGCCGGGACGGTTGAGGTGCTGGACGTGGCGACCGGTAAGGTCACGCGCATTGGCGAAGAGCTGTTCGGCCCCAGCCAGCCCTCCTGGTCTCCGACAGGCAAGAGCATCGCCATCGTGGCGCGTCGCCCGCTGACATCGCGCTTCCGGGAGGGGCACAACACCCTTCTGCTTCTTCCGGCAAGCGGCCAGGGCGAGCCGGTATGGGTCAGCCCCGTCAAAGACAGATCCCTCGGACGCCGGCACTGGAACCGCCCCGCGTGGAGTTCGCGCGGAGACATGGTCTATCGGATCGATGATGCCTTGTGGTCTGTCCCCCTCGATGACGAAGGCCGTCTGGGAGACGCAAGACGCATCACTCCATCAGGGGAAAACCCCAGCTGGTCGGCTGATGGCAGGAAGCTGATCTTTCTCGATGGCGACAGGCTCAATGTCTGGAGCGCGACGACAGCCAAGGTCTCGACGATAGGTGCGCGGCCCTCCTGGCGGCGGGCGATGCCCGATACCCGCCTCACAATCCGGGCCGGCAGGGTGTTCACCGGCGCAAGCGATGGCTACCTCACCGGCATGGATGTCGTGGTCGAGGGCAATGTCATCACCGATATCCGCCCCGCAGGATCGAAGCCTCCAACCGGCGTGCTGCTCGACGCCAGCGACAGGACGCTTCTGCCGGGCTTCATCGAGAGCCACACCCATCAGTCCTCAAGCCTCGGTCGCGGGCTGGGAATCCGCTGGCTCTCGCATGGGATCACCTCGGTCCGGGAGACGGGCGCTGATCCCTATGAGGCCGTTGAACGCCGCGAAGCCGAGGCGTCGGGTCGGCGGCCCGGTCCGCGGGTCTTCACCGCCGGTCCCCTCAACGAAGGGGGCCGCGTGTCCTACGGCATCTCGGAAACTGTCGGCACGATCGAACTTGCACGGTCAGCTGCTGCACGCTCGCGGGCCATGCAGCTCGACATGTTCAAGAGCTATGTGCGCGAAGACTACACGGTTCAGAAATCAGTCATTTCTGAAGCGCACGCCGCTGGAATTCCCGTCTCCGGTCACGAACTCTATCCGGCACTGGCCAATGGCGCCGATCAGGTCGAGCACATGTCCGGGACCAGCCGCCGCGGCTTCTCCACCAAGATCTCGCGGATGAATGTCGTCTATCAGGATGTCGTGGCGCTTCTTGCCGGATCAGGCATGCTGATCACGCCCACCCTCGCCCTGCATTCGGCCAATGGCGCCAACCCCATTCCGACGATCCAGTCCTCACTCAAGCGCATGTCTGATGCTGGCGTGCGCATGGTTGCCGGCACGGATTCCCCGTTCGTGCCGTTTGCTGACTCCCTGCATGTCGAGATGAAGCTCTACGCCGAGGCCGGTCTTTCAAACGCCAGAGTCCTGAGACTGGCGACGTCCGAAGCCGCCACCGCGCTCGGGGCTGGCGACCAGATCGGTTCAGTCGAGGTCGGAAAGATCGCCGACCTTGTCCTTCTTGACGGCGACCCCCTCGAGGACATCACGCACACACGCAACGTCGCCTGGGTCATGAAGAATGGCGAGGTGGCCTGGGCGCGCCCGTGACACTCGCCTGCCTCAGGGGGCCCATCGCAGAGAGGGGTCTGCCCGCTTTGCATTGGGCGATGTTGGCGCGCAGGCCGACCAGGAAGGGACGATAGTATTCGATCATCCGGCCGGCGGCATCGGCTCTGGTAAAGCGGGCTTCCGCGCCGGCAAATGAATCGCATGTGAGCTGGCGATCACCGGCCTGTCGCGCGATCTGCCCGAGCATCAGCTCGCTCCAGGCGGCGTGCACACCGGAGCTCGTCTCACCCATGTCAGCAATCCGCGCGGCAAGAATGCGCTTCTGTTCGGCGATGGCCTCGGCATGCCGGCCCGTATTTCCAAGATGCTGCGCCCATGTCTCAGCGACCATGTAGGCAAGCACACTCGCCGAGTCGTCGCGGTCTGCTATCTCCACGAGGCGCCGGGCTGCGCCCTGTGCGCTTGCGAGAAGGTCCTCCGCCTCGACCTCCTTGCCGACCCGGGCTGCTGCAGCATAGGCATCTGCCCCGGCCCACCCGATCTGGTAGAGAATGTCGGGATTGTTGGGATCTGCGCGCTGGGCTGAGGCAAGCCCGGCATGGGCCTGGCGAAGCATCGGATACCCCTCGGCGTCATTGCCTCCAAGCGACAGGGCGAGCCCACGGTTGTAAAGACCCCATGCGCGCTCAATCGCGGCGACGGGGCTGGCCTGCTCCTCGGGGGGCCATGTATCGATCAGGGCAATGTGACGCCCTCCGGCCTCGCCAAGCGCCTCGAACTCCTCATTGCCCTGGAACCGCTCCATCTCGGCACGGCTGAGGTCGCGCTCGGCGTGACGCCAGGCGCTGTCGCGCTGTCCTTCCGGCACACGGGCGAGTGCTGCCCGACCGGCGGCGACATGCTGGGAGGAGGCGTCAGCATCACTGTCGTTGAAGAAGGCGATCAGGCTGAGGATTGCATGCGTCCGCGCTTCAGACACAGCGTTGGCAGGCGTGTCGAGGCCCTTTGCGCTAAGCCCGGAAAGCATGCCCAGGGCCTTTTGCAGATTTGCCTTCGCAGACAGGTCCGAACCAAGATTGCGCTGCAGGGGTGATCCCTGAATCTCCGCCAGCTTGATCAGGCCCTGCGCGGTTTCAAGTTGCAGCTCGCGGCTGGCGCCGGGCGTGGAGGCAAGCGAATCCAGATAGGTCTGGGCCTTCTTGGCAAGGTCGGCGCGGGCGGTCGTGTTGCCCGGGACAGCCCGCAGCTGCTCGTTGAGATCAAACAGGAGATAGGTCGCCAGGGCGCGCACATCGGCAAAGCGGCGCGCCTCCGCCGTTCGCGCTTCTTCCGCCCGCACCCAGGATATGGCAGCGCCGATGGAGGCGGCGGCAAGCACGATGAGGCCGGCTGCTGCGGCCGCTGCACCGGCCTTGTGCCGACCGATGAATTTTCTCAGCGCATAGGCGTTCTGCCCCCTTAGGGCGCTGACGGGAAAGCCGTTGCGGAGGGCGCGGATGTCGGCGGCAGGGAGATCAACGGAGGCATAGCGATCCTGCGGCGCCGCCGCTGTTGCGCGCGCCACGATGGCGTCAACCTCGCGATCAGCCGCGCCTGTTCGAAGAAGGGCCTCGGCGAGCTTGCCGAGGGAATAGATATCGGCCGCTGTTGTCGGCTCATCGCCCGTCAACCGCTCAGGTGCAGCGTAGCCCGGGGTAAGGCTCAGCGTATGGAGCGAGCCGGCGCCGCCAGCCGACGGACCTGCACGCGTGGCATCGCTGGCAGGACGCGCAATGCCGAAATCGATCAGTTTTGCAACGCCGCTTGCCGTCACCAGCACGTTGGATGGCGTGATATCGCGATGCACGATGAGATTTGCATGCGCGAACGCGACTGCTGCGCACGCCTGGAGCAGCTTGTCGATCCGGTCGGTGCGTGAGGCGCGCGCCGCTTCGACCCAGGCCAGCAGAGGCTGACCGTCGATGTACTCCATGATGATGTAGGGAGAGCCATCTTCGGTCTCGCCGCCGTCATAGAGCAGGGCGATGTTGGGATGCCGAAGCCGGGCGAGGATCTGGCGCTCGCGTCTGAAGCGGTCGACCAGACGCTCCGTAAGTAGGCCTGGCTTGATCACCTTGATGGCGGCCAGATGCTCGAAATCGCCACGATCGCGCTTTCCGAGATAGACCGAACCCATGCCTCCGACGCCGATGCGCTCAATGATGGCATAGCCGGCGAGGCGCTCCGGCGCTGGGGGCTCAGGACCTGCTGACCCCATGGCGCCGCCGGTGCGAAGCGAGGCCCTTGTCTCGGCCTCCATGAAGCTCCGGACACGCGATCTGAGATCGCTCCGGCCAGCCGTCCGTTCGGCCAGCCAGGCTTCGGCGTCCGCCGGCGCTGCTTCAAGCAGGGCCTCGAACAGCGCAAGAGCCTCCCGATCGAGGGAAATGTCCGTCATTCTGCGTTGTCGATAGGATTGCTGAGCGCATCCAGCAGCCAGGACCGCGCAACCTGCCAGCGGCGCTTGACCGTCGGCTCGGAAAGTCCGGTCGCCAGGGCGACGTCTTCGACGGTCATCCCCCCGAAATATCTCATCTCCACCAGCTCCACGAGTTGGGCATCGAGCACCTTCAGCCTGACAAGCGCAGAATCGAGCCGGATGAGATCAAACCTCTGATCGCCATCGACCTGAGTGGTCAGTTCGACCCGCTGGCGCCTGCGCTTGCCCGCCATCTTGGAGCGGACATGGTCGACCAGGATGTTGCGCATGATGCGTGAAGCAAGCGCGAGCATATGCGTGCGATCAGCGACAGAAAGTCCGTCTGCCTGGGCGATGCGCATGACGGACTCATTAATGAGATCGCCCGTCGACAGCGATGTGCCACGTTCGGCGCGAAGGCGGGCGGCGGCAATTGTTGAGAGTTCGGGGTGCAGGCGTGCGATCAGCGCGTTGCGGGCGTCAACAGCTCCACCACGCCATTCGGCCAAAAGCTGGCCTGTGTTTGGCTCCCCGACCATGATCATTCCCCGGGAGCACGGTCACCAGCACCCCTACGCAATTTTCACGCAGTCAAATCGTTATGCAAGTTCCTCGCCCCCGGACACGCGCCGGCCCGGCTTTGGGCCGGCCCTCCCCTGGAAGCGCGGGGGGGCTCCCCTGCCCGGCGCCAGACGACAGCCCTCCAGCCTGGGTTTTGCGGTAAGCTGACCGAGGCTTTTCGCTCTTTCTGCGCGCCTCCGGTCATCACGCGGCGGCCCTCATCCACATGGATGGTTAGCGGTCACGCAGGATGCGCATGGCGCGGTGGCGTGGCAAATGCCGCTGATCGTTAAGCGTGTTGCAGATCGCAGCGTGCGTCTCCGGGAAACGCTGTGCTGACGTGTGACTCTTCAAGCCCTGCACGTTTCGCTCACGCCTTGGGATTGAAGGGTCGGAACTTCTCGCGCGCTTGTTGCCGCGGCTGAGCCCCTCTTCAGGTCCCGCATCCGACGAGAACGCCCTACATCAAGGACCAAACTTCGGCTCTCAAGGTCAGTCGCTCAGCGCGCTTTGAGGAATTCACGATGGACGAGCTTGCGCACATGGCGAGCAAGGCGCGCCTGCCTGAAAAACTGGTGCTCGATACAGCCGAAGAAGCCGTTGCGCTCTTTCATCAGCACTGGAAGACCGAAGTCAGGAACCTGCCTCTGACCAAGGACGTTATCGCGGCGATCGAACTTCAGTTGAGGATCGTCCCCCTCGCGACGATCACGAAGAAAAACTGACGGACCGGTCCACTTTTGCGCCGGAATTCCCCTGGCAGAGGCTGCCCGAAACGTGGCACAGTTTCACGCCGGTTTTCACATCCGACTTTGCCAGGATCTCAGACCACCGCTCGGGCAAAGGCGGACCCCGTTGCGTGCGCGCCATAATTGGTTTCCAATCGGAAACAGTTGTTCTGAGAAGAAACGCTAGGCTGCAACGGGTTTGAACATGCCTCTGCAAGGGCGAGCCTCTTTCCGACCCCTTACGGCGGAGGGGATGCAAGAGGACCCGATCAGGGTCTTTGCGGCCTTGCGTCTATGGATGGTCCTGTTGCTCGCGGCGCTCGGATGCGCGCCCCATGCCTTCGCGCAAGGACCCCGCCTCCTGGACAACACACCGATCCGGATGCGCGATGGCGTCGACCTCATCGGCTCGGTTTACCTGCCAGACGCTTCGGGCAAGACATGGCCGGTCGTCATCGCCCCCACGCCCTATGGCCGCACCAGCGGCCACAACAAGGCGATGCAGTTTGCGCGCAGCGGCTTCGTCTTCATACTCCTCGATGTTCGCGGGCGCGGCGATTCCGGCGGTCATTTCACACCGTGGGTCAATGAAGCCGCGGACATGTACGACGCAGTCGAGTGGGCTGCAGCCCAACCCTTCTCGACAGGAGCAGTAGGTCTCTGGGGATCGTCCTATGGCGGCTTCCTGCAGTGGGCCGCAGCCTCTCAGCGGCCGCCGCACCTCAAGGCGATCCAGCCGGCGGCTTCCGGGCTTCCCGGGTTTGATTTCCCGATGAGCCGCAACATGATGTCGCCTTATGCGGCGACGTGGGCGGGGTATGTCTCAGGGCGCAGCGCGAAGACGGGTTTCTTTGGCGACCTCGCCTTTCAGGCTCAAACCTATGAGCAGCTGTACCGGACCGGACGCCCGCTCAAGGACCTCGACGGGCTGATCGGCTTTCCGTCTCCGGTTTTCCAGGAGTGGCTCAGGCATCCCACCATCGATCCCTACTGGACGAGCATGTGGCCGACAGACGCCGAGATGGCGGCAATCGATATCCCGATCCTCACCATTACCGGCTACTGGGATAGCGCCCAATCGTCCTCACTCGAATACTATCGCTGGCATGCGCGGGCCGCACCGGACGCAGCAAGGCGGAACCATTTCGTGGTGATCGGACCGTTCGACCATGGCGGCACACGCTTTCCAACGCCGCAAGTGGGCGGTCTGCAGATTGATCCTGCCGGCGTCATCGACATGCACGCGCTCGATCTTGCCTGGTTCGGCTGGACACTCAGAGGAGATCCCAAGCCTTCTTTCCTGAAGGGGAACATTGCCTATTACCCGCTTGGCGGGCAGGGCTGGCGGTATCGAGACCGGCTCGAAGACGTTCCAGTCTCCGGCCGCACGCTCTGGCTCGACCCTGCCGGCCGACCCGCCACCTCTCTTGCTGACTCAGGCAGGCTCGCTCCGGCGGCGCCTGCCAAAGCCGCCTCCCTCGCCTTCATTTCCGATCCCGCGGACTTTTCGAAGATCGGGCCTGGCGGCTGGTTCTCCGGACCGTGGGTCATCGACCAGGCGGACATCGCCCGGATCGAAGGGGATGGCCTTGTGTTTGAAAGCAAGGCGTTCGAATCCCCGATCATCCTCAGCGGCCAGCCGCGGGTCGATCTGTCGGTTGCGATTGATACACCCGACGCCGATCTGCGGGTCCGGCTCTACGCAATTCAGCCGGATGGCAGCTCGGTTTATCTGGGGCGCGATCGCATGCGCGCCCGCTATCGGGAAGGCCTGCGAGAGTCCAGGGCGGTCCCGCCGCGCACATTTCTTCCCTACAGCTTCGATCAGCTTCCCTTCATCAGCCGGAGGATCGCTGCAGGCGAACGCCTCCGGCTCGTCGTCGATACTCCCCGCTCGGCGCACGATCCGCGAAACTTCAACACCGGCGGGCCGATTGCAGAAGAAACGCTCCACAACGCCCGGCGCGCAAGGATCGAGGTACGCGTCGGCGGAGCATCAGGAAGTCGCATCTGGCTGCCAATCGATCAGGACGGCGAGGCGGAGCGCGCACCGTGATCGGACTCAACGCAGCGCAGCGCCATGAGGGACGCGTGGGCCGTCTCCTTGCGCGCCTGATCGCTATCTGTGTTGCACTCAGCCTCAGCCCCTCTGCGCTCCCACAACCCTCCTCCGACGGCTGGGCGAAGACCTGGGCAGATGGCCTGATCGCGAAAGGCGTTGCCGATGGGCGGGCGTCGGCCGCCGTCGTGACCATCGTTCAGGGAGGCAAGGTCGTTCTATCCGAAGGATATGGCCTCGCCGATGGACCAGGCGGACGTCCCGTGGACCCCGGGCGCGATCGATTTCAGATCGCTTCGGTCAGCAAGACATTCACCGGCGCCCTGCTTGCCCAGCTGACCGAGGAAGGCCTTATCGCCTCGCTGAGCGATCCAGCCCAGACCTACATCAGCCGCGTAGAGCTGCCCGAGCGAAACGGCCGCAAACCCACACTGGCCCAACTCGCAAGTCACAGCGCCGGGTTCGAAGAGCGCGGCTTTGGATACTTTGCCCATGATGGCGTCGCGATCCCCGCTGACCCGGCCTACATCTCGCGTGCGATGCCGGCTCTCGTTCGGGATCCGGGAGACAAGAGCGTCTATGCCAACATTGATCCGGCGATTGTCGGCGTTGCGCTCGAGGACATCACTGGAAAGTCACTCCGGGAGCTCATGGCGGAACGTTTGTTCAAGCCGCTTGGAATGACCAGGACTGAACTTTCCTATGCCGCGGCCGGTTCGCCAGATCTCGTCCACGCCTATCAGGGCTCGACACGCGTCAAGCCGGTTCACAATGCGCCATTCTTTGCCCCGACAGGGTCGGTCGAAACCACAGGCGAGGATATGGGGCATTATCTTCTGGCCATGCTCGGCCATCGCAGCGATGTGCTGTCATCCGAGCACCTTGCCATGCTCGCCTCCCCGCTTGCGCGCAATCATCCTGCTCTCGACGGCATTGGAATCTACTGGATGCTGACAAGCTGGGGCGAGACGGCGGTCCTCGAACACGCTGGCGGGCTCAAAGGCATCGGAGCATGGATCATCCTGATCCCCGAACGCGATACCGGGATGTTTGTCGCATGGGCCGGCGGCGCGCCAGCTTTCGACTATGGCGAGATTCACGACAGCTTCCTTGCAGCAGCAGCAGGTCCGGTCCCGCCGACCATGTGGACGCCTGCCTCAGGTCTTGAGGGACTGGCAGGCCGCTACTGGGACGAGCGCCGTCCACACGTCACCGCGGAGCTGCTGTTCGGGCTGGAGGGTGTGCGGACCGTCACGGTTGCGGATCAGGCCATCTGGATCGGCGCCCGCGGACCGTTCCGGCCGATCGGAGACAATATCTTCCGCCTTGATGCCCCGCCTGGTCGGCTCGGCGAAACAATCGCGTTTGACGACGGACGGCTCCTCCAGAGAACAAGTTATTCAAGACGCGTCTCTGGCTGGGACGATCCGGGCGTTCAGAACACCGCGTTCAACATCGCGACCTGGTTTTCGCTCACAGGCGTGCTGGCGGTCTTCTGGCCCCTCCGTCGCGGCCGGCTCGCAGCTATCGCCGGGGCTGCCTGCGCAGCAGCCGCACTCGGGACGCTGTCACTCACGGGAGGCCTTGGCGCCTTCATCGAGGAGATGCAGGCCGGCTCAAGGCTCCGCTTCATCCTGCTCGCAAGCGCAAGCCTTGGAATGGGGCTCTGTTGCGCGCTTCTTGCCTGGTCATTGATGCGCGGGCTCAAGGTCATGCCGAGCAGGACCCTGCGCCTCAGGGTGGGACTGGCGCACGCCTTCAGCGTGGCGCTCGCCCTCCTCGCAGCATGCGTGATCCTGCTCGGTTGGCGCGTACTGGAATTGCCGCGTCTTTAGGCGAGGCGCAGTTATCAGACGCTGTTGACGGAGAGGATCCAGGCCTCTTCCTCACCTGCCTGCAGATAGGCGTGCCCCATGCGGCTATCGAGATAGACGCCTTCGCCGGTATTCAGAACTTCGGCGCCATAGATCTCCGTGTGAACAGCCACCTGCCCGCGCACCACAAAAATGAACTCTTCGCCCTCGTGCCGCAGGAGCGGACCAAACTCGCCCATCGTTCTGGCCTTGCACCGCGACAGGATCGGCACCATGGCCTTCAGCCTGAGGTTGTCGCAGAGATAGTTGTAGTCGTAGTTCGGCGTTGAGACTTCAGCGCCCGATCCGCGCCGAGCCCAGCTGAGGCGAGCGGTTGGGGCCGAGCGAGGCTGGGGCGCATTTATTGCGGAGAGGAACTCGGACAGGGAGAGATCCAGCGCCGAAGCGATCTGCTGAAGCCGGTCATAGTTGAGGGTCAGGAGGCCGTTCTCGACCTTCGAGAGCGTCGAGACCGCAATTCCTGACCGCTTGCCAAGTTCGCTGAGGCTCCATCCCGCGGTTGTACGCAGGCGGCGTATCCCGGTTCCCAGCGTGCTTGCGCCGGATCGCGCAGCCGTCTCTGCGGGCGCCTTGCGCCGTTGAGTTGCCATCTTCCGGGCGCTCATGATCCTGCTCCTGTCGCCTCGCGTGAAGCCGGCGCGCCGGCGAGGCCAGCTTCGATAAGCTCGCGGGTGTAGGGGTGTTTGGGCGAGGCGACTATCCCCTCCGTGGGGCCCTCTTCCACAATCACGCCATTCTGCATGACAACGATGCGGGTCGAGAGATGGCGGATGACCCCCAGATCGTGCGAGATGACCGCGAGTGCAACGCCGGAGAGGTTGAGCGCCAGCAACTCATCGAGAATTCCAGCCTGAACCGACAGGTCGAGCGCCGAAGTCGGTTCATCGAGGATGATGAGCTGCGGCGATACCGCCAGGGCCCGGCAAAGGGCGAGGCGCTGCCGCTGACCGCCCGAAAGGGCGTGAGGAAGCCGCTCCAGGAGTTCCTCGTTCAGACCAACGCGCGCGAACAGCGCTCTTGCCTGTGCGCGGCGAACATCTGGATCTGCAGCTCCATCAAGAAGTCGGACAGCTTCCGTCGCCGACTCCCAGTTGCGCATTCTCGGATTGAGTGCGCCAGAGGAATCCTGCCCGACGAACTGCACCGACCTTGCAATGTGCGCTGAGCGTCGGTTGAACCGGGGACCGGCGAAGATCGGTTCGCCATCGAAGCTTATCTCGCCCGCGTCGGGCCGCTGGAGGCCGGTCAGAACGCGCGCAAGCGAGGACTTGCCGCTTCCTGACTCGCCGATGATCCCGAGGCACTCGCCTGGAAAAATCTCGATGTTCACGTCCAGGAGCGCAGGCCGGCCACCCTTGCCCTTCTGGTAACGGAGCGTGACGCCACGCGCAGACAGAAGACTCATGATCCCTGCCCCACCGATTGAAGCAGAGGCTGGCGGGGCGGATGGAGCTCGGGCGCGGAAGCAATCAGGAGTTGCGTGTAGGCGGAACGAGGTCTTTTCAGGACCTCGAGGGTAGCCCCGGTCTCGATGATGCGCCCCTCCCGCATGACCGCCACCCGGGCGCAGACGTGACGGACGAGATTGAGGTCATGGGAGATAAAGAGCACGGCTGCGCCGGTCGCCTCGGCGCGCGCCTTGAGGAGGGCGAGTATCTTCAGGCGGAGGCTGGCGTCGATTGCGCTGGTTATCTCGTCCGCAATGACCACCGAGGGCGTCCCGATGAAAGCCATGGCGATCAGAGCCCGCTGCCTCATGCCTCCTGAAAGTTCGCCCGGATACATGCGCAGTATCCGCTCGGGGTCGGCCAGCTCGAGCTCCGCCATCAGCCGCGCCGCCTCAGCCCGGCGCAGGCGCGCATCACGCCAGCCATGAAGGCGCAAGACATCACAGACCTGGTCACCGATCCGGCGGGTTGGACAAAGCGCCGTCAATGGATCCTGAAAGATGAGGGCGAGGCGTCGCCCGCGCAGTGCGCGGCGCTGTGCAGCATCGGCGCCGCCAATCTCGAGGTCGCCCACGATCAGCCGCCGGAGATCAATTTCTGCCTCCGGGGGCGCAAGATCCAGCAGGCTTCTGGCAGTCATGGACTTGCCGCTGCCGGATTCTCCGACAAGCCCGAACATCTCGCCAGGACTGATGGCAAGGCTGAGGTTGTCGACCAGGGGTCGTGCACCTCCGGGGATGCGCACCGTCAGGCCCTCGATCTGCAATCCGCCGGTCATGGGCGCGCCCCGGCATTGTGAGGGCGGCGCGGATCGAAGTGATCGCGCGCAGCATCGCCGAGCAGTACGAAGCCAGCCGTCGCGGCGAGCATCGCAGCGGCCGGGAATACCGCATACCACCAGGCGTCGAGGAAATAGAGACGGCCGGAGGCAGCCAGCGCACCCCATTCCGGCATCGGGGGTTGCGCGCCCAGTCCAATGAACCCAAGTGCGGCGGCCGCAAGCATGACACCGCTGATGTCGCTGGCGGCCTGCACAAGGATGGGCGGGGCGACGTTGGGAGCGATGTGCCGCCGGATGGTGTAGCCAAGACCTGCGCCATTCAGCCGGGCGAATTCGACATATCCCTGCCGCTGCAGCGACAGCGACTGATTGCGGGCAAGGCGAACGAAGGCCGGCAGTCGTGCAATGACGAGTGCGACCATTGCATTGAGGAGACCCGGACCCAGGGCTGCGGCAAGCGCCATGGCAAGAACGAGCGCGGGTACCGAGAGCAGAATGTCCATCGATCGCATGATGATGGCGTCAACCCATCGCGGCGCCGCGGCGCTGATTGCCCCGATGAGGCCGCCAAGGGATGCAGTGCTGACGACAACGGCCAGGGCCGACCAGACCGAATATGCAGCACCGGCGGCAATCCGCGCAAAGAGATCGCGCCCGAGCTCATCTGTTCCAAACCAGTGGGCAGGAGAAGGCGGCTGGAGGCGGATGGACAGATCGATGACATCGGGCTGCACGAGCGTGACGCCGATGCAGCCAAGAACCATGATCGTCGTAACAAGCCCGATCCCTATGGCGGCGCCTGCAGGCCAGTCTCGCAGGTTCTGCAGCCCCTTCATGAGGCTGCCGCCGCGCGCGGATCGATCCTTGCAACCAGAAGATCGGCAACAAGGTTGGCGCACGCATACCCTGCCGATGCGAGGAGCGTGAAACCCATTATGGCCGGGAAATCGAGCCCCGCGACCGCTCCGAGCGTATAGGAGCCAAGACCGGGCCAGCCGAAGATCATCTCGGTCACCACGGCGCCTGCGAAAAGGTCGCCAAGCACGATGGCCTGGACCGTCACGAAGGGCACGAGCGCGCTGGGCATGGCATAGCCGGAGAGCACGCGCCAGGTTGAAAGCCCCGAGGCGCGCGCGCGCATGACGTAGTCCTGAGACAGGCTCTCGAGGAGCGTTGCGCGGACAAGCCGGATAGCCCCGCCAAGGGCAGCAAGCGCCAGAGTGAGGGCGGGAAGCAGGAGATGATGAAGGGCGCTTGCGAGCGCATCCCAGCGACCGTCAAGAATGGAATCGAGAACAAGGAAGCCTGTGCGCGTCGCGGGTGGGGCAAGTTCAGGATCGATGCGCCCGCCCAGCGGCGCCCATTGCAGCACCACCGAGACGACGGCAATCAGAACGAGGGCGCTCCAGAAGGTCGGGGTGGAGATTGAGAGAATGCTGAACGCTCGCACTGTCTTGTCGAGCAAGCGGCCTCGACTGAGCGCGGCGAGCGCGCCAAGACCCAGTCCGCCTGCAACGATGAGGACGAAGGCCGCCAGCGCCAGCTCAAGAGTTGCGGGCGCTGCACGGAGCAGTTCTTCTGCGACAGGTTGGCCAGACCGGATGGAGACGCCCAGATCGCCCTGCGCAAGATCCTGCAGATAGAGGCCGTACTGGACCCAGATCGGCTGATCGAGACCGAGTTTGGTCCTCAGCCCTGCGACGATCTCCTCACTCGCGCCATCGCCGGCGATGAGGCGGGCCACGTCGGTCGGTATGACATGAGAAATGAAGAAGGTGACAAGGCTTGCTCCCAGCAGCGTGAGGACAAGACCTGCAAAGCGCCGGGCGATGAATCTAAGCAAGATGCTGGCTACCCTGTCGGGCAGAGGGCGGGTTCATCCGCGTCCTGCCGGCCTCCGCGTCAGCAAGGCGGAGCACCCGTCCCGGACGCGCCCCCGTCGGCGCTCCCGCGCGCCAGATGCAGACGCCTGCCACGTAGACAGCGTCGATCCCCTCGCTTGGCAGATCCGGGGCCTCGAACGTGGCGCGGTCAGAGACCTTTGCGGGATCAAGAATGACGAGATCGGCGGCGGCGCCAGGGGCGATGACTCCGCGATCTGTCAGCCGGAACTGCTGTGCAGGCAGGCTCGTCATGCGCCTTACTGCCTCTTCGATCGGAAAGAGACCAACATCACGCACATAGTGACCAAGCACGCGCGTGAAGGCGCCCCATAACCGCGGATGGGGCCGCGTGTTCATGGGCACACCATCCGAGCCGATCATGGCATTGGGGCTGGCGATGATGCGTCGAACGTCCGCCTCATCCATCATGAAATAGACCGCTCCGCCCGGCGAGAGCGCATCGAGAGCCTCCTCCTCGCTCAGGCCCATGGTTGCCGCAACCTCGCGCAGCTCGCGCCCCGCGGCCTCCGGATGCGGCTTGCTCCAGGTGACGAGCGTCCGTGTCGATGCGCTCCACGAAGCTCGATTGAGCATGGTCGAGCTCGCAGCATAAGGATAGACATCAAGCCCGATGCGCTGGGAGGTTGCGGCGCGGCCAATCATGCGCAGGGTCTCGCGCGACCGGCCAAAGTTTGCCGAGCCTGATACCTTGTGGTGGGAGATCACGAGGGGCGCGCCTGCCTCGCGTGCGATCAGGAATGCCTCCTCAAGCGCCTCGGCAACATCATCCGCCTCATTGCGAATATGGGCTGTGTAGACGCCGCCATGACGCGCAGCGATCCGGGCAAGCCCCGTCACCTCGGAAGCCGGGGCCGGCATCGCCGGAGGATAGAACAGGCCCGAGGAAACGCCGATGGCCCCAGCCTCCATGGCGCTCTCGCACATGGCTTCCATCTGCGCGATCTCGGCCGCGCTGGCGGGTCGATCGACGCGTGGCATGACGGCAGCGCGAAGCGTCGTGTGTCCAACAAGGCAGGCAGCGTTCACGGCAGGAGGAGAGGCGTCCAGGGCGTCGAGATAATCCCCGAACGTCGCAAACCTGAAATCGCCCGGACGACCAATCTCGGTGAGCGGCGCCGGGGGCGCGCCATCGGTGAGCAGGGGCGCAAGTGAGACCCCGCAGTTTCCTGTGACGACAGTTGTGACGCCCTGCGAGACCTTTGGCGCCATTGCAGGGTCGATGAACAGGTACTGATCGTCGTGCGTGTGGCAGTCGATGAACCCCGGGGCCAGTGACCGGCCGCAAAGATCGATCCGGTCCGGGGCCGTCCAGCCCCCGTCGTCAGGACCGACATGGACGATGCGGCCATCGCGTACGCACACAGCGCCCGGCTGCGCGGGGCCTCCCAGACCGTCGATGATACGGCCGCTCTCGAAAATCAGGTCACACAAACCGGCAGACGGCATGCTCGATGGTCCCAGTCTGTGCTCCCGGACGGGCGTTGGCGAACTATGCGCGCACGCTGGATTTTCTCAATAGAAAACATTTCGAGGCCCGATTTCATTGACATTGTGCTCCGATGTTTCCTATTGGAAACGCTCGCAGGGCGGGCGTCAGGGCGGGAGAGCGAGGCTGACGGGACACAGGGCCCTCATTACGCGTCGCACTGGCCTTGCAGCGCTCGCCGCGGGCGTGCTGTCGGCCAACCCAGCCCGTGCTCAGCCTGATCCGCCCTCCCGCACGCTGCGCGTCGCCCTGTCCTCACCTCCCGGTCCGCTCGATCCGGCTGCAGCAGCCGCACCCGAGCAGGTTGCTCCCGTCTTCGGCGCATACCAGCAACTCGTCAGTCCGTCAGGAGAACCGGAACTGGCCCGGAGCTGGGATGCGGACACAACAGGTCGCGTCTGGACGTTCGAGATCGCCCCGGGGCGACGTTTCTCGGATGGAGCACCTGTCGATGCGGCGGCCGTTGTCTTTTCATTGAAGCGGCTCGCACGCCTCGGACGCGGTCCGGCCAGCGACTTTGTCTCTTTTGTCGACACTGTTGCAGCGCCCAGCGCCATGAGCGTTCGCCTGACGCTTCGCCAGCCGACCCCCCGGCTGCTTTCCATTCTGGCGGACCGGGCCGCATCGATCGTCAACCCATCCGTGGCGGCCAACGCCATCGGCGATGATCTTGGGTCAGGATGGCTGGCAACGCGAACTGCAGGCTCAGGTCCCTATACGCTGGCGCCTGCATCCTCTTCGGGAGCGTTCATTCTCGTTCGCAATCCCTACTACACCGGCGTTGAGCCCTACTTCTCCAGAATCATCTTCACCGTGATGGCGGATCCAACGGTCCGCGCGCTTGCACTGGAGCGGGCCGAGACCGATATCGCCCTTCTCATGCCAGCACAGGCGCTGAAGCTTCTGGCTCGCGACAGTGGCGTGCGCATCGTCAGTCAGCCCGCCTACGCCTTCCAGAATCTTGCCTTCAACCTTGCTCGACCTGTCTTCAAGGACCCCCGTCTTCGTCAGGCCGTAGCCCACGCGATGGACACGCAAGCCATCGTCACGCACATCCGCGAAGGCCGTGCGAGCCGCTTTGACGGGCCGCTCGCGCCGGACATGCTGGGGGCCCGGCCCGGTGACTGGCCATTCAGATATGATCCTTCGAAGGCGGCGGCACTGGCGCGGGAGGCTGGCCGCGTTCAACCCGTGAATGTGGTGATGATCTACCCGGGAGTATCCCCGGAGACGGACACTGTCGCCCAGTACATCCAGGCAATGCTCGCCCCCCTCAAGCTGAACGTGCGCCTCGAGCGCCTGTCGACCGCCGCCTATCTCGATCGCATGGATCGCGGCGCTTATGATCTTGTCCTGATGGGCTGGGTCTGCAGCCATTCCGACCCGTCGGCGATACTCGACTTCTGGTTTGAGGGCGCAAAGGCCGGGGTCAACAACCCTGCCCGCTACTCGAACCAGGAGGTCTCGGCTCTACTGGCTGCAGCCCGCAGCGAGCTCGACACGAGACGACGCGCAGAGCTTCACAGGGCCATCATTGCCCGCGTCAACGCAGATATTCCCTATGTCTACCTCCAGCAGACACATGTCTCGACGGCGCTCAGGGCGGACATCGCCGGCTTCAGCATGGATCCGGCCCGCTCGATCGATCTGCCGCTTCTTTCCATGCGGCGCGCGTCATGATCACAGACTGGGAAGAGTTGCTGCAGTCCGCTTGCCTCTCCGGGCGCGCGCCGGGCGCCGTGCTTGGCGTGAGTGAGGCGGGTGAGCGAAGCCTTGCGGCCTATGGCGTAACCTCGCTTGCAGCGCCGGCCGCGGTGACGACCCAGACCATCTTCCGCATGGGGTCGATGGCGAAACTGCTGACCAGCCTCCTCTGCCTGCGCGATGCGGAAACTGGCCGTCTTGATCTCGACGCACCGATCAGGGCGACCATGCCAGCGCTGCGCCTTGCTGACCTGGCCGCTCAGCAGGCCTGTACTCCCCATCACCTGCTCACGCATACCGGAGGCTTCTTCGGTGATGTCCTTGATGGGCCGAGCGAGGGGGAGGACGCTCTTGCGGCCTATGTCGCGGCCGGCGCCCGTCTGCTTCAGGTGACAGCGCCCGGCGAAGCCTTCTCATACTGCAACGCCGGCTTTCCGATTCTCGCGCGCGTGTCAGAACACCTGTCCGGCACGAGCTGGGCGCGGCGCATCCGCTCCGAGATCCTTGATCCGCTGGACATGCGGCGGACGGGCGTTCACCTGAAGGACGCCCCGACCGAGGGGCGCTCTGAATCCCATGTCTTCAATGACGCAGGCGCCGTGTGTCATCTCGTGGAGAACCCGCCCGCCCATCTGGCTCTCTCGCCCGCCGGGGCCCAGCCCTGGACGACGGCCGGTGATGTACTGACGATGGGTGAAGCCCTGCTGCGCGGTGGAGAGCCCATCCTGACGGAAGCATCTCTTGCAGCGATGCACGCGGTGCATGTCGCCGGGCCGACGCCGACATTCGCGCCATTCTGGGGCCTGGGGTCGCAGATCTTCTCGCTGTCTCCCCTGATCTGGGGACATGACGGGGCGGTTGCAGGACAGTGGAGCTTCCTGCGGATCGCCCCTGCGCAAAAGCTTGTCATCTGTCTCTTCGTGAACGGCGGGGATGCGCGCGCCATCTTCCATGACATCGTTGCCGGGCTCGAGAATGAGCTGGCCCGCCCGCTCAGAGCTCTCGCTCACGCCTTTCCCCAGAAGGGCGCCCGTCCCCCGGAGCGGGCGCACTGCGGTCGTTTCGCGATCGGCGACCAGGGGCTCGTCATCACGAGCGAGGGCGAAGACCTGATCGCCCGCCCCCTGTCCCCGCCTGGTGCGGCTCAGATCCGGATAAGGGCCCAGCCGGATGCGGAGCAGGACCTCTACCTGTGCGAGCTTCCCTTCAGTCGACTTGCCACGCAGCTGCGCTTCCGTCTGGGCGCGGAGGGCCAGCGATATGTCTGGTTCCGGGGCCGCCTTTTCCCGGAGGAGAGAACCGCATGACCGGTTTTGTTCTGGCCTCGGCCTGGGGGCCCTGGGCGATCATTCTACTCCTCGCCCTCGGGGTCCTGGGTCTCTGGTTGATCGCAGGCCGTTTCGGCCCGCGCTTGCGCATGGGGCTCCGGGCAGGCGCCGCTATCCTCGCGCTTGTGCCTGTCGCCCTGCTTGCCGGCGCAAGCGCGCTGCAGGCTGCGCGACTCAGTCTGGACGGTCAGAAACCCACAACGGGCCAGTTTGTCGATGTCGGTGGCTACCGGGCCTATGTCCTCTGCGAGGGACCAGCGGCAGGTGGAACAATCGTCTGGCTGCCAGGGGGCTACAGCCTGGGCGCCATGATGAGCCCGCTGCATGAGCGCATCAAGGCCGAGAGGCGTTCATGCCTGATCGATCGGCCCGGCACAGGTTGGGCGGACGATGCTCCGCTGCCGCGCACCACCGACGATATCCTGCGGGAGCTGCAGGCCGCGCTGGCGGGAGCGGGCGAACGCGGCCCCTTCGTGCTGGCAGGTCATTCGATGGGTGGACTTTACGCGGTGAACTATGCCGAAGCCTACCCTGCCGAGGTGCGTGCGGTGATCCTTCTCGATCCCACCCCAACGCTCTGGTTTGTCGAAATGGCCGAGCGCATGGGGTGTGGTCCCCAGTACCGCGAGGACCTCTCCATGTGGTCGGCTGTGTTCGGCCTCGGGCTTGTCCGCGGCCTCAACCCGATGTGGGGGCCATGGACACGTGATCGGCAGGAGATCTTCGGCGAGGCGTGGGACGTCATCGCCGCACAGGAGACGATGCCGCGCACGCTGGCCGCGGAATGGTCGGCGGGCAATCATGCCTGCACGCACCCGGTGGCGCATATCCGGACGCCCGGCGCGCTCAATGATCTGCCGCTTCTCAAGCTGGTTCAATCGCCTCCCGCTGACCGGATGGCTGCAGCCCCGCCTGAGTACTCGCAACGGGTCCGGCGGAACTGGGTAAGACTGCAGGAGGCCTGGGAAGGCGAACACCTTGCCCTCACCCGGAAGGCTCAGCTCGTCCGGGCGCCGGCGGGCTTCGGTCACATGTTCCCCATAACCGAGGCTGACTGGACGATTGATCAGATCAGGCCATTTCTTGCATCACTCGATGGCGACCAGGCGCACGGTGAGACGCCGTGACACGCATTCGCGTCTTTTCGGCAGCGCTGGGTGCGGAGGTGAACACCTTTTCTGCATCTCCCATGAACCACGCGAACTTCCGGGACCTCTGCTATATTCCCTCTGGCCGTCTTCCAGAAGATGCGCCGCCTCCGCTGATCGCAGCACCGCTGCGCCGCGCACGCGAGCTCGCACGTCTGGGCGAGATCGAACTCATCGAAGGGATATGCGCAGGCGCACAGCCAGGCGGCATCATCTCCCGACAGACCTACGAGGCGCTCCGCGATGAATTGCTCGCAGACCTCGTCCGCGCCGGGCCCGTTGATCTGGTGCTGCTCGGGCTCCACGGCGCCACTGTGGCAGCCGGTTATGCGGATTGCGAAGGGGATATCCTCCGTCGGGTGCGTGCGCAGATCGGCGAACACCCCACCCTTGCCGCACTGCTCGATCCGCATGCGCACCTCTCCCGGGCGATGATCGAGCCGACCGATCTCCTCTATGCCTACAAGGAGTATCCGCACGACGATATCTTCGAGACTGCAGATCGGCTGGTCGATGATGCGCTGAGGACCGTGCGTGGCGAGATCAGGCCAGTCACCCGCGCCTTCGACTGCCGGATGCTTGGCGTCTACAACACCTACCATCAGCCCATGCGTGGATATGTCGACGATCTCCTTGCCGAGATCGGCCCATCGGGACCTCTGCTCGATATCTCGGTCGCGCATGGCTTCCCGTGGGGTGATGTTGAAGACGCCGGGACGCGGGTCTGGGTGACGAGCGATGGCGATGGCGATCGGGCCGCGCGCGCGGCGGAACGCTGGGGTCAGCGGCTGGTCGCCATCCGCCAGTCGGTTCAGCCGCAGCTTCTGAGCCCCGAGGCGGCGATGTCGCGGGTGCGCGAACACGACCAGGTGGTCGTGCTTGCCGAGACCGCAGACAATCCGGGCGGCGGGGCGCCCTCCGATGCCACTCACCTCATACGGGCGGCGGCCGCCGCGGGGCTGGGTCCGGTCGCGGCGGGACTGATCTGGGATCCGATCGCATTGCAGATCTGCGAGGCTGCGGGCGAAGGCGCCGATCTCCATCTGCGGATCGGCGGAAAGGCCTCGCCCCTGTCCGGGTCGCCCCTCGACCTGCACGTGAATGTGGTGAGGATGACGGCAAATCTTGAACAGCCTTTCGGTGGCGGAACATGGTCTGCAGGTCGTGCGGTCAGACTCGCTGCGGGCGATCTGACCCTCATCCTCACGGAGCATCGCACACAGTGCTTCGCCGCCGAGGCGTTCACGACGCTCGGCGTTGATCTGGCCGCGCAGCGCGCGATCATCGTCAAGTCGTCCAACCATTTCGAGGCGTCATTCCGAAAGCTGACAGATGCGATCTTCCGCGTTGAGACGCCGGGCGCGCTCGCGCATGATTTTTCCTCGCTCCCCTACCGCAACATCCAGCGGCCCATTGCGCCGCTGGACCGCGAAGGAGCAATCCCACGCCTGCTAGACTGGAGATCAAGACCGTGATCGAGAGGCCCTACCTCGTATTCCTTGGCGATGTGACCTCGCGTGCATTCGCCAAGACCGCATTTGGAGTTGTTGACTGGCTGGGAGAGGCCTGCATCGGCTACTGGCGCCTCGAGGGCTGCACGGTCGATCTGGCTCTTCCGCTGACCCCTCCCCACCGGGCGGCTGAACTTGGAGCAAAGTCGCTCCTTGTTGGCGTGGCGCCCGCCGGCGGGCGCATTCCGGACACATGGATTCCAACGCTCGAGCAGGCGCTCGATGCCGGGCTCGACCTTGTCAGCGGACTCCATACCCGCCTCACCAGCATCGAGGCCATCCGCTCGCGCGCGGCCCGGCTAGGACGGAAGCTTCACGACGTACGCCACACCGACCAGCTGTTTTCTGTCGGAACCGGACGCAAGCGCTCGGGCAAACGTCTTCTGACGGTCGGCACAGACTGCGCGTTGGGCAAGAAGTACACGGCGCTTGCAATTGCGCGCGACCTGCGCCGACGCGGGGTCGATGCGGACTTCCGGGCAACGGGTCAGACCGGAATCATGATCTCCGGATCAGGCGTTGCGATTGACGCCGTGGTCGCTGATTTCATCTCGGGCGCGGCAGAGACGCTGTCTCCTGATGCGGCCTCGGATCACTGGGACATCATTGAAGGCCAGGGCGCACTGATTCACCCAGCCTTTGCAGGCGTTACGCTTGGCCTCATTCATGGATCGCAGCCCGACGTGATGGTGCTCTGTCACGACCCCTCGCGAACCCACGTCAACATGTATCCCGACTACAAGATCGGACCGCTGCCCGAGGTGATGGCGCTCTATGTTCAGGCGGCCCGGCTGACCAACCCGGCGAGCCGGTTTGTCGGGATCAGCCTCAATACGGAGAGTCTGTCAGAGGTTGCCGCGCGCCGCCTCATGGAAGCGACCGAGGCGGAACTGGGCATGCCCGTGATAGACCCCATTCGCTTCGGCTGTGACCAGCTGATTGATCGCCTCGTGGAGGTCTAGCGCCGTGCTGAGCTTCACCGTCCATGAGCGCCGCTGGCCCATGCGCGAGCCCTTTGCAATCTCGCGCGGCGTTCAGCTTGACCAGCCAACCATCATCCTCGAACTGAAGGATGCGCAGGGAAGACAGGGACGCGGCGAAGCGTGCGGCGTACCCTATGAAGGTGAGACCCCCGGAAGCATGATCGATGCGCTTGAAGGGGTTCGTCCGGCCATCGAGGCCGGAGTGACGCGCAAGGACATCCAGGGGCTCTTGCCGGCAGGTGGTGCGCGCTGCGCACTCGACAGCGCACTCTGGGATCTCGAAGCCAAGCAGACAGGTCGAAGCGCGGCAAGCCTTGCCGGCCTGGCGCAGGTCCGTCCCGTCGAAACGGCCATCACGATCGGCATTCGCAGCCTCTCCGCTTATGAGGCGGCGGGGCGGGCGGCATCCGGGCACACGCTGATCAAGATCAAGGTGGATGGCGCTGCCCCGCTCGAGGCGATCAGCGCGGTCAGGCGCGGCGCGCCTGCGAGCCGGTTCATCGTTGATCCCAACCAGTCCTGGTCGATCGATCAGCTGAAGCAGCTTGCCCCACAACTCAAGGATCTGGGCGTCGTCCTTCTGGAACAGCCAATAGGCGTTGGGCAGGAAGGGGGTCTTGATGGATATCGATGCCCTGTCGAGATCTGTGCTGACGAACTCATCCGGGACCAGAACGACCTCACCAAGGCGGCTGGGCGTTTTGGCGTGATCAATATCAAGCTCGACAAGACGGGAGGTCTGACAGCAGCCCTTGACCTCGCCGACGCCGCGCAGGCCATGGGCTTCCGCCTCATGGTGGGATGCATGGCCGGCTCCTCCCTTTCAATGGCGCCCGCCCATATTCTTGCACAACGGTGCGCCTATGTGGATCTGGACGGCCCGCTTCTGCAGGCTGAGGACTGGGGCGAGCACGCCATGGTCTATGCTGACGGGCAGCTTCATCCTCCATCGGCCGCCTTGTGGGGCTAAGGCAGACGTTCAGGCCGCCGCCGCCCAGCAATCCGCCGAGCGTGTGAGAAAAGGAAGAGGAACCCCGCCTGTTTCCAGAAGGGTGCGATGGAAGCCCTTCAGTGAAAAGCGCTCGCCGAGCGCAGCGCGCGCGCGATCGCGCGCCTTGAGTATCTCGATCATTCCGAGCTTGTAGCCAACCGCCTGACCAGGCCAGGCTGCATAGCGGACGACTTCCCGTCGCGCTTCGCTCTCCGTGGCCCCGCCGCTTTCGACCATGAAACGGACGCCTTCCTCGAAGCTCCAGCCCAGAGCATGCAGACCCGTATCCACGACGAGCCGGTTGGCGCGGAACAGTTCTGACTTCAGCCTCCCGATCTCGCCGCCGACATAGGGGGCATAAAGCCCAAGCTCGGAGGCCAGCTGCTCGCTGTACATCGCCCACCCCTCGGCAAAGGCGTTGGAGCGGGCAAGAAAAACACGAAGCGCAGGCAGCTCGCGCGCCATTGCAACCTCGCCTTCATAGATGTGGCCGGGCGTCGCTTCATGGAATGCTAGGGCCGGCAGTCCCCAGAGCGGCGTGTTCTCCATCTCGCGCAGATTGATCGTGAAGACGCCTGGCGTGCGCCCATTCATGGCCGGCGGCTGCCCTCCCCCGCCGGAAGCATACTTGTCGAGGAAGGAAGGCACCGGACGGATCTCCGCTGGCCGCTGCGGCGTCCCGTCAAATGCGATCAGCATGCGCTCGTTGACCTGCGCAACCATCTTGCGCAGATCCGCCAGGAGCGCCTCACGACCCTCAGCCGAATTGGCATAAAGCTGGCCAGGTCGCGTCGAAAGGTCGGCAAGGCGCGCCTGGATCGGGCCAGTTGCAAGCCCGACGGCGCGCAGAGCAGAATCAAGCTGGCTGGCGAGCCGCTCCGTCTCCTGTCGGCCGATGGCATGAATCTCTGCTGCGGTCAGCGCCGTGTCCGCCTGCATGTGCAGGAAGGCCTGATAGAGCTCGTCCCCGCGCGCGCGGCTGGCAAGCCCCAGCGCCTCCTGACCCGTTTTCTGGATCTCCAGAAGAACAGTCCTCAAACGGTGGTAGGCCGGATAGACCTCCTCAAGGAGAATGCGTTCGGCACGATCAGCAAAGCGGTCGCCGCCCGCAATCGAACCTGCTTCGAGCCGGGCCGCGAAACTCGCAGCGAGCGGATGGGCCCGTGCGGCGGGAGCAACAAAATCTTCAACAACCGCCAGAGCCCCCGCGACGATACGACTGGGGACCGGGAAGCGCTGGGCATCAAGACGCGCTTCCAGGCCGACTGCATCAAGAGCGTCGGCCATGCCTGCGAGGCGCGAAAGGTAGGCCTCCGCATCCTCCGGGCTGGCCAGGGGTTGCTGGTTGATGAGCAGGCTCGGGGCGCCGATGTGGAAACCCGATATCTGATTCACGGGGTAGAGTTCATAGCCCCATATCACGCCCCAGGGACTGAGCCCGCCGACGCCACAGGCCTCTTCGAGGTCGAGCCATCCGCTGGCCCGATCAAGGAGCACGTCCCGGGTCATGCGTCGGGTCGGATCCAGCCGTTCCGGATCAAAGCCGCGAAGGACCCCGGCGACCGCTTCAAGCCGACCGCGGCGCTCGCGCCGGCCCGCCTCGCCATACGCACCCCATCGGGAGAGGTAACCATCGCCCGCATCCTTGTCGGAAAAACCAAGAAGCGTCGCCTGCTCGGGCTCATGAGACAGGAGCGCGTGCTGGACTGTTGCGAGTTCCTCATCAAATTGCGCAAACACCGACGCTTCCCCTGTTCCCCTGGATAAGTCGATGCAGGCGCTGCCTGCCATCTTCGTTTGCGTTTCGACGCCCTGACATGCAGCGAGCGAGGCCACGGATAACAGCAGCGTGCGCCTGTCGAGTTCCCTGTGCATCTGTCTCCGCACTCCGCGGCCCCTGGGCTCAGGCGCTGAGCTTATTCGTCTGGCATCCTGGCCACAACTGCGCTGTCTGTGCAGGCGGGCAGCACAGACGCATTCGCGACCGTCATGCCACGCATGTGCCGCCCCAGCTTCGACAGACCTTCTGGCGGACTGCTGCAAGTCAGTTCGCCCCTAGCTGGTCAGGGCCTCGATGACAGCCGGCAGCACGGCCTGCGCCTTGGCGCGCATCTCATCGTCTGTCGCATCCTGGATCGGGTGTTCGACCAGCAGATAGCGTGCGTCCTTCATCCCCAGCGCGTCGCGCTGGGCCTCTGCGGCTTCGCGAAACTCGCTGGAGGCGATGGAAACGGCCGGAACGCCCTGGATCTCGAACCACACAGTGTCGTGCATACTGCACGTTGTGCATGATCCTCAATCGGCAAGCGCTTCAACCAGGAAGGAACATTCGGACTTGATCGTCCCTCGAAGATCATCCGGACATGGCTTGGCGAATGTCGGCTTCCTGTAGCGGTTGACCTTGACCCCCGGCAATCGCTCCAGCAGCAGGCGCTCAAGCTCATCCAGCAAGACATTGCCGCGCGGCTTGCTGATATCCAGAAGGCCAATCGTACCAGTTATGGCCCCGTTGCGTCTGGATATGTGACGCTCCACGGGTACGCGTTCATCCGTTGGATCGAGGATAATGAGTGTCATGGGCATCCTCCTGTTGAACCAGCTCTAGCTGGTTTCGATCTTTCGCGAAACGGACATTGAGCCGGCTGGTCCCGTAACCCAGCCATGGAAGGCGGCCGAGAACTTGCCTGCCTCCGACCCCGCCACAACGATGTGGATGTTGGCTTCGCTGGCAAATTTGGGCGCCGGGGCCTCGAGTTGTTCAGGTGTCATCTTGTCCGCGATTGCGCGCGGAATGCCCGCACCGGAAATTTCGTTTGCGACCATTTCCCTCAAGGGACGCGAGGTCACCTGCTGGATCCGGGCGCGCAGGCGATCCTTGGAGTACTGACCTTCGCTGGTGAGGGTGCGGATGTGTTCGGGACAGACCACAAGCAGCGCATCCATGGGCATGCGATGGATTTTCGACAAGATGGCGCCCTCCAGCCCGAGCCCCAGCGATCCAGCGATCTGGTCGGCGCCCCTTGATTCCTGATCGACGATCAGAACGGGACCACTGGTCATTGCAAATACCGTGACGACAGAATCCTCGACCTGAAAGCCTCTCTCCACATGGAGCGGCGACCAGGGCGACCCCTCCTCCCATTCCGCAAAGCACATCGTGAACTTGAGGGGGCTGCTCATGGTCGAACGATCAACGCCACCGGGTCTTGCTCCGCCAATATTGCGGACGACAAGCCTTACCGCCCTGCCGATGGTCGCGTTCGCCCGATTACCGACGCCCAACGCGCTCAGCTTCATGTTCATGCCAATGCGATGCCGGATCGGGCCGTTGACGACCATCACGGGTGAAGCTCCCATGGTCGTCGCCGTCACGCCATGGATGTTGAACTCATCCGTGCAGACCGCCTCGACCGCAGCAATCACAACGGGAAGATAGTCGGGTCTGCATCCCGCCATGACCGCGTTGATTGCAATCTTTTCAACGGTGGCTGGCGCCATGTTGGGCGGAACGACAGCGACAATGTCCTGCGCGCCACGTCGTGTCCCCGCCAGCATTCGCATCACCCTTTCCGGCGTCGGTGGAACTAGTGGCAAGCCATCGCTGAAACCCTGATCAAACATGAATTCAGCATCGTCATCCGCGCTTGCAATCTCGATGCGCCGTGCGCGGATGGGGCTGTCCGAGGCCGTTGCGCGAAGGCGTTCATTGACTTCGGGGTCAAGATGTTTCGAACCGCAACCGGGTCGCCAGTCCGGGTAGTCCAGCCAGTTCAGCCCGCTGAAACCAGGATCAAGTTGTGCGCCGATCTGCTGTTCGAGTGCTTGCCACTCGCTCCGGACAAATCCTTCAAACCGGGTCCCGATTTTCCCCTCGCCATCTGTCCAGAACACTGCGGGCACAATTTCAAAATCCCATGCAAACGACACCCTGCAGTCGCTATCGTCGAGGACAGGCATGGTCAGGGCATGACGCTCCTTCAGTGTTGCATTCCCGGCCGCCGACTGTCCGACCAGCAGCACATCTGCCCTCGCCCCGAAGGTACGATGGAAAGCTTCGAGCACCGGCATGACCAGATTGCAGGTCTTGCAGTCTTCCTTGACGAAACAGACGAGGCTTGGGCGACCGCTCGGAAACCGGCGAGGCAAACCATCGAGATCGGGCAAGGAAAATCCGCGATTGAACTCGCTCATTCAAACCCTCCGGCCCGATCATCGGAACCACTTCATCTCACGCCGCGCCCGAGCGCTGGCGCCGATCGCTTGGGCAGAAGGATGCTCTCAAGGGCGCCTATCCGCAAGGCGGCTGAAAGCCATGGTGAGACCGCAGCTCACCGCGGCTATTCACGGGTGGCGGAGGCGGATGGGAATCGAACCCACCACACGCCTTGTCGACGCGTCACTGGTTTTGAAGACCAGGGGAGCCACCAGACTCCGGTCACCTCCATACCTGTGCAAACCTACTGTCAGGGCTAGTTGAGTCAAACATCGTCGCGACCGACCGATCCGGGACTCTCATCCTGAGCCAGATGACGAAGATCGCCATTGCGTACAGTCAGGCCCTGCGCGTCGAGATGCTCGAGGACCGGGACTATGTACTTGCGGGTCGTCTTGAGCGCCTCTCGCGCCTCTCCCGTCCGGAACTGCGTCGGAAACGGAAAAGCCCTGCGAAGGTCACGCCCGGCCTCAGCCAGCGCGTCGACATGAAAAAGCAGGAGCTGCTTGAGCGCATGATTCACGAGCAACACCGCGCGGCCCGAGGCGACCAGCAGTTCAACAAGGGTGTGACGTGTGTCGGGATCCGTGTCGGCTTCTGCATGCAGTTCGTCGAGGTCCGGCGGCTTCAGACCGCCTTGGCGAAGGGCCCCTTCAATCGCATCGAACTGCAGGCGTTGGGAATGCGAGAGCGCGGCCAGCGGATCATGTCCGGCGAGTGCGACACCGGCCCTTGTGCGCACCACGCGGCCCTCCTGGACGAGCAGCCGCTCAGCGTGTCCGACCAGGGCCGGCGAGAATGGCCCCACCAACGCCTGGCGCACACGAGCCTCGGGAAATCCTGACTGTAGCGGCTCACCACGATGAAGCGATGCCAGCTGATCAAGATAGGCATCCCTCGTCGCTGCAAGTGCGGGCCGGCTCCCGATCTCCCCGGCGCCGAGATCAAGATAGGCAGCGCCGAGAACCTCGAGCATGTACTCGGTCGACTGCGAGACAAGTCGCGCAAGGTCTGCGAGGCGGACAACACCTCCACTCCGGCCTTGCAGGGCATCGGCAATCTCGTGGGGATCGCCTCGCCACGCAGCAGCAAGGATGGTCAGTCGATGATGATCATTCCTGCGAGCCGGCGAGGCTACCGGATCGATGACGACGGCGCCACCGATCGTCTCAGCAGGAGACAGACGCCGCAGGATGGCGCGCTGACCGACGAACGCGATCGCCGGCGCTGCAAAACGGAGCTGGGCATAGTCACTTTCACCAGGCTCGATGCAATTGCCCCGAACAAGCCTGACGGTCGCGGTTGCACTCCGCGATCCGTGCAGAACGCGCACTTCGTCAAGATGCTTCAATGCCCGGCCAGCCGTCGATGACACCGTGAGGCGCACATCGATCTGGGCGGAGGCGGAATAACACCCCGGCGCACAGAGCACCTCCCCTGGGCGGATGTCGTCACGAGACACATTCCGGAGATTGACCGCCGTACGACTGCCGGCTTCGACATATTCCTGGTCGACACCGTGGGTCTGAAGACTACGGACAATCACCGATCTGCCGATCGGCGCAACAACCGCATGCGAACCCCGTTCAAGCCCGGCCCCGAGCAGCGTGCCCGTGACAACGGTTCCCATTCCAGCCGAACTGAAAACCCGGTCCACAGGCAGGAAGAAGCCAGGAAGCCGTGGTGGTTCAGGCGCACGACACAACAGATCATCGAGGTGACGAGCCAACACATCGAGCCCTTCCCCCGTAGCCGACGAGCAGAAGACAATGGGTTGACCCTTGAGACCGGTCGCAGCGATGGCCGCCCTGATCGACATCTCCCGATTTGGCCATTCGGAATGCGCCAGCAGATCAGCCTTGGTGACGGCCACGACGCCCCTGGTAATTCCGAGCAGAGTTGCAATTTCCAGGTGCTCGACTGTCTGCCGCGCGATTCCCTCAACTGCGGACACAACCAGGAGCGCTGCACCAGCGCCGGCAGCGCCTGCGACCATCGTGCGAATGAAATCTTCGTGCCCTGGAACATCTATGAAGTCGATGTTTCCGGAAGGATAGACCCGATGTGCAAAGCCGAGCGCGATCGACATGCCGCGCTCCTTCTCCTCCTTCAGTCGGTCGGTCTCTATCCCGGTAAGTGCTCGGACCAGAGATGTTTTGCCATGATCGACGTGACCAAGTACGGCAACGGCGCAGGATTTCATGGAGCCAGAGCCCGCTGAATCGCCCGCGCGATATCCGGGATCTCGCTGTCCTGAACTGTCCGGACATCGAGGCAAAACCTGTCATCGTGAATGCGCCCCAGGATCGCCTGGTCGCCCGTTCGCGCACGGCTCGCCATCGCCTCGGCTGAAAGCGATGGCGTCTTCAAGGCTACAGCAAAACTCTGGAGACCCTGCTGCGGCAGCGCTCCACCGCCCGCATAGGCGGTACTCTCCACGACCTCGACCCTGAGCCCCGGAACACATGCAATCGACAGAGCCAACCTCTCGGCCCTCGCCTTCACGATCGCAAGGCCTTCCGCCAGGGCGCGAAGAACCGGTACTCTTTCCAGCGGATTGTTAGGCGCCTTGTAGAGGCGGAGCGTTGCCTCAAGCGCGGCAAGCGACAGCTTGTCGATCCGCATCGCCCGCACAATTGGATGTGACCTGAGCTTGCCGACAAGCGTGGCGCGCCCGGCGATCACGCCGCACTGAGGCCCCCCAAGCAGCTTGTCTCCTGAAAACGTCACAAGATCGACGCCCTCCTGAAGGACGTCACGAACAACAGGTTCATCGACGAGGCCAAATCGGGACAGATCGACAAGCACGCCGCTGCCCAGATCCTCCACCATCACCACGCCCCTGCTGTGAGCAAGCGCGGCAAGCTCGCGCCGAGAGGCCTTTTCGGTGAAGCCAACGATCCGGAAATTGCTGGTGTGACTCTTGAGAAGAACGGCGGTCTCCGGCCCGATCGCAGCCTCGTAGTCTGAAATCCTGGTCTTGTTGGTAGCGCCAACTTCTCTGAGCCGGGCGCCGCTCTGGGCAATGACGTCCGGCATTCGGAAAGATCCGCCGATCTCGATCAGTTCTCCGCGCGAGGCGACGACCTCCTGTCCCGCACCGATGCAAGTGAGACAGGCGAGTACCGCTGCTGCACAATTGTTCACGACAATAGCCGCCTCCGCCCCGGTCAGCTCGCGCAACAACGCTTCAACATGCACATGCCGCGAACTGCGCGCGCCAGTTGCAAGGTCGAGTTCAAGATTGGAGTAGGACCTGCCCGCCTCCTGGATCGCCTCCAGCGCCTCAGGGGCCAGCAGCGCTCGACCTATATTGGTGTGGATGACGATGCCCGTCGCATTTATCACGCGCCTGAGGCTGCTGGCGCGACCTGAGGTGATGGCTGCCTCGACGGTCGCAAAGAATTCGTTGGTCCGGAAATCTGTTGGCGTCGTCTCACAACCGGCCCGTAGCGCTTCACGAATTTCATCCAGCCGGACGCGCAAGGCGTGCGCAACGGCGCCGCGTCCATACCGAACAACGAGCGGCGAGGCCTGCTCCGATTCAAGCAGGGCATGGATCTGGGGCAGCTTTCGAAATGCGTCGTTCACTAACGCCGGGCCTGTATCTGGTGGACAATCGGCGCAGCGCCGTCCGTCCAATGGGAGTTGCACCCGGATTGACCGGATTGGGCATGTTAGGCCGCAAATCAGGGCCGGCGCGAGAGCTTTTCAAGCGACACAGGATCAGCCGCGTCCTTCGAGCATGAGGTGTCCGAACGCATGAATTGCCATTCTTGAAGAGCTACTTCCGAGAACCGCGAGGTTCTCCACGGTCGCTCGGGCCAAAAACTCGCCTCCTATTCGATGCCTATGCGAGGCAATTCGAGAGAACACGTAGCGCGACACCTCCTGCCGCGGGGACCAAAACCAGTCTGGGGCGTTCCCACTCGGCGCGCTTTGGCTAGAACCCGAGAGACCAACCAGGGGAGCACCGAATGGCAGGCAGGAAACACCAACCCGTCGCCTGCGGGCCTGCTGCGCACGCCCTGCCCCCCTGTTCGACTGACCGCCCATCGGGTGATAGAAGGCGCTGACGTCGATTCAGAGCGAGTAGAACCAGCAGCCGGAGCAATGGCTACTCGCTCCTCATCGCTAGCTTCTCAGCAGCGGTCTGCTGGCTGGCTCGCGTTATGTCGTAGAATCCAAGCGCAATGAGTCCGAGCATGTACACAGCAAGCATGATCGGGACGTAGAGACTGGCCAGCGCCAGGGCGTCAGCGGGGTCGGGCGCCTCGCCCGACCTGGGAAAGCGAGCGACTTCGAGGACGACGCCGGCCAGCATAACGCCAAGCCCAGAAACCGCCTTGCGAGCGAACATCTGTGCCGCGAAGAATACGCCTTCGGACCTTCGCCCCGTCTTGAGTTCGCTCTGGTCCGGTATGTCCGCGACCATGGAGGCAATGAGGATCTGCGCTGCGATCACCAGAGCAAGGTCGAACGCCGTGATCCCGAGAAACAAGGGGAAGAAGACCGGGTCGCTGTTCTGCGGAAAGATGCCGAGCAGCCGCAGGATCATCGGCATTGGCGCAATAACGAAGGCGAGCGCCGCAATGGCGATGGCCGCCTGTTTCTTTTCGAGGACGCGCCCGGCGACGCGCGCAAGCACGAATGCAAGCGGCGCCGAAACCAGGCCGGAAAGGAAGATCAGCGCGACCTGCGATGGCGAGAGCTGCCAGAGGTAGGTGTTGAAGTAGACGGCCAACGCTGCCGCCAGCGCAGCCCCCAGACCCAGAATTACGGTCGATGCAAAAATCGCGAGAAATGCCCGGCTCGACAGAGTTTCGACGAGTTCCGAGATGGACCTGCGGAGGCCAGACGCCTGCCTGAGTGGAGCGCGCGCGAGCCGGGGAACCAGGTGCTGTGTTCCCAGGCTCGAAACCAGCACGGCTATCAGGATGATCACGCAACCCAGAAGACCGTAACTGTGATATCCGGCGACGTTGAAATAACCTGTAGCGTCGTCTGGAGTTGGCCGAAGCAGCAGCCAGTACATTGCCAACCCGACAATCAGCCCACCGCCCCATTGAAACAGGAAGCGGTAGCTCAGCAGCGCCGTCCGCTCGTCATACCCGCGCGACATGTCCGACACGAGCGCCATGCTGGGAATCTCGTAGAGCGCCAGGGACACCCGGAGCACGGTTGCTGCAATGCCGAGATAAAGGACAAGGCCAGCGCCATCGAGAGGCGGCGGGTTCCAGATAAGCCAGAAGCCAAGCGCGATCGGAATCGCGGAGGCGTACATGAATGGGTGTCGTCGACCCCAGCGGGAGTTCAGGCGGTCGGAGACTGTTCCGATCAGCGGATCTGCGACCGCATCAACCAGCAGTGCGACCAGGATGGCCGTGCCGGCCAACGCAGCAGGCGCGCCGAGCACCTGACTGTAGAAGAAGAGCAGGAAGTAGTTGAATCCGTTGTCAACCACGCCATAGGCAGCTGCGCCCGAACCGAAAGCGATCCGCGTGCCCAGATCAACCGTGTTCGATGGGCCGGACGCTTGGGTCACGCTCAACCGGGGGCCAGGCTGATTCCCGAAGCCTGTGCAGCCTTGCCAATGAATTTCATGACTTGCTGGCCGCCATTCGCATAGGCCTGCTGGCCTGCTTCGTCGCTGATGTCGGCAAACCTTGCAGCTATCGCCTCGACACTCCTTTCGTCGGCTCCAAGATAGACGCCTTCGGTCTCGTGAATGATCGTTCGCGAGAAGCCTCCGGCCGTGGCGTTGATGATCGTGCGACGCGGCGCATCCTCGCTGACAAGGTAGACAGCAGCTGGCGTCACCGCCTCCGGGGTCATCAGCGCGACCGCTGGCGGCGGAAGCAGACTTTCGGTCATGCGTGTCGCGGCCCCGGGGCCGAGCGCGTTGATCCGAATATCGTTCTTGTCCCCCTCGATCTGCAGCACGTTCATGAGGCCGATCAAGGCCATCTTGGCCGCGCCATAGTTCGACTGGCCGAAGTTTCCGTAGAGACCCGACGACGACGTGGTCATCAGGATGCGGCCATAGTTTGCCTGGCGCATGTACGGCCATACCGCCTTGGTGCAGGCGACAGCCCCCATAAGATGGACATCGACGACCTTCTGGAAGTCCGCCAGCTCCATCTTTGCGAAACTGGCATCGCGCAGGATGCCGGCATTGTTGATCAGCACATCGACCCTGCCCCACGTCTCCAAGGCCGAAGCCACCATGTGCGCGACCTGGTCCGGCTTCGTCACATCGGCCCCATGTGCGATCGCCTCGCCGCCCTCGGCGCGAATCTCGGCGGCGACGCGCTCGGCAGGCTCGGATGAGCCGCCGGTTCCATCGACCCCCCCGCCGAAGTCATTGACGACAACGCGAGCACCCCGACGCCCAAGCTCGCGCGCATGCGCACGGCCGAGTCCTGCACCTGCTCCCGTTACGATCGCGACACGGCCGTCAAACCGGATTCGCATTGTAACCTTCCCCTAGCTGTTGACGAACTGAAGCGACAGCCATTCCGCTTTCACAGCTGGCTTGGCCTCGCCTTCGATTTCGATGGTGCAGTCCAGCGTCGCCATCCACTGGCCGGGCGCGCGTTCAACCATGTCCTTGAGGGTGAAGCGCCCCCTTATTCGCTTCCCCGCGCGGACGGGCGCCATGATGCGTATCTTCTCGAAACCATAGTTGACGCCCATGTAGACGCCCTGCATCGCGAAGCTGGCCGCCTTTCCCAGGCTGGCGAGCATCGACAACACGAGAAATCCGTGGGCGATCGTGCCGCCGAACGGCGTCTTCGCCGCCATCTCCGGATCGACGTGTAAGAACTGGTGATCGTCGGTCAGATCTGCGAAGCGATTGATCATGTCCTGATCGATCAGCATCCAGTCGGAGACGCCAATCTCGGTTCCGATCTTGGCCCGGATCTCCGCTGCGGAATGAAGCTTGATATCCATCCTACTTGCCCTTGAATTCAGGCCTGCGCTTCTCGAAGAACGCCCGGACGCCTTCCTGGAAATCCTCTGACAGGAAGGTCAGAAGATACTGGTCGCGATCCATGAATGTGGTCGCTCGGTGAAGCGCGTTTGCAGTCGCATTCACCGATTCCTTGGTCATGCGGATCGGCAGAGGCGGAAGCTCGTTCAGGCGCTGCGCCCATTCCAGCGCCGTTGCATAGGCGGCGCCGTCTTCGACGAGCTCGTCGACCATGCCCCACTTCTCGAGCACGGGCCCCGGTGTGGCATCACCGAACATCGTGAACCGCTTTGCGCGGCTTGGACCGGCAATCGTCGTCAGTCGCGGGATCGAGTGCCAGCTCATGTTGATGCCAAGGGGCACCTCGGGCAGGCGCATCATCGCGCTGCGCCCTGCGATGCGAAAGTCGCAGGCCAGCGCCAGGGCGCACGCGCCGCCGACGCAATAGCCCTCGACCGCTACCAGTGTCACAGGCTCCATCTCCTCCCAGGCCCGGCACATATCGGGACCGAGAAGCAGAGCTTCTCGCAGCTCGAGCAGTGAGGGACGGCCGGCATCACCGCCCGCAGTGGATGGTGACCGCGGCTTGTCCGCAGAGCCAAGGTCCGCGCCGGCTGAGAAGAATGTGTCCGAACCTCGAAGAACGACGGCGCGAACTCTTGGACTTGAGCGAAAGACCCGCGCGACATCCGTCAGTTCCGTCATCACTGCCGCGTTGAGCGTGTTTCTCTTGCTCTCGCGATTGATCCGGACAGTCGCAACGCCCGCCTCGTCGACGACTTCGAGATGTTCGTAGCTGGCCATCATGCAACCTCAAAAAGGCCGGCGGCTCCCATGCCCGCGCCGACACACATCGTCACGACAGCGTAGCGCTGTCCACGCCGCCGCGCCTCGATCAGGGCATGCCCTGTCGATCTTGCTCCGGTCATTCCGTAGGGATGCCCGATCGAAATGGCGCCGCCGTTGACGTTGTAACTTTCAGGATCGATGCCGAGGTGATCGCGACAATAGAGGCACTGGCTGGCGAACGCCTCGTTCAACTCCCACACGCCGATATCCTCGACAGAAAGACCGGCTCGCTTCAGCAGCTTGGGGACGGCGAAGACGGGACCAATTCCCATCTCATCGGGCTCGCAGCCAGCCACTGCAAAGCCGCGAAAGATGCCCAGGGGCGCAAGACCCCGTCGCTCGGCTTCCTTCGCTTCCATGAGGATGCTCACACTCGCGCCGTCAGACTGCTGCGAAGCGTTTCCGGCGGTTACGTACTTGCCTTCCTTGACGACCATGCCTCCGCGATACACGGGCTTTAGCGCAGCAAGCGACTCGAAGGTTGTCTCCGGTCGATTGCACTCGTCCCGATCAACAGTGACATCGACGAGATCGACGCCGCCGGTCTCCTTGTTCTGACGCTTCCAGACCACGTTCATCGGGACGATTTCGTCTGCAAACTTTCCTTCCCGCTGCGCTGCGGCGGTCCGCTGCTGCGACTGGAGCGCGTAGAGATCCTGCGCCTCCCGCGAAATCCCATAGCGCTCTGCGACAATTTCTGCGGTTTCGATCATCGGCATCCAAAGTGCAGGCTTCTGCGCAAGCAGGTCGCCTTCCGTCACGCCTGTGACGTTCATGTGTCCCGACAACTGCACCATGGAAATTGACTCGACGCCGCCGGCCGCCAGAACCGTGTCGCCCTCCTGACTGATGCGGCTTGCCGCGAAAGCGATCGCCTGAAGACCGGAGGAGCAGTACCGGTTCACGGTCACCCCGGCCGTCGTCACGGGGCATCCAGCCTTGATCGCTGCGTTGCGCGCGATGTTGAACCCTGTCGCGCCCTCCGGCATCCCTGAGCCCAACACAACGTCCTCGACTTCGGCTGCATCGATCCCTGCCCGATCAATTGCCGACCTCAAGGCACGCCCTGTGAAGGTAATCGGATGGGTATTGTTGAAGCTGCCCCGGACCGACTTGGGCATGCCCGTGCGGGCGGTTGAAACGATCACGACCTCACGCATGACGATCCTCTCGAGAAAGTCCGATCCGGGTAACGCAGGAAAGACTGAACAACAGTTCAGTTTTCATGGCAACCTCAATCTGCGCAGCGTCACTGTGGCAATCCGCCGAACCAATGCGGAGGCGCTTGCCGAGAATCTGCTGTATCGATGGATCTGGTAATGGCGGACACGATGGCGAAGCCGGCAAAGAAATCATCCAGGAGCTCACTCAAGGGGCGCGACCGCTTGATGCTGGTTGCAATGCAGCTTTTTGCCGAACGCGGATTTGACGGCGTGACAGTGCGTGACATTGCCAAGGCAGCCGACGTCTCCGTCGGCCTCATCAATCATCATTTCGAATCCAAGGAAGGCCTGCGCGCAGCGGTCGATGCCCACTTTCTTGCAGAAACCTCCAAGGCGATCGTGCGAGCATCGCGGCGCCTTGCGGTCGATGATCTCGAATCCGTCGCCGATTACCATCGCACCTGGATCAGGGAGTATGAAGCGGAATGGCCAAGTTTCGCGGCCTACCTGCGTCGCGCGATCACAGAGAACAGCGAGTGGGGAGAAAACCTCTTCCGGGAATACTACGACTCCGTATCCCGAATGATCACGCGATCCGATGCAGACGGGAAGATTGCGGAAGATGCCGACAGGCTCTGGCTCCCCCTGCTCTATGCCTTCATGCTTGTCGGCCCGCTGCTGCTCGATCCCTACATTCGCAACATGCTGGGAAAATCGACCTATGATCCGGAAATGTGGGGGCGCTTCCAGAAGGCGCTTCGACAGCTCTTCTGGTTCGGCGCCGCCCCGAGAGACTCGTAGGCCGCAACGCTGGCGAGCGGCCCACGAATCCTGCCATGCGGGCCATGAGCCCTAGAAATCAACTCCCAGTTTCACGCCGATACGACGCGGATAGGGCCTCACAAACCCGCCACCGACAGTAAGCTGGGACGCCCCATCCTCATCTGTCAGGTTGTGACCAAAGACACCGACGGTCCATCCCATTTCAGTGATCAGATCCGCCGTCAGCGAGAGGCTGCGAAGGCTGTCCGTCGTTCCGCCCGTGCTGGCGAGCGTATCGGAGCGATAGGCATAGTTGCCGCCAAACTTCAGCGTCGATTCGCCGAAAAGCTCGACCGGCTGCTCGTAGTTGACGCCAATGGAGTAGGTCGAATCGGGCACATCGATGAGCTCCCGGCCGGCAGCGACGTAAGGCAGCGAAGCCGTGATGGCGCCACGCACGCTGTCCCATTCGGTTTCCTGGAAGTTCGCGTTGGCCTGGAGCGTGAGGCCATCGATGGGCGTGAGCCAGACTGCGCCGATATCGATACCCTGAATGGTCGCATCGCCGACATTCGCCACCGAAGAGAGGGCGCCAAAGGGCAGCTGCACGTCTTGCCAGTCCGTCTGGTAGACCGATCCTTCGAGCAGCAGGTCGTCTTGAAGCATCGCGAGCTTCGCGCCGAGTTCGTAGGTCCAGAGCTCATCCGGATCGACGCCAACTGTGGTCGGTACGCCAAGGACTGCCGCAGCAGCGACCTGGTCGGCCGTCTGGACAGATCCGCTGCGGAAGCCGTGAGCGACGTTCAGGAAGATCGTGGTGTTTTCGTCCGGTCGGTATTTGAGGTTGAAGCGCGGGCTCACGCTGTCGAAGGAAACTGTCTGTGCCGGCGTCGTTATGTTCGTTGCCCGGTTCAGCGATGGGCCGCCCGTGCGCTCATCCTCGAAATAGCGAACTCCGACGAGTGGGACGAGTTTTCCGTCGAAAAGCTCAAGTGACGCCTCGCCGTAGACAGACCAGGATGTGGTTTCGAGCGGGCCCACAAGATCAATGAGCGGGATCAGGCCCAGGGCAAAGTCCGTGCCGTCGAAGTAGAAATTGATGTCGCTGTCGATCGTGGCATCGCGATAGTAGGCGCCAGTGAGCCATTTGAGCGGGCCATCATCGGCGGATGTCAGGCGGAATTCCTGAGTGAAGGTATCTGTTTTGAACGTCGAGTCATTGTTGTAATTGAACCCCGCGAGGGTAAGCGGCGCCTCGAAGTCAAGCTCATGCTCGGAGGTTGATGTTGCGCTCGTCAGCGTCGCGAAATCGAAGTCATAGGTAATCGCCAGTGAAGCGATATCGAGCGACGTGTCCGTGAAGCCGCCTACAGGCCCGTTCGTCACGCTCCCGCCCCCGTTGATGGCAGGTGCAGGCAGGGGCGCTCCCGTGCCCGGATTGTTTGCAACGAGGGCGTTGTTGAAGCCCTGCTCGTTGTCGATCATCCAGTAGCTGGCGCGGATCGCGAGACGATCGTCGGGCGTATAGAGCGCCTTGATGCGGACGTTCGACCCCTTCGAGTCGTTGGCATTCTCTTCGCCAGACTGCAGCACATCCGCATAGCCGCCGAGCTTGTCGTAGCCGCCGCTGATGCGCACTGCGAAGACATCGGGGACAACCGGAATATTGAGAACGCCATCGATTGCATGATTGTCTCCACCGTCCTCTGTGGTGGAGTACTCTCCGAGCAGTTTGCCCCCGAACGCGCTGGTGTCCGGATCGGCAGTGATGAGGCGAATGTTGCCGCCCATCGACCCCTGCCCCCAAAGCGTGCCGGACGGACCCCTGATGATCTCCACACGCTCAAGATCGAGCAGGCGCGCGGGCGGCGACAACTGCAGGTTTGGAACGCCAAAGGCAATGTCGTCGACATAATAGCCGGTCAGACCATCCCCGGTCGTCCCGGCGCTGATGCCGCGAATCTGGATCGTCTCGAACCCGCGAGAGGATGATGAAACGACCGATGCGCCGGGGATGAGCTTGACGAGGGCGCCAACGTCCCTGACCCCGGCGGTCTCGAGCTGATCCTCGGAAATTGCCTGAACGGCCAGAGGAACCTCGATCAGGGCTTCCTCACGCTTTTGCGCGGTGACAACCACCGTATCCGGCCGCTGATCGTCCTCTTGCGGTCCCGCATCCTGGGCAAAGGCTGGAAGCGATGAGAAAACGCTGATCGCGCTCACGCCACACAGCAGCATCTTACGAGTGGTCATTTCATCCTCCCTGGTCGCTTCGGCGCTTGATTTACCGATCGCTTTCGGTCAGAAACTAAACATCTGTTCAGTTCTTGACAAGGGGCTTTCGCCTGGACTGGTAGAGCCTTGGAGGTGATCATGTCGGAAAGTGCGGCGTTACCTCAACGAATCCACGACTTTGTGGTCGGGCGGCGGGTTGCCGCGCCAGAGGCGACAGCTGTGGTGGAGCAGGATCTCCGGCTTTCGAATGAACATTTGTTCGAGCGTGTGGAGGCGGTCGCAAGGCTCCTGCTCGCCCTCGGCGTTTCGCGCGGCGACCGTGTGGCCACGCTCTCACCACCAGGCATCGATTTCTGGGTCACCTTCCTGGCCACAACGTCCGTCGGCGCGATCTGGCACGGCATGAACCCCGCCTACAGGCGGCAGGAATACGAATACATCCTCGCGGACGCACAACCCTGCGTCATCTTCGCGACAGAGTCTTTCGACGGTCGCAACTACTACTCCGAGCTCAAGGAAATGGCGGCCGAAGGCGTCGTCCTGATCCCGCTGGGCGAGGTATCCATGCCATCGGGAGATAACCGGCTGGCGCCGGGAATGTCCATCAAGGACGAGACGCTGGCGCGTGCACACGCAGCCCTCGCCCCGGAAGACGCCGCCGTCATCGTCTACACATCGGGCACAACAGGGAAGCCGAAAGGCGCTATTCTTTCGCATCGCGCGATCGTCCAGACCGCCTTGTCGAACCTCGCCTGGATGCCGCCTGAAGGGCTTGAGTCGACGGTTTGCGTCGCGCCGATCAACCATGTCGGCGGTCTCAACAATGTCTGCTTTACAGTGTTCGCGGCTGGCGGACGCATCATTTTCCATCCGCGCGTTGATCTTGTCCGGCTTGCCGAAATCAATCGGAACGAGCGCCCGACCTACCTCGTCGGAAGCCCGACAGCCTGGGCCATGATGATTGCGGCAGGGGTCGATTTCGCAGCGGCGAATTTCTACAAGCTTATTGTCTTTGGCGGCGCCGTCTCAACGGTCGCGCAGTTGCGGGAGGTCGAAAAGACGGGCGCCCGCATGTCCAGCGTCTATGGACAGACCGAATCGACCGGCATGATCACGTTCAATGCGCCGGGAGATTCTCTGGATGTCATGTCCGAGACGATCGGCCGGCCGATCCGGGGTAACGCCATCCGCATCGCGACACCGGAGGGAGCGAGTGTGGCGGTTGGCGAAACAGGTGAGATCCAGGTGAAGGGCGTCTCTGTCATGTCTGGCTACTGGAACAAGCCAGATGCGACCCGGGAGGCCTTTACGTCCGACGGCTGGCTCAGGACAGGCGATCTGGGCGTAGAGCGCCCCGACGGCAACATGGTCTTCGCCGGCCGGCTGAAGGAGATGTTCAAGTCCGGTGGCTACAATGTCTATCCGGTGGAAGTCGAACTGGCGATCTGTGAACATGAGGATGTCGCACAGGCTGTCGTCGTCGCCATCGCTCACCCGACATTCCAGGAGGTCGGTCACGCCTTCCTGCTGCCACGACCTGGGCGTTCGATCGACCCGGCACAGATCAAGGCGTTTCTGCGCGAGCGCATCGCCGCCTACAAGATCCCAAAATCGTGGGATGTGCTCGACGCGCTGCCCTTCCTGCCCAACGGCAAGGTCGACAGGCGCGCGCTCGCAGCGCGTCTGAGTTCATGACGCTATCGCTCACGCAAGGTCACACAGCCGGCGGCCTGGCTTACTGGACAAGCGGGCGCAGGCATCGAAGCTGGCTTGCCGTAACTCATGGATCGTTCGGAAGGCATGAGGATTTCTGCGCCGTACTCGCCCCCTTCGGCGAGCGCCACAACCTCCTCTTCTGGGACTTGCCCGGCCATGGCGGGTCGGCACATGTCCGTCCAGCACGGCGGTTGAAGAAAGCTGCGGAAATGCTCGCCGAGGTGATGGCTGCGGCCGAGGTCCGGCAGGCGCATCAACTTGGCTTCTCATTCGGTGGAATGATTGCCCAGTCGTTCGCCCGCCAGTTTCCGCAGCATACAACCTCCCTGATTGCCTACGCCTGCGTCCCCATCGCGATGATGCATCTTCCATCGCCGTGGGTCTTGAATGCGCTCCTAAAGCTGCAAATGGCGGTGACGCCCTGGTCGCGTTTCTGTCATCGGTTTGCCTGTCAGGTCAGTGTCCGTGAAGATGTTCAGGAGGCTTTTGCCCGGAGCATGAAACAGCACGCTCCTCATGTTCGCAATGCGATCTATGAGGCCTTGGCTTTTGGATGCCGCAACGAACCGGGGTTCTGGTTCGAGATGCCGGTCGCCCAGATCAAGGGTTCCCTTGATGATCGGTTTCCCGGCGCAAAGTCTGCGATGGACGCTCTGTCTGGCAGACTGCCCCCAGGATTTGTGGAAGAAGTGGCCGGGGCAGGCCACCTTGTGCATGTCGAGAAGCCCGAAGCTTTCCAGGACAGTTTGGGACGCCTGCTGCACCGTCTCGATGGAGCCTAGAGCGAACGCAGGTGGTTCAGGATCTCGCCATTTACGACATCCGGTTCCTCCAGATGCAGAAAGTGTCCAGCGTTGGGGATGCGAACGGTCCGCACACCTGCAGGAAACAGGGCTGGCGGCATCGACGCCTCGAAAATCGCCGGACCAATGCATCCGTCATTTGCCCCGCACAAGCCCAATGTCCGAGCCAAGACCGGGGCACCAAGAAGTCTCTGGGTCTCTGCTGCACGCGGATGAGCCGGATCGAAAGCTGCGCGATAGTATCCCAGCGCTGCAGCCAGAACGCCGGGCTGTGCGAAGGCGGTCTCGATTGATGCGAGCGACGATTGATCCGTCCATCCGGGCGACCAGTCACTCCACAGGCGCTTCAGGAAGGCATGAGCATTTGCCTCAACCACATGCTCTGCCATGCCACGAAGCTGGAAGAGATAGATGTACCAGGACCGGCGCATCTGTTCATAGTCGCCGATCAGCGCAGCCGCAAAGGCCGACGGATGGGGCACGGCCATGGTGACGAGCCTGTCGATCCGGTCGGGGCAAAGCACCGCTGCGGCGTAAGCGATGTTGGCGCCCCAGTCATGGCCGACCAGACAAGCCTTTTCGACGCCGAGGGCGTCCAGCCAGCCGGGCACATCGCTCGCCAGCGCGGCAAGGCTGTAGTCCCCATCGGCGGGATGCGAACTAGTTTCGTATCCTCTCAACGCAACAGCGACCGCCCGGTAGCCGGCCCGCGCCAGCTTCGGCAGGGTATGGCACCATGTGTGTGCGGTATCAGGAAAGCCATGCAGGCAAAGAACAGCAGGACCAGCGCCCATCTCATAGGCGGAGAATGACAGTCCGTTGCAGTCCAGGGTACGTCTTGAAGCGCCCTCGATCACGCCCTACCCCGCTTCGGCTTCAAGCCATGGATCGATCAGGATCTTGGCGTGCTGTTCGGGATCCCGAAGGTCCGCGAACGCTCCTGGAATGCCTGACAATCCGACGGTTCCGGTGTGCATGGCGCGCCAGTCGAATTTCCCCGATCCGATGAGGTCAAGCGCGTGCGCGAACTCTTCCTGCGTGTAGTAGATCACGAAGGTCATGCTCAATTCCTTCATGATGGCGACCATCGGAAGGAAGGACTCCTCGCCCGGCGCAATTCCGGTGACAACAAGCTTGGCATTCTGAGGCGCTTCGAGCACTAACCGGTGCAGCATGCCGGGCGCGCCGGTATTCTCGAAGACAAAGAGTGGCTTGCCTGGAACAGCGGCTTTTGCGACCGCACTTGCTTCTGCACCATTGACAGCTTCGGAGGCGCCCATTGTCAACGCCAGCCTGCGTCGCGTCGGCGAAAGATCAGACGCAACAATCGTCTCGATGCCGCGATCGCGCAGGACAGCAATTATCGCAAGCCCGATCGGCCCCGCCCCGACAATGGCAGCCGTTGCACCGGGCGTGATGCCTGACTTGTTCACCGCGTGCACGGCAATGCCCAGCGGTTCGACGAAGGCAGCAGCCTCGTTCGCGATCGCCGGATCGACCTTCAACAGCGTGGCTTCAGTCAGCGTCATGTACTGCGCATATGCTCCAGACGTTTCCGGGTTGGAGCCGATCAGCACCGGGGCGCCGCCCTTGACCACGAAGGGCATGGAGACAACCCGATCGCCAACCTTGAGCGTTCGTTGAGTATCGGAACCGAAGTCGACGATCTCGCCAACAAACTCGTGTCCAAGAACGACGCCCTGAGAATAGCCGCGTTCCAGTTCGGACACGTCGGCGCCAAGCGAGCGCGCCTTCTCGATTGTGTCCCTCTGGTGCCTGAACAGGTGAAGATCGGATCCACAGATGCCGCAGCTCCTGACCTTCACCAGGACTTCCCCTGGACCGGGCTGAGGCCGCTGGCGCATTTCCGTTGCAAATGACCCGTTTCTGAGGACGGTCGCCCGCATCATGGTCATTGCATCACCGGCCCAGAACAATCAGCTTGGAGCAATCAAGGCCAAGCGCGTCACAGTACGTCTCATACATTTCAAGGACAGTACGCGCATCGACGATCGAGACTACGCCGCCGTCTGCATTGAGGTTGATGTTGGCCCCGTAGATTGCGAACCAGACAAGTGTTTCGCCTTCGACGTCTGGAGGCGTGCACAGCGTGTGCGTGGAGCCGGCAGGCTCGAAGAGGTAGGAGCCGGCTTCGGAAACCTCGGCAGGGCTTTCTGCATAGAACCACCTGCCCTTGAGGGTCACCGCGTAGACGTGACCCGTGTGGAAGTGGGTGATGACCCGATAGCCCGGGGGTAGTCGGGTCAGGGAAATCCAGAGATTGGAGGCCAGATCAACATGCAGCAGCTTGATGGCGCTTCCGTCCCCGGCCTCGGCCCATGGCAAGTCCTCGTTGCGCACGAGCATGGTCGGTGCGTCCCACTTCGGAAACGTTCCGCGGGCCTGCACCTTGGCAGCATAGGCTGCGAACTTTTCCTGCATGTCCGTCACTGCGATGCCTTCCGCCATAAGCAGTTTCTCCGAAATGTTTGCCGTCCTCAACGGACAGACAGGGCCAGGTCCGAGAACGTGCGGCGGGCGCCTTCATAGGACGGCGGCAACGGCACTGATGAGGGGCTGTACCACGGCGTGTAGGTTGCCAGCAGTTTCGGCATGAAGGCCTTGGTGTAAGCGCTCATGCGCGCCTGTCGCTTCGCCTCCATCTCGGGCTGCTGATAACGCGCCATGACTTCGGGTGCGGCCTCAATCATCGCCGCCTGAAAGCGCTTGCACAGGCCCAGATAATGGCGCTGGAAGAACATCGCCAGCTTCATGCGATGAAGGTAGTTTCCGCCGCAGGCATGATAGACGTCGTGAGCCACCGTGCGGTGCTCGACCTCTTCCATGATGTGCCAGTACATCAGCCCCCTGATTGGCTCCTTCATGTAGTCGAACATGCCCGTCTGCATCTGCGCGCGGGCGGCGGCGCAGGTCATGGATTCGAAACCCTCCCCATAGGCCAGGCAGAATTTGAGTGGCTTGTTCGCGCTCCAGTCCTCGAAGATCGCCGCGACTTCATGTTCCAACTCGGCCAGGCGCGGTCCGGCTGGATGGATGCGTTTCACGACCTCGTTCATTTTCTGGTGCTGGCGGAAATGCTGGCCTTCCTGTGCGCAGAAGCGGATCGCTTCCTCACGCAGGCGATCATTCTTCACCTGATCCAGCGCCGCCTGGACGGTCCTGATGAGGAATGGCTCCAGATGCGGCAGCATCATCCAGGATCCCACAAAGAGGTAGGACAGAGCCGGATCGTCTTCGATGAACACGAGATCCATGTCGTCGGCGAACTCGAAGTCGAGCCGGCGGATCGGAATACTGTCGGCCACACCCATGGGCAGCTCCACAAGAACAGACTCGGCAAGCTTGCGATGGACGATAGACTAAACATTTGTTCAGTGTCAATCTGCGCAGACTGAAGAGGGCGCGCGACATGAGCAGAAGGGTTCTCATAACGGGCGGCACGGGATTCATCGGGCAGCGCACTGTCTCCGCCTTTCTGACCGACGGCTTCGATGTCCGAACCTTTGCCCTGCCAGGTGAGGCAACGCCTGCGCCCTGGGGTGAGCGTGTCGACGTGCGCACCGGGAACCTGCTCGATCCCGGCTCGCTCAAGGCTGCCTCGGCGGGCTGCGATGTCGTGGTGCATCTCGCAGGCCTTGTGGGACATGGCGGAGACTACGACCGGCAATGGTCGATCTTTGTCGACGGCACGCGCAATGTCTGCCTGGCCGCTGCCGAAGCAGGCGCCAGGCTTGTCGTCTGCACATCGATCGCTGTCTACGGCACATTGATTCAAACTCACGTTTGCGAGGAAGCGCTCGGTCATGGCCCCTGGGCCGGGGCCTATGGGCGTGCCAAGCAGGGTCAGGAGATGGTTTCGCTCCAGCTCGCGGTGAAGCACGCCATTCCCCTGACAATCCTTCGCCCGGCGAATGTCTATGGCATCGGCGGCGGAGGCGCATGGGGCGATCGCCTGCTCGCATCGATCCGCGAAACAGGCGCGTTTGTCATCGGGGATGGCGACGCAAACGATGCCGGGCTCGTCCATGTCGACAATCTGGCTGAAGCGATTGTGCTGGCATCCACGCAACAGCAGGCAATCGGCGAGATCTACAACGTTTGCGATGAGTCGGGGGTATCGTGGGCGCGGTTCATGTCTGACATGGCTCGTCTTGCCGGACGCCCTCCGCCAACGGCTTATCCCGTCGAAGACATCTTGCGGCTCATTGCCGAAAACGAGAACCCTGCCCGGATGGAATCTCCGAAGGACCCAGCGTTGCCCTTCCTCGAAGGCGTGAACCTTGTCGGCTTCAGCAACAGGATACCCAGCGGCAAGATCCGCAGAGAATTGGGATGGCGACCACAAATTCTCTACTCTGGCGGTATGGCTATTGAACCAGCCAATTAGGATCGGCCGACATGTCCACGGGTCATGATCTGTCGGCCAATCGAAAGACGGCCGCAGGACTGACTGATCTCTAATGGACACCAAACTTGGCCACTGCATGCGGCCCGGCACCTGAACCCGTATAGTCAGTTGCCGCAGAGTGCCGCGCCGGATGTCTCACACAGGCCATTCATGGGCTCGCGGCAGGCAATTGGAGCGAACGCGCGCCCTGCCCCGTAAGCAGAGGCAACAAGTCCTGTACAATCGCATCCAGATTCGGGATTACCCCACTTTGGAACCAGCGGCGTCGTGATCCGCTCCGAAGCTCGCATGTCCCGCTTCATGGAGGACAGATCTTCGGCGTGTTACCGAGCCAAGGGCTGACGGTTGCTTTCGACTGAGGACATGCGTTGGGGGTCGACGCCCATGTCAGCCCCAAGCCTCATGACCCGATTGACCATACTGAACACCCGGCGCGCGTCAGCTGCCAGCCGTTGAGCCTGTAGCCGCCTTGGCGGTCCAAAGATGCGAGAAGCGTCGCGCCAGCCAGCGCACGATTGCCGCGTTGACCTCGGCAGGCTTCTCCTCCGCCATCCAGTGACCACACAGCAGCACGACCTCCTCCAGATCCGAACAATGCCCACGCATGGGATCTGCAAGGGTCGATTTCACCGTATCGCAATTCGGGTCCCACGCTGCATGCAGGAACAGGACGGGCAGATCGATCCGGGTCCCGCCGCGGGCCGAAGCCGCGTAGCGGAGATTGGCTTCATCGTTGCAGTACCAGCTGTTAGGCCCGCGGAAGCCCGTCCGGGAGAGTGCTGCCACATAGCGGCTCTCATCGACCTCGGTCAGCACGGACGGGTCGCGCTGCAGCGAAGGCGGCCGGCCTCGGCGACCGAAAAACCCACCTCGCTCGAGCGTAAAGGCAGTGGACGAAGGACGCGCCTGATCCTCTGGGACACCAGAGCGGAAGAGAAGACGCACTGTGTTGACGAGGTCCGCCTCGAAGCTGGCGACGCCCGCGTCGAAGGCTTCGAGGTGATAGCGGAAGTACGCCCACTGCCCGAGAGGAAAGGTGGCCTGGGGATACATAGACCTGTCCACATGTGGCAGGAGGGACTGGAGCGCAAAGCCGTCGGGGAGATAGGGAGCACAGAGGCTCACGACGCCGTGACAGCGGTCCGGATGATGCTGTGCGAGAGACCAGACGACTGGCGATCCCCAGTCGTGACCTACCCAGATCGCCCTCTCGACGCCCAGATGGTCGAGCAGTTCGCACATGTCGATCACGGCATTTTCGACCGCATATTCGGCGCGTGAGCCCGGCGCAGACGACCGCCCGTAACCTCGCATGTCAGGGGCGATGGCATGAATACCCAGAGACCCGAGGACAGAAAGCTGGTGACGCCAGGTGATGGATAAGTCCGGCCAACCGTGAACAAAAATGACGGGCGCGCCACCAACCGGGCCACACGAGAGATAGAATGTCGTGTGGCGCGCTGAGCGTGTGATCTTCTCGAGGATCGGGTGGATCATGACGTTGTCCGGTGTCTCGGTTGGCAAGCATGTTCGCGCTGGCCCAGGCTCGCAGCGCCCAGTTCCGCGCCCGTGTGCTGGTTGCCTGGCATGCCGGCAGCTGAGCCCCTGGCCACGATTGCTGTCTCATCCCCTTCAACTCAGGACGTCCTTCTTCGGATCTGGCTCCGGGAACCTTACATCACGTATGTCCCGCTTGCATCCTGCCCTGCCGGCCCTTGTGGCCGGCGCCACTTGCCGCAGCTTCATATGAGGCTCGCGATCTCCTCGAATTTGCCGGCGGGATTTCCTGGTGAGCTTGCCACACAGAGCGTCAGCAGCACGCGCGCCTTGAGCCCCGACAGACCGCCGGCCCAGATGAGATTGCGCGCCAGCAGATCGATCTCCGATCCGGGATAGGCATAGGTCTTCCTGCACACGCGCCCGCTGCCCGTGCGCGATGCAAGCACTACGGGCATGCCCGTCGCAAGGCGTTCAAGAGGGCCGACAAGTGAAGCGGGAACATGACCTGCGCCCATTGCCTCGATGACGCATCCCGCGAATTCGCCGGCAGCCACCGCGCGGATCAAATAGCCGTCGTCGTCGATGCCAAGACGGAGCAGCGCGACCCGGGGCCACCGCCCGGAACCATCATCAAGTCCCGCTTCAAGCTTCGGCAAGGATGCGCTTCCAAGCCGAAGGGCCCCCTCCTCAATGCGACCGATGGCGCCTGCATCTCCGGAGCAGAATGCATCAAGCGCCGTTGTATGCATCTTGGCGACATATCTGGCGGCGTGGACTTCATCGTTCATGACGACGAGCACTCCGATCCCGGCGGGGGCCGAACCCGCCGCGATTATCGCGCCGATCAGATTTGCCGGGCCGTCGGCCCCGGGTTCAGCCGCGCCCCGCATTCCACCGGTTACAACGATGGGAATGTCAGCCCTGCAGATCAGCTCGAGCGCAAAGGCTGTCTCCTCGATCGTGTCCGTTCCCTGTGTAACGACAACTCCGGAGGCGCCATCAGAAGCGGCTTGCTCGACGAGACGAGCCAGATGAACCACATCTGCAAAACCGAGATTTGCGCTGGGACGGGAAAAAGCGTCTACCGCGACAAGCTCGATGCCCGCGACATGCGCGCCTATCGCATCGATGAGATCAGATGCAGATCGCGATGGCGCCAACCCCCCCTCGTGGCGGGTCATCGCAAGCGTTCCGCCCGCGCCGATCACGACAATCCTGCCCGGTTTTACCCCCACAGGTCAGATCCGAAACAGAATATCCGGCCATCGCGGTACTGCATTGCTCCGGCGCGATCATCAAGAAGCAAGGCGGGCCCATCAAGATCGACATAGTCCGACAGTGTGGCGATGATGAAGGCTGGAGCCGATCCCAGCGAGGTCGGTCCATTGCAGCCCAGCATGACCTGCATGCCGCGCGCCTTTGCTGCCCGCGCCAGCGCGAGGCCGCCGGTAAGTCCCCCAACCTTGTCGAGCTTTATGTTTATGGCCTGATAGCGCTCGGCGAGAATGCCAAGATCCTCGATCGTTCGACAACTTTCGTCGGCGCAGATCGGAATGGGCCCGCGATACCCCGCCAAGGCGGCGTCGTGCAGGTGGTGCAGAGGTTGCTCGATCAGCACGACACCAAGGCGCGCCAATGTCGGCGCCACACGCTCAAGCGTTTCGATATCCCACGCCTCGTTGGCATCGACGACAAAGGTCGCTCCCTCAGCAGCGGCGGCAATGGCGGAGACGCGTTCGACGACCTGGGACCTGTCCGCCTTGAGCTTCAGGAGCGTGTAGCCCTGTCGCCGGGCGGCGCGCGCATCCTCGCACATCTTTTCAATTGAATTGACGCTGATCGTCAGGTCGCACGGAACGGAGTCAGCCTTGTCAACACCGGTCATCTGCCAGATCGACTGACCTGTCCGCTTGCAGGCAAGATCCCAGAACGCACAATCGAGCGCATTTCGGACCGACGAATTGTCCTGAACTGCAATGACGTCCGCTGGCGCTGCACCCGACATCAGCATCTCGCGGGCGTGGTCAAAGCCCGCTTCAAGATCGCCTCGCGTATGGCCGTACTGGTCGAGAATTCCACACTCACCGCGCCCGACAAACCCTCCGTCGCTGACGATGGCAATGAACAGCGCCGAATTGGATTTGGCGCCGCGCGAGATCTTGAAGACCTCCCGATATGGCCATTCCTGGTAGGCGAAATTGAGGTGCATCGAGGCCCACTCCCTGCAGCCATCACGCGCTGCGCAGAACGCGAGGCGGCGCGTTCGCTCAAGCGATGGCGATCTTCTTCAAGGCGTCCCGCGAGGCGTCAACGAGACGATCGACATGATCTGCCGTCATCGCCGTCGACAGAACGAACATCGACGGCATTGCGCCGATGAACCCGGCGTTGATGAGGTGACGTGCATAAGCCACGCCCAGCTCGCGCGGCGTGCGTCCGTCTGCGCGCACACCGGTCATTGCCGCCGTGATGTCGCGGACATTGTGCACGGGGCCAGCATGGCCGATCATCATGCTCAACAGCGAACCGGCGCCATTGACTGTCCCTGGCAGGCCAGCGTCTTCGAGAGCGCCGCGCAAGCCCTCCCGCGCCCTCGCTCCAAGGGCATCGAGATGCGCGAACTCAGCGTCCGACAGGAGGTCAAGGGCCGCCAGGCCGGCAGCCATCGACAGCGGGTTGGCGTTGAACGTCCCCGCATGGCCCGCCCTCGCCCCGCCATTCCTGGGGTCAAACACAGAGAGGATGTCGGCCGAGCCTGCAGTCGCACCGATCGGCAGACCGCCTCCGATCAGCTTGCCGAGTGCAGTAAGGTCCGCATCGATCCCGCGTCGCCCCTGCGCGCCGCCCCGGCTCTGCCGGAAGGCGTAGACCTCGTCAAAGATGAGCACAATGCCATGCCGCATTGTCTCTTCGCGCAGCATCTCAAGGAAGCTGTCGGAAGCTTCAAGAAAGCCAAGTCGGGGGGGCGCAGGATCGACCACGACGCAAGCAAGCTGGCTCGCATGCTGGCGGATCAGCTGGCGGGCCGCGTCGACATCATTGAAGGGTAGGACAAGGGTATTCTCGACCACATGGGCCGGTATGCCGAGGCCTTCAGGAAGGGCCTGGGGAGCGCCAGCCTCGCCCCACTGGTTCGGTTTCGGGAAGACGCTGATTTCCACGGCGTCGATATTGCCGTGATAGCTGCCTTCGACCTTCGCCACGATGTCTCTTCCTGTGTGCGCCCTGGCTGCACGAATGGCAAACAGGACAGCCTCAGAGCCTGAGTTGCAGAAACTGACCCGCTCAATGCTCCGAACGCGGCGACAGAGTTCCTCCGCAAGGAGGATTTCCGTCTCGGTTGGCGCGCAGACAGACGTAAGCTTCTCGACCTGCGCCTGGACGGCCTTGACGATTTGCGGATGCGAGTGACCGTGGACAAGGGCAGACTGGTTGTTGATGAGATCGAGGCGCCGGGTGCCATCGACGTCCCAGACGTAGGCGCCTTCGCCACGTTCTATGTAGATCGGATACGGCTCGCGGAAGACCGCTGTCCTGCTGTTTCCGCCAGGTAGGCTCGACAAGGCGCGCGTGTACAAGCTTGCCGAACGTGAACCCGCATCTGGATACTCGGCGCGACCCGTCATCGAGGTCTCCTCAGTCTGCGTCAAAGAGGTCATGTCAGCTCCTCCCCTGTTCCTGCCTCAAGAGCGGAGCGGCAAGGGCTCGCGCCATGTTCTCGGCGAGCGCTGCCGAAATACCTTCAGTCCCAGCAATGCGCATGATCTGCTCTTTCATCTTGGCTGAACGATCCGCATCGAAGCGTCGCCACAGCATCAACTGGGGCATCAGCCATCGCGTGGACTGGGGTCTGATGCGGTCGAGCTGGAGGAGCGTGTCGGCAAGGAAGCGGTAACCTGACCCATCGCTTGCGTGAAAGCCGATCCGGTTCTGCCGGAAGAATGAACCAAGCAGCGCCATTGCCTGCGGGGCGTTCGCGAGGTTGAACATCGGCGAAGCCGCGAGTGTGCGCACCCGATCAGCAGCCCCGGGAAAACGCGACAGCGCCTGCGCTCGAAGCCAGAGCCGCATGACATCGGCCTTCTCACTCCAGCGCTTCTGGAAGACGTCGAGGGCCCGGTCTCGTTCATTGCAGTCAAAATGACAAAGCGCGTGCAGTGCGGCGCTCTGGGTTGTCATGCCTGCACCCGCCTCGACTTCCGCCAGCGCGACTGCGCGCGCAGTGTGATCGTCGGTCTCCAGCAGGTAGTCCAGGCAAACCGAACGCAACCTTCGGCGGGCTCTTGCAGCGGGATCAAGCGAGATCGGGCCGGGAGCCCTGCATGAATGAAAGGTTGTCCAGAGGGCATTGAGGTTGGCCGCTGCTACGTGCCTGCGCACGTCGATCCATGCCGTCGCAAGCTTTCCGACATCAGCCTCATCGATCCGCTCGGCGACCATCCCGACATGCGGAAATGACAGCAACTCTGCTGCAAGGGCATGATCCGCCGAAGATGCTTGCAGGAGATCCGCAAAGGCGGCTGTCAGCGCCTCCAATGGCCTGGGTGAGACGCCAGCTCCGTCCGGCTCGGCCTGAGCGAGCACGCTCCTGACCATCAGCTCCTGGCCAGCATCCCATCGGGCGAAGCCATCCGTTTCATGGCGCAGAAGCAGCGCAAGGTCTTCGGAGCTGCGTTCAATCTCGACGACAACTGGCGCCGAGAAGCCGCGATTGCAGGAGACGATTACAGATTCGTCGAGATCCTGCAGCTCGATCACCTGCTCTGCCTCTGTCAGATCAACGACGTCGATGGGACCCTCTTCATTCTTCATGGGGACCGGACGGCCGTGCTTCCCAAGAAGACCCATGCGGAGCGGAACCCGCAGCGGCATGCCCGACTTGTCTTCGACAGGGACGTCCTGGGTCAATTCAAGTCGCGCAATCCGACGATCGGGGTCCTGACGCAGCCTGACATGAACCCTCGGGGTTCCGGGCTGATGATACCATCGTGCAAACTGGGCGAAATCCTCGCCTCCGCCATCAGCCAGTGCCTGCAGAAGCTGTTCGATCGTGACCGGCGAAAGGTCATGACGCGCAAAGAAGAGATCGAGCCCCCTGCGAAACCGCTCCGATCCCAGCAGCACATACGCCATGCGCACGATTTCGGCGCCCTTGTCATAGACCGTGCCGGAGTAGAGATTCGAGACAGCACCATAGGACTTTGGCTGCACGGGATGTGCGCCAGCCCCGGCATCTTCGGCAAACTGGTTGGTTCGCAGGTTTCGAACAGTGGTGATGCGCTTGACGTCGGGCGATGACATCGCCGCGGAGAACATCTGGTCGCGGAAGCGGGTGAGCCCCTCCTTGACGCTGAGCTGAAACCAGTCGCGACATGTGACCCGATTGCCGGTCCAGTTGTGGAGATATTCATGCCCGGCGATCCGTTCGACCAGGTCGAAATCCTCGTCGGTGGACGTCTCGGCGTCCGCCAAAGCATACGCCGCCTCGAGGAAGATCAGCCCCTTGTTCTCCTGGCTGATTGCGTGCGTCTCGACGACAAGGACATTGAGACAGTCAAGATCATAGCGCCGCCCGAACGCTTCCTCGTCCCACGCCATCACGCGCTTCATAGTGTCCAGCAGGAACCTGCACCGTGCGATGTTTCCCGCGCTGGCATGGACGGTGATCAGGATGCTCCGCCCGGCGCCGTCGACATGATGATCCGAAACCTGCGCGTAGGGACCTGCGGCAATTGCGAAGATGTAGGCGGGCTTGGGAATGTCATCGCGCCAGCGCGCAAAGTGCCGGCCATCGGGCAAGGACCCATGTGCAATGCGGTTGCCATTGGAAAGAAGGACAGGAAAGCGCGCGGGATCAGCAATCAGCTCCACATCGTACCGGCTCATTATGTCAGGCCGGTCAAGGCAGTATGTGAGACGCGAGAACCCGTCAGGCTCCATGTGCGTGATGATCGAGGCCCCATCCATGAACATGCCCAGTGCTGAGCGATTGGCCCGCGGGCTGAGCTCGGAAACGACTGTCAGGACGAAGCGCTCGGGCGGAGCGGTGATGACAAGCTCGCCCTCCCGGACGCTGAAGCTGCCGGGCGCCAGCGCTGCGCCATCAACCGAAACGCTGATCAACCGGAAGCCCTGACCTGCAAGAACAAGATCCGCCCCCGGCGGCAGACTGCCGCGAACAAGCGTCTGACTGCACGAAATGAGCGTGCGTTCCTCGTCAAGCTGGACTGACATCGCGATGCTTTCCACCGCATAGGGCGGTGGAGCATAGTCAGCGAGCCAGACCCGTGCCGGCTTGCCGGCCATGCGAACACCTCGTTCAACCGCACTGCCGCCGGACACACGATCAGAGCGGGAGACCCGGGCCGATCTGATATGAGCAGTGTCTACATTTCCGTCAGATTGCCTTGCGCGTCAAGAAGCGCCCGCCGACCATGCGGCCTGCCGAGCAATTGACACGGCCTCATGCTGCTTCAATAGAATTCCCGCAGACATTTTGACATCTCAACCTACCATCTGCGACCAAGGTCGCCACCGAGTGGAGGCGAAGCATGAACCCGTATCATCTGCGGACGCCGGCCGGCCTGATGCGCGCGCGCGGCGTGGGCGTACCGCTTCAGGGTCAACCTGGTCAGTGGAATGCAATCACGGACGTGCCGGGGGTCGAGGTTGGCTACTGCACGCTGATATCAGGCGATGGGCCGCTGGTCATTGGCAAGGGGCCGGTCCGGACCGGCGTGACGGCCATTCTTCCACGCGGCCTGCAGGGGGCAACCGAGGGTGTCTTCGCCGGCGCCTCCTGTCTCAATGGCAATGGCGAGGCCTCGGGCCTGCTCTGGATTGAAGAGGCTGGCCGGCTCGATGGGCCGATAACGCTCACCAACACTCACTCGTGCGGACTTGCACGCGACGCCGTGATCAAGTGGCTCAATCAGCGCAAGGACAGCGGCAGTCTGGACGGAAATACCTTCTGGCTGCCGGTCGCGGCCGAGACGTGCGACAACTGGCTGAACGACATGAATGGCTTTCATGTGAAGGAAGAGCATGTCTTCGCCGCCCTCGACAGCGCAAGGGGAGGCGCAGTTGAAGAAGGCAGTGTCGGCGGCGGGACGGGCATGTCCTGCTACCAGTTCAAGGGCGGATCGGGAACATCCTCACGGCTTGTGACCTTCGGCTCCCGGACCTTCACGATTGGCGCTTTCGTGCAGAGCAATTTCGGCATCCGGCGCCTCTGCACGATCGGCGGTGTGCCGATCGGCCGCTACATTCCCTATACAGGACCCCAGACACATCGCTATCTGCAGGGCCATCCGACGGATCAGGGCTCGATCATCGTGGTCATCGCCACGGATGCACCCCTCTCGCCGACGCAGCTGAAACGTCTGTCGCGGCGGGCGGGCATCGGCATTGCGCGCTCAGGCGGCATCGCCTCCAACGAGTCCGGCGACATCTTCATCGCCTTCTCGACGGCGAATCAGGAAGCCTACCAGCGCGTCCACGAGTGCGGCCCCGTCGAAGGATTTGGCGAGTTCATGATCACGCCGCTCCTTGAGGCCACTGCTGAAGCGGTCGACGAAGCGATTCTGAACTCCCTTTTTGCAAACAGGACGATGGTCGGACGCGATGGAAACAGCCGCGAAGCAATCCCGATCGATCAGGTGCAGGAGCTGCTGAGGAAGCACGCGATGCTGGCCGAAGTTGCCGCCATTTGATGACGACGCCACCTGTCGCATCCGGCAACCGCAGGGGATATCCGCAGCATGACCCCCGCCACCCCCTCAACGGCCGCCTGACTGGCCGGGACAAGCCCTAGTCCGCAAACGGTTCAGATCCAGCCTGGAAGACGTGCTCTTCAACCAGCAGCCGGTCACGGCGTCTCACCATGGACAGACTATCTGCAGCGACTGCCTTGCCGATGTCGGTCGCATAGGCGGCGAGAAAATCTGCCTCTGTGTCAAACCACAGCTCCGATGCGCCGTCATAGACGCCGTCCGGATCCTGCCCGAGATTCACAACCATCCGACGCAGGCCAGGCAGCTGCATGGCCAGAGGGCGGTGCCGCCCAAGCCACCAGGCTGCAAACTCTTCGGCTGACACGCCCTCCCTGCGCTTGAGCAGGATGATCGCCTTGAACACGCTTGCGCCTCCGGACGCCGGATCACCGTCTTCATGCCGCCATGCGCTGCTGAGGCATGCGGGATCCTGAGGCGCCAAGGCAGACTGTTATCAACGACCACATTTAGTGCAACGCCCGGTTCAACCTGGACACGCGTATCAGGCGGGCCAACCTGTCCGGACAAGGTCAGGATCGGGACCACGCATTGTGCGCCTTGCGATCATGCGAACAGGCAGGGGCAGTTTCTGCGATGTGACCGGTGATTATATTTGACCTGCGCCGCCTTGTGCCCTTCTCTGGCGCCCGGGCGAGGATCAGACGGGCGTTGCTGAAAGGATCGCGAGGCGAGCATCATGCTGCGTGCCACACAGATTGCCGACAGTGTCAGGAAGGGCGAGCTGAGCGCCCGCCAGAGCGTTGCAGCAGCCTTCAGTCGGCTTGAAGCGCTAAATCCTCCCCTGAACGCCTTCATCCGCGTCTACAGGCAGGCAGCCGAAGAGGCAGCTGATGTCGTCGATGCGAAAGTGGCCCGTGGCGAGGACCCCGGCAGGCTCGCAGGCGTTCCCTTTGGCGTGAAGGACATGGAATCGTGCGCGGGCTTCCAGATAACACAGGGCAGCTGGTTTCTGAGGGACGCAGCCCCCGAAAAATCCGACTCGCGGCACATCGCCCGCCTCAGGGCGGAAGGCGCGATCCCCATCGGCGTGACCGCATCGTCCGAGTTCGGCATGGATTCTGCCACGTCAACCCTGCTCTATGGGGTTACCCGCAACCCGTGGAACACGGACAAGACCCCGGGGGGCTCGAGCGGTGGATCCTCGGCAGCCGTTGCCGCTGGCATCGTGCCGCTTGCGACCGGAACCGACGCTGGCGGATCGATCCGCGAGCCGGCCGCCTTCACGGGCACCGTCGGACTGAAGCCCAGTCATGCCAGGATTCCGAAGGCGAACGGGTTTTCGAACTGGAGCGTTCACGGCGTGATCGCGGCGAATGTGCGCGATGCTGCACGTCACCTCGATGTTGCGGCTGGTCCGGATGATGGCGACCGCCAGTCCCTGCCTGCGGTCAGCTACCGCTATGAGGACGTCATCGAGACCCTTGAGGTCGGCGGCCTTAAGGCTGTCTGGTCGCGGGACTACGGATATGCGGCCGTGGAAAGCGAGGTTGCTGAAATCGCCGAGGCGGCAGCCCGCCGCCTCATGGCGGCAGCGAGACTCGTCCCGACGCAGGCTGACTTCTCACCGGTCAACATCTACCCCCACTGGGGCGCGATCTTCGGATCGACGCTGGAAGAAGACTTCATTCAGGCAGGCTATCTTCCCGACGGCTTCGACAAGCTTTCCAAGTCGGTCCAGCGTGTGATCACACGCGTGCGGGAACGTCGCGGCAAGGTCGATGTCAAGAAATCCTGGGAACAGGTCCACCTTCTGGAACAGCAGGTTGCCAGCTTCTTCCGCGACAACGACCTGCTTCTCTCGCCGGCAACATCCTGCAAGCCCTATGGCGCGGACGACGCGCCGCCCCGCGAGATCGAAGGGAAGGATGCCAGTGCTGGCGGGGCAGAACCCTTCGGGATGCTGGCCAACGCCTGCTGGAACCCCTCGATCTCGATCCCCGCAGGCATGACATCGGACGGCCTGCCGGTGGGACTTCAGATTGTCGCGCGCCGCCATCGCGACGACATCCTTCTGCGCCTCGCGCGCATTGCCGAACTGGCGATGCCGTGGCCCTACCTGCCCGACCTGAAGCAGCAAGGTCGTGGCGGCGCGTGACGCAGAGGACACGCGCCACCTGCGCTCCCGTCCGCGACCAGGGACGTCGCATCACGAAGACGCCCGTCCGGCGCAAGCACGGCAGGCCTTTGAGCTACCGCCTCGCCGGCGCTCGGCAGCCTCAGCTTGCGTCCTCCTAGAGCGTTTTGCGATCGTCATGAAGCATAACCTGCATGTCGGATGTAGTTGGCGCATTCGTCTGGCGTGAACACGTCGATCAGGTCACCGATGGTTTGCCAGAGCGCGTCTCTGGTGCG
>JBEAMJ010000014.1:0-15251 GCA_041166025.1 Pseudomonadota bacterium | reverse complement strand
CCATCGAGGAGCACGGCCACCTTTGCGCTATTGGCAGGCGTCGCTTCGGTCGACAGGAGCACGGGCTGGTTGGCGGGGTCGCTGCGCGCACGGCCGTGCGGCAGGAAACTTTCATCCTTCCATGTCCATAGCGCGCGGTTAAGGCGCTCGACAGTTTCCTCGCGACCGACGACGAGGATCCGCCAGCGGCGTTCGAGGCACTTCTCGATCAGCGGTGCGATGGCGGCGTCAACCGAGCCTTGCTCGATGTGGTAGAACCACCACTCCGCCGCCATGCCGCTAGTCCTCGTAATTGTCGGCGATCAAGCGATCGAGGATACGCACGCCCCAGCCCGTCGCCCAGGTAGGCTCGAGCGGGTTGTCATTGCCGGGCTTCCAGGCGGTGCCAGCGATATCGAGATGCGCCCAAGCGCGGCCCTCGTCGACGAAGCGCTGCAGGAACTGCGCCGCCGTGATCGAGCCGGCATTGCCCGCATTGCCGATATTGCGCATGTCGGCGAACTCGCTGTCGAGCTGCTTGTCGTAGCCTGGGCCGAGCGGCAAGCGCCACACAGGTTCGCCTTCCTCCTTGCCCGCGGCCGTTATCTTCGCGGCCAGCTCGTCATTGTTGGAGAACAGACCGGCATGCTCATTGCCGAGCGAGATGATGATCGCGCCCGTCAAGGTCGCAAGATCGACCATGGCCCTGGGATGAAACTTCTTCTGTGCGTACCAAAGCACGTCACACAGGACGAGGCGGCCTTCAGCGTCGGTATTTTGGATTTCGATCGTCTTGCCGGCGGCGGCGCGAACGATGTCGCCTGGGCGCTGTGCGTTGCCATCAGGCATGTTCTCGACAAGGCCGACCAGCCCCACCACGTTGGCCTTGGCCTTGCGCTTGGCCAGCGCCATCATCGCGCCCACTACGGCCGCAGATCCGCCCATGTCGCCCTTCATATCCTGCATGCCCGGACCGGGCTTCAGCGACACGCCGCCAGTATCAAACGTCACGCCTTTTCCGATAAAGGCTACCGGCGCCGCTTTCTTGTCCTTCGCGCCCATCCACTTCATGACGACCAGCCGCGAGCCGCGCACCGATCCCTGCCCGACGCCGAGCAACGAGCCCATGCCAAGCTTTGACATTGCCGCGACATCGAGCACTTCGATTTCCAGACCAAGTTCGGCGAGTTCCTGGATGCGTTCGGCATAGCTTTCCGGATGCAGCACGTTCGGCGGCTCGCTGACGAGATTGCGCGCCAGCTCGACGCCTTCGGCTTTCGCGGCGAGCGGGGCATAGTCGGCGCGCGCGCCCGCTGCGCTTTCGGTCACGATCGAGACCGAGGTCAGGGTTGGCTTTTTCTCAGCCTTGAGGTTCAGCCTGTACTGGTCGAAACGATAGCCGGCGAGGCGGGCTCCCAGACCGAGGTTCGCCGCCGCCGCGCGATCAGGCGCGCCGACGATCGACAGCGACTTCGTCCCGCCGGTCAGCACGCGCTTGACCAGGGAGGCCGCCGCCTTCTGCCAGCCCAGTGCGTTGATGGCAGACTTTTTGCCCACCCCAACGGCCAGCACGCGCGCCGCATCGCTCCATTCCGGCGCCAGAATCTCGACGACCTGCCCTGCGCCACCCTTGAAGGAGCCGGCGGCGATCGCCCGGCGAAGTGCGGCTTCCGCCGCTTTGTCGAGGTCCGCTGCGAACTCCACAGCCTTGTCGGTCTCATAGGCGAGGTAGGCGACGGCATCCCCCGTCGGTTCTGCGGAAAACTTGATCTGCATCGGGATTTTGGTCCTGCCTAATGTCTACATATGGTCATCGACGAACGCCCCGGACGCGGTTAGCACTCACCTGCTCCGCTGTGGCCCCTCTGACTAAAGGTCCGCCCGACGGGAAGCGCCGGGCCCGGGTTTTCGCATGTACAGTTTTCAACGCTATCTTTTTCGTAACGTGTTGAGAACCCTCATCGCGATCGTGGGCGGTCTTGCTCTGATCGCCATCCTGACGCAAGGCCTTAGCCAGATTCAGGATACCATTGTCCAGAATCGCGCCTCGATGCTGACCTTCCTCTGGGCGAGTCTGCTTGCGACCCCGCAGATCATCTCCCTGCTTATGCCGATAGCGCTGTTCATCGCGACCGCGGCGGCGCTCAATGTCGCCCATCGCGAGAACGAGGTCGTGGTTGCTCAGGCCTCGGGCATGTCGAACTGGCAGGTCGCCTCGCCGGTGCTGCGTCTGGCCATGCTTGCGGCGATACTTCACCTCGGGCTCAACCTCTGGGTTCAGCCCGCCGCCTCGCGCGAACTGCGCACTACGCTGACCTCGGCTTCGACGGACCTGGCCTCCTCGCTGGTCCGTGAGGGCACGTTCATGACGCACAGCGACGGCCTTACCACCTTCGCCGGGAACGTGGAGGGGTCGGACATCACCTTCCTCGTGGCGAATGACAGCCGAAATCCGGGCAACGAGGTCACCTATATCGCAAAAACCGCCTTTCTGTCGGAGCTGGAGGGCAAGCCCGCGCTGATCCTGCGCGATGGAATGCGCCAGTCGGTGCGCAACAGCGGCGCGACAGAATCGCTGACTTTCCAGCAATCTCCGCTGGAGCTCGGCGCCTTCGTCAACGACCAGAAGGCGATCATCCTCGAGGAGTCGGATCGCTTTCTTCCGGAGCTCTTTTATCCCGACATGACGAATCATTACGACAACGCGAATGTCGACATGCTGCTGGCCGAGGGACATGCGCGGATAGCGACGCCACTGCTCAACATCGCGATGGCGATGCTGGCGCTCTACGCCGTGCTGGGAGGCGACTTCAGCCGGCGCGGCTATGCCCGGCGCATCGCGATCGCATCGGGTGTCGCCCTGCTGGTCCGCCTTGCGGCGTTTGGCGCGACGTCGTCAGCGAGCACGGACCCTGAACTGAATGCGGTGCAATACATCTTGCCCATTGTTGTGATCGCAGTGATTTCCTTCCTCTTCTTCGTGCAGCCCATCCTGAAGCGGCGGCGCATAAATGCGCGCGGCATGCGATCCGCGATGATGGGACCGGCCTGACATGGTGATCGCCGGCCGCATCCAGCGCTACATCTTCCGGGAGTGCGTCGCCTCACTGGTGCTGACCCTGTCCATCATCCTGCTTGCAATCATCCTGGTCGATGTCGTCGAGCAGATGCGAACGATTGGCGGCCGGACACAGATCGGCATCGACGTCGCCTTCAGCCTGACCATGATGAAGACGCCCGGCCTCATACTCGAGACCTTGCCGTTCGCCATGCTGGTCGGGTCTATCCTGACCTACTCCCAGCTCAGCCGCCGCAGCGAGCTGCCGGCGATCCGGGCATCCGGTGTCTCCGCCTGGCGGTTTCTTGGTCCCGTGATGGTGCTCGCAGGCCTGCTCGGCGTGCTGATGGTGACAGTGCTCGACCCGCTGGCGACGCGCCTCAATCAGGATTTCGAGGCGACCCGCGCGCGCCTCATTGGCGGGGTCGCCCCGGCGGCTGAGGGCGTCTGGCTGAGCCAGGGCGATCTCGAAGCCGGCGCGGGCGACGAGACCGCTGTCCTCCCCGGATCCAACCAGCAGGCGATCATCCACGGCCGGCGCGTGGTCGGCCGCGGCCAGTCGCTTGAGAACGTCACGTTCTGGTATTTCCGTCCAGGACCCGGCGGCCCTGCCGATCGCGAGTTCACGCACAGGATTGATGCCCGGAAGGCGCAGCTCACGCCCGGCTTCTGGCAGCTCACGGGCGTCATCGAAAATCGCGTAGGAGGGGAAATCCTGCGCAGCGAGACGCTAGCCCTGCCGACTAATCTCGACAGCGACACGCTGCTGTCGCGCTTTGCCTCATCCAAGACGATACCTTTTTGGGATCTGCCGGGCTTCATTCAAGACGGACGCGCTGCCGGGATGGATGTCGGCGACTACGTCCTCAAGTACAATACGCTGCTGGCGCTGCCGGTGTTCATGCTGGCCATGTCGCTGATCGGCGCCGTAGTGTGCCTGAGGCTGGCCCGGTCGGGCGGACTTTCGCGGCTCATCGGCGCAGGCGCGTTGGCAGGATTCGTCCTGTTTTTCGCAACCCGGCTCGCTTCCGGAATGGCTGCTTCCGGCGCAACGCCACCCGAAGCAGCTGCCTGGTGTCCACCCCTATTTGCGCTGTTTGCGGTGCTGACTGTGCTTGCTCACGCCGAGGACGGCTGATTTTCCGAATTGCAGCCCGCAGGCCGGCGCTATGTGGCTTCCGGGCCGCGCTTCGGTCCGGAATGCCCCAAAACAGCAGGCCGCCTTTACGCTCGGGTGGCCATTGCGTATCGGTTTAGGGCTGGGAGTCGCTCGCAGGCTTTGCGCGAGGGGAGAGTAATGGTCTTGCGGCTAAGCGCCCTGGCATCAGTCGCCGTTGCAGCTGTTGCAGCAACCGGACCCGCATTGGCGCAGACGCCGCCTGCATCAGCCCCTCCCACGCCTGCCACTCCGGCCGCCGAGGATGATGAGGTCATCCTCAAGGCTGATCTCTTCGAGGAAGATCGCGATTCGAGTGTCGTGACCGCATCCGGCAATGTCGAGATCCGGATCGGCCAGCGCACGCTCCGGGCAGACAAGGTGATCTATGACCGCGCGACCGAGACAGTGCGCGCGCAGGGTAATGTCCAGATCACGGACGGCACGGGCCAGGCGCAGTTCGCTGACGAGATCGAGGCCGACGAAGATTTCCGCAACGGATTCGCGACGCGCTTCTCGGCCCGCCTCGGCTCGACCGGACTGGTGACGGCATCCTCCGCGGTCCGCACCGATGGGGTACGCAACTCGGTCGAGCAGGTGGTCTTCACCAACTGCCCAGTGTGCGAGGAAAAGGGCGTTGAGCCGACCTGGGCGCTGCGGGCGCGCCGCGCGACACTCGACCAGCAAGATCAGATGATCTCCTACCAGGATGCAGTGCTTGAACTTGTCGGCGTGCCGGTTCTGTATGTGCCATGGTTTGCCCATCCTGATCCGAACTCGGAGCGGCGTTCGGGTTTCCTGACGCCGGACGCCGGTGTCTCGTCGAAGATCGGTGTATTCTATGAGCAGCCCTATCTCTGGGTTGTCTCGCCTTCGGAGGACGTGACGATCTCTCCGATGCTGTCCACAAGCGTCAATCCGCTGCTCAAACTTGACTGGCGACGCAGGTTCTTCTCGGGCTACATCGACGCGGAAAGCAGCGTCACCTACGAGCAGGACTTCAACTCGGACGGTGACAAGTTCGATGATAAGGAATGGCGCGGCCACCTCTATGCGGTCGGCCGCTTCGACATCAACCAGGACTGGCAGTGGGGCTTCGGCATCGAGCGACAGTCCGACGATCTCTATGACCTGCGCTACGACATCGACGGCGAGGATGACCTGCGCGGCCTGATCGCCAGCCAGCCACGCCAGCTGCTGTCGCAGCTCTACACGACTGGCCAGACCCCCGACTTTTATTTCGAGGCTGGCGCCTATGCGTTCCAGGGCCTGCGCGGAAGCGACATCGACGCACAGATCCCCGAGGTTGCTCCCGCAATATACACTCAGAAAGTTTTCGATCTTGGCGCTGCAGGACAGCTCGCGACCGACTTCAGCGCGGTCGGACTTTTCCGCAGCCAGCCGCAGTCTCTTCCAAACAGCGATCCTGCTCGCGTATCTGACGTTGTGCTCGATACCGCCCGCGCGACAGCAGAGGTTGAATGGGGCACGCAAGCCATTTTCGGGCCTGGCCTGGTGTTCGAACCCTTTGCCTCCGGACGGGGCGATTTTTACCGCTTAGACGATGGCGGGCCCGACGGTCCGCGCGACGTTTCGCGATTCCTTGGTGTGGCTGGCGCAGCGCTCAGCTATCCCTGGATCGCGCGCAGCCCGGGGATGGACATTATCGTCGAGCCCATCGCCATGGCGGCCTATGGCACCCCGGACGCCAATGAGCGCCTCAACCCCAACGCATTGCCGACCGATCCGGACTTCGGGCGCAATCTCATCCCCAATGAAGATTCGCTCGTCTTCGAGGCGGACGAAAGCAACGTGTTCAAGCCGAGCGCCGTCACCAACTACGATCTCTGGGAAGGCGGCGCGCGCGGCGCGGTCGGGATCAACACCGTCGCGCGCATCGGCAATGACATAGAGTTATCGGCGCTCGTCGGCCGGCGATGGCGTGAAGATCCGGACCCGGCCTTCAACCAGTTGAGCAACCTTGCCGGCGAGGAGTCGGACTACGTTGCCTCAGTCCGCGCCGACCTCGGCAACATCTTCAGGGTCGGCGCGCGTTTCCGCGCCAACGACGAACTAGAGGTCAAGCGCATCGACATGGACGCCGGGGTTGATTTCTGGCGGATGCGCGGCAATGCGCGTTACTTCAAGGTCTCCGAGAACGCCGCCGGCGTCGAAGACGAAGGGCTGGTTTGGAACGGCTCATTTGAGATCGACAACCGCTGGGCAGCGGTCGTCCAGCAGTCCCGCAACATCACCCAAGGCCAGGACATCCAGTTCTCGGCCGGCCTGCGCTATATGGACGACTGCTCGTACTTCATGCTGGCCTATGAACGGCAGGGCGGCCGGGACCGGACGCTTGGACCATCCGAGGCGATTCGGTTTACCTTTGCGCTGACCGGCCTTGGCGGCGTAACCCCCAACGATTTCGATTGATCCGGGCGCAGCCGCGACTGCCTCAACCCGTCCGGCTGCATCCGCAGGCTCGCATTTGCCCGGGTTGCCCGGTATACCCCCTGCGCAGCCCTTGGCGGCGGCCATTTTTTTGCCTTCACCCTGTCTCAGGGTTTGAGGCGGTAGGGTGAGTGGATGAAACAGCTTCTTGTCCTGGCTCTGGCGGCTTCTGTTGCCGCAACAAGCCTCGTGGCGCTGGCCCAGTCCCAGCCTGGCCAGGCCTCGCAGCCAACTGCCAACCGCGGCCGCACGGTCGATGGCGTGATGGCCAGCGTCAACGACCAGGTGATCTCGCAGTCAGATGTGCGCAGCCGCATGCGCTGGATGCTGCTGCGCTTCCAGCAGCCGCCCGAGGATGAGAAGATCCTCCTCGAGATCCAGCAGCAGGCGCTCGAAAGCCTGATCGACGAGAAGGTCCAGCTGGGCGAGTTCAGGAAGCTGGTCAAGGACCAGGAGATTTCCGGTCCCGAGATCGACGAGAGCGTGGCTGATGTCGCCCGCCAGTACCGCATGACGCCTGAGCAGTTTGCGCGTGCGATCGCGGAAGCCGGCATCCCGATGCAGCACATTCGCGACATGGAACAGGCGAAGATCGCCTGGACTGCGCTGATCCGTGGCCGTTACTTCAAGACCGTGCGCGTGTCGGAACTGCGCATCGACGACATGCTCGAACGGATCAAGTCCTCGCTCGACAAACCACAATACCGCCTCGCGGAGATATTCCTGTACGCGCCTGACCAGGCTTCACGCGATCTCGCAAAGACCCGGGCTGCGACCCTGATCGCGAACATCCAGCAGGGGGCCGACTTCCAAGCCCTCGCCCAGCAGTTCTCAGCGGCGCCATCCGCCTCGGCTGGCGGCGACCTCAACTGGCTGTCACCCGGCGACATGCGCCCCGAGATTGCGGACGCCGTGCTGAAGGCCGGCGAGCCGCCACTGATCCTGCCGCCGATTGAAAGCGACAGCGGCGTCTACGTCATCGCCCTTACGGGCAGACGGGAGCCGGCCGACCCGAACCAATCCATCATTCTCGACATGGAACAGCTGATTACGCGCGGCGAAGGCGCCTCCGCCAAGCTGGAAGCCGTGAAGGCCGGCGCGAAATCCTGCGCCGACCTCTCAAAATCGCTGGAAGGCGTCGAGGGCGTCACCCGCACGCCGATGAAGGATGTCGGGTTGATGCAGATCGCACCGCAATTCCGCACGCCGCTCGAAGGCGTCGGCGCCAATCAGGCGTCGCCCATCGTCGACCTGCCAGATGGCGGCAAAATGATCTTCTTCGTGTGCGCCTCGCGCTCCGGGAACGCCGACCTGCCCTCGCGCGACGAGATCAAGGATCGCCTGTTCAACCAGGAGCTCGCCCTCGTCGCCGAACGCTACCTCCGCGACCTCAAGCGCGAAGCCACCGTCGTCAGGCGGTAGGCGAAAGCCGGGCCGCCCCGACTTGTGATCCTGGAAGACGCACAGCGGCTGTCCGGGACCTATTGTCGGCGTTCGGGATGCCGCCAAAGGGCCTCGGCTCTCCAGCGCTCCGCGCTTGCGACCGGGACGACAAATTGTGGTAAGGGCGACCAGCAGTCCTGCCGCGAGCACCCATGTCCGCCACCGATCTTCCCCTCGCCATGACGATGGGCGACCCTGCCGGTGTCGGCCCGATCATCGCATGGAAGGCATGGCATGCGCGCAAGCCAGGCCAGCGCCCGTTCTATGTGATCGCTCCGCCCGACGTGATGATGCAGACCTTCCCCCGGACGTTGGCAAACGCGGAACGAGTTCGGATCTGCCGAATCAGCGATCCAAGCGAGGCGATAGAGAGCTTTTCGGATGCGCTTCCAGTCTTACCGATCGACGGCCCGCCTGCGCGCGGCCAGCCCGATCCCGCCACTGCGCCCTCGATCATCGACTCCATCCGCCTCGCCGTCCAACATGTGCGCGCCAGCAAGGCCGCCGCTGTTGTCACCAACCCAATCTCTAAGGCGCTCCTCTACCGCGCTGGCTTCAAGCATCCCGGCCACACAGAGTACCTTGCCGAACTCGCCGCCGATGGCGGAAAGCCGCCCCAACCCGTAATGATGCTCGTCGGCGGCGGCCTGCGGGTGGCACTCGTCACGATTCACAAGCCGCTCGCCGCCGTGGTTCCATCGTTGACCACAGACCTCATCGCCGAAACCGGGCGCATCGTGCACACCGCGCTGAAACGCGACTTCGGCATCGCGACGCCGCGCATCGGCCTCTGCGGCGTCAACCCACATGCGGGCGAGGATGGCGAGATTGGCCGTGAGGAGATCGAAATCGTCAATCCGGCCGCCCAACGCCTGCGCGCCGAAGACGCCCACGTCTCCGACGCCCGTCCCGGCGACACCATCTTTCACGAAGCCCGCCACGGCCGCTGGGACGCGGTCATCGCAATGTATCACGACCAGGGTCTTGTCCCGGTTAAGACGCTCGACATGTGGGGCGGCGTAAATGTCACGCTCGGTCTGCCCTTCATCCGCACATCGCCAGACCATGGCGTGGCCTATGATGCTGCAGCCTCCGGCGACGCCAATGCCGAGAGCCTAATCGCGGCGCTGACACTCGCAGACCAGATGGCGCGCGCTCGAGCGACCGTTTCATGAGCACGCCCCTTACGCCCGGCGCGGCGAAGAAATCGCTCGGCCAGCACTTCCTGTTTGATCCGTCTATTCTCAAGCGCGTCGCAACCGCCGGCGGAAGCGTCCTGGGCCGCACCGTGATCGAAGTTGGCCCCGGCCCAGGTGGCCTCACGCGCGCACTTCTGGATTCTGGCGCCGCAAAACTCCTCGTCGTCGAACTCGACGACCGCTTTGCCGAAGGACTCTCGCTCTGGCCCGAAGCGCGCGACGGCCGCCTGAATGTCCATCACGGCGACGCCCTCGCCGCCAAGCTGCCGGACCTCGTGAGGTCGATCGGCGGCGCCCTTCCGGCGATGATCGTCGCAAACCTGCCTTACAATGTCGGCACGCCGCTGCTGGTCGAATGGCTCAAGGCAGGCGATTGGCGTGGAATCATGGTGCTGATGTTCCAGAAGGAGGTCGCGCTACGCATCTGCGCCCAGCCGGATGACGACCACTACGGTCGCCTTGCCGTCCTCGCCCATGCCGTCACGCGTCCGCGCATCGCGATGACCCTTCCCCCGGGGGCGTTCCGCCCGCCGCCCAAGGTCGACAGCGCGGTCGTGGTGCTCGAGCCGCTCCCCGAAGCCGAGCGTTTCGACGATCTTCCCAGTCTGGAGAAGCTCACCGCCGCCGCGTTCGGCCAGCGCCGCAAGATGCTCCGCGCCGCACTCAAGGGCCTGCCGGGAGCTGCGGATGCACTCGCCGCGGCCGGCATCGACCCCACCCGCCGCGCCGAAACCCTGACTCAGGCAGAGTTTCGTCAGCTCGCAACCGCATGGCGCCGAATCGCCAGTATTGACCACGCCGCACCTCTGCAAAGCGGCCCATGACCTAAAGACACGCTGGACGGGTATCGAAAGTTGAGGACCATTGCGCAATGGATCGTCGGAGCTTCCTCTTTTCGTCTGTTGCGAGCGCGGCGCTTACGGCGTGTGTGTCGCCGCAGATGGCTGCAGGCTCCGGGCGTAAGCCTAATCTCATCGTGGTTCTCGCGGACGACCTTGGATACGGCGATCTCGGCGTGTTTGGGAACGGCGTGATCCGAACGCCGAACATTGACCGCATGGCCGCGGAAGGTGTCCGCCTCACCACCTTCTACGCTTCCGCCAATGTCTGCACACCAAGCCGCGCCGGCCTCCTCTCAGGCCGCTATCCCATCCGCACCGGTCTTGCCCGCGATGTGATCCGGCAAACGGACAAGCACGGCCTGCCGCTCTCCGAGATAACGATCGCGGAGGCTCTGCGGCCCGACTACGCCACTGCACTCGTCGGCAAATGGCATCTCGGCCATGTCGCGCCCTTCTGGCCGCCGACGCAGCACGGTTTCGACCTGTTCTCGGGCCTGCCCTACAGCCACGACATGGCGCCCATCGCCTATTATGCAGCGGGCCCCGGTGTTGAACTCACCGAAGAGCCGATGGCGATGGATCGCCTCACGGAAAAATTCTTCGCGCGCGGCCTCGATTTCGTCGACGCCAACAAGGACAGATCCTTCTTCCTCCTCCTCACCCTCACCGCGCCCCACGTCCCCCTCGACCCTCACCCCGACCACGCGGGCAAGAGCTCCGCCGCCGAGTATGGCGACGTGGTCGAGGAGATTGACGCCGGCATGGGCAGGCTGTTCGCGCGCCTAAAGCAGCACGGGATCGACGAGGATACGCTCGTCATACTCACCTCCGACAACGGGCCCTGGTGGGAGGGCTCCGCGGGCGGCCTGCGCGACCGCAAGGGCGGCGCCGGCTGGGAAGGCGGCTATCGCGTGCCGTTCATCGCTCGCCAGCCTGGACGGATACCCGCCGGGATCGTCAATGATGCAATGGCGATGAACATCGACCTGTTCCCGACTCTGGTTGGCTGGGCCGACGGCCAGGTTCCCAATGTCGAACTCGATGGCCTCGATATCGCCTCCCTGCTGACGACCCGGCGCGCGCCTTCGCCGCATGACGAGCTGGTGCTCTTCCAGAACGAAGACATCGCCGCGATACGCACGCAGCGCTGGAAATACGTGGTGCGCAGCAATTACCGCACCTATGAGGCGCCGCTGGATGCGGCTGGGCGCGTGGACTGGGCGGTGCTGATCGACCTGACGAACGACCCGGCCGAAGTCTACGACGTGTCCGCCCGCTATCCCGATGTGCTGGCCGACATGAAGGCGCGGCTTGAACGGGCGCGCGCGAAATTCGGCCCACTTAAGACGCCGCAGCCTGCCTGAACGCACTCGTGCTTGCGCCGCAGACCCGCCGACCGTAACCAGCGTGCATGGCCGTCTATACAGACATCGACGACACCTCGCTTGCCGCATTGCTTGGCGAGTATGACCTCGGCCCACCCCTGGCGTTCAAGGGGATCGCGGAGGGCGTCGAGAATTCCAACTTCCTGCTTGAGACGCCGAAGGGTCGCTTCATCCTCACCGTGTTCGAGAAGCGCGCGAAGAAGGAGGACCTGCCCTTCTTTATGGGCATGATGGGCCACCTTGCCGCAAAGGGTTTCCCGGCGCCCCTCCCCGTGCCCGCGAAAGACGGCAATCCGCTGCGCACCGTGCAGGGCAAACCGGCAGTGATCTGCACCTTCCTGCAGGGCATGAGCCCGCGTCGGCCCGATATCGAGCAGTGCCGCGCGCTGGGCCAGGCGCTTGGACGTTTTCACGTGGCGTTGGCGGACTTCCGCATGCGTCGCCCCAACGACCTGTCGATTGGGGCCTGGCCAAAACTGTGGGGGGGCCGCGACGCCGAGGCAGATGCGCTCGCCCCGGGGCTGGCCTCCCAGGTTAATGGTGACATGGCCGTTCTGCAGGCGAGTTGGCCAAAGAGCCTCCCCGGCGGGGCGATCCATGCCGACCTTTTCCCCGACAATACATTTTTCCTGGACGGCAAGCTGTCCGGCGTCATCGATTTCTATTTCGCCTGCTCGGACTTCCTCGCCTACGACATCGCGGTGTGCCTCAACGCCTGGTGCTTCGAACGGCGCGGCGAATACAATCTCACCAAGGGGCGAGCGCTGATCTCCGGCTACGAAACTGTGCGCCGACTGGAGCCGCGCGAACGCGCCGCACTTCCCATCCTCGCCCGCGGCGCCGCGATGCGGTTCTTCCTAACGCGCCTTGTTGACCTTGCCACCACGCCAAAAGACGCCCTCGTCAAACCCCACAATCCTCTCGACTACGCCGAACGCCTCGGCTTCCATCGCCAAGCAAAGTCGCCAGAGGACTACGGGGCGTAGGCGAGACTTGACGCCGCCCGCGAACGCCCCGACCTCATCGGCATGAGTGATACAATCGAGATCTGGACGGACGGTGCTTGCTCGGGAAATCCCGGTCCCGGCGGCTGGGGCGTGCTCATGCGCGTCGACGGCGCCGAAACTGAACTGCATGGCGGCGAGCCGAGCACGACCAACAACCGCATGGAGCTGATGGCCGCCATCAGCGCGCTGGAGGCTCACCCAAAGGGCACGAAGATCGTTCTCCACACTGACAGCCAGTACGTGAAGGACGGCCTCACCAAGTGGATCATCGGCTGGAAACGTAATGGTTGGAAGACGGCTGACAAGAAGCCGGTCAAGAACCAGGACCTTTGGATGCGGCTGGACGCGGCGGCGAGCGCCCACAAGGTCGACTGGCGGTGGGTCAAGGGACATTCCGGCCACACTGAAAACGATCGCGCCGATGCGCTCGCGCGCCTGGGATGTGAGGAGAATCGGCCCCGGCGCTAGCGTTTTGCGGCTGGATGCCGCTGCTATAGCTTGCCGGCGAAGTCGAGGCGGATCATGAACGTCGAACTCGCCGAAGAACGTATCCTCCTCTTGCCCGACACGCTCGGCCCGGAGCAGGCCGAAGCCCGCGCTTGGTCAAGACGCACCGAGGCGTTCGGTGCGCTCGCAAGGCTCGGCGGCCTGATTCAGAAGCCAAAGGACGAGGATTTCGAAACCGTCTATAGGGAACTGCGCCTGCAGCCGTTTTGGCGCCTCAGCGTCGCAACGACCTATGTCTACGAACGCCAGCGCGAGCACAGGCTGAAGGTCGCTCCGGAGGTCAGTTCGGTCGCGATCGGCGGAGAGTCTTTTGCCGCAACAGACAGGGAAGCGGTCGTCACTGTCACCGAATGCTGCAATGAGAGCAGCCGGAAGGACTGGCTCTATGACGGCATCACCAAGAAGGGCGATCCCGGTCTCCGATCCTACCTTACCTTCGCCGCCGAACCGGTCACGGCCGAAGCTCTCAACGCTCGATCCGGGGCTGGCAACATCATCGTACCGCCGCAGGCCAAAGCGTCGATGCTGGCACGTGAGGTCATCTCGCGCTCAATTCGCAAGATCGAGGCCGACCGCATAATCGAGGAGACGATGCGCCTCGAAGCGATCGACCTGATCTATCGTCCTGTCTACGCGGTGCGCTACCGGTGGCAGCAGAAGCAAGCGGTTGTAGAAGTTGACGCCGTGACGGGGGAGGCTCACGCTGGCGGCACAACGTTTGAGGCCTATGTCGGCAAGCTGGTCGACCGCGACTTCCTACTCGACGCGGGCGTCGAGGCGGCAAACATGTTCATCCCGGGCGTGAACCTCGCCAAGATCATCGTCGCCAAGGGCTTGAAGCTGGGTGCGAAGTCCTAGCCAAGCTTGATCTTCAGCATGCCCTGCTCGGAGCCCGTGACCACGATCTGGTCGCCCTCGACGATGACAGCGTCATCCGACTGAATGGCCAGCCATACCGTGTCGCCGACCTTCACCTTGCCGCGGCCCCTGTCGAAGCTAATGGCAGCTGTGCCACGCTGACCCGCCATGCTGGCAAGCCGGTCGTTGAGATTGGGATGGGAGGTCGTCCGGTTTCTCAGGCCCTTGAACAGGGTCCGCCCCGAGATCACGAAGGCGATCGCGGCAACGCCAAAAAAGGTCAGCTGACCCGCCCAGCCATTGATCGGCGCCGGCACGACGAGCATGAACGCTGCCGTGAGAAAGGCGCCGGCTGCGACCCACAGCAGGTCGAACGTGCCAACGCCCACCTCGATCGCCAGCAGGAGGATGCCGAGCCCGATCCAGTGCCAGATGGTCAACCCTTCGAGGAGGCTGGTCACCGCGTCCATGGCTAGCCTCGGGTGACGAACGGGCTGCCGGCGGGGCCGCCGCCGCGCGGGGGCTGCGGTGTTTCCGGTCCACGCTTCACATTGTCAGTCAGCGCCTTCACCCCCTCGATCGCACCGACGAGGCCAGCGAAGTCGGCGGGTACGATCACCGTGCGCTGCTGCGGAGAGCTGGCAAGCTTGGAGAAGGCCTCCACATATTTGAGACCGAGAAAATAGTTGATCGCGTTGACATCGCCCTTGGCGATCGCCTCGGACACAACTTCTGTCGCCTTCGCTTCGGCTTCGGCGGAACGCTCGCGCGCTTCCGCGTCGCGGAAAGCCGCTTCACGGCGGCCTTCGGCTTCCAGGATTTGTGACTGCTTGAGGCCCTCCGCCTTGAGGATGGCCGAAGCGCGATCGCCCTCCGCTTCGAGGATCTGTGCGCGCTTGAGACGCTCGGCCTTCATCTGGCGCGCCATCGCCTCGGTGATGTCGGCGGGCGGCGTCAGATCCTTGATCTCGATGCGCGTGACCTTGACGCCCCATGGATGCGTCGCCGCGTCGATAACCGCCAGCAGGCGCGCATTGATGTCGTCGCGATTTGACAGCACCTGGTCCAGATCCATCGAACCCACCACCGTGCGGATATTGGTCATCGACAGGTTGGTGATCGCACGGATGAGATCGTTCACCTCGTACGCGGCCGGCACCGGATCAGTGATCTGGGTGAACACGACAGCATCGCACGACACCATCGCATTGTCCTTGGTAATCACTTCCTGCGTGGGGATGTCGAGTACTGTCTCCATCATGTTCAGCTTGTGGCCGATGCGGTCCACGAACGGCATGATGAAGGCAAGGCCGGGCGACAGCACGCGCGTGAAGCGTCCGAACTGCTCGACAGTGTACTGATAGCC
>JBEAMJ010000013.1:0-5038 GCA_041166025.1 Pseudomonadota bacterium | reverse complement strand
TTTCTGGTCGCGACGGCGCTGGCCGCTTCAGTCGCCGGGGCGGCTGAGGCCCAGGGACAGCCACGCGATCCGCTCAACGGCCAGTTCGGCGCGATGGAAATCGCAATGTCGCCAGCCGTGGCGGCGGAGGATGCGATCCGCATGGGCGAAGCGCTCGCCAGGCTCGCGCCGCAGCGGCCGGGCGTGGTGGACACCTATGTGCTGAGCGCCGCGTTCTGGGATGAGCCGGTGTTCGAGAATGAAGCCCGCGAGGCAGCCAATGTGCTTGCGCGCCGCTATGATGCAGCCGAGCGCACACTGGTTCTTTCGGCCGGCCGCGGGCCCGGCGTTGCGCGCACCTACCCGGCCGCGACACCCAACAACTTCAACGCCGCGCTGGGCCGCATCGGCAAGCTGGCCGATCCCAACGAGGATCTGGTCGTCGTCTTCTTCACCTCGCATGGCGGACCGGACGGCGCGATTGCGATGCAGGAGAAAGGTCGGCTCGGCGGCGCCCTGCGCGCGCTGCAGCTGCGCACCTCGCTGCAGCAGGCGAATATCAGGTCGAAGCTGGTCATCGTGTCGGCCTGCTATTCGGGATACTTCATCCTGCCGTTTGCCAACGACGACACCGTGGTGCTGACCGCGGCGGCGGCCGACAAGACCAGCTTCGGCTGCGAACCCAGCCGCGACTGGACCTATTTTGGCGATGCGCTGTTCAACCATGCCTTGCGCGGCGGCGGCGGCATCCTGGAAGCGTTCGAGCAGGCGCGTGGACTCATCGCTGTCTGGGAAGGCGATCTGCTCACCCAGTGGAAGGCCAAGCCCGCCTCCGTCCGCGCGCGCGAGCAGGAGCCGCAGCCCTCCAACCCCCAGAACACAGCCGGCGATGGCGCGCTCGCCCGCATCGTCAAGGCGGAAGGCTACGGCGTCGCCATCGCCTGTGCCGGGACCCTGTCCTATGCGCTCGATCGCGCACGCACCGGCAGCGGGCTCAAGGGCTTTGGCGATGCAGCAGCGCTGACCGCGGCGCTGAATGCAGCGACCGCCCGCGCCGACACGGAAGGGTCGGCGCGCGGCCGCTCCCAGCAGGATACGGCGCGGAGCATAACCCAGGTGGCGACAACGGCGCTGCAGCTGGCGCGGACGCAAACGCCCACGCTGATCAAGCATGTCGAGCGCTGCATGGCGCCCTAGCCGCAGTCAGGACCGGGGCTTCAAGCGAACAATATGGCCCATCTTGCGCCCGTCGACGGCGGCACGCTTGCCGTAGAGGTGCAGTTTTGCGCCTTCGGCAAGATGCCGATGCCAGTCGGAAGCATCCTCGCCGAGCAGATTGATCATCTCGCCATCGGCCCAGCGTGCGGGATCGCCCAGCGGCCAGCCGCAGACCGCGCGGATATGCTGCTCGAACTGGCCAGTGCGGCAGGCGTCCTGCGTCCAGTGACCTGAGTTGTGGACGCGCGGGGCGAACTCATTCGCCAGAAGCTGGCCGTCCCTGGTCAGGAACAGTTCGAGCGCCAGCACGCCGACATAGTCGAGCGCATCGGCCAGCTTCCGCGTGAGTCGCACCGCTTCATCCAGAACCGGCTTCGGCGCCGAGGAGGGGAAGGTGGAGCGCCGGAGGATGCCGCCGGAATGATCGTTCTCCGGCGGATCGAAGGCGACGAATTCTCCGTCCGCAGACCGCGCGGCCACGACCGAGATCTCGCGGTCATGCGCGATCCACGCTTCGAGGATGGCGGGGCCCGCGCCGACATCGCTCCAGGCGGATGCCGGGACGCTGCCCTTGAGCCGCACCTGACCCTTGCCGTCATAGCCGGAGAAGCGGGACTTGAGGACGCCATTGCCGCCGAGCCGTTCCAGCGCCGGGGCGATGTCCCCGGCGCCATCGATGCGTTCGAATGGTGCAGGCTCGATGCCGATCTCGCGGAAGAAGGTCTTCTCGGCGAGGCGATCCTGCGCGCGCGCCAGCGTGCGGCCGTTGGGACGCATCGGCCGGCCTTCGGCCTCGATCAGGTCGCTCGCCGCCACGGGCACGTTCTCGAACTCGATCGTCGCTGCGACGATGCTGGCGGCAAACTCGCGGAGCGCGACCTGGTCATCGAAACCGGCAACCCAGGTCCGCCTGGCGACGCGCGCGGCCGGGCTGTCGATTTCAGGCGTAAAGATGTGGACGTCGAGCCCCATCTCGGCCGCCGCCATGGCCAGCATGCGGCCAAGCTGCCCGCCGCCGAGAATCCCGATCGCCTCGCCCGGGCGGGCGATCGGGCCCGCAGGAAGCTGCGTGTTCATTTTCCGTCGTCCACGCTTTCGGCGACGGCGTCCGTCTGCGCGCGGCGGTAAGCGTCGAGCCGCGCCAGCAGCGCCTCGTCGCTGTTCGCCAGGATCGAGGCGGCGAGGAGGCCGGCATTGGCGGCGCCGGCCTCGCCGATCGCCAGCGTGCCCACAGGCACGCCCTTCGGCATCTGCACGATGGAGAGCAGGCTATCGAGGCCGGAGAGTGCGCTCGACTTCACCGGCACGCCAAGGACGGGCAGGGAGGTCATGGACGCGACCATGCCAGGCAGGTGCGCCGCCCCGCCTGCACCGGCGATGATGACCTTGAGGCCGCGGTCGCGGGCCGATCGAGCGTAGGCAACCAGCCGGTCGGGCGTTCGGTGGGCCGAGACCACTTTCGCCTCATGCGGAACGCCCAGTTCTGCAAGGATTTCGGCCGTTTTCGCGAGGGTCGGCCAGTCTGAACGGCTGCCCATGATGACGCCGACAAGGGGCTTTTGCACAGGCGTGGTCATGAGGCTCTCCGGCCCGGAAAGCGGGGTTCTACATGCCTTCGCCACAATTTCGCAACGGCGCGGAGAGTTTCGGTTAATCCCGTGCTAACACGCTTTCTGGCAACTTCCCGACAGGAGACCTGCCCGCCAGATGAAGTTGTTCTCGATCTTCGGGCCGCGCACCCGTCGCGCGGAAGCTGCCCCGCCCGACCAGCTGGTCGATCCGGCCCTGCGCGTGGCGGAGATTTTCGGCGTTCCCGACATTCACCTGACGCCGCAGGTCCGCACCGCGTTCAACGTGATGGTGTCCGAGATCGATTCGCTGCGGCTGGATGTCGAGCAGCTCAGGCTGTCGCTGGCTGAAGCCGAAGCCTCGGCCGATCACGACACGCTGGCCCCGATCTACAACCGCCGGGCCTTTATTCGCGAGGCCCAGCGCGTGCTGGCGATGGTCAAGCGCCACGAAGTGCAGGCGAGTCTCATCTATTTCGACCTCAACAACTTCAAGGCGATCAACGATGCGCACGGGCATCCGGCAGGAGACGCCGTGATCCGGGCCATCGGTGAAATCCTGATCCGCCAGACGCGCGGCAGCGACGTTGTCGGCCGCATTGGCGGTGACGAGTTCGCCGTGATCCTGACCCACACCGATCCTGACGCGGCGGCGGCGAAGGCCGAGGCGCTGGCAGCGACGCTGTGCACGGAGAAAGTGCTCTACAACGGCATCGCGCTCTACGTGTCGGCGGCCTATGGCATTACGCGCATCGGCGTTGGCGACACGGCGGAAATGGCGCTCGCACGCGCGGATGAGGCCATGTACGCCGACAAGGCGCTCCATCGCAGGGCGCAGACGGGCTGACTGTCCCCTATTGCCAGTTGTTGAAGCGGAAGCCGCGGCCGCCGCCCCAGACCTGTTCGCCGATCGTGCAGTCGGTCTTTTCCGTCGGTAGCTTGAGCTGCGCCCTGACGATCCCGGACTCGGCCGGGGCCTCGGCGAACTGGATCGGCGCGGCGCCCGTGTCGAGATCGAGGTTTGCGATCTCCATCACCAGCTTCTTGCGGATGGTGGAGGAAAGATGCCTGAGGTCGAACACCGGCGCGATGAATGCACCCTCCCCGCCGATCACGCAGTGGCGGTAATAGCGGTCGAGATGGTCGATGTCGTAGAATTCCTTCGGCTTGTTGAGCATGATCGGCAGGCCGTTGATCACGATCCCCGATTTCACGACCTCGTCGCGGACCGGCTCGACGAGACGCCCCGCATTGTTGGCGCCGTCGCCCGACACGTCGATCACCTGCCTGTGGGAGGCAATGCTGTTGCTCTGGATGTGATGCTGCGCCGTCTCAAGGGCGCGGGAGATCGAGGTGCGCTGTTCCCCGTAGATCGGCTCGTTCTCGAGCCGCTCGGCGAATTTCTTTGCCGCATCGGCCGAGTCGATGATGGTCCAGGGAATGGTCTCGATGGGATCGAAATCGCCGGCCCATTCCATGTAGAGAACGGCGATACGCCCTTCGGGGCCGGAGAGCATGGCGTTGATGACGTCCTTGTGCCGGAAGGCGTCGACATAGCCCTGCCGCTGGATCGAATGCTCGTCATAGTCCATCGACTGCGAGATATCGACGGCGAGGACGATTTCGAGATCGACGCGGATCATCGCGCCCTGCTGGGCGACCACAGGGGCCGAAACGCCGACAATTCCTGCGACCGCCAGCGCGGCAAGCCCTTTCAGGCGAGGCATGAGCTTCATCAGTCGCTCCGGCGCCGGCCCTGCCGGCATGAAGTGAAGCCAGCTTGCAGGCCATCCGGGCGGCAGGCAAGCTGCGGTCCATCACGAACTCACGACCTCACGGCAAAGATGAGGCGGAGCCGGGAGGGAGGAGAGGATGAACAGACTTCGCACCATGCTCGCCGTGCTTGCCATGCTGGCTGGCCTTCCTGCGCTGGCCCAGGCCACCGGTCAGGCGCCTTACCAGCCGCCGCGCACGCCGGATGGTCGTCCCGATCTGCAAGGAACGTGGACCAATGCATCGATCACCACGCTGGAACGCGCCGACCGCTACGCCTCCACCGTGCTCAAGCCCGAGGAGGTGGAGCAGGCGACACTGAACCATCCGCAGATCGTCCGCCTCGTCACCGAGGACATTGCCAACACGCCGGCTACGGGATTGCTCACCGGGCGGGACCTTCTGATGGGGCGCGGCTACAACGCCTTCTGGATCGACCCGGGCACGCGCTTCGGCGTCGTGAACGGTGAAACCCGCACGGCCTGGATCACCGATCCCCC
>JBEAMJ010000012.1:0-77597 GCA_041166025.1 Pseudomonadota bacterium | reverse complement strand
CGCATGAGCCGACCAGACAAGAGCAAAGCGCCCGACACCCTTTTCCTTGGTCGCAGATGTCATGATCCTCGCCTTTGTCTTCCTCATCATTCTCGTCGCGCTTTCGATCGATGGTCTCTGGTTGCTCGCGCTCTTCGGTGCGGTCGCCGCCATGCATTGGACGGCATCAATGCATTTGTCCGATCCGCTGGCGCCGCTCTACGCCTTCTTCATTGGCGCCGTGGCCGCACGCTTAGCGCTGGAAATCGTCCGTAGCGTGCCTTGCCGCCGGATGGTTTGATCCGGCTGCGCAAATGCCATCGTGCTCGGCGGCGTCAAGGCGCGCTTACGCTTTCCACCCTGACGCCGCCTGCGCGCGATGGCCTCCTGTAGGTGTCGGGACGCAGGGCTTTGTCATTGCGTATTGGCGAGTCTAACGCCTCCGGCGCGGGCCGAACACAGGGCGATATGTGATACTGATCCCTCTGGGGTTCGCTTGGTCAAAACAACCAGACTTGTCTCGCTGCTCAGCAGAATTGAGGCAAGACTTACGCTCGCGAGTGTTAGTCCCCCGTGAAATTTGGCTTACGCTTTTCAAAAAATGCTTTTGCTCCCTCAGCGAAGTCTTTGCTGGCGAATGTCAACAAGAACTGATCGCGATCCATGAAGCTTGTGGCGAAATGATTGGCGCCGGCGATGGCGTTCACTGCTTCCTTAGTCATGCGCACTGGCAGCGGCGGTAACGCCTCGAGCTTCTCGGCCCAAACCTGCGCGCTTGCGTAGGCCCCGCCTTTTGGCGCGAGTTCGTCAGCTAGCCCCCACTCGACGCAGGTTCTCGCATCCGCCGCCTCGCCGAAGATAATGAACCGCTTGGCACGCGCGGGTCCTAGAAGGTCCACGAGACGCGGGACGCTGCGCCAACTCATGTTGATCCCAAGCGGGATCTCGGGAAGGCGCATCGAAGCCCCCTCGCCTACAATTCGAAAATCACACGCTGCTGCGAGCGCGCACGCACCGCCAATACAATACCCCTCGATCGCGACGATGGTGACGGGCTCAATCTCCTCCCACGCCCTGCACATGTCGGGCCCCAACAGCACGGCTTCGCGCAACTGAACGAGAGAGGGCTTGTCGCTGATTCGGCTCTCTGCTGACGCGCTGAGATCGGCGCCTGCCGAGAAGTTGTGATCTCCGCCCTTGAGAATGATGGCGCGGACATCGACTTTGGTTCTGTGTGCGCGCGCAAAGTCCGTGAGCTCTCGCATTAGGGCTGGATTTAGCGCGTTGCGCGCGTCGCGGCGATCGAGCTGCGCGGTGACCACGCCCCCTGCTTGCGACACTCTGAGATGCTGGTAGTCCATCACTTCACAACCCTACCGAGGCGGTCGGCGTCTGGCCGGTGAAGCGCAGTCGGTGCTCGCCCCATCTACTCAAGAGTAGGCCAGCTTAACAACGAATGGCAATGACCTTAACATGCTTGCAGGTCGCATGCGTTGCCATGCGGCGATGCCTACCCTATTCGTTGGCGCGGTCCAATTTTCTCATAAGAGTCGCGTCAATGGACATCCGGGACAAAATAGTCGTCGTCACCGGCGCCGCGAGCGGCATCGGGCGCGCGCTCGCGCGGCGGTTTCACGCCCAGGCCGCTGGGCATGTCGTGTGCGCGGATTTGGACGAGGCCGGTGCGCAATCCGTGGCGGCCGAGATCTTGGGTACAGCAATTAGAACCGATGTCAGCCGAGAGGGAGACATCCGCGCGTTGATCGAGTCGGTCGAAGCCGGGATTGGCCCGATCGACTTGTTCTGCTCGAACGCGGGGATCGGCATAGGCGGCGGCGCCGAAGCGCCCAACGATGCATGGCAACGCATTTGGGACATCAACGTGATGGCTCATGTCTGGGCCGCCCGCCACGTGGTTCCTCCTATGATCGCCCGCGGTGGGGGCTATCTGCTCAACACAGCCTCCGCGGCGGGCTTGCTTACGCAGATCGGCGCCGCGCCTTACTCGGTGACCAAACATGCAGCGGTGGCGTTCGCTGAGTGGCTGGCGATCACGCATGGCGACGCCGGAATAAAAGTGTCGGTCCTCTGTCCTCAAGCTGTCCGCACGGCCATGACCGCCGGCGCCGCCAAGAGTGTCGCCAACATTGACGGCATGATGGAGCCAGACGCAGTGGCGGAAGCATGCGTGCAAGCCATTGGCCTTGAGCAGTTTCTCATCCTCCCCCATCCGGAAGTGCTCGAGTACATGCGGCGGAAGACCGCCGACTACGATCGTTGGCTCGGGGGAATGAGAAAGCTCAATCGACAGTACCGGTACTAACTTACGATGCGCACGAATGGACCCCATCTCCCTTTACAGTAGTACTTTTTACCCGATAGTACGATGCCAATACAGACGCATGGTCGCGTCGGAAGGTGACATCTGTCCACTCCCCTTGGAGAGATTGTGAGTCCATTATCCCGCCCTCCCGAACTCGCCGGAAGATCAGCGTTGCGGTTCATAGGCGGCGGGGCTTTTACTTACGACGAGCTTGAGCGAGCTTCATGCCGCCTCGCCAACGGATTCCGCGCGGCGGGCCTTGCGCTGGGCGACCACGTGGCCTTCTTGCTCGAGAACCGGCTTGAGCTCTTAATCTTCGCTTGGGGCGCGCAGCGGGCTGGCCTCTACTTCACACCGGTGCCAACCCATCTCAAGGCTGAGGAGGTGAGTTACATCTTGGCAGATTCGGGCGCCGCTTTGGTCGCCGCCAGCGCCCAGCACACTGTGACGCTTCGGGATTTGCAGCCGGCGTTGCGCAATGTCCGGCATTGGTTGACAGTCGATGGTCCAGAGCCGGGTTTTCTCGCGCTGGCGGACTTCCTGGAGGGACAAGAGAGCACGCCGTCGGCGATGGAGTTCGAGGGCGCGGCTATGCTTTATTCGTCGGGGACAACCGGCCGACCTAAAGGCGTCAAACGACGCCTTGTTGCAGCGCCGTTCGGCGCCGAACAACTCAGCCCGATGTACCGCCACCACGGCATGACTTCGGAGACGGTGCTTCTCTCCCCCGCGCCACTCTATCATGCCGCGCCGTTGCGCAGTGTGATGGCCGTCCATAGGCTGGGCGGAAGCGTTATAGCGATGAACCGCTTTGATGCGCGCGCGCTTCTAGAGTCGATCGAAACCTTCGGCGCGACCCATGTCCAAGTTGTGCCGACGATGCTGCATCGGCTACTTGATCTCCCAAAACACGTTCGGGAAAGCTACGATCTCTCAAGCCTGCGCTGCCTTATTCATGCGGCCGCACCGTGCCCCATCGCCACCAAGCAAGCCTTGATTGATTGGCTCGGCCCGATCGTCAACGAATACTACGGCGGCACCGAAGGCGTCGGCATCACCTACATCACCAGCCAAGAATGGCTCGATCATCAGGGATCTGTCGGGCGCGCAATTATCGGCGAGCCGCACATTATGGGCGATGATGGCCAGGAATTGCCCATAGGCGCGACCGGTTTGATCTATTTCGCCAACGGGCCCGCTTTCGAGTATCACAACGCACCGGAAAAGATGGATGAGGTTACCAACGATCGCGGCTGGATAACGCTTGGCGACATCGGCCGACTGGACAAGGATGGATTCCTCTACCTAGTGGACCGGCGATCCTTCGTCATCAATTCTGGTGGCGTCAACATCTACCCGCAAGAAGTTGAGGAGACGCTGCTCAAACATCCAGGCATCGTCGATGCGGCGGTTTTCGGCGTACCCAACACCGAGTTCGGCGAAGAGGTGAAAGCCATTGTTCAGATGAACGCGCCGGTTCGTCACCCCGACGCGACGGCCGCCGCGCTAATAGCGTTCTGCCGTGAGCGCATTTCACATGTGAAATGCCCGCGCTCGGTGGAGTTCATCGACGTCATGCCGCGATCGGAAAGTGGAAAGCTCCTCAAAGCGCAGCTCAAGCAGGCCTATTGGCGCCAAGGGACGCAGCCATGCCCGTAGTCGGAATCACCGGCTTTGGCGTCTACGTCCCACGCCGCCGATTGTGCCGAAAAACGGTCGCTGAAGCCCAGTCATGGTTGGCGCCTGGCCTGCGTTCCATCGGCACGGGCGAAAGAACCATCGCCGGTTGGGATGAAGACACGATCACCATGGCAGTCGAAGCGTGTCGCAACTGCCTTGGGCCAGGCGACGATCGTTCGCGCGTTGGCGCAGTGCTATTCGCCTCGACGACACCCGTTTTCATCGATCGCCTCAATGCGGGCGTCGTCGCCGCCGCACTGACGCTCGATGAGGCGATCTCCGCCGGCGACCTTAGTGGCAGTCGGCGCGCGGGCGCTAGCGCGTTGCTTCAAGCGCTTGACAGCGGCAGCGTCGCACGGCGGTCGACGCTGGTCGTGGCGTCAGAGAGGCGCAAGGCGCGCGCTGCGAGTTCACAGGAGCTGACTTACGGCGACGGCGCGGTCTGCATCGAAGTCGGTGCGCAAAACGTGATCGCGCGTATGCTGGGCCGACATACGCTGACCGTCGATTTTGTCGATCGGTTTCGCTCCGCCGGAGCCGAGTATGAGTACCATTGGGAAGAGCGGTGGGCGCGTGAAGAGGGCTACGGCGTGTTCGTGCCCAAGGTTATCCAAGCAGTGCTGCGCGACGCGCAACTCTCGCCAGAGCAGATCGACAAGATCATCCTACCCTGCCCGTTCAAAGGCCTCGCGGCAACTCTTGTCCAACAAGCCGGGCTCTCCCGCGAGCGTGTCATGGACGATCACGCCGGAACCTGCGGAGACCTTGGCGCAGCGAACGCGCTGTTTCAACTTGCGGCGCAGCTTGAACTTGCAAAGCCCGGGGAAAGAATTCTGGTCGTCGATTTCGGCCAAGGTTGCGAAGCGTTTGTGCTTGAAATGACGGCGGACGTCGTTCGCTTTCAACCCGCTCGATCTTTCGCTGATCAACTCACGCAAGGCGTCACCGAGCGGAACTACCTGCGCTACCTGACAGCGCGAGACCTTGTCGATTGGGAAAAGGGGCCTAAGGCTGAGAAGGACACGAGGACCTCATTGTCGGTCCTCTATCGCAATCGCGACATGATCTTAGGCTTCGTTGGCGGCCGGCATCGCCAGACTGGCGAGGTCCAGTTCCCCGCCACGCGTATCGCGGTCGGCGACGAGCGCGGGGAAGTCGATACTCTCGATCCGTATAGGCTTGCCGATAGGACGGGCACTGTTTTGTCGTGGTCCGCCGATCGAATGGCGCTCACGCCTGATCCGCCGAACTATTATGGCATGATCACCTTTGCCGAGGGCGGGCGCCTGATGATGGACTTCACCGACATCTTGGACGGGGAAGTCAAACCCGGAATGGAGATGCGCATGGTTTTCCGCATCAAGGAAATCGATGCGGCGCGCGACTACACACGCTACTTCTGGAAGGCGACCCCCGTCGACGAACGGTACTGACATGGCAAGCGGCATCAGGGACAAGGTCGTGATACTCGGCGCGGGATGCTCGCGCTTTGGCGAGCGATGGGATTGCGGCGCTGAGGACCTCCTCATCGAAAGCTTCACCGAGGCGCTGTCGGACGCCGGCATCGAGAAGCGCGATATCGATGCCGCTTGGTTCGCGCACCATGACGACATGACAGGCATGGGCAAGGGTGGCGCACCGCTCTCGGTCGCGCTTCGTCTGCCGAACATTGCAGTCACGCGAGTTGAGAATTTTTGCGCTGGCGGCTCGGAGGCGCTGCGCGGCGCCGCTTACGCGGTCGCCAGTGGGGCCGCGGACATCGCCCTCGCGATCGGCGTCGAGAAACTCAAGGATGTAGGCTTCGGGGGGCTGCCGCCCCGCTATCCGGGTAGCCTTACCCCCCTCTGGGCGCCGAGCGGCTCCAATGCCGGCAACTTCGCTCAACTTGCGAGCGCCTATTGCGCCAAGCATCGGATCGCCCCAACCGAATTGAAGCGTGCAATGGCGCACGTATCAGTGAAGAGTCATGACAACGGTCTCAAAAACCCGAAAGCGCATCTGCGGCGCAAGATTACTCTCGATCAAGCCATGAGCGCGGGCATGATTGCCGAACCTCTCGGTTTGTTTGATTGCTGCGGCGTGTCCGATGGGTCTGCGGCCGCTATCGTCACGACGCCACAGATCGCAAAATCATTGGGCAAAACGGATATGGTCTCCATCAAGGCCATGCAAGTCAGCGTCTCCAACGGCTTTGAGGCGCAAGGAAATGGCTGGGATGGGAGCTATTTCCACACTGCCAGGGTCGCCGCGAAGAAGGCATACAATGAGGCGGGCATTTTGGACCCCGCCAAGCAAATCGATTTCATGGAAGTGCACGATTGCTTCTCCATCACCGAACTCGTCACCATGGAGGACCTCTTCATCTCGCAAGAGGGCCGCGCTTATCGCGACGTTCTGGACGGGCGTTTCGATGCGGGCGGTGAAAACCCGTGTCAAATAGACGGCGGCTTGAAGTGTTTCGGGCATCCTATTGGGGCGAGCGGCCTGCGTATGCTCTATGAGATGTACTTGCAATTGCTCGGGCGCGCGGAAGAGCGGCAGCTGCGAACGCCGGCCACCGGCCTTACCCATAATCTCGGCGGAGAACCTGCGATGAATGTATGCAGCATCAACATTCTTGGTCTGCTCAACGGTTAGCGGGAGAGCTGAACACGATGGCGCTCGATTTCAAGGCGGCTCTCGCCGCCTCCGACAGCGACTTGCCTTATGCCTATTCTGACACGCAAATCATGCTGTACGCGCTCGCGATCGGCATGGGACGCGACCCACTTGACACGCGTGAAATCGATTTTGTCTACGAAAGGCGGCTGAAGATCATTCCCACAGTCGCCACTGTCCTTGCCTGGGGCGCCCGCGATATTCGCAAACTCGGGGTGGACTATTCAAAGGTGCTGCATGGCGAACACAAACTCGCGTTGCATCAACCGCTGCCCACCCGCGCCGAAATCCTTGTGAACACAAGAACCAAGGCGATCCACGACAAGGGCAAGGACAGGGGCGCCTTGATCGTGTCTGTGCTGGAGGCCCTGGAGAAAACGACCCGCGCCCCGCTTTTCACGCAGGAAATGACACACTTTGCGCGCGCCGATGGTGGCTTTAGCGACGTCGACGGCGATAGCGGGCCCGCACCCGCACCGCACCCTTTGCCGCAGCGCGCGCCTGACTATCAGTGCGAAATGCCCACAACGCCTAATCAAGCCCTGCTGTATCGCTTGCTGGGCGATCGAAACGCTTTGCACGCTGACGTCGAAGCGGCGCGGACATCCGGCTTCGAGCGACCCATCCTGCATGGGCTTTGCACCTACGGCGCCTGTTGTTACGCCGTCGTCAAAACCGTGTGCGACTTTGATCCCTCGCGCATAGTTCAGTTCGATGTACGTTTTTCCGCGCCGATGTTTCCAGGTGAAACGTTGATCGTAGACATGTGGCGCGATGCGGACATCGTCTCGTTCAGCGCTGGAACAAAAGAGCGACGGGTGATGGTCATCAACAATGGGCGCTGCGTGCTGCGCGCCCCGTCCGCCAACACTCAGAGGTCGGCCCCATGATGATCGCTGGCAAAACCGCAGTTATCACCGGCGGCGCCTCCGGTATGGGGCTAGCGACCGCAAAACGCCTCCACGCGCTGGGTGCCAACGTCTCTCTTCTCGATTTGAACGGCGAGGGAAGCGACGCCGCCGCCAACGCGCTCGGCGCACGCGCAATGAGCACCCGAGTCGATGTTACGCAGGAGGAGCCCGTCGGGGACGCACTCGCCCGAACTCACGAACGGTTCGGCGACATCCATATCTGCTGCAACTTCGCGGGCATCGCGGTGATGAAGCGCCTTCTCGGCCCGAACGGGCCGATGCCCTTGGCGTCCTTCAGCCGCACTATCGATGTGAATTTGGTGGGCACCATCAATGTGCTGCGTCTGTGCGCTGCGCTTATGGCCGAAAACGCCATTCTTGATGATCACGGCGGCCGCGGCGTTATCATCAATACGGCTTCCATCGCCGCCTTCCAGGGGCCGTCTGGCGCCGTTGCTTACAGCGCCTCCAAAGCCGCGATTGTTGGCATGACCTTGCCCCTGGCGCGAGATCTCGCTCCCTTTGGCATTCGTGTAAACACGATCGCGCCTGGTTTGGTCCATACGCCAATGACGCTTGGAGGTGATCCAGCGAAGTATAGGCAGGCGGAGGAGCGCGCGGCGCAATCAGTGGCCAATGTTCTCTATCCGCAACGCTTCGGATGCGTAGATGAAGTCGCTCACCTAGTGCAATTTCTCATCGAGAACGACTATGTCAATGCCGAGTGCGTGCGGATTGACGGGGGCAAGCGCGTGTAGCGCTCATTTGCCTTTGAAGGCGGCCAAACGCTCCCTCACGTCGGGACCGACGCCTTCCGTTTCCATGATTTCCCATTGCAAACCGGCATCGAGCGAACGGGTGTCTGTCGCTTCGATCAGCCGCTTGTTGGCCGCATGGCTGAACGAGGAATTGGCCAAGATTGGCGCCGCGAACTCCCTTACGCTAGTGAAAAAATCGGCATCCTGAAATACTGCCTCGCAAAGCCCGATGCGCAGCGCCTCATGCGCGTTGATGGTCTCGGCGGTGAACATAAGCCGCTTCGCCGCGGCTGCGCCGATCCGTCTCGGCAACCTCTGGCTCATGCCCCAGATCGGCGTGAACGCCCACTTGGCGTGTGTGTCAGCGAATTTGGCGGAGTCGCTCGAAACGATGAAGTCAGCGGCCAAAGCCATCTCGAGCGCGCCCGTATAGCAATGTCCGTGAACGGCGGCAATCACCGGCTGCGGCAGCTTCTCCATCATACGCAGAGTTTCCGAGTGCCAGCCTCGCGATGGCGTCTCTTCGGCCAGAATGTCGCTGAGATCATGACCCGCCGAAAAACACTTGCCGGCGCCGCGAAGCACGACACAGCCAACGTTCGTGTTCTTTTTCAGATCCTGCACATGGCGCCGTAACTCCCTGAACATCTCAACGGTGAGCGCGTTGAGCTTGTCTGGGCGATTTAATGTCAGCCAACATAGGCGCCCTTCGTCTTCCCGAACAACCAAATCACCCATGACTTCCTCCGCTCCTGGCATCACAACAAGCTGGCGACGCGCAACTCAAAACGCGCCGCTCTTACGCCAGCGTTCGATCTGTTGCGGGTCCAGCCCCCACTCACTCAATGTCGTCGGCGCGGCGACGTCGTTTTCGGCGCAGCTGCCGCCAATACGCCCCGGCGTCTCAGAGAAGCGTGGCGCGGGCGCGGGCTGGACCACGCCGTCAAATGCAATGAACGTTTCGCGCGCCACGTTGTGAGCATGCTGCGGCGCCTCCTCCAGGTCCAACACAGGTGCGAAGCAAACGTCTGTTCCCTCCAGAAGGCGTCGCCACTCGGCCGATGTTCTCTCGTGGAAGATGGTTTTCAGGCGCTCCTTCAAGATGGGCCAAGCATCGCGATCGAGTCGAGCATCGAAGGCATCTTCGACTAAGCCGAGCTTGTCACGTAGAAGCTGATAGAATTGCGGTTCGTAGGCAGCCACCGATATCCACTTCTCGTCGGCGCACTTGTAGACATTGTAGAAGTGTGCACCGCCATCGAGACGATTTGCGGCGCGCTCATTGCGCCACGACCCATCGGCCATAAACCCGTAGATGTAAGACATAAGCGATGCCGCGCCATCGCTTATAGCCGCATCCACAACCTGTCCCCGCCCACTTGCCCGCGCGTGCACGAGCGCCGCCAGCACGCCGAATGCCAAAAAGAGCGCGCCGCCGCCGAAGTCACCGACGATATTCAGCGGAATGACGGGTTCATCTGACTTGCCAATCGCATGCAGCGCTCCGCTCAGAGCGACATAATTGATATCGTGGCCCGCCGCATGCGCCAACGGGCCGGCTTGCCCCCATCCGGTCATCCGCCCGAAGACGAGGCGCTCATTCCGAGCGAGAGCCTGACTGGGGCCAAGCCCTAGCCGCTCCATCACGCCCGGCCGAAATCCTTCAATGAGGATGTCAGCCTGTTCGATGAGGCCGAGTGCGACCTCGCGCCCTACGTCGCTCTTGAGATCGAGCCGCACGATGCGGCGCCCGCGTTGCGTGACTTTCGAAGCATTATTGGCTGGCGAGCCAGGACGCTCAATTCGCAGCACTGAGGCGCCGGCGTCGGAAAGCAGCTGAGCGCAGTAGGGGCCCGGCCCGATGCCCGCAAATTCCAGGACGCGCACGCCGACAAGGGGCCCGCTTCTTTGCATTTTGCGCCGAGCTCCTAGTTACGCCGTCTCGCGACATCAAAGACTCCGAGCGATGAGCTCCTTCATCACCTCGTTTGAGCCTCCATAGATGGTTTGCACGCGCGCATCCACGTAGGCGTCCGCTATCGGATAATCCATGATGTAGCCGTAGCCGCCGAACAACTGTAGACACTCCGCCACGACTTCGTTTTGCGTATTGGCGAGCCATAGCTTTCCAATTGCGGCCGCTACTCCGTCAAGTTCACCCTTGTAGAGTTTGTCGATGCAGTAGTCGACATACACACGCCCGATGGTCACCGCCGCCTTCGCTTCCGCTAGTTTGAATCGCGTGTTCTGCAACTCAATCAACTTCTGACCAAACACCTGTCTTTCTTTGCAGTGCTTGATGGTCAGATCGAGCGCGCACTCCATCGCCGCCTGAGCCCGAACCATGATCATTGTGCGTTCATAGGGTAAGTCCGCCATTAGCTGATAGAAGCCTCTCCCCTCCACCTCGCCGAGCAACTGCTCGCGCCCTACCCGCGCATGGTCGAAAAACAGCTCAGCAGCGTCCTGGCCGCGCATGCCCATCTTGTCGAGCAACTTTCCAACCGCAAACCCTTGCAGACCCTCAGTCTCGATCAAGATGATCGACATGCCTTTCGCCCGTTCGGCTGGATCGGTTTTGCAGACAAGTCCAATGAGGTTGGCGCTATAACCGTTGGTGATAAAGGTCTTACTGCCATTGATCACATAGCAATCGCCGTCCTTCATTGCCTTGGTCTGGATCGATTGGAGGTCGGAGCCGGCGCCCGGCTCTGTCATCGCAATCGCCCCGATCAATTCGCCGGTCGCAAGCCGCGGCAAATACTCTTGCCTTTGAGCTTCGGTCCCATGGCGCAGAATATAGTTGGCGAGAATGCTATGAACGGAGCGCCCCCATGATGTGCAATTGGCCAACGCCAATTCTTCGGCGAGCACCACCTCGTAACGGAAATCGCCGCCGACGCCGCCGTACTCCGCAGGGATGTCCGTGCATACATAGCCTGCCGAGCCCGCCAGCTTCCAGAACTCACGATCAACGTACTTTTGTTGGCGCCACCTCTTTTCGTGCGGCGCCATTTCTTTCTCGATGAACCGCCGCAGAGAGGTCCGGAACAGGTCCAGCTCTTCGTTGCGCCAGGGGGAGCGATACTCCGTCAAATTTGCCTCCAATGCGGACTAGGCGCGCACCATGTGCTGCAGGCGTCCTGTCATGAGGCCAATCGCCTCATCCATGATGCGATCCACCAGTTCACGAACAGTCGGAACGTCGTCAATCAGACCCTGGACCATGCCCGCTGTCCACACGCCGCCGTCCACATCGCCTTCGGCCATGGCTGCCATGCCGCGTTTCCCCGCCACAAGGTGTCGAATGTCGTCAAAGGTGGCGCCGCCCTTTCGCTCTAGGGCGACAACCTCCTGGCTGACTGCATTCCGCATCACGCGCGCCGTGTTGTGGAGGCTACGGAAAATCAGATCCGTCTGACGTTCATCATTGCGCACCATCTGCTGCTTGAAGGCGTCATGGATCGGCGCCTCCTTAGTGGCGCAGAAACGCGTTCCCATGTTGATGCCATCGGCGCCGAGCGCGAGCGCCGCCACCAGCCCCCGGCCATCGCCGAAGCCCCCTGACGCTAGCATCGGCACTCTCACTTTGTTTGCCGCTGCTGGGATCAAGATCAAGCCAGGAATGTCGTCCTCACCCGGATGTCCGGCACATTCAAAGCCATCGATCGAGATAGCGTCGACTCCCATTCGCTCCGCCGACAACGCATGGCGGACAGCGGTACACTTGTGAATGACCTTGATGCCATGTTGCTTAAGGTGGTCGACGTGCTCCTGTGGCCTATGACCCGCCGTCTCGACGATCTTGACGCCACTCTCGATGATGGCTTGTCGATACTCGGCGTACGGCGGCGGCGTGATCGTCGGCAATATCGTGAGATTGACGCCAAAGGGCTTGTCGGTCATCTCGCGCGTTCGCCCGATCTCCTTGGCGAGTGCGTCCGGCGTGGGCTGGGTGAGCGCTGTGATGAAGCCAAGCGCGCCTGCATTCGCGACGGCGGCGACGAGTTCGGCTTTTCCCACCCACTGCATGCCGCCTTGGACGATCGGGTGCTCAACGCCAAAAGTTTCCGTGAAGCGGGTAACCAGTCGCATTGCCATCTTCCTTTTGATGTTCCTCTAGGTCACCACTTTTTCGGCGACCAACTCATCGAACTCCGCACCGGACACGCCGATCTCTTCGAGTATGTCTTTGCTATCTTGCCCAGCCAGCCGGGCCACCTCGGGCGGCGCGGCCGGCGTTCGCACAAACCGCGGCGTCGGCGCGTTCTGCAGGCTGCCGCCAACATCAACGTATGTGTTTCGGGCAACATTGTGCGGGTGCTTTGGCGCATCAGAAAAGGCCAGCACCGGCGCAAAGCAAATGTCACTGCCTTCAAGCAGCGCGCACCACTCCGCCTGAGTGCGTGTGCGGAATTTTTCCGCCACGATCGCTTTGAGCATTGGCCAACGCGGGTCGCTAGCGCGCGCCGGACTAAAAACTGCGTCGCCAAATACGGCGCGGTCGAGTTCCAGAGCCTGAACAAACGCCGCGTAGAACTCGGGCTCTAGGGCGCCGACGCTCACATACTTCCCGTCCTTTGTCTCGTACACGTCGTAATAGTGCGCGGCTCCGCCCAAGAGATTGGCCCCAGGTCTTTCGTCATCGAACATTCCGACGCTGCGATAGAATGCAAACGCAGACATGAGCGACGCAACCCCATCCACCATGGCCATATCGACGACTTGTCCGCGCCCCGACCGTCTTGCCTCCAGAACCCCTGCCAAGATCGCGAAGGCGAGGAAAAGTCCGCCGCCTCCGAAGTCACCCAAAAGATTGAGAGGCGGCGTGGGCTTGCCGCCCACCGGGCCGATCGCATGAAGGGCGCCCGTCAGCGCCACATAGTTGATGTCGTGACCTGGGGCCTGCGCGAGTGGGCCATCCTGCCCCCAACCAGTCATGCGACCATATACCAGCCGTGGATTGCGCCCCAGCGCCTCATCAGGGCCAAAGCCTAGACGTTCCGCCACCCCTGGGCGAAAGCCCTCCGTACATGCATCCGAACGCTCCAGCAACCGCAACGCCATTTCCGCTCCGCGGCTTGTCCTTAAATTCAAGGCGATCGAACGGCGATTGCGCATGTGTGGGTTTCCACGCACCGCGCTGGAACTCGATGATGCACGCTCGATGCGAATAACGTCCGCGCCAAGGTCGCCGAGCAGCATCCCGCAATAGGGTGTTGGCCCGATCCCACCGAGCTCGACAACACGAAGACCGTCCAGGGGACCCGTCATCACGCCCTCTTCGATTTGTGCTGGTCTTGTGGGAGGCCGCGAAAGTTCATCTTAGTAGCCTGCACGTCCAGCTACGATATCGTCGAACCGCTTGCTGTTAAGCGGGACGTAGCATCCCGCTTCTTGACTCCAGCACAGCACTGGGTCGGCGATGCGCCGAATATCAAAAGCTTCCTCTATGAGCCTAGTCTTGACGAGCTTGTGCGTTCCCGTGGTTTCGAATTCAGGAACCAGTCGTACAAACAATGGGCGCGCGTAGCGCGGCAATCGATCCCTCACGAATGCGCCAAACGCCGGCCAATCCAGTGCCCCCACGTCCGGCCGAAGTGCGAGTGCGACCATCCCCGCTTTGCCATCAGCGCCCGGCACTGGGACCCCGTAGACGACGGCCATCGCCACTGCTTGAAAGCCGGAGAGAGCTTCGGCGACCTCACTTGTTGAAACGTTCTCGGACTTCCAACGAAACGTATCTCCAAGTCGATCCACGAACTGATAGTGAATAAGATTGAAGGCAGGGCCGACGTCGACCTGCTTGAGAAGATCACCACTATTGAACCAACGGTCGCCGTTCTCGAACACATCACGTTCGACTTTGGTGTCGGATTGGTGTGGGTTCGTGTAACCGTCGAACTGATCCTTCTCGCTTATTCTAAACAACAGCAACCCCACGTCACCCGGCTTTACTTCCTTGGCATACCCCGCAGCGTTACGGGCTATGGAGGCTTCCTCCATCGAGTACTCCACCAGCCTGACCACCGCGCCGGAAACTCCAATTGTTTCGTCCTTATTCAGGACATTTAGGAAACCCCCATTGGCCTCGCTCGCGCCATAGAACTCTCCGATCCGCTTGAGCCCAAACCGCTGCTTGAACTTTTTCCAAATATCAGAGCGCAGCCCGTTGCCGGCCGCGCGATTGAGCGAGCACTTCCGATCGCCCGCCGCCTCGGGCGTATTCAGGAGATAACGACAGATCTCGCCGACATAGACCAGCGCTGTGCACTTGTACTTGTTGGCTTCCTGGATAAGCGCAGAGGCCGAAAACTTTGGCCGGATAAACATCGAAGCGCCGGAGTAGAAACACGCCGCGACGCCGACCATAAGACCGGTGCCATGATAGAGCGGGAGGCAATTGTAGATCCGGTCGCTTGGTCGTGCGCGAAAAGAGTAAATGGCGTGCGCGGCAGCGCCCAACACAAACTTCTGATGCGTGATGATCGCGGGCTTCGGCAAGCCGGTGGTTCCCGAGGTGAAAATGTAAAGCGCGCGGTCACCGGGTAAAACTGGCGAAGTAGAATCAGGCGCGTTCGCCGAAATCGTGTCCAGCAAACGATCGCCGTTGTGCAGCCACTTCCGTTCCTCTTCTGCCTGATCGTCTGCGCAACCAAAAGCGATGACGCAGGGTGACTGGCTCGCCTCCATGTAGGCCTTGCCACACCCCCGCAGTGCGGACAGTCCATGTCCATCCACGAGACTTATGTTCGCGTTGACCTCCGTGACGCAATGGACGAGCTGGGAGCCGCTGAGGTTGGTGTTGATGAGCGCGCCGACCGCGCCAATGCGCGTGATGCCCACGACGCATGCCAAGTAGAGAATCCCATTTTGCATGTTCAACGCGACAGCGTCACCCTTTTGCACGCCGCTTTTCATCAAGATGTTGGCGATCTTGTTGGAAAGAGCCGCGAATTCCGCCCAACCCATTTCTCGCTCAGCGGTCACAATCATGGTGGCGTTCGGGCGCACTCGGACCTGCCTATCGACGAGGCTCGCAAGAGTTTGATGTGCGGCCATCGCAGAGGGCGAGAGGCGCGACCGATTGCGTAGCAGGTACAGCCAGTCCCAGGCAGCCGTCGTGTACTCCCATACCCTCAAGGCAAGAGCCCCGCCTCTACGAGTTTTGCCGTCACCGCCGCTGATCTATCGCGAATGCTTGCCGGATGGTCCGACACCGAGAAATCGCAGATCTTCTCCCACCCTGCGTCGACATCCTCCACGGTGAAAACCGGGTTGGTTGGTAGACTGATCCCTTCCGCGCGCTCCCACCGAACCTTGGCCATCCAGCCCGCAGCCACCTCAAACAAGGAGCCGCTCTCTTCGTTGTGCTCCGCACAGAGGCGCAAAACGAGCGGCGTTACATATTCTGGCTTAAGGATCGCCATACGCTCTGGCGTCAAGATTGTCTCAAGCAGGCGCGACGCCGCCACGGGCGCGATGACGTTCGCCGTTACATTCTTGCCAGCCCCCTCGACCGCAAGCGTCTTGGTAAAGCCGACGAGGCCCAGCTTCATCGCCGAATAGTTCGCTTGCCCAAAATTTCCATATGCCCCCGCGGCAGAGGCTGTGTTCACTATGCGGCCGAACCTTTGGTCCAGCATGTGCGGCCAAGCGGCGTGCGTGACCTTGAACGCGCCGAACAGATGCACCCGATACACGCGCTCCCAATCCTCCACCGTCATCTTTCGAAAACTGGCGTCACGAAGGATACCAGCATTGTTGACAACGATATCGACGCGCCCAAAATTCGTGAGCGCCGCATCAATGATGCGCTCGCCATTTTCCACCGAGTCGTGATTTGAGACGGCTTCGCCTCCAAGATCTCTAATCTGCCCGACAACCCGATCCGCGGCGCTGACGTTTTCCCCCTCGCCACGAATGTCGCCGCCAAGATCATTGACGATGACCTTCGCACCGCGCGCTGCGAACGCCAATGCGTAGGCGCGCCCTAAGCCCCCGCCTGCGCCGGTCACAACCACAACCCGATCGTCGAAACGAATTTCGCTCATGCCTGCAATCGCTTTCCTGAGACGTCGTCCGCCGGCTGGGCGCCCGGCGTCCACCCGGCTACCAATCCGTTGCTGATCGCCTCCGCGCCCTCGTGATTCAAAACGCGGAAAAACACGCTAAGCTTTCCATCGGCGTCATTTTCGGTGGCGACTGCCTCCACAATGATGGACGTCTCAGCCGGCACGACCGCGCGCAATTGCCCGTAGAGGCGGCGCACACGGCGTGCGTCCCCGCCAAAAAACGTCTGCACAACCGCCGAGAGCGCAATCGACTTGGTGGCGCTGCCGTGCAGGATGATGTCATTGAAGCCTGCTTTGGCGGCGACGCGGCGCTCAGTATGAATTGGCGCATAGATATCGGCGCACGCCGTATAATGGTGCAGGGCTTCCCTTGGAATGATCACTTCCCTGATCTTCCTGGGCCGCAACGGCTCCGGCGGGCGGCGGCGCGTTGGCATCGGTTCAAGCGCAACATCGCCACCGACCAGCGTCGCGCCGCGAAACATCAGATTGTAGTCCATCTCCGCGAGCAGGCGGCCGGATGATTCCACCATGCGGTAACGCTCGACATTGAAAACGCCCGCGCGTGTCTGCTTGCGCGCGATCAATCGCCCCTGTGTGGTGATGACCTGATCGACCTCGAATGGCGCGTAAATTTGAAGATCTGTCTCGGCGTGCACAGCGCCAACCCATGCATCGGCTGACATCTGCGCGGCCGGGACCGGAGTGGACAAGATACGGCTTTGGCTTTGGAGTTGGAGGCTGAAAGCAATTCCGGGATGAACGATCAGCCCGCCCTCGCGCGTGTCGTCCCAGTATGCTTCGGACCTCTCCAGCACGCCGGCAGCGAACGCAAGCACCCGCCGCGCATCGAGCCGCGAGGTCTTGGCAATGGTATGCAGACCGACGCCAGATGCATCTATGACCAGGGGCGCAGGTGCTTGCATGCTCATGGGCGAAAACGATCCCCAACAGCGCCGTTCGCCAGACTGCTTCGGCTGCTCAAGCGAAACTCTCCCCGGTTTTCATTTTTTCTATCAGTATCTGCGGTGACTCAAACCGAGCGCCAAAGCGCGCGGCCAAGGCATTGCACTGGTCAAGCAACTTCTGCGGACCGTATGTGTTGACAAATTGAATGTACCCCCCCGTCCACATCGGCGCGCCAATCGCCCTCAGGAGTGCGATGTTTCCCTCGGCCACCGAAAGCAGAACGCCAGTCTCCACCTGGCGGATGCTCTCGAGAACGGCGGAGAAGAGTAACCGGTCCTTGACGTCTTGATCAGCGATGCTGCTCTGCCCATCGTCAGAGCGAGCACTCAGCTCTCGAAACAGCACCTTGCCGGCGGCCGGATAGTCGTAGAAGCCCGCGCCCGCTTGCCGCCCTCCACGGCCCTGCGCAACGATCCGATCGAGCAAGGCAACCACCCTCGGCGTCACCGATGGATGTCCGTGTCGCTTGGCGAGGCTCGCGAACCGCGCCAGCCCGATCTGATCGATCGTTGTCAGCGGCGCCTCACGCAACCCAATTGCACGCGAGAGATTTTCAACGCGCACCGGGCTAACGCCCTCGACCACGAGAGAGAGAGCCTCGACCAGCTGATGGATCAAGACGCGCTCAACGAACGCCACGCCCGTGTCCAGTGTGACAATCGGCTGACTTCTTATTTGACGGAGAAAATCGTAAACTTTTGCGACCGCGCCGTCGCTGCTGAAGTCCCCGCGGGCAACTTCGATCACCGCCATTTGTAGGTCGGTGGGCGCTACGCTCAGCCGCACGAAGCGACCGCGCAACTCTGTCCTTGGGTCGCTGGCCTCCGCGCCTGCATCATTGAGGGCACACCAAACGCTCTCGCGCGCGCTCTTCTCAACGGCGCCGAGCAGCGCCTCATCTGCACTCTCCGTCGCGACAATGACCTCGCATCCCGACAAATCGCTGGGAACGTCGGTCGCGAGGATTCCAGCCAGCACTGGCGCATCAGGCTCAGCAAGCGCCAACGAAGCCTTGGCTTGCCCCGCGTCGCCCGGCTTGGCGCCCAAGATCACAGTGTCGATGCCCGCCAGAGCCGACGCGCGCGATAGCGTCCGCGCAACATCGCCTGTCCCGATGACGCCGACTTTGGACACCCGAAACCGCGCAATGTCCTTCGGACGCGCGCCGCCCCGACGTACCTCCGTTGACTGGAAGAAGTTGGCGCTCATCAAATTCTTGCTGATCGGTGAGATGATGAGCGTCGCCAATCCTCGCGACTCGATCTTCAGCGCGGTGTCGAGATCCAGCTTCAGCGCTTCCACCGCGACATCGAAGATCAATTGCTTGTTCGGCAGCAGACCTCGTGTTTCCTCGAACAATCGGAACGCGGTCTGATTGACGAAGCCGCGGACAGCGGAGGCCGATAGATCGCCGCCAGGAATTTGGTAACCAGGCCGATCCCAAGGTTGAAGCGCCGCGTTCGGATTGTCCTTATTGGACAAAATCCAGGCCTTCGCCCGCGGTATGAGATCTTCCACGCGGTCGACGACCTCATCCAAAAGCCCCGCCTCAAGCGCCTCCGACGCCGGCATGGTCGTGCCGTCGATCAGATACGGCAGCGCCTTAGCAATGCCGAACTTCTTGGTCATCCGCACGACGCCGCCCCCGCCCGGCAGCAAACCCAGCGTCGCCTCCGGCAAGCCGATCAGGACAGACTTGTCGTCCCAGGCGATGCGGTAATTGCAAGCGAGCGTGAGTTCATAACCCCCGCCGAGCGCGGCGCCGTTTATGGCGGCGACGATCGGCAGGTTTAACTTCTCGAACGACCGGAAGAGATGCCGCCCCGCCATGATCGCGTGGGTGATCTGCTCGTTGAACCCAGCGCCCGGCGCCGCGGCCATTCCCTTGACGTCGCCGCCGGCGAAGAACGTCTTCTTTCCGGATGCGATGACAACGCCAATTGCGTCACGCTCGGCCGCAAGGTTTCCGATCGTCTGTTTCATGCTCTCAGTAAAGTCACCGTTCATGACATTCACTGGTCCGGGCATGTCGATGATGACGGTCGCAATGCCGTCCTTATCTACTTCATATCCGCAAATGCTCATGATCGTTTGCCCAAGTCACCGCTCCCGACGCGGAAGCACGCCGCCTCTACACGCGCTCGATAATCGTGGAGATGCCCATCCCGCCGCCCACGCACATGGACAGCATGCCGCGCTTGAGACCGCGACGTTCCAACTCATCCAACATGATGCTGACCAGAACCCCGCCAGTGGCGCCGAGTGGGTGTCCCATCGCAATCGCGCCACCGTTCACGTTGGTGACTTGGTGGTCGATGCCGAGATCGCGCATGTAGCGCATCGCCACAGAGGAAAACGCCTCGTTGATCTCCCAGAGATCAATGTCGTTAGCGGACATGCCGGCCACCGCCAGGCATTTCTTCGCTGCTGGGCCCGGCCCTACAAGCATGATCGTCGGTTCCGTGCTTGTAATCACGCCGGCCACCACACGCCCGCGCGGCGTCAACCTCAGATCCCTCCCGATTGATTCCGATCCCACGAGCACGGCGCTGGCGCCATCGACGATACCCGAGGAGTTTCCCGCGTGATGGACGTGATTGATCCGCTCAACTTCAGGGTACTTGGAAATGGCCGCCGCATCCGCGCCGTTCGCCGCAGCGTGCGCGAATGAAGGCTTCAGCGCAGCCAGCCCTTCAAGACTTGTATTCGGTTTGATGAAGTCGTCCTTGGCGAGGATTGTCACGCCATTGCGATCCTTCACCGGTACAACCGAGCGATCAAAATAGCCGCTGTCCCGCGCGTACGCAGCGCGCTTCTGCGACTCGACGGCGAACGCGTCAACATCCTCGCGCGACCATCCTTCCAGCGTCGCGATGAGGTCAGCGCCCACGCCCTGCGGCGTCGCCCTCTGCCCGATCAAGTATTCTGGATCGAACACAACGACGCCGCCATCGGAGCCCATCGGTACGCGCGACATGCTCTCGACGCCGCCGGCGACAATGAGTTGTTCCCAGCCCGATATCACCTTCTGCGCGGCGATATTCACCGCCTCGAGACCGGAGGCGCAGAATCGATTGAGCTGAACGCCAGCGACGCTCTCATCCCACCCCGCATACTGCACCGCGCATTTGGCGATATTGGTGCCTTGGTCTTTAACGGGCGTGACACAGCCCAAGATCACGTCGTCGACGCGCGCCGTATCGAGATCGTGACGCGCCTGAAGCTCGTTCAGCAAGCCAGAGACGAGAGCAATTGGCTTCACCTCGTGCAAGGCGCCGTCCGCCTTGCCCTTACTCCGCGGCGTCCTCACCGCATCAAATATGTAGGCGTGCTGTGACATCGCGCCGATCGTCCTAATCCTGACCAAGCCGCGCCTATGCCGTGTACGTGGGCACACAACTCAAGCCTCACTTGGGTCTCTCGCTCGAAGGCTTTAGACACAGGGACCTAACAGGCGACCCACGGCGCGTGAGTAGCAAAAGCCGTCACCCATGCAGGCAAAACCGGCCTCGCGCGGCTGCACCCGTCCTGACTGTCGCCAGCTTTAGTCTCGACGCGACGTCGGCACCTGGTCGAAGGGCGTATCCTTGTCGACGCGCGGCTCGACCGGCAAACCAAGGACGCGCTCGCCGATGATGTTCCTGAGCACCTCGTCGCTACCGCCCTCGATGCGATTTCCGATCACCCGAAGGAACGCAAAGTGCAATCCCATTTCGCTACCGCTCTCAAGCGCTGTTCCGCCCACATCCAGCAGATCCATGGCCTCTGACAAGAACGCCTGGCGTTGCGCACCCAACAACAACTTTGAGCAGGAAGCTTCAGGTCCCGGCGTCCTTCCTTGAGACAATGTCGACTGTATCCGCAGGCCAAAGTTTTTAAGGCCACAATGCCAGACATACCAATCGGCGAGCAACGCACGCACAGCGCCGTCTTCGATCGCACGACCTTCGCCCAGCGGCGTCTGCTTGGCGATCTTCCAGACGTCATCGAAATTTGTCGGATATACGCCCGCTATCGTAGCGCGCTCGTTCATCAGAGTGGTGAGGGCGACTCGCCATCCGTCACCAACATCGCCGACCCGGTTGGAGTCTGGAATGCGAACACCGTCTAGAAAGACTTCGTTAAAGTCGCTGCCGCCGGAGGCCTGTTTGATAGGCCGCACCTCCACGCCGGGAGACTTCATATCCAGCAAGAAGTAGGTCAATCCTTTGTGTTTTGGTACTGTTGGATCGCTACGCGTCACCAAGATCGCCCAGTCCGCATACTGGGCGTAGCTTGTCCAGACTTTTTGGCCGGTCACCACCCATTCATCACCATCTTTGATAGCACGGGTTTTGATGCCGGCAAGATCAGAGCCAGCAACAGGTTCACTGAACAGCTGGCACCAGATCTCTTCGCCGGTGGCGATTCTAGGCAGGTGCTTCTGTTTCTGCTGATCGGTGCCACAATGCATGATGGTCGCGGCCGCCATGCCAATGGTAATGCTGTTGGCGATCGATAACATGCTCACGCCAGCCGCTTCTTCTTCCTGAGAGAAGATCACATTTTGAATCGTCGTTGCATCGCGCCCGCCGTACTTCTTCGGCCAATGTAGGCAGCCCCAGCCACCCTTCTGTTTGATTCTTTGCCACTCGCGAATGGCTGCAAATCCACCACCCTTTACGCTGCCAAACGAAATTTTGTTGCTCGCGATCCAGGCCCGGGCCTCGGCGCGAAATTGAGCTTGCTCAGGAGTGTCGTCAAAATTCATGGGAAAGAGGCCTAGGCAACCCGCGAGTGATCGGATTGCGATGTACAATTTTTGCGCTCAAGCGCCCGGATCAACGTCTCGCGCCAGCGCGTTTGGCCACCGATAACTGCGCTCAGCACTTTCGAACGCCGGTAATGCAGGTGCGCATCGAACGCCCAGGTAAAGCCGATGCCGCCATGGACCTGAATGCATTCTTTCGCGCACTCGAAATAGATTCTGGATGCGCCTAAGCGGGCGCAGGCCGCCGCCTCTGGCAGCGTCGCGTCATCTGTTGAGAGCGTCCACGCCCCAAAATAACAGTTTGATCGCGCCAATTCCAACTGCGCGTAGAGTTCCGCAAGTTTATGTTTGATGGCTTGGAATGACCCGATGGGTCGACCAAACGCATAGCGATCCTTAGCGTACGCCACCGCCATGTTGAGACTTGCTTCTGCGCCGCCGAGTTGTTCAAAGGAATAGAGAATTGCCGCCCGGTTGATGACATCCTCAAGCGTCGCCAGGTCGCTCATTGCAAGGCGCTCCGCTGCGGCGGCCTTGAATGTGATGCGCCCCTGCGGCCGGCTCTCGTCGAAGCTTGGCTCCAGGCAACGCTCCACTCCGGGTTGATCCAGTTTCACCAGATAGAGCGCAAGGCCGTGGGAATCTTTTGCTGGAACCACAGCGACGTCTGCCGCCATCCCATCTGCAACAGGCCACTTCACACCGGTGACGACAAATCCGGAACCGGCTCTCTCGGCGCCGGCGCCGCACTTTTCCCAGGCAGCAGCGCCAGGCCCCTCGCCTAGCGCGAGCGTCCCGATGCTTTCGCCGCTCGCCAATTTGGGCAGCCACTCGGCCTTCTGGGCATCGCTGCCGCCACGCATGATTGCTTCGGCCGCCAGGAACATGCTCGACGAGAACGGGATCGGCGCGAGCGAGCGTCCCAGCTCCTCGGCCATGACGCATAACTCCAGATAACCAGCGCCGAGCCCGCCATATTGTTCGGGCAGGGCGACACCAGGCCAACCCATCGCACAAATCGCCTTCCACAGGCGCTCATCGAAGGGCTTGTCGGACTCAAGAACTGAGCGAACCACAGCGCTTGTGCATTCTTTTTGCAGGAAGCGACGCGCCTCGCTGCGCATCATTTCTTGGTCCTCGGAAAACTCAAACTTCACCGGTTGCTCCGTGCGACATACATCGAGCCAAGCAGGTCGGCGCCTGACAGCAGCCTAGCCCGAGACAGAACCTACATTGCCGTCACCGTTCCATCCGTGGCGAAACTCGACAAGCGGTCAGGCAAAACAGGACAAGGACACTCCAAACGGAGGGCGCCCTACCAGGTATCGATGTGGTTGCGTTTCTTGCCTCGCCGCGGCGCGGGTTGGGAGCAATTCCGTAAAGTCTTCACAATCCAAGCCCGACTTTCGGCAGGGTCGATGACGTCATCGAGTTCGAAATGCGCAGCCGCGTTGGCAGCTTTGCCAAACTCATAAGCCTGCGCCACGCACTCTTTGAAGTAGCGCTCTCGCTCTTTCGGGTCCGCGATCGCCTCGAGTTCCTTGCGCAATCCAAGCTTGATCGCACCCTCCAACCCCATGCCCCCAAACTCGCCCGACGGCCAGCTAACCATGAAGTCCAGCGACCGCGATTGGCCTGCCAGCATCGACATTGCCCCCAGCCCGTACGCCTTGCGCAGCACGATCGCCATCATGGGCGTTGTCACGCTCGCGGCCGTGACAAACATGCGTGCGAACCGGCGAACAACCGCAGTCTTTTCGCTCTCTGGCCCCACCATGAAACCTGGCGTGTCGCATAAACTAAGGAGTGGGATCTCGTGCGCATCGCACAATTGCATGAAGCGCGAGGCCTTGTCCGCTCCCGGTCCATCGATAGCGCCGCCGAGATGTAAAGGGTTGTTGGCTATGAGACCAACGGGGCGGCCTTCAATGCGCACCAAGCTCGTGACAATGCCATATCCATAGTGGCGGCGCAGTTCGAGCACGCTGTCTTCATCAGCGAGACATTCAATCACAGCACGGATGTCGTAAGCGCGCACCCGATCCTCGGGAACTAGCCGCCGCAGCCGGCGCTGATCTGGCGCCGTCCACCGCAACAAACGACCTTGGAAATAGGAGATGTACTTTTTCGCGACGGCAACGGCTTCGGCCTCGTCCTTGACTGCAATGTCCACGACCCCGTTCGGCACTTGCACCGACATCGGCCCGATCTCATCTGGCGTGTACACACCAAGGCCGCCGCCTTCCACCATCGCGGGGCCGCCCATGCCGATCGTCGAGTTCTCAGTCGCAATGATGACGTCGCAACATCCGAGCAATGCCGCATTCCCCGCAAAGCAACGTCCGGAGTTGACGCCAACAAGCGGAACAAGTCCGCTCAACTTCGCCAGCAATTGGAACGACGCCACTTCCATTCCCGTGACTGAGAGAACATCGACGTCGCCGGGCCGCCCCCCGCCGCCTTCGGAAAACAAAACAACCGGCAAACGCCTCCGCTCAGCCAGCTCAAGCAGTCTGTCTTTCTTGCGATGGGTTTGGTGGCCTTGGGTCCCGGCCAACACCATGTAGTCATAGGCCAACACGGCGCACCGGCTCGCCTCGTCGCCGAACGCGGCGCCGTTTACGCACCCGATTCCGGCGATGATGCCGTCGCCGGAAGTGTTTTTCGCAAGGTCTTCACGGCTGCGGCGGCGTGATTGCGAAGCCAGCGCCAAGGCGCCGTACTCGACAAAACTCCCCGCATCACAGAGGTCATCGACATTCTCGCGCGCGGTCCGCTGCCCGGTCTTGCGCCGCTTGGCGACAGCCTCTGGCCGGGCATCATCTTGCCCCAGCCTTCGCAATTCCAGAATTTGCGCGAGGTCAGGCCGAATAACGTCAAGATCAACCGCTGCGTCGGAAGATTCAGCCGCCAGCTCCGCATCGGCGGACGCCTCGACCACGAACATGGGCTGGTTCAGCCGAACAACCTGCCCAACACCAGCGCCAACCTTTCGAACGAACCCCGACACAGGCGCAACGACGGAATACACCATCTTCATCGCCTCGATCGTGGCCAGCGCTTGACCTTCGGCGACCGCGTCGCCCGTCGATGCCTTCAAGTCGGACACCATGCCCTGCATTGGGGCCCCAACAACCCAACTGCCATCACTAATGTCCGCATCAACAATCGCCGGATTGTCTTCAGTCCCATCACGTGTGGAACTGTCAGCAGGAGCGAAGAGCGGCGTCTGGGTCGCCGCGCTGAGGAGTTGCTTGAGATGCTCATCCACGAACCGCGTGTAATCGTTGCCGGTCACCACCTCATCGCGGCCCAGCAGGGCTATGAGGAGGTCGCGGTTGGTGTCCACTCCCTCAATGCGGCATTCTCGTAGCGCGCGCGCGGCCTTGGCGAGGGCGTCGGGAAAACCCCCTTGCGTGTGCACCACCACTTTCGCGAGCAGGCTGTCATAGCGCGGATTCGGCGAGTAACCCGCATAGCCACAACCGTCGACACGCACGCCGCGCCCCGCAGGTAATTCGTAGGTTTGGATGACGCCCGCCGACGGCCGCGCCTCGCCGTTCTCGGCGGTGAGCTCTGCATTGATGCGCGCCTGCAACGCGGCGCCGTTCGCGGTCACGAAGCGTTTCTGGCTGAAACCCATATCCGCTAGCGTCCCACCTGCGGCGATGCGCAACTGCGCCTGCACCAAATCCACGCTCATGACTTCTTCGGTGACGGTGTGCTCCACCTGAATGCGCGGATTACACTCAAGGAAGGCAAACTCCGCCTCGTCGGGGTTGCAATGCAATTGCGCCACATCAAGCAAGAACTCGAAGGTGCCGACATTGCGGTAGCCTGCCTTGCGGGCCAACGTCACAGCAGCGCCAGTCAGATGATCCCGCAGCTTCGGCGAAACAAAGGGACTTGGCGCACATTCAATGAGCTTCTGGTTGCGCCGCTGCAGGGTGCAGTCGCGCTCGCCCAAGTGGACGATATCACCCGAAGCGTCGGCGGCAATTTGCACTTCTATGTGCCGCGCCTTCGGCAGAAAGCGTTCGACCATCACAGCGGGATCGCCAAAGGCGAGCTGTGCCTCGGCCCGGCAGTCGGCGTAACTGTCGGCGACGTCGCGCGAGCGCTTCACAATGCGCATCCCGCGTCCGCCGCCTCCCGAAACGGCTTTAATCACCATGGCGGCGCCCGCTCCTAGCGTGGCGAAGAACGCTCGCGCCTCTTCGAGCGATACCGCGTCTTTGGAGCCCTCCAGGATCGGCACGTCGCACTCTTCGGCAAGCATGCGCGCGCGCGCTTTGTTGGCAAAAAGATCAAGAACACTTGCCGGTGGGCCGACGAATGTGACGCCCGCCTGCTCACATGCTTGCGCAAACGCCGCGTTTTCCGCCAAGAAACCATAGCCAGGGTGTAGCAAGTCGCAACCCAGCCGCTTCGCCGCACCTAATACGCTGTTTGCGTCCAAATAGGCGCTGACGCCTGCCGCATCTAGACACACACTCTCGTCGGTCTTGAAACAGTGGAGCGAGGCGGCATCGTCGTTTGCGTAAATGGAGACGGTGCGGATGCCGAGTTCGGCAGCGGCCTGCGCGATTCGTATGGCGATCTCGCCACGGTTTGCGATGAGGAGCTTTGATCCGCTCATGCCCTGCCCAGCTGACGAGTGACTGCGTTTATGCTTTCAAACCATAAGCTCGCCGCGCCTCCACACCGTCAAGGTCTTCGACAACAATGGGCGCCTCCCGAATCGCCAAGCTTATCCTGGTCTCCGTGTCATAAGGCAGCCAATGACCGATCCCCGTCCAGTTCGGATCGCCCGCTCGCACAAATTGCGCAATAGTGTCGGTCCACAGATGCGCAAGCGCGCGATTTTTTGGAGTGTTCGGGTGAAAGCCGAGCATTTCACCCTCAGCGACGAAACCGCCATCAAACAAATTATATGAGAAGGCCATATCCGACGCGTGGGTCGGTCCGAAAGGATGGTCGGTCGGCGCCTCAAAGCTATACACCCAGGCGCTCATCCCGACTTCCGCCGCCGCGTGGGCGACGCGCATCGTCGGCGCACGGAAATAGTCGTACCACAGCCGAGTCATGCGCTCTCTGTTGCCGGCGCCCGGAAGCGCCGTGTCTAGGAATCTGAAATAACGATCTGCATCTCCCCCGCCGATCGTCACGGCAAGTCCAGCCAGAATGTCATGTAGCTGCGCCGCCTCGTAATTCTGTTCTTCGATTGAAGGCGTGAGCATAGTACCTTCATTAATGCACGTGCCTATGATCAGAGGCACCGGATTGATGCGGGCGCGAAGCGCATCGTCCGCCGGCAGTTTGATGACATGACCGTCGACCGCGGCGCCGCCCGCCCAAATAGACGACACTTGGATGTCGAACAAATGTTGGCCAGAAAGCGTCGCCGCGTGATCAAGCAACGCATTTTCGCCTACCCCGAGCTTCTCCGCGACGATCGGAACCATGTCAGCGGGCGCTCGTGCAATCTCACCAGGACTGAACGCAATGGCTTTGTGGAACAAGCCTTTCGCGTCCTGCGCGGACATCAAAGCCAGCACAGAACCAGCCCCGGCGCTCACGCCGCTGATCGTGACGTTGTCGGGGTCCCCGCCGTAATCGGCGATGTTGTCCTTGATCCAGCGCAACGCCGCGATCTGGTCTTGGAAGCCAAGACTCACGCTTCCTGCATAATCCGGGCCGAACCGGCTCAAGTCAAAGAATCCGAAGATTCCCAGCCTGTAGTTCATGGCAACGGCGACCATGTCGTGGCGGCGCGCAAATGGCGTGGGGTCAAAATCATTGGCGGAGCCAACGGTGTAGCCGCCACCATGAATGTAAACGAGCACAGGCCTGCGCTTTCCGTCCGCAGCGGGCGTGTGCACATTTAAGTACAACATGTCCTCGCTCATGACGCCTGGATTTTCTCGGCTGCCGAGCGTCGCGGGGTAAGGCAATTGAAAACTGCGCCGCGGGTGGCTGGTGGCGTCAAACACACCGGCCCATCGGCTTGCGGGAGCCGGCGAACGCCAACGCAACGCCCCTGTAGGCGGGACGGCAAAGGGCAGTCCCAAGAAAGACATCGAGCCCTCCCGCTCGATGCCTCGTACTTGTCCGATGCGAGTCGAAACCACGGTCATGAAAAGTCCGCCGGTGTGAAAGGGCCGCGCCTCATACGCGCTCGATGATGATCGCCGGCGCCATACCCGCAGCGGCGCACATCGTGACGAGCCCCCTTTTCAAGTCGCGGCGCTCCAGTTCGTCCAACACTGTCCCGATGAGAATAGCGCCTGTCGCCCCGATCGGGTGCCCCAGCGCGCAGGCGCCGCCATTGACGTTTACCTTGTCGCGATCAAGCCGAAGATCGCGGATGAACTTCTCAGCGACCACTGCGAAGGCTTCGTTGACCTCCCACAGGTCAATGTCGTGAATCGTGAGCCCGGCTCGAGCCAGCACCTTCTTTGCCGCGGGGACGGGCGCATTGAGCATCAGTGTCGGGCAGTCGCCGATGTTGGCAAAAGCAACGATCCGCGCACGCGGCTTGAGCCCTTTGGCTGTCGCGTAGCTCTTTGTGGCGAGCAATACAGCGGCCGCGCCGTCAACGACGCCTGAACTATTCCCCGCGTGGTGGACGCCCTCCCACGTAAGCGCCGGATATTTTTGTTGTATGATTTGGCGGAAAGTCTTGCCGTTGATGGGATAATCGGCCAGCGCCTGAAACGAAGGTTTGAGCGCCGAGAGCGTCTCCGGCGTCGTGTCTGGTCGCGGAAACTCTTCATGATCTAGCGCTAAAGTTCCATCTTCGTTGTAGACAGGCGTTACGCTCTTTGCGAACCGCCCGCCATCAATCGCTATCTTTGCACGCGTTTGGCTTTCGCAGGCCAGCGCGTCGACATCGCCGCGCGAGACGCCCTCCATCGCGGCAATCGCATCAGCGCAGACACCCTGGTGGGACTGTGGATGCATTTCCATGAGCCTTGGGTTATCGGCGGTCATGTCCGCCAGCTTTACGCCAGCATTTGCTTCCTCCGTGTTGCGCTGATTAACATAACTCATCATCTCGGCGCCGCCGGCGATTACAACATCGCCCATACCCGACATGATTGTTGCCGCAGCTATGTTCACCGCGGTGATGCCGCCGCCGCAGAAACGGTCCAGGGTCACCCCGCTTGCGCGAATGTCATAGCCGGCCAAGAGCGCCGCTTGTCGACCGAGGTCAAATCCCTGTTTGCCTTTCTGAGTGGATGTTGACCAAACGACATCTTCAACATCCGCGGTGTTCAAGTGATTGCGACTCTGAATAGCCTTCAGCACCGTCGCCGCCAGTTGTTGCGGGTGGAGATGGGAGAGAGCCCCCTTGCCAACCTTGCCGATCCCGCGTGGTGTCCGAACAGTATCAATGATGAACGCTTCTTGCATTTGATAGCTTGTCCTTCAGCGTGTGGCTCAACTTAACCCATAGGCGGCCAGCGCTTCATTTCCGTCAGGGTTGTTCACGATCGCGGGCTGATCCTTGAGCACAAGACAAGCGCGGCGTTGAGCGGTGTAGGTTGGCCAACTGGGCATGCCCCAGCGATTGGGATTTCCGCTCCGCATAAAGCGCACCATCGTCTTCGACCACATGTCAGCGATCCGGCGCGTGCGGGCCTCATTTCTGTAGAAGTAGGCCAATTCGCCATCTTTCTTAGGATCGAGCGAATTGAACACAAAGGGCACATCGCTTCCGTGCGTTGGTCCATGCGGGTGCTCGGTAGGCACAGCGAATGTGTAAGCCCAAGCATTGAACCCTGCGTCGGTCATAGATTGAGCCGTTCGCAGCACGTAGGACCGGAAACAATCAAACCAGACGCGATTCAACCGATCCTCCAAAGAGCCGCCTTCGGTCGCTTTGTCGAGAAAGGTCTTGTATCTCGCCGCATTGCCGCCGCCGATGTTAGGCGACATGCCAGCCTCCAACATTGCGAACACGGCCGGGTCACTTCCCAGATTTAGAACTACGCCTTCCGTCAGCATTGGACCCTCAGCCTGCGTACAGCCCACCAGCAGCGGCACTGGGTTGACACGTTGCTTGATCGCTTCAGCGGTTGACTTGACGATGATGACGCCATCGACGCACGCCGAGGTTCCGATCCCTGCGTCGATCTGGAACTTGAAGAGCTCCTCGCCCGACATCGCCTTGATGTGATTGAAGAACGCCTTCTCATCCATTTTCAGTGCCGTAGCGCAGGGCGTCACGATGTCGAGCGGCGCGGGGTTCACCTCCAGCGGGCTCACAGCGATCGCTTTCTGGAACAGCCCTTTTGCTGTCGGCGCGGCGAGCAAGGTCACAACTGACCCCGCGCCCGCGCTTCCGCCACAAATGGTGATGTTTTTTGGGTCGCCGCCATAATCGGCGATGTTGTCCGCGACCCAGCGAATGGCGGCGATCTGATCTTGAAACCCAATGCTGGCGCTGCCGGCATACTCAGGCCCAAAGCGGCTTAAGTCCAAGAACCCGAACACGCCGAGTCGGTAATTGATGGCGACGACGACGACGTCGTGCTGGCCTACGAAGGCTACGGGATCGAAGTCGTTAGCCGAACCAAGTGTGTAGCCCCCGCCATGAATCCACACCATGACCGGACGGCGTTTCTTGTCCGCTTTGGGTGTATGGACATTGAGGTAGAGCATGTCCTCGCTTGTGCCGCCCGGAATGCCGCCGGGCGGCATCAGCGCTTCCGGGAACGGAGCTTGAAGTGCTCGGTTTGGATAGCGTGTGGCGTCGTAGACGCCCGACCAGGGACCTGGGGGCGAAGGCGGGCGCCAGCGCCGATCGCCGACCGGCGGGGCCGCATATGGCAGACCTAGGAAGGATTGCAGCTTTCCCCGGTCTACTCCCTGCACCGCGCCAAGGCGTGTCTTTACGCTCACCATTTCTTGAGTGCCCCTGGTACCAAGCCGCCGCGCGCCGCTCAGCGAGGGCGAGAATTCAGAGGATACAGGCGGCCACTCCAGGGCAAGTTGCGTCACGCCGCCATGCAATTCAGGACGAGGCGCGCGGCCCCCGCGTCAGCGCAAGGCCCCGCTATTGCGCCGCTGAGCACGGAAATGAGAAGGCGTGTGCCCGGTCCACGCCACATAAGCGCGCGTGAAATCAGCCGACTCCGCGAAGCCCGCCATTTCAGCGATCTCCGTTATGGACATCTCGGTTGACGCCAGGAGCTTCTGAGCCAGCTCCTTGCGCACTTTCACCTTGAGTTCTTGAAACGTAACATTTTCACGCCGGAGTCTGCGCGACAGCGTTCGCGGACTGCAGCAAAGGATGTCGCTCAGCACGTCGAGATTGGCCGGTCCCCGCCCTTGCCGGTAAAGATCGAGCAATAGCTGCTCAACATGTGTTGAAATTGAACGATCCTTGCCGGGGATCGCGAACCAGTCGGATTGCCCAAACGAAAAATCACGGTCGCGCAACTCGATTTCGTTCCGCACGATCGGCGCCGCCAGATAGTGCTTTGAGAAGCTGAGGCGCGAGGACTCGCGGTCGAAGTCTACTGGGCATTCAAACAATGAGCAGAAATCAAGCGCGCCGTCGGGTTTGCTCGAAGAAAAGCTGACCCTCGTCAGCTTGATCCGTTCGCCGATCATCCAACATAGCCATTTGTAAACCCAGAAAAGATTCAGAGCAGATACAAAATGCGGCTGAACGTTTTCTCTGAACCGCGCCACCTTGAAAGTGATCGCGGCGACATCCTCTGAATAGTCGGGCGCGAACGCCAGGTGGATATCGCTGCGCACAGCGTTGACCAACTTGACAACCTTGGTCACGGCTGGTCCGAAGGTCGCGCAGCGCAACGCCGCGCGGCTGACCATGTAACTCATCTCGAGTTTTCCGGGGACCTCCAGAAAACCTAGATACTCGTCATTGAGCGTCTTGCGAATGATGAAGATGAGACGCTGCAGTTGCTCGCCATCCAGCGTCGCAGCGGGATCAGAATACGCTGAAACGTCGATCTGGGCAGCCCTAAGCAAATCCGTGGGATCGTACCCTTTTTCGTAAGCGCCCTGAAGGCACCCGCGAATGTAGTTCAGGCCCACTTCAGGCCCGGCCAACGCCGTGGTGGCCTCCTCCGGCAGCCTGGACTGCACCGAGCGCGCCAAGGATTTCATCCCGTGGTGTCTCCGCCCTACTTTTTTCTTGTTGCTTCAAAGTGGCATAGGGTCTGAGGACACACAAGCACCATCGCCACCAGGGCGTGGCGCGGCGCCCTGGCGCCGCTCCAGAAGCGCTTGCTTCTGGGGTAGCGAACGGGGGCCGGCCTCAGCCAGGCGCCAGGGGACTCCGCGCGCGCGGTGAAGGGATCGACCTTCAGGTCTGTTCAGCAAGCTGGCGTAATTTCCTAGAAATTTTGTCTGTTTTCGCCGCGAGCCCCACCGTCAAAAGATTGTAGTTGCGACGCAAAGGCTCAGACATCGGACGGAGCGAGATATGAAGATCGAGGGCGCTAAGGCGATCATGGTCGGGGGCGCTTCGGGTATGTGCCTCGCAACCGCGGAGAGGTTCGTTGAGAGAGGCGGCAAGGTCGCCATTCTCGATCTCGAAAAATCGGACGGCGCGGCGGTGGCTGAACGCCTCGGCGGCCGCTTTTTCCCCTGCAACGTCTACCACTATGACGAGATGGGAAAAACCATTGACGGGGCCGTCGACTTTCTTGGCGGCCTGCATTTTTGTGTCAACACTGCTGGCGGCGCTGTTCAGACTAAGACCCTCTCCAAAGAGGGAGAGATGCATCCGATCGATACGTTCGAAGCGATCATTAAGCTCAACCTGGTGGCAAGCTTCAACATCAATCGGCACGCGGCGAGCCACATGGCCAAGAACGAACCGAACGAGTCCGGCGAACGGGGCGTCATGATTAACACGGCTTCGATTGCCGCGTTCGAGGGACAGATCGGCCAGGTGGCCTACACGGCGGCCAAGGCAGGCATCGCCGGCATGACGCTGACCATGGCGCGCGACCTTGGCAGTTTGGGTATTCGCATCATGACAATCGCGCCCAGCCTGTTCGCGACCGGGCTCACCAAGGGGATCTCCGATGAATGGGCCGAGCGCCTCGTCAAGGACGCCGCCTTCCCGCGCCGCATGGGTAAGCCTGAAGAGTACGCGACGATGGCGATCGCGATCTATGAGTGCGCGATGATGAATGGCTCGACCATTCGCATCGACGGCGGTCAACGTTTCGCGCCGCGCTGACCTTCATGCAGGACACTCACAGAGGCCGCAAAAATGACTGAAGCTGTCATCGTATCGACTGCACGCACGGCGCTGGCCAAAGCCGTGCGCGGCGGCTTCAATAACACCCACGGCGTCACCCTGGCAGGACATGCTCTCAAAAGCGCGGTCGACCGCTCGGGCATAGCGCCCGACGCAATTGATGATGTCGTTTTCGGGGTAGGTATGCCCGAGGGAGCGACCGGCCAGAACATTGGACGCAACGCCGCCATGAAAGCAGGCCTGCCAGTGGGCGTGTCAGGCATCACCTTGAACCGCTATTGTTCGTCAGGCCTGCAAGCCATTGCCTTCGCCGCCGCCCGCATTCGCACCGAGGGGGTGGAGGCTATCGCTGCGGGCGGCGTCGAATCAATCTCGCTCGTCCAGCTCTCTGGCAAAATGAACATGCACCGCGTTCTCGAGACAGAACTCTATGAAAGGCAACCTGAGCTCTGGATGTCCATGATCGAAACCGCAGAGATCGTGGCGGAGCGTTATGGCGTCTCGCGGCAAGCTCAGGACGAATACGCCTATCAGAGCCAAATGCGCACCGCCGCAGGCCAGAGAGCTGGATTGTTCGACCAGGAAATTGTCCCGCTTGAAACGGTTTGGACCAAGACGGACAGAACGACAGGCGAGACACAAAATGTCGAGATCACAGTGGCCAGGGATGAGTGCAATCGTGCCGACACGACGTTGGAAGGACTAGGTCAACTCAAGCCGGTTCTCAAAAACGGCATGAAGATGCGCGAGGGGAAAACTGTCACCGCCGGGAATTCCTCGCAGCAATCGGACGGTGCATCCGTCGCCATCCTGATGGACGCCGGGGAAGCCGCCAAGCGCAACATTGAGCCAATGGGCGCATTCAGGGGTTTCGCGGTCGCAGGTTGCGAACCAGACGAAATGGGGATTGGCCCGGTGTTCGCTGTGCCAAAACTGCTGAAGCGGCATGGGATTTCTGTCGATGATATCGACATCTGGGAGCTCAACGAAGCGTTCGCGAGCCAATGCCTTTATTGCCGCAATAAGCTCGGTATTGATCCTGAAAAATTCAACGTCAATGGCGGCGCGATTTCGATTGGCCACCCTTACGGGATGACCGGCGCGCGCTGCGTTGGGCATATTCTCATCGAAGGCAAACGGCGGCGCGCGAAGTGGGGTGTCGTCACCATGTGCGTTGGCGCGGGCATGGGCGCCGCCGGACTGATCGAGATATTCTGACCTCTGACCGCCACGCGCCCAGGATCAAAGGACACTGCCCATGCAGCTCTACACCAGAGACACCATAGGAACCATCATCGGTAAGGAAGTGGGGTTATCCGATTGGGTCACCGTGACCCAGGACATGATCAATACCTTCGCTGATCTAACCAACGATCATCAATTTATCCATGTCGATCCCGAGCGCGCGGCGAAGACGCCGATGGGCGGCACCATCGCGCACGGCTTCCTCACCTTGTCCATGCTCGGCGGCTTTGTTTACGCCGCAAGATACGGCATGGCGAACACGACCATGGGGTTCAACTATGGCCTCAACAAAGTGCGGTTCATCTCTCCAGTTCGCACCGGAAGCCGCGTACGAGGCCGTTTCACTTTAAAGTCGATGGAGGAGCGGTCACCAAGTCAGTGGATGGCGACAGCAGAAGTCGTCGTCGAAATCGAGGGCGAGTCGAAACCCGCGCTCACTGCTGAATGGCTCACATTGGCGATCGTGTCTGAACCCAAAGACCAAGGCGGAGCGGAGACTGGATAATGCGCATCCGTTTCAACCGCGGGGTGGGCAGTGTCGATCGCGCACATGGATAAGGATTCCCTGACGGACGCTCCCGGCAGCGCAGCGTCGACCTATGAGGAGGTGGTGCGAGCGCGTCGCTCGATCCGCGGCTTTCTTCCCAACCCCGTGCCGCGGCAGCTCATTCGAGAAGTAGTAGAGTTGGCAATGCGCGCGCCGTCATCGCTCAACACACAGCCTTGGAACTTCTACGTAGTAGCCGGGGCCCCGCTCGACCGTATCCGCGCCGGCAATACAGAGCGCAATTTGGCGGGTGTGCCCGACAGCCGCGAGTTCCGCAGCCGCGGCGTCTACGAAGGCGCCCACCGCGAGCGTCAGATCGAGATCGCCAAGCAGCTCTTCGCCGCCATGGGTATCGCTCGCGAGGACAAGCGGGCGCGGCTTGACTGGGTGCTACGAGGCTTCCGTCAGTTCGACGCACCGGTTTCAATCGTCGTCACCTACGACCGCGTCCTCCACGGTGATGACGTCGCTCCCTTCGATTGCGGCGCGGTCACCAACGCGCTGGTCAACGCGGCTTGGTCTCGCGGCCTCGGCTGCGTGATAAATAGCCAAGGGATCATGCAGTCGCCGGTGGTGCGCGAACACGCTCGCATCCCGGACGATCAAGTCATCATGATTTGCGTAGCCATGGGCTATGAGGATCTTCGCTTTCCCGCGAACGCCGTGGTTTCAAGGCGCAAATCTGTGGACGAGGCCGTGGTCTTCGTGGGTTTCGAAGAGGACGGTGCGACGTGAGCTTGGATCCGAAAATTCGTGTAGCGCTCACTCTTCCGGCCATCTGCGCGCCGATGTTCTTAGTCACCGGGCCAGCGCTTGCGCGCGAAGCCTGCAAAGCTGGCGTTATTGGCGGCCTCCCGCGACAGAACGCACGCGATCTTGAAACCTTCGAGGCTTGGCTGAAGGCGATCTCCGAAGCGCTCGCCGCGCACCGAGATGCAAACCCGGACGCGCGCGTCGCCCCCCTCGCCGTCAACTACCCCACCCGCGTGGCGCCGGACGAACTAGCGGCGAACATGGACCTTTGCGCCAAGTACGGTATCGACATCATCATCAGCGTCGGTGGCGACCCCACCGAGTTGATCGCCCGTGTTCACGATTTTGGCGGCAAGGTTTTTCACGACATAACCAGTATGCGCTTTGCTGAGAAGGCGATCGCGGCCGGCGCTGACGGGCTGAACTGTATCGGCGCGGGCGGTGGCGGCCATTCTGGCACGATCAGTCATCTGGCGCTGATTCCGCGTATCCGGGCCATGTTCGATGGAACAATTGTGATGGCGGGCGCGGTCTCTTGCGGCGCTGCAATACGCGCGGCCGAGGTGCTTGGCGCCGATCTCGCCTACCTTGGCACTCGGTTCATTGCGACGAAGGAAGCCGGGGCGCCCGCCGCTTACAAAGAACTGCTGGTCAGCCAGACTTCGGCCGACTTGATGTATACCGGCGACATAGCGGGCGTGCCCGCCAATTGGATGACCGAGTCGATCCGCCGCGTTGGGCTCGACCCCGAGAACCTACCCAAGCCGCATGGTCGCGGCATGCGCCACGATCACCTCCCGCCCGGCGTCACGCCTTGGAAGAACTTGTGGAGCGCGGGACAAGGCGTCGACCTTATCGACGACATCCCCACCGTCGCCAATCTAGTTACACGGCTGCGCGCTGAGTACATCGCCGCGTGCGCAGCGCCCAGCCTCGCAGACCAAGCGCGGGAGGCGTCACCACCATGACTCGATCCCCAAAGAAAGAAGGCAATCCATGAGCATTCGATTTGATGGTCGCGTCGTAATCGTCACCGGCGCTGGCGGGGGCCTAGGCCGCGAACATGCGCTGCAATTCGCCGCCCGCGGAGCGCGCGTAGTGGTCAACGACTTCGGCGGCGGCGTCGATGGCGCGGGGGGATCTTCCGTTCCAGCGCAGAAGGTGGCCGAAGAAGTCATTGCCGGAGGCGGCGAGGCCATCGCGCACGGCGCCAATGTCACGAACCCCGAACACGTCGCCGACATGGTCGACAAGGCCATGAGCAAATGGGGCCGCATCGACGTTTTGGTGAACAATGCCGGCATCTTGCGCGACTCCACGTTTGGGAAGACCACTCCGGAGTCGTTCAAAGCAGTCACGGATGTTCACCTGTTGGGCTCCGCCTATTGCTCACTGGCGGTATGGCCGCACATGCGGACCGCCAACTACGGCCGCATCGTGATGACGTCGTCATCCTCAGGCATCTACGGCAACTTCGGACAATCCAACTATGCTTCCGCCAAGATGGGCGTGGTCGGGTTGATGAACGTGCTGCACCTTGAAGGCGGCAAGTACAATATTCGCATCAATACGCTTGTACCTGCTGCCGCCACTCGCATGACCGAGAGTTTGACCCCGCCTCACATCCAGGCCCTCATGAAGGCCTCCGCCGTTTCACCAGCGGTTCTGTATATGTCGAGCGAGAACGCACCCTCGCGCGTCATCCTTGCGGCGGGGTCGGGCGGCTATTCGCGCATTTATGTGCTTGAGACCGAGGGCATCTACTTAAGCGAGGGCGAGCGCACGCCCGATGAAATCGAACGCCGTTTCGGGGAAATTTCCGACAAGTCGCCTTTGCACGAATACCACGACGTCAGCGGGCAGACGTTGAAGTTCTTGAGGAAGGCGGCGGCCGATGCAGGCGTGGACCTGGCAAGCGCCTGAGGTGCAGGCGGCCCCAAAGGCGTCTCTTACGAAAGAATTGCTCGCGTGACGGCGTCGACGACCAGCGTAAACCGCGAGCGCCACTCGGCGCTGGCGCCGCTGCGCACGCCCGCGTTCGCCGCCTTCTGGACGGCCTCCTTTGTCGCGACGTTGTTGAATACGGTACAGGCCGTTGGCGTGGCGTGGCTGCTGATCTCGATCAACGACGCTCCCACGATCATTGCCGCGTTGCAGACCGCAAGCTGTCTCCCGATCATTCTCCTCTCTTTTTTCGCCGGCGCCCTTGCCGATAGCATTGATCGCCGCCTCGTCATGCTCGGCGCTCAGATTGTTCTGCTGGCGTCTTCGGCCTTGCTTGCTGTCGCCGCGATCTGGGGCCACGTGTCGGTGTTGTTGATATTAGTGCTCGCTACCGTCAACGGCGCGGCGCTCGCCTTCTACGGCCCCTCAGCCCAGGCCGCACTCGGCGCCCTGGTGGCCCGTGATAAAATGCCGGCAGCCGTAGGGCTTGGCAGTTTATCTCTCAACTTCTCGCGGACCATCGGACCGGCAATAGGCGGCCTTATCGTCGCCCTTGCGGGCGCTGGACCAGCGATCCTAGTTGGCGCCATCGGCGCCGTGGTTCTCTGCGTGGTGATATGTCTTTGGAAGCCGTCTGCGTCGGCTCATGCGCTGCCCCCGGAGCCTCTTCTCGAGGGCATCCGAACCGGCGCTCGCTACATTACTCTATCGCCCGCGATCATCGATGTCTTGCTGAGGACAGGCGTGTTTGCGCTCTGTGCGGGCATAATCCTGGCTTTTCCGCCATTGGTCGCCACTGCGTTGCTTGGCGGAGGCCCGGGAACGCTTGGCTTGCTGCTTGCCGCTTTTGGCTTCGGCGCAATCGCCTCCGCCTTCGTGAGCGCGCGCCTTCGGTTGTTCCTCGAACCGAACCAAATTGCGCTCGTTTCCGGGTTGGGAATGGTTGCATGCCTCGCGCTGATTGGCGCGAATGTGCATCCAGCACTCACGACATTTGCCTTTGCCGCCTCGGGGGCTACCTGGGTTGCCTTCCTCACGCCATTGGCCGTCAGCGTCCAGTTGAATGCGCCGCACTGGATGGCGGGACGCACCGCGGCCGCCTTTCAGATCACGCTAGCCGGCGGGCTGGCGCTCGGCAGTCTCGTTTGGGGCGCGCTCGCCGAGCAAGTCGGCGTCGGCGGATCGCTACTCTGCGCCAGCGGCGCTCTCGCCGTGCTGCTTTTTCAGACTCGGTCGATTCCGCTTGTACTGGGTGACGAGCTTGAGTGGGCGCCAATCGATGATGGTGTACTTGGGCTCCCGCAAATCCCTCAATCACTCCACGAGGGACGGATTACAGTGGCGCTTGAATATCGCGTGCCGCCTGGAGAAGTCGAGGAATTCAAAGCGGCAATGCAAACGCTGAGGCGGATACGACTGCGTGACGGCGCACGCCGCTGGGCGCTGCTCCAAGATCTCGAAGATGGCGAGTTATGGATGGAACGGTTTGAGGCCCTCAACTGGACCGAGCACTTGCGGAGGCAGTCGCGGCTCACGGTCGCCGATCAAGCGCTCCGAGAAAATGCTCTACGCTTCAGCACGGCGCCTGTTGAGCCAAGGCGTTTCGTCCACCATGAATGACGCCCGCAGGGCGTTGCAGCGCTCACAACCCCCAACCGCCATCTACAGGGATCACAGCCCCCGATATGAAGGCCCCTGCATCCGACGCCAAGAACATCGCCATGGCGGCAATGTCGTCACGCGTGCCGAGCCGACGCAACGGCACGCTTTCCACAACGGCGTCATCGTTCGGCGCGAGGCGCTCCAGCCCCTCGGTTCCCGCGATTGGCCCAGGCGAAATCGAATTCACCCGCACGCCCTCTGGGCCCCATTCCTTGGCCAACACCCGGGTCACTTGATCAATGCCCGCTTTCGCAGCGCAAGCATGCACCTGGCGCTCGATGGGCATATACGCCTGTGGCGCGGAGATATTGATCAGACAGGCGCCGGGTTTATTGAGGCGCGGATACGCGGCTTTCATCACATTGAAGGTGCCCAACAAATCAATATCGACGACGGTCTTAAAACCATTGCTGGATAGGTCTTTGGCTAGCGCAAGAAAATTGCCAGCGGCGCCTGAGACAACAATATCGATGCCGCCAACAGCGCCAGCAAACGCGTCCACCGCAGCGTCCACAGCTTCCGCATTGCGAACGTCCGCTGACCAGCCGTAGGCTCTCGCCTCTAACTCGGCGAGCGCCTCCACGGCAGCATCAACCTTGTCTTGGCTGCGGCTGATTACGCCTACGGAAGCGCCGGCTTCCGCAAACGCTTTGGCGATGCCGAGATTGATGCCCGAGGTGCCACCAGCCACAAAAACCGACTTGGCCGAAAAATCGAAACTCAGCCCACGGCGATTGATATGGCTAGGGGCGACCACTTGCGTGCCTATTTCTTCAGCATTCTCGCGAAAACGGAGCGCGCTTCCGGTGAACTTGTGCGCTCAGCTATCACACGAAACTCCTCCGTCACCCGATCACTCAACGGCTCGGAGTCGCGCATCATGAGCCTTTTCGTCGCTCGCAATGCCTTGGGCGGTTTATTCGATAACGCCGCCGCAATCTCTGCGCCACGCGCTGCGCTGGCGGCGGACCCTACAATTTCCGAGAACAGCCCCAGCGCAAGCCCCTCCTCCGCCGAAACCGACCGGGCATTGAAGAGTATGTCCGCCGCCTTGAGGTATCCCAAACGCTGCCGCATCAGCAGTGAAGACCCCGCCTCCGGCACCATCGCCAAATCTACGAACGGATAGCGAAGCTTCGCGTCGGGCTCGGCGATCACCACATCGCAATGCAGCAACATCGTAGCCCCGAAGCCAACCGCGTTCCCCTGCACACAAGCGATGAGAGGCCTATCTAGCTCCATCAGGACATAGACGAGGTCGATGCTGGGCGTCTTGCGGGAGACAATGCTCTGCGGGTCGATGCCAGTCCTCTCTACGGCCTTTCCAAACGCGTCGAAATCCGAGATGTCGTTGCCCGCGCAGAAGTCACGCCCCTCTCCCCGGATGACGATTGCGTTGACGCTATCGTCCGCTTGAAAACCTCTGATCGCGTCAGCGATTTCCCCGTACATCACCGATTTCAAGGCATTGCGGCGTTCGGGTCGCGCCAACACGATTGTTCCCACGGCGCCTTCTTGTTGCACGCGGATAAACCCTGACGGATCGCTCATTCTTGACCCCGTGAAAACTCAGACGACCACTCATGGTGGACACCCAATATGACCTCCAGGGCAAACCAGGACCTCAGGTCCAGCATTTTGGGACGCCGCCATCAGAGCTCCCCTGCCTCGATCTTGGTCGCGCACCGCCGTGTCGCGATTTCCTGGAGATGTTGGCTGATTTGGCCACATACGGAGAACCGCCCATTTTTTATGTTCGAGAGCCACTATCAAAGGTCAGGGAAGCGGATGGCACACAAAGCTTATATTGGCGGCGCCGCTATGGTGGAGTTCAGGAAACCGGGCGCCAGTGAGCCGTACGAAATCATGGCGGGCAAAGCTGTGGCCGCCGCGCTGGCCGATGCCGGCGTGCCACTGAGCAAAATCCAACAGGCGTATGCGAGCTACATCTATGGCGATAGCGCTTGCGGGCAGGCGGCGCTTTATCAAGTTGGGTACCCCGGCATCCCGATCTTCAATGTGAACAACAACTGCTCTTCCGGGTCCACGGCCATCTTTCTAGCGCGCCAAGCGGTTGAGTCTGGGGCGATCGATTGCGCGCTCGCATTTGGGTTCGAGCAGATGCAGCCCGGTGCGCTCAAGGCGCACTGGGATGACCGAACCTCGCCCGGGCGTGTGGTTTTGCACGCGCTATTAAAGGTGCGACCCAATACCGAACCCGGCTTAGGCGCGCCCATGCTGTTTGGCTCCGCCGGTTTTGAGTACCTTGAGAAGTACGGAGCCTCACCGGACCTCTTTGCCAAGGTCGCTGTGAAGTCGCGTCGGCATGCCGCCAACAACCCGTATGCGCTGTTCACCACGCCATTGACGGTCGAAGACGTCATGGCCTCGCCCGTGGTCTACGGAGAAAGTCTGACGCGCCTGATGTGCTGCCCCCCCACTTGCGGCGCCGCCGCTGTCGTCATCATGAGCAATCGTTTCGCCAAGCAGAACGGCATCTCCAACCTCGTCGAGATTGCTGGCCAGGGAATGGCGACCGACACCGAGACGCTCTTCGAAAGCGCGCGCAATGTGGTCGGTCAGGACTATGCGCGGCGAGCGGCCAAGATCGCCTATGAAGCAGCGGGCATTGGTCCGGAGGACGCGCATGTCGTCGAACTTCATGATTGCTTCACCCCTAACGAAGTGGTCGCTTACGAGGCTTTGGGCCTTTGCGGCGAAGGCGATGCCACGCGTTTCGTCAATGACGGTGACAACACCTACGGCGGCAAGGTTGTCGTCAATCCGTCCGGCGGGCTTATGTCAAAAGGCCACCCAATCGGCGCGACGGGCATCGCGCAGTGCGTGGAGCTGGTGTGGCACATCCGCGGCCAGGCGGCCAAGCGTCAGGTGGAAGGCGCCAGAGTGGCGCTGCAGCACAATATCGGCGTTCCGGGCGCCGCCGTCGTCACCGTGTACAAGGCCGCTGCCTAGGTCTTACTCAGGGGAGATGACGAGGGCGCTGAGCGTGCGGGACCTCCTCCCCCAAGCGCCACACTTCTGCCCACGAACCCGCCATCTCCCCTTTTTTCATCGCCGCTACTATAATGAATTTCGACTTTTCCGACGAGCAGAAGGCCTTTGGCGAGCAAACCAGAAGAATGCTCGATGCGCTCGACCCGATCGCCGACGCGCGAAGCACGCTGGCCGGCCAAATCCCCTACAGCGCCAAGGCGTGGCGCGGTTTGGCGAGACTCGGCTTTCAGGCCGTAACCATCCCCAGCGAACACGGCGGGCTCGGTTTGAGTCCTCTAGACCTTTGCACTGCGGCCGCAGAAGTAGGCCGTTCGCTTGCGCCCGTACCCTCATTGTCGTCCGCGTATGTCTGCAGCGAGGCTATCAGGCTGTTCGGCAGCGAAGCACAACAGGCGCGTTGGCTGCCCGGCATTGCCGATGGGTCGATCATCGGGACTTGGGCGGCGCCGGAGCGCGGCGTCGAGCTCATGCAGACAACTGTCCGAACTCAATTCTTGAAGGACTCGTTGTGGGGCGCCAAGGCGCCTGTACTTGATGGTGTGGTTGCTGACCTCGCGATCGTTCTCGCGGCAACGGATCGCGCGGCGCCTATCCTCACGTTGTGCGAACTCAACGCTACCGGCGTTCATCGCAGAGAACTCGAAAGTCTTGACCCATCGCGCCCTGTTGCTGAGCTGACCTTCGAAGCCGCGAGAGCTGAGCCGCTTGGAACGGCTGACTGGCGTGCATGGGAAACCATTCAGGCCCGTGCGGCTGTCTTGCTGGCTTTTGAACAGGTGGGCGCAGCGGATCGCGCCCTTTGGATGGCGAGAGACTACGCGCTGACGCGCAAGTCGTTCGGACGACCGATTGGGTCCTATCAAGCGGTTAAGCATAAACTTGCCGCTGTGTATGCAAAGAATGAGGTCGCCCGCGCTCACGCATATTATGGGGCTTGGGCCATCGCGAGCGATGCTGACACTTTGCAGTTGGCGGCGGCCGGGGCTCGGCTTGCAGCGACAGAGGCGCTTTCATTTGCCGCGCAAGAGAACATCCAAACCCATGGCGGAGTCGGGTTCACGTGGGAGTCGGACTGTCACCTCTTCTATCGTCGCGCACGACATGCAGCGCTCATTCTTGGCCCAACATCGGTTTGGAAGCAGCGCGCCCTGACAGGGCTTACCGAACAACTCGAGTCAACGCTTAGCTAAGAGCAAACGCATGGATTTCGAAGACACGCCTGCAGAATCTGCCTTTCGCACGGAAGCCCGAGCTTGGCTCGAGAGCGCTACCAGGCGTCGCGGCACGGCGGACCGAGAGGATGCCATTTCCCCGCCGCCATTGAGCGAACGACTTGCCGCTGCCAGGGCCTTTCAAAGGAAAAAGCAGGAGGCCGGGTTCGCCGCGATCACGTTGCCGCGTCGCTATGGCGGACGCGGCGGGAGCGCCATTGAACAGCTGATCTACCTGCAAGAAGAAGCGCATTTCGAGAACTTCGGCGTCGTTGAAATATTCGGCGTCGGCATCGGCATGTGCATCCCAACGATCCTCAACAACGGCTCGGAGGAGCAGCGCGCGCGTTACTTACATGCGGCGATCAGAGGCGACGAGATTTGGTGCCAATTGTTCTCCGAGCCCGCCGGCGGCTCAGATGTGGCGGCGGCGCGCACGTCAGCCAAGCAGGACGGCGACAGCTGGATTATTGAAGGTCAGAAAACATGGACTTCGGGCGCGCATTTTAGCGACTTCGGAATCATTACAACTCGTACCGATCCGAAAGCCCCCAAACACCGTGGCATGACGGTCTTCATCCTCGATATGCGGGCCGATGGCGTCGAAGTGCGCCCCATCCGCCAGATGTCCAATGAGACCGACTTCAACGAGGTCTTCTTCAACGGCGTGCGCGTTCCGGATTCCTTCCGGCTGGGTCAAGTCAATGATGGCTGGAGCGTGGCGCTCTCTACATTGATGCACGAGCGCGCCGGAATAGGCGGACGCTCGCGGGATTTGGGGTGGCGTGGCCTGTTGCACTTGGCGAACGCGAACACGATGAACGGCGCGCCCGCCTCAAGCGATTGGCGCATCGCAGAAAAGATTGTCGATTCATGGCTCATCGAGTTTGGCGCGCAGCTCTTATCGGCGCGCGGACAAACGGCGCTTTCCAAAGGTCAGGCGCCAGGCCCAGAACAGTCCATTCTGAAGATGCTGAAGGCGCCTCTGCTGCAACAGAACGCTTACCTTGCCATGGAGATCTTGGGCGAGTCTGGATTGTTGACCCAGGCAGCGCTGGGGGATGCATGGCGTGAAGTCGAGAATGCGTGGACATTCGGCGCAGGCATCCGAATTGCCGGCGGCACCGATGAGATTCTACGAAACATAGTCGCCGAACGTGTCTTGGGGCTGCCGCCAGACATTCGGATCGACAAAACCGTTCCGTTCTCCGAGGTGCCGATCTAATCGCTGGTGGAGATTTTGGACTTTATGAACGCGCCGATTTCTTCAATCGCCTCACGCGCTTCGTCGAGTTCGGTCCCAAACCAGTGCCAGACGTGAAACATTTCTGGCCAAACCTGAAATGATACGTCTACGCCCTCTCTCCGCGCCTTGTGTGCAATGGCGATGCCGTCATCGAGTAGGACTTCCGCGCCTCCAACTTGAATGAGAAGCGGCGGGAGCCCTCGGAGATCCCCGAAGAGGGGCGACACGTAGGGCCCACGCGGATCCCCAGCACCGACATAGGCCTTCGCCCCAAGGTGCAAAGGCACAACGCTGGCGATATCGCGTCCGACATTTCGCTCCAGCGTCTCGTGCTGCATTGTCATGTCGATCCACGGGGAGATGGGAACGCCCAGCGCGGGCATCGGCAGCCGTCCGTCGTCGCGAATCTTCATAAGCGCCGCGATCGTCAACCCGCCGCCCGCTGATTCACCGGCGATCACAATGCTTTTGGCTTTGTATCCCTGGTCCAAAAGCCATCCATATGCGCTGAGTACATCATCAAGCGGCGCGGGAAATGGGTGCTCGGGCGCCAGGCGATAATCGACGCTCAACACGCGCGCCGCCGCTGCGCGCGCGATGCGCGCGCAGCACTCTCGCACGGTCAGCGGCGCACCAGAAACATAGCACCCGCCGTGGATGTAGAGTATCACCACCTCTGATCGGGAATTCTGCGCCGCCACCCACTCGGCCGGCACACCTCCGGCGTTCAGGTGCTCAACGGTGATGTCCTTCGCGAGAGCAAAACGCCCTCCAAACGAATCCATGGCCGCCCGGACGCCTTCGATCGATTGGGAAAACTTCTCGCGGACCTCCCTCTCTTGCTCGAAGGTCTTTTTCAGTTTCGCGTAGCTTTTGCTAGCCGGCACGGGCAACCCCCTAACGAACGGACCCCTTGCAAGGTATCTCTTTTTACTCTTTAGTAAACACCATGGTACGCGCCCCTTCCGATGCGGCTCAAAGGGTCGTCGATTGAGCGTGGAGATTTGCACGATGGCGGACGCTCACCGAGAGCTCGAAGACTATGTGCACGATTGGTATGCAAACTTTCCCAGAGGCGACGCTGAGGCTATGGGCGCCTTGTATACAAATGACGCCCGCCTCTTCCTCGCCAACCTCCCGGGCGCCACGGGCAGAGAGGTTGTCGGAAAGATGCTGGGCAGCTTTCCCCGCTATGTCGACTTGGCCTGCCGCTATGAGGTGAACGACATCGATGTCCTCTCCCACGATATCGCCATTGTAACGGGCAGAGCTTGGGCCGACGCCACTCCCAAGGGCGGCGGCGAAACCACTACCGACGCGTCTCGCTTCGTCATGGTGATGAAGCGCGATCCCGATACGAAGAAGTGGCTCTGCCACTACGACATCTCGCAGCACTCGCCGGACGTACCTGCCCAACCACCTTCTTCTCCCTGAACCGACCAGCTCAGAACGGGGCGTTCCATCATGACAACCACGCCCGAAGGCTTCTTTCTATACGCTGAGACGCATTTGCCGCACGAAGAGGCGCGAAGCCAAACGCTCGTGGCGCTTCAAATGTGTGCGGACGGAACGGCGGCGGTCACGCCAAGTGTGGCGACCTATATCTTCAGGCGTTCGGCCGCCGCGACTCTCATCGGCGAAAGGATCCACAACGGCGCACTCTCACTCGAGTCAACGGAGCTCTATCTCAACGAAGCTGGGTTCCGCGATCATATCCTCACGGACGACTTTCGCGCCGGCCTTCGTATGATGTACAAGGAGGTGAAACGGCTCGGCACTCGCCTCTTTTGGATTGGCGCCACCCCGCCCAGCGATATGCTACATAACATTTGTCGCTCCGACCCTGACGCGCGGCCAGTTGCGGCAGTGATCGAGAAGCTCTTCGACCGAACGGTCTACGACGCGGCAAAGGTTGAAGACGTCATCATTGCGTCCGCGCTTTTTCCTGTTGATCGTGGCCGCGCCGCCGATGTCATCGATGGAGTACGCCAGGCGGCTTCCGCACTTAAGACAATTTCGTTCGCCGCTTTCTTTCATCCCATTGCTCAGGAATTTTTTCGCGTCTTTTTTGTTGCCCCAGTTTCGGGCGATCAGACCGCCGAGAAGATCGCGAGCGCGATCGCGCCAATCAACCAGGTCGCCTCCCCGGGGTTAGTCTTGGGCACATGCCAAACGCACCGGTCCCGCCCCGATCTCGCAGCGCGGTTGCGGCATTCGCTCAACCACGACGGCGCCAATTGGGAGGTCTCCCATGAAGATTACTCCGGCTACATCCTTCATCCTACGGTCAGGGGATAGGTGCGGGCTCGGCAACTGAAACCGCAAGTTCCTAGCCTACCGACTTTGGCCAAGACGCCCGCGCTAGAGCGCCCACGTGGAGAGACTCGCGATGACTGAGTTCCAAACAATACTATACGAGACTCCATCCGAAGGTGTCGCACGCATCCTTCTCAACCGCCCCGAAAAGCGAAACGCCCAAAGCACGCAGATGCTCTACGAACTCAACGCCGCGTTCGAACGCGCGGCCGAGGATGACGCCATCAAAGTCGTTATTCTCGCGGCCAACGGACCGCACTTCTCTTCAGGGCACGATCTTGCGGAAGATGATCGTCTCGCGAACATGGAGGCGTTCAAATCGGTGGGACTTTGGTGCGGTTATGGCTGCGCCGGTGCGGAAGGGCACATGGGGTTTGAGAAGGAAGTCTATGTTGGGTTCAGCGAGCGCTGGCGAAATTTCGCCAAACCGACCATTGCCGAGGTCCAAGGCAAGTGCATTGCCGGCGGTCTCATGCTGGTTTGGCCCTGCGACATCATCATCGCCGCAGACAATGCTCAGTTTTGCGACAATACCGTCAACATGGGCATTGCTGGCGCCGAGTTCTTCAATCACCCTTGGGAACTCGGGGTGCGCAAAGCGAAGGAGTTCCTATTCACCGCGGATACGTTCGATGCACAGGAAGCGCATCGCCTCGGCATGGTCAATCATGTCGTCCCACTTGCCGAGTTGCAGAGCGCGACCCTCGCTTTGGCGCAGAAAATCGCGACCAAGCCAATGTTTGCGCTGAAGCTGCTCAAAGAAGCAGTCAATGCCGCCGAAGACAGTCAGGGGCGCGTAAACGCCATGAAGACGAGCTTTGCACTCCACCAGCTATCTCATAGCCACAACATGGAAGTGTATGGGCTACGGGCTGACCCGACGTTTCTGCGCGAGTCCGGATTCGCAGCAAAAAACCCCCGCTTCGCGAAAGCCACCAAGGAGGGCGCCTGAGGGCCGACTCACAAGGCCGCCATTCCCCACCTGCTGCAAGCGGAGGCCAGCAGGCCACGCCGGCAGGTAGCGACATTTTTGAGCGGCGTCTCACGTAACCGGCGGGAGGAGCCATGAACATAGCGGCAAATCGGAAACGCGGCGCGGTCGCAGGGCGTATCGTGGTCGTACTTGTCTTTACACTCATGTTTGCGTTCCAGTGCGGACAAGCATGGGCTCGCAACATCGTGCTCACCAACGACGATGGCCTGACCAGTAATCTGTACGCATTGTACGCCGCACTTCGAGAGGCGGGACACGATGTGATCGTGTCGGTGCCGTGCTCAAACCAGAGCGGCATGGGCGCTGCACTCACGCTCACACGACCATTGGGTCCCTTGACAGCCGACTGTCGCAGTGGCGCAGCACGCGCGGGTGAGCCAGGCGTCGGACCCATGACTCGCGCGGGGTTAGGCCAGGATTTTCACTACGTTGATGGAACGCCCGTGATGGCGCTGCTCTATGGCCTCGATATTGTCGCTCAACGGCGGTGGGGGCGCGCGCCCGACTTGGTGTTGTCCGGCCCCAACGAAGGGCAGAACTTGGGTTACTTCGTCATAAGTTCTGGGACGGTGAGCAACGCGCAATACGCGGCGGCCAGAGGTATCCCGGCAATTGCGTTAAGCGCGGGCAACGATACCTTTGACGACGCCGCACTGGCCAACCCCAAGTCTTCCGAGGTTGCTAGGTTGTCTCTGGAGTTGATTGGCGTGCTGGAACGCAGGGCGGGCGCAGGAGCATTGCTCCCCGAGGCGATGGCGCTGAACGTCAACTTCCCTGACGAGTTGGAGAGCGCCAGCTGGCGATTGTCACGCATTGGATCCTACGCGGTGGCCGATCTGCGGTTCACAGAGGACATCGCCGCCTCGATATCTCCGGAAATGGCCGCTGTCGCGCGCGAACGGGGCATCGAGTTGCCGCACCTGCCTGGGTTGTCCATAGTCATGAATGAAGCGCCGCCTCTGACCGATCAGCAAGGCGATGAGTCGGTTGTATATCGACACAGCATATCAATTAGCGTGATGCAGGTGGCTTACGATCACGCGCCTTCCAGCCGGCGCTGGTTACAGCGACGCCTTCATGACCTTCTCGAATAGCTGATAAGTTGGGTTGCACGCTGCCCATTACGCAGATCATTTGTGCGCCCTCCGCAGCGCCACCCAACACGCGTCGCGCCAATTGTTAGGCCGCGCCGTAGGCGTCGAGCGCCTCGGCGCTATCCATTGCCGAAACCACAATCGGACGATCGCGGAGGACTAAGCTGTTGCGCACGGACGCCGAATAAGTCGGCCAGTGTGGGAACCTCTCCCCGTTCGGGTCGCCCGTGCGCGCAAAACGAGCGATGGCGTCGCTCCACTGGTGGGCGATCGCTCGGTTCTCGGACGTGTTGCGGTGGAACGCAAACATCTCTCCCTCCCCGACGCTGCAGGCGTCAAACAGATTGTACGAGAACACCATGTCACTTGAGTGGGTTGGGCCGTAAGGATGGTCTGTCGGAACCTCGAAGCTGTAGACATAGACTGCTACACCGGCCTCGTCGCCAGCCGCTGCCGCGCGCAACACCGGCGCCCGGAAATAGTCATACCACATACGGGTCAGGCGCCCATGGATCGAAGCGCCCGAAGTCTGTTTGTCGAGGAACTCAAGGTAGCGTTGACTATTGCCAGCGCTAATCACCTTGGCATGATCATCAATAACTTGATTCAAGTCATATCCTGGCAAAGCCTCAATGGCCGGCGTCAACATCGCGCCTTCGTTGATGCAGTTTCCGACAAGAAGCGGAACTGGATTGATGCGCGCTCGTAGGGCGTTTTCCACCGACGCGCGGATCACAAGACCATCGACGCAGGCGAGTCCGCCAAGGGCGCTCGCGCCCTGAAACTCGAACAATCCTGCGCCATCGAGCGCGCACAGCTGATCGAACAACTCGTTTTCGCTGGTGTTGCGTGCTTTCGCGAGCGCGCCAATAGTGTCGAAGCGCGCGGGTGCGATTTCTGCGGGACTGAAAGCAATTGCTTTATGAAAGAAGCCGCTCGCGGCTGGCGCGCCCAACAACGCAAGGACCGAGCCGGCGCCCGCGCTCACACCCGTCAAAGTGACGTTGCCAGGATCGCCGCCATAGTCTTCGATGTTATCGCCAATCCACCGCAGTGCGGCGATCTGATCGAGAAATCCAGCGCTCGCGCTCATCGCGTACTCGTCGCCAAATCGGCTAACATCGAGAAACCCAAACAGCGCCAGTCGGTAGTTCATACAGACGACGACCATGTCATGACGCGCTGCGAATGGCGACGGATCGAAGTCGCTGGCTGAACCAGCCGAATACCCCCCGCCATGAATGTAAACCAGCACCGGCCGGCGCGCGCGGTCAGCGGCCGGAGTGTACACATTCAGCGAAAGCATGTCCTCGCTCATCTCGCCCGGCGATTGCGCTGTGGGAAACGAGAGCTGAAAGCTTCGCTTCGGCGTTTGGGTGGCGTCAAAGATTCCCGACCACCTTCCAGCGGGCGTAGGCGGGCGCCATCGCGACCGTCCCGTCGGCGGAGCCCCAAACGGAATGCCCAGAAACGTTATTGTTCCGTTGGACTCAATACCCTGAATTTCGCCGAGGCGCGTTCTGGTCACGCTCATATTCGACCTCCGCTCGCTCGAGGATCGGCGCGCCGACTCTCGGCCGCCCGTCATTTTCGAAAATTTGATCAGGTCTCCGCCGTTGTAGACTCAAACTGCATGTAAATACTGACCTCACAATTTGATGCGCGAGCGTCTCGCCGGACGAGACGATGGCGGGTCACTCGACGCCAGCGGCCTCGAACAGCGCTTTTGCCTTTTGGTAATCGGCCTTCCCGTTCGGCGCGCGCGGCGTTTCCTCCACCAAGACGATGCGGCGAGGCGCCTTGTAAGGGGCCAAGCGCTGTCGAACATGGGCGATCAACGCCTCAGTATCGACAGGTTCCTTCGTCGACGCCACAGCCACGACCGCCTGCCCAAAACGCGCATCTGGCACTCCGAACACCAGCGAATCCCGCACCGCGCTGTGCGTCTTGAGCGCCTCTTCGACCTCTTCTGGATAAACTTTTTCCCCGGCAGTGTTGATGCAGTGGCTACCGCGACCCAACAGCTTGATCGACCCATCTGCTTCTATGGTTGCATGATCTCCACCGAGTACATAGCGCTCGCCTCGAATTGTCACATACGTGCGGGCTGTGCGCTCATCATCTTTGTAATAGCCGAGTGGCAGCGGTCCGCCTTTCGCTAAGATGCCCACCTCGCCCGAACCAGGCTCCACCGGCGTGAGATCATCGGGGCGAACCACGATCGCACCGGCGAGGTCGAAACGCGCTTCTCCAGGCTTCATGCCCCGGGTGGTCGTCGATGAAGCGAACGCTGAAGACTCGCTAGCACCCAGGCCATCGATCAAATAGGCGTCGGGCATGAACTCCAATAACCCCATCTTCACGTCCGGGCTCCACATCATGCCGCTCGATGAAACGGCGCGCACGTGGCTAACATCATACCTGTTTGGCGTCGCGCGCAGCACATCCAGGATCGGACGCGCGAACGCGTCGCCGACAATCGACAAGCCATCGCATTCTAGCTCCTCTAATTCTTGCACAACGCGTTCTGCGTCGAAGGAAGGACGCCCGCTCAAAACCACGCTCCCGCCTCGGCCGAGAATTCCAAGCGCTGTGATCAATCCGGTGCCGTGCATCAGCGGCGGTGCGATGTAGAAGCGGAAACGCCCCTCGCCGGTGCGCACCTGCGCGGCGAGGGCTTCGCGCGTGGCTGGCGGCGGCTTTCCCGGCAATGCGAAACCAGGAACGAGGTTTTCCCACATCGCCCCTGAAGGCCACATAACGCCCTTTGGAAGACCTGTCGTGCCGCCCGTATACTGTAGGAAAATGTCATCAGGATCGCGGTCGTTGCCAAGCGGGGTCGCATCGCTCTTGTAGACCTCCAACAATGCCAACGCGTCCTGCGGCGAACCACGCGTCGCCAACTTGATCCTTAGCTTTTTGAAGGTCTCAGTGGCTTCGAGAACAGGCGCAAACTCGGCATCAAATACCACGGCTTCACAATCGGCGTTGTCCAAGAGGTATTCTACTTCCTCTGCACCGTATCGGTAGTTGATGTTGAAAGAGCAGAGCCGGGCTTTGAAGCAAGCAATGAAGGCAATCAAGTAGTCTGGGCCGTTACGCATGTAGAGCCCCACTTTTGCCTGTACACCGAGCCCAGCTTCAAGCAGGCGACGCGCGAGCGCATTTGACCTTCGATCAAAGTCCGCCCAGGTCAACGTCTCGCCGTCACACAAGACCGCCGGCGCGTGAGGCTCGATGCTTTGCGCGACGGTCTCAAACACATCTCCAAGGTTCTCGCTCATGGTGAAGCTTCCCGCAAAATCATGCCGCCATGCGACTTTCGGTCTAAATTCCAGCACCTGGGCAAAGTGACCGCTATGCTCTCGGTTAGAACCCGCAGACACGATGCGATTCCCGCTTTCAAGCTTTAGCGACGTTGAGAATTTGCGCAGATGTGAATTCGTGAAGTCCCTCAACGCCGTACTCGACGCCTAGTCCAGACTGCTTCGCACCGCGCAATGGCACGTCAGGATTCACCGACATGTGCTGGTTAACCCACACTGTGCCGGCAACTAGCCGCTCGGCAATCGCCGTAGCTCGGGCTACATCGGCAGACCACACAGATGCGCCCAAGCCGTATGAGCTGTCGTTGGCCCGGGCAATCGCGTCATCCACATTGGAAAACTTCAGAATTGGCCTGATTGGTCCAAACGCCTCCTCCCGGACGAGATCTGAGGTCTCTTTGACGTCCCGTACAATCGTCGGCCGAATGAAGTACCCCTTGGCGCCTATACGCTGGCCACCGGCGATAACTGTACCATCCCCCGCACGAACCGCTTCAATCAAACCAAGAATTCGCTCAAACTGAGTCCGGTTTTGGAGCGGCCCGATCTGAACGCCCTTCTCAAACCCGTCGCCAACCACCGCGCTTTCGGCGAGCCGCGACATGCGCGAACAGACGTCGTCATAGATGCGCTCGTGGACATATAGTCTCTTAATCGCCAAACAAACCTGCCCTGCATTCGCGAAGGCAAACATAAAAAGTTTGGGCACTACGGCATCAAGATCTATGTCGTCGAGGACAATAGCGGCGTCATTGCCGCCCAGTTCAAGCGTGAGGCGTTTAAGGGTGCCCGCCCCATTGCTCATGATCGCCTTGCCTGTCCTCGTAGAACCAGTGAAGCTGACTTTTGCAATTCCAGGATGGGACGTAATAGCGGTTCCGAGATCGTTGTTGTCCGTCATAATCTGGACAATGCCAGGCGGCGCAACTTCCCTGATTAGAGCGCCAAACCTAAGCATCGAAAGTGGTGTCGTCGGCGCCGGCTTGATGATGATGGCGTTGCCCGCCAAAATCGCTGGTGCAAGCTTGTAGACCGCGATCATGAAGGGAAAGTTCCAGGGGACAATTCCGGCGACGACGCCGAGGGGCCTACGATGCTCCTCTATGCGCTGGGTTGCTGTTTCGGAGATGGCGCGGGCAGGCAGATCCAGCGAGGCGTAGAAACGGACATGTTGCTCCGCTCCCATGACTTCAAAAAGCGCTTGCTGAAACGGTTTGCCCTGCTCTTGGACGATCAGCCTGGCCAAGTCTTTAGAATTTGCATTAATGACATCAGCAATCGAAACGAGGACTCGCTGGCGTTCGGAGTGCGGTTGCGCGCCCCAAGCGGGCTGCGCTCTTTGGGCGGCAACTACGGCGCGTTCCAACAGGGCGTTGTCGGCAAGCGGACATTGCGCGATAACTTCCTCATTGGCGGGGTTCAAAACCGGAAGTGAGCGCGCGCCTTCAACGATCTCCCCATCGATCAGCAGCCCTAACTCAGACACCATCGCCGTTAGCTCCAACGCGCTAGGCCAGAGGTAAAGACACGACGGCTTGCCTCCATGGCGATCCGCGTCACTGCAACCAGCAAAATCAGACTCCCCTCAGGCCCAGACACCTTCAACTCAGACGAGCGCTCCTTAGTGCGCTCCGGCGCACTTTACCGGCATCATCGCGCAGGGGTTCATCAACAAACTCCACGCTTCGAGGCAGTTTGTATCGCGCAAGTCTCTCGCCGACGAACGACAGAAGCTCTTCAGCCGACAGCGGTCTGGTAATGTCCACTATCGCATGAACGCGTGCGCCCAAGTCGTCATCCGGCAGACCAATCACAGCACTTGAGCGAACAGCTGGATGGGCGTCGATTGCCGCCTCCACCTCCGCGGGATAGATGTTGGCGCCGCCCGAAAGGATCATGTCGGTCAAGCGGTCGACGAGGTACAAGTAACCCTCTCCATCGAACCAGCCCATGTCGCCCAGCGACTCAAAGCCATCTGCTGCCGACTTGGGTTCAGCCCCAATGTAATAATAGGTCGTACCAGGGCCGGCCGTTGGCTTGATGTAAATTTCGCCAACCTGCCCTGGGGAAACTTCGAGACCATTTTGGTCTAGCGCTTTCATGACGCAAGTTTCTTTGGGCTTGCCCACTGAACCTTTGTGGGACAACCACTCTGTACCGCTGATCGTGGTCACGCCTTGGCTCTCTGTCCCGCCGTAGAGCTCCCAGATTTTTTCTGGCCCAAGCCAATTGATCCACTCTTCCTTCAACCACGCCGGGCAAGGCGCCGCCATGTGCCACAGCGTCTCCAATGATGAGAGATCGAACCGAGCCCGAACCTCTGGTTCGAGACGCCAAATGCGCGACATCATCGTTGGCACCATGACCAACCAGTTCACGCGATGTTTTTCGATGAGTTCTAGGGCCTCCAGTGCGTCGAAGCGCTTCATCACCACGAGGTGATGCCCGCGCGACAGTCCGATCGACGAAAGCGAGAACGGCGCATTGTGATAGAGCGGACCCGGCACCAAATGCACTTGATCGCGCCGCATCTCCATGAACGGCGCGTCCGGATCAAATTCCGCAGCCTGTTTTGACACGATGAGTTTTGGCCGCCCTGTACTGCCTCCAGAAGTCGGCGCTCTCCAATGACGCGCAATCCGCTCGGGCATCGCCGCGTCGCTTAACGCCAGCGGCGCCTCGTAGCCGACTTCAATGTGCGGCACGTTTGGAACTACGACATCGCCCCCGACGACAAGCGATGGCTTGGCAAGTTCAACTATTGCCTTTAGCTCCATATGTGGAAGTTTTGCTGACACCGGCTGCGGCGTTGCGCCCAACTTCCACACGGCCACAGCGGATTCGTAGAACTCCGTTCCGTTCGGTAACGCAATTGTCACAAGGTCGTCTTGCTTTACGCCAAGCTCTGCGTAGGCACGCGCGAGTCTGTTGGTCCGAAGATCAAACATGCGTCGCGTCAACGTTCTATCCCCACACGTGATCATGGCGCGTGTAGGGTCGGCGTCGGCACACATCTTCAAAATGGATGGCAGCGATATCAAAGGCATGCGCCAGCACCCTTGTATGAGGCGGCAGCCGCCACAGAGAGCTTCAACCGCCTTGTGGCATGCGGCCTAGTCGACCCTATCGGCATTGAAGTCCCGCGCGCCCAGGAAATAGAGCAACCCGCCAACCACGAGCACGGCGGGAGTAAACAGAAGCACGAAGCCAAGAGAGCCGTCACCTCGCGCAGCGGCGAACATGTCGCTCCCCACGCCAATTGCCCATGGACCCAACCCCTGCCCGAGCAGCGCCGACAGCAGCATGGTAATCGCCACGGCGACGCCGCGCATGCGCGCGCTGACCGTTGATTGAATCGCAGCAGAAGCCGGTCCAACCATCAAGCCCAAAAAGAACGTTGTTACGGCGACGAATACAAGCGCCACATTGAACGACGGCGCGGTGAATACGATCAAATACGTCAACGCAACAATGACATTGATCAGCGCTGGCAGCCACATCTCCCATCGACGCTCGCTCTTCAGCAATCGCGCGGACAGGAATGCGCCAACAATCAATCCAACAATCATGCTTAGGCCAACAACGGAGCCGTATAGAAGCCCCACTTGCGCCAGCGAAACATCGAAGGATCGCACCATAAAGGTCGGCATCCAGTATCCAATGCCAAAGAGCGCAAATGTCATAGCCGAGTACGCGATCACTATGAATCCGAACGTCCTGTTTCTGGCTAGGGTCCAGAGTGTTTCCTTCAAGCTCGGCGTCTGCGCGGTCAGCGGCTCGCGCTCGAACACGCCGCGCGCGGGCTCTCGAATGGTCAGGACGATACACAAGGCGACAAGCACGCCAGGCGCGCCAAACACGATAAGCGTCATCCGCCAACCGATCTCCTGGGCGAGCAACCCACCGACCACGAGTCCAAGCGCCGGGCCAATGCCTAGCCCTGCCTGCATGAGCGCCATTGCGCTCGCCCTTCGCTCCGGAGGGAAGTAGTCGCCGATCATTGAGTATTTCGTGGGGACAGCGCCGGCGTCTCCAATGCCAGCGCCCACGCGCGCGAAAAACAACTGTAGAAAGCTCTGCGCCAGCCCAGACAAGGCCGTCGCTATGCTGAACAAACCGACGGCGACGCTCAACAGCTTCGCGCGAGAGCTGGTGTCAGTCAGCCTCCCAATAAACAAGCCGAAAATTGCGTAGAATGCTGCAAAGGCAAAGCTCAAGAGTCCCATTTGGGAATCGTTGAGTGAAAGGTCCCGTCGAATTGGCTCAACCAGTACGGCAAGCACAGACCGGTCCATCGTGCCCAAGAGGTTGACGAGGAAGAAGACGAAAACAACGTAGTAGAGATAAAGGGAGCTGAAGCTGCTCGCCGCCGCTGGTTCGCTGACCGGTGGCGACGATCCCGCAATCGTCGTCGCCAATTCGCTGGACTCTGGCTTCGCCATGCTCGCGCTTCTCTCTTGTTCGCCGCCTCAGGCGCGCCAGTGACGCGCAAGCCACCTGACGGTGTCTTCACGCGCATCTATGTCTTCTGGTGTCTCGACGCCGGCGAGGATGGCGAAACCTGCATGAGGCATCGCTTCACCAACAAAGAGGTCGGCCTCGACCCCCGCTTTGCGCAAAGCTGCGTGAAGCCGCACAGTGTCCGAAAGGAGAAGGTCGCGCGTACCTGTGCGCAAATAGGTCGGGGGAAACGCATCCGCCAATTCGCCCCGAAGCGGCGACACGTAAGGATGGTTCGGGTCCCCGCCCCCCAAATAGAGCTGTGGCGCAGCGCCCACGCCTGAGCCCAGGACGAGATCGAGCCCAAGATTGGCGACTAGACTGTCGCTTTCGCCGCTTATGTCGGTCACTGGCGTGTTCAAGAACAGGGCGCCCGGTTTGGGTAAACCGTCGTCCTTAATCTTGTGCATCAATCCGGCGGCAATATTGCCTCCGGAGGATTCGCCTGACACTAGAATGTTCTGCGGCGCGTGCTGCTCAAGAAGCGCACGATAGACGGCCACGCAGTCCTCTATCGCAGCAGGCGCTGGATGATCAGGCGGCAGGCGAAAATCGGGAGCGTGGACGACGCCGCCAAAGTGGAGAGCGCTTACCACCGCCGGAATGATCACGCGCCGTCCAGAGCCATAAACCCAAGCGCCGCCGTGCAGATAAAGATGTATGCGCTCGCGTTCGGCCGCGTCCGCGTTTACGCGCATCGCCGTGTACACGTCGACGCCAGCAATTGGAACGGTCCGCAACACAATCTCCGGATTGGCCGCCATTTGCTCGATATAGCCATCCATCATCGCATTGACTGTCGCGACGCTGAGGCGCCATCCGGCGATGTTGTCCGCCGCCGGCGTCGGAAATGATGGCCGCGAAGCTCCGGCCCTCAACGCATTCTGGGCGGCTTCACTCAAGCTCCGGGGGGGGGGAATTTCACGCGCCGGCAGTTGGATGGCGCCGGCCTCAGCACTCGGCGACGTGCGCGCGCAAGCCGCGGCTGTTGCGCCAATCAGCGCCGCGCCGAGCTGACGTCTGCGAAGACGAATCATCCGGGGGTTCCCTCAATCACAAACACCCGCTTCGGCCGATCCACTTCGGGACCTCGCGCTCCAATAAGCAATGCGAGCAATGTGCTGGGCGGGCCCGCGATCGTCGGCGGACCCGCCACCTTGCCCCTCAGATCCAACTAGAAATCGTACCGCGCCGAGACGCCGATCGTGCGAGGACGGTTGATGTTATAGTACGTAAAGTTGGGAAGAGCCGTCGGAGTCAGCTGATTGACTGCAATCTCGTTTGTCACGTTGTCGGCAAACAGTGTCAGTTTCACGCCGCTTGCAAACTCGACGCCGAAGCGCACATCAAGCAGCGAGTAGGCATCCATCTCGGTTGGACTTCCGAGAACGGCGATGCGATCACCGACGTAACGATAAGTTGCATTCGCGACAAACTCGGCTTCGGTGTCGGGCACTGGGCTCCGCCAATCGGCGAAGGCAGTGAAGGCATGCTCTGGCGTGCCGGGAAGACGATCGCCCTCCGCTAAGACGAGGAAGCCTAGATTCGTGGGTTCAGATATTTCGGCTTTTGCGTACGTGTAATTCGCCGAGAGCGCCAAACTATCGGTCGCCCGGAAAAAAGCCTCCAACTCCAGCCCATTGATTTGTGCTTCGCCGACATTGCGGGTCGCGGTGTAGAATGTCGCCAGGTCAATCGTGGCGAGTTGCATGTCTGACCAGTCAATCTGATAGGCCGCAGCGTTCAAAATAAGCCGATTGTTGAGCCAGGACGTCCTGACGCCAGCCTCATAGTTCCAGAGAGTGTCTGATACATAGGCGCTGTCTGGGATGACAACCGGGAAGGAAACTCCAGGATTGAAACCGCCAGGTCTGTAACCAGAGGCCGCATTCGCGTAGAACAACACGTCATCGCTCGCCTGATAACTGATGTTCAACCTGTAGGTATCGACGCTCTCTGATGTCGCCTGCGAAACGCCCACCAGAGAGGCGGCCGCCGCATCGTTGGTTCCATTTGCGAAAGTACGCTGGTAATTCGTGTCGATATCAGCGTGACGTGCGCCAATTGTAATGCTCAGCGCCGAACTAAGATTGAATGCAAGCTCACCGAATACCGATGTCTCTTGGTAATCGAGCTGCCTGCCATTGTCAGTTACGACATCTCCGGGAACGACGAACCCTCCGGGTGGATTGTTGTGCGGGAAGAAGCTCAAGAGCAAGGGATCGCCAAACGCTACCGCGCGCGCTCCGATCTGCCCGCCGGTGTCCTCGTAATAGACGCCGACGTTCCAGTCGATGAAGTTGCCGTCCCCGGTGGACGTAAGCCTGAACTCGGCGGTGTCGTTCTCGCTGTTCCCGATCGTGCGTTGACCGAAATAGGCGTCTGTGACTCCCACGAATTCAGAAGACTCAAACGTTGAGTCGGAGTCGGTTTCCCTGTGCGCGAGGATCAGATTGGCATTGAAGCCGCCAAACTCATACAAGAACTCAGCGCCGAGCACCGACGCGCTCTCTTCAGATGGCTGAAGGTGTTCTACCTCCAACGTATCCGTGCTCACTGGCGTCACCACCGGCGGCGTGAAGAGATTGAAATCTACAGGGTAGGTTGATGAGATAAGCTGTAGGCTGCCCAAATTGACTTCGTTGTAGAGCGCCGTCAGGTCAACCGTGAAGCGATTGGTGGGCGTCCAGCGCAAAGCGAAACGTCCGCCGAGCGTCTCTTCGTTGTTCGCGTCCTCATCGAAAGCGGTGCCAACGACATCGATGAATCCGGCGTTGCCATAGGCATACCCCACCGCGCGCAACGCTAGCGTATCGGACAGCGCGAGGTTGAGGTAACCGTCGCCGCCGAGATTCAAGCCGCCGTCTTCGGTGATGGATGAGTAGGCGTTAAATCCGCCGGCCAAACCCTCCGTGCTTGGCCGATTGGTGATGTAGCGTACAACGCCGCCCATCGCACTTTGCCCATAGAGCGTGCCCTGCGGTCCGCGCAGCACCTCGATGCGATCAAGATCAATGAAGCGGAAATCCGGCGTCTTCTGTACAGTGTTGGTGACGGGCAGTTGGTCAAGATAGGTGGCCGTTGTGGCGTTCGTGATCGCTCCCGCTAGCGTGGCGTAGCTCGTCGAGGTCCCGACGCCCCGAATAATGAACTCGTTTGTGCCTGGTTGGTTGCTGGTCAAGGAGACGCCTGGCGTTTGTTGCACCGCATCGGCGACGGAAACCAGCCCGCGCTCCTCAAGCTGCTCTCCGGACAACGCACTGACGGAAAGCGGCGTATCCTGCAAGTCCGTCGAACGGCGGGTCGCCGTGACCACGATCGTCTCCTCTGTGGTTGTGGGTCCAGACTCCTGGGCCTCAGCAACACCGAAGCCGCCGCCGCCAGCCGCTGCTGCCACGGCCACTGCCAACGCTCTGGTGACGTTCTTCAATGTCATTACAACCTCCCCGTCATTCTTCAGCCTTGTGCCGCATCTATCATGCGGTATTTCCTCTTACTCTACGGTAGCTTCGGGAGCATGGCGATACAGCAGCACGCGCTTGCATCGCACTTGTGGGTCTTTGCGAAGCATTGTGCCGCCAGCGCCACACAAAGCCCACCTCATGCCCCTCCTACAGCCGACGGTCCGACGCGGACTCTGCTCCAAAACCACCTATGCGCCCGAGCCCGCGCCAAGGCCCTGGCGAAATCCGACAGATCTTCAGGCGAATCGCGACAGCCGGCGCAAAGCACGATCCAGAGGCGCCGCGCCCGACCCGAAACAACCACCGCACCGGCGGTTCCCGCTGGTTGGCGGCCACTCGCCCGGTAGGTTAATCTACTCTAGGCCCCGTCACCACAGCAGGCCCTACTGTCGCGGGAGCGACGCGGCCTTGTCTGCAAAGCACGCGACGTGATATGCAAGCGGCACTTGGCGAGACACGGTCTCAGCGGTTGGGCACACGGTCCAAAGTACGTTTGACCTAACCGAAAAGGGACGTACTGCAGTGACAGCAAGCGCCGGGCGAACAGCCAACTCAAAGAGAGCGACCAAGCCCCCTCCCCCAAAACGACGAGCCGGAAGGGTCTCAACCAACCCGTTCGAGCGCAGCGTGCAGCACCAGGACAAGCGAGACGCCATTGTCGCCGTTGCCGCAAAGCTGATCCACGACCACGGCGTGGCAGGCACTTCTCTAGACGATGTCGCAGACGCGCTGGGCGTCACCAAGCCCTCAGTGTACTACTATGTACGCAACAAAGAAGAGCTTGTTGCGTTGTGCCATCTGCGTATTGCCAGCCAACAGGCGCAAGCGATCGACGAAGCGCTCGCCTGCAAGGGTTCCGGCATCAAAAAAATTGAAACTTTCATCCGCGCCTATGCGCAATTTGTTTGGTCCCCAGACTCGGGACTGCCTAGGCTTTGGCAGGACAACTCGCTAGGGATCGCGAAACGTCGCGAGGTGAACCGAGCCTATTTCGCACAGTCAGATCGCCTTGTTGAACTGATCCGCGACGCCGAGGGCGACGGCAGCATCCATATCCCCGACGCCGCAATCGTAGAGCGAGCGCTTGTCAGTTCGATCCTCTGGGTGCCGATCTGGTACAACGAAAAAAAGTCCCACTACAATCACAACCAGCTGCTCGCGCTCTTGATGGACCTATTTCTCAAGGGGCTGGAGCCGCGCTAGCCGCAAGCTAGCCGCGTAGTATTTTTATTTACTTTATGGTAGCTTTGACTATCCTTGACTGGTCTGGCTGAGGGTGCGGAAGAGTGCCCCCGCGTCTCGCGCCGGCGCGCTACCCGAAGCGGTCACGCGCCTCAACAGCGTCAACAACTCGAGGCTACCATGAGACTGGCAGGGAAAGTCGCCATCATCACCGGCGCCGGTAGCGGAATTGGTCGAGCGACAACGCTGTTGTTTGCCAAAGAAGGCGCTCAAGTTGCAGCCTTCGATATCACTGAAGACAGTGTCAAGGAAACTCAGCGCCTCGCTTCCGGGGGACCAGGGAAGGTCATTGCTGTTCGAGGGGATGCAAGCAATGAGGTCGATGTTGCCGCGCTTGTCGCGCAGACCGTGAGCACATTCGAAAGGCTCGATGTGGCCTTCGCCAATGCCGGCATTGGCGCTTACATAGAAGAGAACGGCGAAAAACGCCTCGCGCTCGGCATGGAATCTTCCGTCGAACAATTCAAGCAAGTGTTGGATGTGAATCTTGTCGGCCCCTACATCTTGCTCAAGCACGTGCTTCCACACATGGCCAAGCAAGGCAAAGGGTCCTTCATCATGACTGCCAGCGTCGCGGGAATACGCGGCAATGCCGGCGTCGTCGCCTATGGCGCCAGCAAGGGCGGCGTGATCGCCATGGCCAATAGCATGGCGTTTGGCGTTTACGGTACGGGCGTTCGCGTCAACGCCATCTGCCCGGGCCTCATCGAGACGAAAATGTACGATAGCGGCGCCGTGAAACGCGCTCGCGGCGGCGATGGCAGCGCGCTCAATCCACTCAAGCGGATTGGCGATCCTTCGGAGATTGCGTCTGTGGCGCTCTTCCTCGCAACGGACGATTCGTCCTACGTGAACGGCCAAGCCCTGCCCGTCTGTGGTGGCCTCGTGGGCGCCTTGCCAACCTCGCCCGGCGGCGTGACCTGATTCGTCAGAGCCCGAGCTGCGATCAATCCCTGGCGATCCAGCGCCACGAAAGCCATCGCGCGAGGTCAGCGCGCGCGTCGACATCTTCAGGCGTTTCGGCGCCGAGGATTGCAAAACCGCCGTGCGGCATGGCCTCTCCCACATAAAGATCGGCCTCCACGCCCGCCTTGCGCAACGTGGCGTGCATGCGAACCGTATCAGAGAGCAAGAGATCGCGGGTTCCGGTTCGAAGGTAGGTCGGCGGGAAACCGCGACTAAGGTCTCCAAGCAACGGCGAGAGGTAGGGGTCCCTGGGGTCTGCGCCATTGCGATAAAAGTCGGCCACCCCCTGCACGCCGCTGCTCAGAACCACGTCAACGCCCCAATTTGTGGCGAGGCTATCGCTTGAGTGCGTCAGGTCCAGCACCGGCGTGTTGAGGTACAAGGCTCCAGGGGGCGGCAGCCCGACATCTCTCGCCTTCAGCATCAAAGCCGCCGCGAGATTGCCGCCTGCAGACTCGCCCGTGACAAGAACAGACCCCGGACTGAATCGGCGCAGCACTTCCCGATAAGCGGCCAAACAATCGTCCAAGGCGGCCGGAAAGAAATGATCAGGCGGCATTCGGTAATCGGGCGCATAGACCGTGCCGCCGAATTGATGCGCCGCCGCTGCGGCGGGGAGTACAATCGTGCGGCCCCCGAAACACACCCAGCCGCCGCCATGTAGAAAGAAGTTTACCTTGCGATCTTCCGCTTCGCCGGCGCCCTTTCGCGCCAGGACGTACGCGTCGATGTCGCCGACACGCTCGACGTCGATTTGGAAGTTCGGCGATGACCAAACCATCTCTTCGTAAGGTTGCATGCGTGCATTCATGGCGGTGACGTAGGCGCGCCAGCCTGCGACATCTCCGAGCTCTGGGCTGGCTATCGTCTCTCTTGCAGCGCCCGTTGCGAGAGCGGCCCGCGCTTGCGCGCTGACGCTCAAGGGCAGCGGGATATCGCGCGCCGGCAGGCGCATACGGTCACCGGGCATCGCGCGGCCTCCCAAGCGCCCTTTTCCATGCTGTGAGGTCGAGGTTTGGATAGCGCTCCGCCGCGCCTTGCAGCGTTGTCTCGTCCCAGTAGTCATGGTCAGGAGGGGGAAAGCCGAGCGCCTCAAGTTGCCGAACGCTGCATCGGCTTACGAGCGGCTCCCATGCTTCGTAGAAGCCTTTGCGCGGCCACGGGTTTGCGCCAACCCAGTCCGCGCCCGCTGCCTTGTAACCCAAACTGTATATGAAGCGCGCTCCGCCCGGCTTATCCAATGACGTGCCCCTGTGCAGAACGTCTGCGGCATACACAAGCAGCGAGCCGCGCGGGCCTGCGGCGCTTTCGGAAGCGGCCTCCCAGGCCACGACATGTTCAGAATCGAACTTCGTTCCAAGCGAGTTGAGCTGCGCGAGCGGGACATGATCCGTAAGCATTCGGCTGACGATGCGGGTGGGAGCAAGATCTGGGGTGACGTCGGAGAGGTACAGGAACATCTGCACCTGGCCGTAGCGGCCGTCGCGGCGGGGAGGGAGCATCACTGGTTTGTATAGTCGACATGGAATGGCTGGTCGTATTGAGTGACGCCCGTGTATTTTGCAAACGTCTCGGCTTGATAGAGGCGGACATCGCGCGTTCGCAACAGCGCCTCCGCCAAAGAAATGATGGACGGATGCAAGGCGAGGAGATTCAGCGTTTGATCCGCGAAGGGGAACTCGCGTAGCCCAGCGAACTGCATGGGACGGAATCGCGGCTCATCGCCGGCGTTCGCCGTGGCGCCGGCGTTGGCGAGGAATTGGGGGCTGCGGAAGTCCGCTTGGCCCGAATGAAACGCCTCGGGAGTCGGATAGAGGGAAAAGAGTCCGTCATACGCCGCTTCGATCTCATCGGCCCGCAGGAATCCTGGGATCAGCACCCAACCGTTCTGCTGGAAGCTGGCGACGTGGTCATTGAGGCTCGTGAGGTTCATGCGCGCCAACCCGCAGACTATCGACGAGGCCTCATTTGGAATCACATTTGCGGCGACGACCATGGCTGACCGCGACGCTCGCCCAAGCAAGTCCGGCCAAATTCATAACGCGTACTCAAATGCCGACAGGATGCGGTCCGCGCGCGCTTGAAACATCTCCTTCGCCTCCACATGGGTGTGAATGTACAGGCGGTTGCTCCCAATGCCCTCCAAGACAAGATCAGCGACCGCTTCCGGCGTCAGCACGCGCCCATAATGCGCCTTGTGCTCTTCCGTGATTTCCAGCGTGATGGGTCCCCCGAGTTCTGCAGGCCGATTGCGCGTGCTTTTCTCTATGTTGGTGTTGACGATCATGGGGCACAGCACTGAGACGCCAATGCCCGTGCCGCGCAGGTCCTTTCTGAGCGATTCCGCAAGCGCGACCACGCCGGCTTTGGCCACATTGTAAGGGCCGAAATTCATATTCGGAACTATGCCCGCGAAACTGGCCGTAAAAACGTGATGCCCACCTTCGCCTTGAGCGACCATTCTGCTGGCGAACGCTTCCACACCGTGGATCGGACCCCACAAATTTACGTTGATATTGAACAACCAGTCCGCCTGGGTCATGGCCTGCGTCGGCCCGAAAACCATGACGCCGGCGTTGTGAAAAATCAGATGCGCCGCGCCGAAGCGCGTCCAGGTCGCCTCAGCCAAGTGCAGCATGTCATCGCGATTTGCCACGTCGGTCGGAACGCTAAGAACCTCCGCACCCAGCGCTATGAGCTTCGCTTGAGCAGCTCTCAGCGGCTCGCGCTCCACATCCGCCAAAACGAGCTTGCATCCCTCGCGCGCCAGCGCTTCGCCCAGCGCCAAGCCAATGCCGCTCGCTCCACCCGTGATCACGGCGACGCGGCCCCTAAATCCCTCTTTGCTCGTCATGCTCGCTACTCCTCGGACTAGGGCCAACTTGCCATGGGCAGTATTCTACTCTCTAGTAGGTTTGTCATCTACCGGTAAGGCCGCCCTACCCGATGCCGCATCCAGGAGCTTCGAATGTCCACTTCTACGCCTGAACTCGAAGCAGCACTGAACCAACTCGCCATGTCGGAAGCAGCGCAGCCGCTTCTTGACGCAGTCAAGAAGCACATCGCTGAGAACGTCGAACCAATCACCGAGGAGTTCTTCCGGCTCGGCCGAAACCGCAAGGAGCGATGGGAATGGGCGCCCGGTCAACTGGAACTTCTGGAGACCGCAAAAGCCAAGGCCAAAGCTGCGGGACTTTGGAATTTCTTCTTGCCAACCTCGGAGATAGGACGCGGCCTTACAAACCTTGACTACGCGTACATCGCAGCTGAACTCGGTAAGAGCCACCTCGCCTCAGAGACTCTCAACTGCTCAGCGCCCGACACCGGCAATATGGAAGTCCTTGAGCGCGTTGGCACGCCGGAGCAAAAGGAGAGATGGCTCAAACCCTTGTTGAAGGGTGAAATACGCTCGGCCTTCGCCATGACAGAGCCTGACGTTGCGTCTTCGGACGCGCGCAACATCAGCACGCGAGCAACGCTCGTCGGCGACGAATGGGTGATCACGGGAGAAAAATATTACATCTCAGGCGCTGGCGACCCGCGCTGCAAGATCATCATTTGCATGGTGAAGACCAATCCGGATGCTCCGCCAAACTTGCAACAGTCACAGATCCTCGTGCCGATCGACGCGCCCGGACTTGAAATCGTGGGCCCGATGCATGTGTTCGGCCATGATGGCGCCCCGCATGGCCACATGCATCTGCGGTTCAATGACGTTCGAGTGCCGAAGGAGAACATCCTCTTGGGCGAAGGGCGCGGCTTCGAGATCTCGCAAGTGCGCCTCGGGCCCGGTCGAATCCACCATTGCATGCGTTCGGTAGGCGAAGCGGAGCGCGCACTAGAACTCATGGTAAAACGCGCCACTTCGCGGGTCGCTTTCGGCAAGCCGCTGGCAAGCCTCGGCAAAAACCTGGAGTGGATTTCGCGGGCGCGCATCGAGATCGAGGCGATGAGGCTCATGGTCCTAAAGGCGGCGCGCGCCATGGATGTACTCGGCAATCGTGAAGCACGGGTCTGGGTGAGCATGGCAAAAGCGATGGTTCCAGAACGCGCCTGCGAGATAATCGATCGGGCGATCCAGATTCACGGCGCTACAGGCATCTCGCAATGGTCGCCACTATCGGCCATGTACATGAACCAACGACTGCTTCGTCTGGCCGACGGGCCCGACGAAGTTCATCATGTTGTCGTGGGCCGCGCTGAGCTCGCCCGCCAAGCTCCGTCGGCGCTCAAGGGGGAAACGCGCAGGTGAGCAACAGCGCGACGCCAGGATTCGACACGATGCTTGTTGAAGCCTGGATTCGGCTGCAAGTCCCCTCGCTCGCTCCGCCCCTGACATGGAAACGACTGCCGGGCGGTCACTCCAACCTGACGTATCTGATCACCGATGACCAGCAGCGTCGTGCGGTGATACGCCGGCCTCCGCTCGGCAAGCTTATTCCGAAAGCCCATGACATGAACAGAGAGTGGGCGCTGATATGCGCGCTCGAGCCGACAGATGTCCCTGTCCCCTCGCCGCTTGCTTTCTGCGACGATAGGAGCGTCGCAGACGCCCCGTTCTATCTGATGGGCTTTGTCGACGGGCATACTCTCGCATCGGCCGAGGACACCCGTCGCTATATTCCGGAGGCGCTTCGTCGGCCGTTGGCGTTCAACTTCATCGAAGTGCTTGCGACGCTCCACAGCCTCGATCCGCTCGATATCGGGCTCTCCGCATTGGGCAAACCGGACAACTATGTCGCTCGTCAGATTTCTGCTTGGTACAAGTCGTGGGTCGCGTCGGCAGGCCCTGCAAACTACGACGACCCACGCGCTCACGACTTGAAGCGGTTCATGCTGGAGAAGTCGCCGGCCGGCGCCCCCGCGCGGGTCGTCCACGGTGACTTCGGCCTCCACAACTGCCTCATCGACGAGAGCGCCCGGGTAGCAGCGGTGATTGACTGGGAAATCAGCACCATTGGCGATCCGTTGGCTGACCTTTCCTACGCCCTGCTACAATTTCCTGAGTCGGCGACCGCGCCGCCGAAGAGCCTCATCGTGGCCACAGCCCCACCGGGCTTTCCAAGCCGCGCTGAATTGGCGAACCACTACGCCGCGCGCACGGGCATCAACCTTACCGATCTCGACTTTTACTACGGCTTCAATTTGTGGAGGACAGCGGCGATCGCACACGGCGTCTATGCCAGATACTTGGAAGGAAAAAAGGATCCGACCGGAGTTGACCTGGACGCTTTTCGCGTTGGCATTGACCAGTGGCTATCTGGCGCCGAGACCCTTTTGAAGCGCTGGGGAGGCTGAACCGTGGCGACAGATTTCTTCGATCTGAGCGGCAAAGTTGCGCTGGTGACAGGAGGCAGCCGCGGTCTTGGCCGTCAGATGGTGCAGGCGTTCGCGCATGCAGGCGCGGACGTCATCATCGTTAGCCGTAAACTCGAAATGTGCGAGATAGCAGCCACTGAAGTACGTCAGCTTGGCCGACGTGCGATGGCGCATTCGACGCATATGGCGCGATGGGCTGAAATTGACGCCCTTGTTGAAGCCGCTTACGCAGAATTTGGGCGCGTTGATGTTCTCGTCAACAATGCCGGGATGTCGCCGCCTATGCCGTCGCATCAAGTCAGCGAGCAACTCTTCGACAGCGTAGTCGGCCTCAATTTCAAGGGACCATTTCGTCTCGCCTCGCAGATCGCGCATCGAATGAACCAAGGTGATGGCGGAGTGATCATCAATGTCTCTTCGAACGCAGCGTTAATGCCGACGCCGACAGTCGTTCCCTATGCCGGCGCGAAGGCCGCACTTAATGCCATGTCCGTGTCGCTCGCCCGTGAGTACGCGCCGAAGGTCAGAGTCAACACGATTTCGCCGGGCCCCTTCCTCACCGATATTGCCGCGGCATGGCCCGCTTCGGCCCGTGAGCGCGCAGACAATTCTCTTGGGCGTCCGGGCCGTCCGGAAGAGATCGTTACAACGGCGCTCTACCTAGCCAGTCCCCATTCTTCTTTCACAACCGGGGCCCTGCTAAGAGTCGATGGCGGCTACTAGCGATGATCGCGGCGATAGACAAAGGACGTTGAGAACCGGTCTGACTTTCGCGTGTCTTGTTAGGCAACATACCACGCTGATGTTTGACGCCTACGAGCCGTCGGGCTCTTGCAGCCCCAGGGTCAACCCGGTGAAGAAGAACATGGACAAACGAGCGACCTATCTCCCGGCACCCTCCTGAGTTCCCGAACTTCGTCTCGCGCACCGTTTGCACATTCCCGTGCTCCCCGGGAGCGAGTCCTCTCGCGACACTGAACACAGCCTGCACACGACGAGAAGAAAAGCCTTATAAATCAGGCGCAATCCGTCCAATCCATCATGGGCGCAATACAGAACTTATGAGATGGATTTTTCATGTGTTTTTGGAACATCAGTGAACTAGATGTTCTGATTTGTAACCGCGCGTTTGACCTGTGTTCCGCATTTTTCCGGGCTTTTCCAGTCTGCGTGTGACCGGAGCGTGACCAGATTCGATTAGGTCGCTGGGACGCGCGAAGGCGGAGCTGCATGGTATGGCGTCCATCGACAAGCGTCGGGGCAAATGGCGGGCCCAGGTACGCCGGGACGGCCATTCTCTATGTAAGACCTTTCTGCGCTAGAGCGACGCTGAAGAGTGGGCGCGCGAACGTGAGCGGGCGATCGACAAGGAGATCGACCCAACCGTCAAACCCATCAGTCGGAAAGACACGTTCGCAAGCCTGATCGACCTGCACATGCGACCTGGAGCTCTCGCATAACGTCACGAGCTAGGCGCCGAGCACGCGCCTCAGGGCGTCGATGCCCTGCTGATGCTTGGCCGGATTAGCCCGTTGCAGCTTCTGGATGTTCATGAGTTTCCACTGCACGCCGGGTAGACCTGCGAGGTCCGCGTACGGAAAGCGGTTCCAGGCTGGAGCGCCCGCCTCAAAACTCAAGAGGAAGGCTTTGTCGTCAGCGGTCAGCTCGCGGTGGATCGCATCGATCATCTGGCGATAGGTTTCTGCATGAGCGGGATAATCGAAAGGCGCGAGCGTCATGCCCGCGAACTCGGCATTGAAAGCCGCTTCTCGGTCCTGCATGCGGCCCGCTATGAGCTCGCTGATCGGCCGGTTGTGACCGACCAGCCCTGCGATCAAGCCGTGACGCACCTCGTCCGTGATCCCTTCCGCGTCCAGCAGGCCGCGCACATCGAAGAGATCGCGCGGGTGCTGCCGGTCAAGCGCCGCGCATAGTTTGCCGCCGAAGAGTTCGCCGTGTGCAACGACGGACATTTCGACGAAGGCTTCGAACTGCTCCTCGACACGAGGCACGGTTGGCAGAACGCGAACGGGCATGAGGTGGCCGCGCAGCGTCGGGTTCACCTCGATCGTGATCCGCGTGCGGCCGCGTTGCACCTGGAGTTTCACCTCCATGCCACCGCCTTGATCGACCAGTGTCGTGCGGCTGCCTGAGATGGCCTCGATCCGCGCCTTGATGCGTCGAAGCGCTTCCGCGATCTTGTGGAACGCCGTGTCCCGGTCATCAAGCGGGAGATACGTGAGATCGATGTCGACCGAGAGGCGTGGCAGATCACGCACGAAAAGATTGATCGCGGTGCCGCCCTTCAGCGCGAAGTCGTGCTCTTCGGCCACCAGCGGCAGCACATCGAGCAGCAAGCGAATCTGGGTGCGGTAGGTCTCATTCATGGACGGCCAATTCTTTGGGTACGACGAGGCCAAATTTCGCCACATAGGCGCCACCGGGCGCGAGCGTGCGGTCGCCGCTGCCAAGCTGGATGGCGTTCTGGTCGAGACGTTTCATGACTGGCAACGCGGCCCGCTCCGCCATGAACAGAAAGAGCCGCTTGACCTTGATCGACGTGCAGGCTTCGAGCAGCTCCTGCATGAGTTTCGGGCGCAAGGTCTGTAGTCCTTCGAGCACCTGATAGGCTTCGACCAGATCGACTTCTTTCGGCGCGAGTTGGAGCGCTTCAAGGATCGCGCGCTCAGGCGTCGAGGCCATGAGTTTGAAACCACCGAGCGTCGTCTCGCGTACCCCGAGTCCTGCCGGCAGCAACTTCGTTTGCGTCAGGATCACGCGATCAGGCCACGGGTATTCGCGAAACCATTTGGGCAAGGTCACACCGGGCGCGGCAAAGAGATACGCCCTCTCCCCGCCGGGCCGCGCAAAATGTACGTGTCCGTCTCCCGCGAGCGCGGTCAGTGCGCCGACGTGCGCCTTGAGCCCGAGTTGCGATTGCAGGCTATGCAGCGCTCCTTGCCAGGTTAAGCCTGTACCGGGGCGCTGGAAGACGCCAGCGCCGACTGCCTCCACCCAACCGCTCCCGACGTATTTCTGCGTGTGCTGGGGCGTGATTCCGAGCGCCTTCAGGCGCGCGCGCGTCATCACCGTGCCAGACTCCCATCCCGCCAGCAGTTGCTTCAGTTTGTCGGATCGCGCTATACTCATGGTATATTCATAGCATATTTTACGATGATGTCGGAAGCCGCTTTCGGCTCCTGACTTTGTTAACTCCGCCAGAAATCCACCCTTGGTATATTCTTGCCTAACTAATCAATGTTTTGGAACCAAAGGGCACACCGGACAGAGCGATAGCGGCGTTGAGGTACGCGCCTTTGTGTTCTATTAATGTTCGCGCATGACTCGCCGACCGAAAGTCCCCAATCAGCCAGAAAATGTTGTCCCACTTGGGATCAGGCCGTCCGTCTTCATGCGGCAGCTGCGACCTGAGTATTACTCGGACTCCACCCGGCGGACCGCGATCAACCTGGCTGCTGATCAGTTCGAATATCATCTCAGCACGATCACCGCGCGCAACCAGACGCATGACTTTGAGCTGTTCTGCCGCAAGCTCTGCGAGCGGGCGATCTGCCCGGACCTACGCGCGCAAACAGGCCCCTGAAGGTGGCGGCGAGAGCAAGGTTGATACGGAAACGCTGCCGGTCACCGAAGAGATCACCGAGCGCTGCTATGAAGGGCTGCGCAAGGAAGCGAACGAGACCTGGGCGTTTGCCATCAGCTCCCAACGAACATGGAAAGCGAAAGCGCAGCGCGATGTTGAAGGCATCGTCGCCACCGGGCGGAAGTATGCACGCATCTTCTTCATCACGAGCCAGCACGCACGCGCGAAAGAGCGCGCGAAACTGGAAGACGAGTTGGCTAAGGCCCACGGAGCACCCGTCACAATCCATGACCGCACCTGGATTGTCGAAGAGACCATCGCAAAAGAGCGCATCGATCTCGCCCACAACTTTCTAAATGTGGGTGAGGTCGTGGAAGGCGGCGCTCAGATCGGGCCGACGGATTATTCAAGGCAGCAGCAACTTGAAGACATCGAGCGTGAAATCGGCGTTCCTGAGAACTTCTCCGGGATGGAACTGCAGCTCGTGTCGGAAGCCTTGGCGGCGGCAAAGCTTTCGCGCGGTCTCGAGCGACCACGCCATGAAACCGACGGACGCTTTGATCGAGTCATACGTCTCGCCGACAAATACGGTACGCCGCGCCAGAAATGTATCGCTTCGGTGAGGGCCGCCTTGTGGGGCGGGGAGCGGGGTAGTTTGCTGCGCGCTTAAGCCGTCCTTGTGAGCGCGCATAGCTGCACAGCATGACCCAGGTGACCTTGTTGACCGGCCCCGAGCGGCGCAGGCGTTGGAGCCCGGCGGAACGGGCGACGATCCTCGCGGCGGCGTTTGCGCCGGGCGCTGTGGTGGCTGATGTAGGTCGCCAGTTCGAGGTCTCGACCAGTCTCATCTACAAGTGGCGGCGGGACCGCTTGACCGCGACCGAGAGGCTCTCGCGGGTCGTGTTAGCCGAAGCACTACGACGAGGGGACGTCGGATCCCATGAGCCGGTCATTCTTGTTGAGTTCGACCAGGTCCGCGTGAGCATCGGTGCATCGGCTCCTGCATCCCTGGTCACAGCGACGTTGCGGGCGCTTCGGTGATCGCCATTCCCTCGAACGTGCGCGTGCGGCTGGCCGCCGGGCACACCGCTTGTGAAGCTAAGTGGCGGAGGGCGAGGGACCACCTGCGCTTTTGGGTGAGCGCAACGAGCGCTAATCGCGATCCCAACGTGCTTGGCTTGCCCGCGGGTCCCGCATCAGTGGATCATCGCGGCAGCCGTCAGCGCAGAGCCTTGCAACACGCAAGGGTCTGCGACCACCGCGGTTGGCCTCATTTGCCCCGCCTTCCTCCAGCCTTCCGCAGGGGCCATGGGCCGCTTCGGCGGAGCGCGTCTCGACAGCCCTTGACCCTGAACAAATAGCCGACTCGCAAAGCTGCATAGACCCCCAGCGGTGGAGGACTTGAACCGTGCAGTCATCACCCGCCCAACTTACCGTCCTGGTGCTCGATGACCATGAGCGCATCCAGGAGATCTGGGCCACACTGCTCGCGGCGGCAGGCATGCAGTATATCGGCGCCGCCAGTATCGAAGCGGCAAAGGAAGCGCTCACTTCGCGGAACGTCGATCTGGTCGTGATAGACGAGCACTTGGCTGAGCCTGACGAGTCGGGGTCCGACTTTGCCATTTGGTTGCGCGAAGCAGCCGACCCGCGCCTTTCCCGCATGCCGATCCTCGCCTGCACGTCAGATCAGTCTCATGCTATTCGCGAGAGGCTGAGCGCCGCAGGCGCTGGCGCAGTCATCGACAAGCCTATCGAGGTGCGCCTTGCACTGCTGCTGATCCGCGATCTCGTTAAGCAGGCTGCCGCGTCCGATATGCGCCGCGAAGCCTAGCGCTGGCGATCGAGACGCGAGCAGTGGGATAGCGACTGGCGCGCCCTCAAGATGTCGGGGCAGCTCCAAGCCGGAACAACGAACGACAGCTATGGACCCCACTTCTCCTGCGTCCGACAATGCTGCTGATGACGGGGCCGCGCGTGACCTGCCGGACGCTTCTCACTTGCTGGTCAGGCAGGAGCTCGTCCCACTCCTGTCACTCGCCTACGTTCGACCTTGTGGGATCGTTCTCGAGGAGGATTGGCTGGCCGTGCGGTGTGGCATGTGCTGCGCGCTGCCAGGCTTCGGTCAATGAATCTATGTCGCTCGTCGTGGTGACATTCAGAGATACCAGCAGGCTTTCGAGCGCCGTGAGCCAGGCAGCGAAATAGTTGTCCCCGCCGGGCGCCTTCACCTGCGTCGATAGCGCCTCAGCCCACTGGTTCCAGTTGAACAGGCCGCGTTCATGCAACGCGACAGTGATTGCGAAGGCTTCGGCCTGCCATGGCTCCGCGAAGACAGGTGCATCAGGGGCGAGATCAAGCCGCGACAAGATAGCTCTCCCATGCATCGATGCTGACGCTGAGGCCTGGGCTCGCTGACTCGCCCCACAACGCTTGGCCCGTAAACACGACCGTGTAGACATAGTCCGGCGCTTCACCCGCTCCGTGTGCATTCGTGTCCGGAAACACAAAACCGCCGTTCACCGCTTCGATCGTCCCCACACAGTCGCGGGCATAGCGTGGAAGGCGGGTGTGACCGACTGGGTTGGTCCTGAGCGTGCGAACGCGATCGCCAACAGCAAAGCGCGGCGGGGTCGGCATCGGCCGGTCGCACGGCCCGCCACGCGCCAATCTGGCAGGCACGTCGTCTGCAGTCAGGACCTGCATGACGCCAGGCGCCGGATCGACCGCTTTTCCTGCGGCGAGGTCAGCCTCCGTGACCAAGCCATGCCGGAGCAGCAGAGCCTCAAGCCCCTTGATCCAGATCTCGTAATAACTCGACGCGTAGTATTCCGCCGGGTGTAATGACTCGCGCGCGTGGCGGCTTTCATCGATCGTCCATTTGCCCAGCGCGCCTGCACAAAGGGTGAGGCCAAGCACGCGCTTTTCCCACCCCGCGTGGAATACAGGCTCGTCGATCTCGGGGGCGACCAGCCCGAAGCCCATCTGTCCGCCGAGATCCTGTGGTCCGTTCATGGCGTGGCCGGAAATCGTGCGAGGCCGGCGCCGATCATGCTGTCGCGGGTGACGAGGCCGGCAAGCGCCTCGGCGTCGAGATCGTCGGTCCCGGCGGGACGTTGCGGAATGACGAGATAGCGCAATTCCGCAGTGGAATCCCAGACACGGACAGATGTGTCCGCGGGCAGCACAAGTCCGAACTCCGCCAGGATGCCGTGCGGATCCATGACTGCGCGCGAACGATAGGGCGGCGACTTGTACCAGACCGGCGGTAGACCGAGCACCGACCAGGGATAACAGGAGCACAGCGTGCAGACGACCAGGTTGTGTACGCCCGCTGTGTTGAACACCGCGCGCATGTGTTCACCCTGCCGACCCGTATACCCCAGGGAAGCTATCGCCGCTGAGGCGTCTGTCTTGAGCCAGACAGCGAAGTCTGGATCGGTCCAGGCCTTTGCAACGACATGCGCGCCATTGCGGGGTCCGATCTTCTCCTCATAGGTTTCGATGATGGCGTCGATGGCGGCAGGATTAACGAGCCCCTTGCCGACGAGAATGGATTCCAGCGCCCGAACCCGCGCCGTCATGGGGTCAAGCTCGTTGTCGGGGTGATCGTCGTCGTGATCGTGCTGATCGTGCGCCATCCAACGAGAGTACGGCCGCAATTGGTCCGCAGACAAGCCGGAGAAGCGCCGACCTCGGCTCCTGGCCGCCAACCCGGCTGAACCAGACTTCCGGCCTTCAGCGCGGTCGGATCATTGAGGTGCTGCCGCGCCCAAACAGTACCAAGCGGGTGCACCCGACACTTCGGTTAGGACTCAATGATTGGAATGGGCCACGACTTCACGGCCTTGCGGCATTACCAAGATTGGCAGGCTCACGCATGAACTGCCAGTCGCTCCTGCGCTGCTGTGCAGGCGGATGCTCACCCGATACCTGCCGATCACAGTGACCGAGGCGACCGCAAGAAGCCTGGCTGTGCTCCAGTGCAAGACTGAAACCACAGCCAAGCCGTTCCGCGCCTATTTGGCGGTGCTCCGCAGTCGCCAGAGAAGCGTGGCTGTCGCGCCAGCAAAGAGTATCAGACAAATCACGCTACCCTCTGGTCCCTGCGAACCGCCGGTGAGAATATCTGGCCCGCGCGGCACAAGCTTGACCACAAGCGCCGACGTGCCCGCGTCCAATCCGGTAACCGGCAGTTCGAAGCCTGTCGCCAGGAGCCAATTCCACCCAACGTGCCATCCCATGACACCCCAGATACTGCGCGCCTTAAGCGCCCAAAGGCACGCGAAGGCTGAAAACAGAAACACGCCGGCCATGATCAGTAGCTCTTGGCCTCGAGTGTAGTGCAGCAAGGCGAACATAGCGCATGTCAGAATGACGGCTATGGCGACACCAAACTTGCGAGCCAGCGCGGACATAAGCCAGCCGCGAAAGATGATCTCCTCGATACTGGCCTGAACCACAAAACACAGAAATAGAACGCCGATCGTGATCAAGTCGCGTGGCGCAAAGAACGCACTCGCGAATGCGACCGGCTGGTATCCGCCCGCCGCCCAGATCGTAGCGACAACCGCTCCGATGGTCGTGATGCCCACGGCCAGCCCGCGCATAAACGACATCGCCGCGGCACTCGACGTCAATCCGATCGTGCTGAGCGGGCGGCGTTCGACGAACAGGACCCAAGCAACCACCAGCGCTCCAGACATCGCAAACGGGATGACAAGGAAGGCATAAAGGCCGTGCTCGCCTATCGGATTGCCCTGGTCGTCGACGAATCCCCATTGAATGAACGGCTCGTCGGTCAAGATCACCGGCGCGGCCATAAAGAAGATCAGGAGAAATGGCGCCAGCACCCCCCAGGGAATCCATCCCTTTGCGGGCTCCAGTGAGAACAGCGATGTTGTCTTCATGACGCTTCAGTGCGCCAACGAACTAGACCATTCTAGAATGATCGTGCGAACGCCGCACGCTCCTGAGCCAAGCCTTCGGCGTTAGCCCATAGGTCTGCTTGAACACGCGCCCGAAATGGCTCTGGTCCGAAAAGCCGCAATCGTAGGCAATTGCGGCGATCGCGCCACCGTCGCGTATCATCCGGCGCGCCTGGTCCAGCCGCCGCAAGGTGAGGTATCTGTAGGGACTGGTGCCGAACACGGCACGAAAACACCGCGACAATTGCCAGCGGCAATGGCCTGTCTCGCGCTCCAGGTCTTCAAGCGAGAACCCCCGGGACAGACTGGCCTCTATGTAGTCGCGTGCAGTGGTGGCCGCTTCAAGACTGGCCCGCCTGATCGCGACAGTGACACCCGCCGCCGCCTGCAACGCAAGCGCCAAATCGTAGAGCGCGTCCTGGTACTCAAGGCTGGAAAGAGGCCGCTCGAAGTCTCGCAGCAGAGCGGTGGCCGCTTCATGAAGGCGTGCGTCAGTCGAAACGCCTCCCTGAACGAACGGCAACGTCTGACCGTTTAGCGCTCGTTGAATATCAGCTGGAGGGATGTAGGCCGCGCGATAGCGAAAAGCCTTGCTGTCGCCAGCACGACCATCATGTTGTTCGTCGGGGTGCAGGACAACGACCTGACCGGGACGAGAAGCTCTTTCAACGCCACGATAAGTGAAGCTTTGAATGCCACCCGGTTGTGTCGCGATGTGTGTTGGAATTGGCGGCGACGACGTCTCCGGCGGGTGATGTTTATTGGCTCAAGCTGCGAGGTCAATGGGGTGAGCGATGCCGCGGTCGATGGTTTCCCAGCCATCGATCTTTCGCATGACGATCTGCCCTGAAGCCATCAGCGCCCAGAACA
>JBEAMJ010000011.1:0-10626 GCA_041166025.1 Pseudomonadota bacterium | reverse complement strand
CCGAGCTGGCGGCCGACTGCAGCCGCTTCCAGCCCGATATATCCTGCACCGACTACGACCATGCGTGCCCCTGCAACAGCCAGCGCCCTCAACCGGTCGACATCTGCGAGCGTGCGTAGCTCGACGACGCCGGCGAGGTCAGCGCCCGGCAGGGTCAGATGGCGGGGGCGCGTTCCGGTCGCGACCACAAGTCGGTCCCAGCCAAGCGTTCTCCCATTCGCGAGCTTGACCTCATGCGCGGCCAGGTCGATCGCCGTTGCTGCGCCGCCAGTGACGAGATCAATCATGTGTTCGCTGTAATAATCGAGTGGTTTCAGGAACAGGCGGTCAGCCTCGAGTTCGCCCTTGAGATAGGCCTTGGACAGCGGCGGCCTCTGATATGGAGGCGCCGGCTCATCTCCGATCAGTGTGATCCCGCCGTCAAAGCCGCCCAGCCGGAGGGAATAGGCAGCCTGCCCGCCAGCCTGCCCTGCGCCGATGATCACAATGCGCGATGGCCTGCTCGACATGCCGTGTCCCTCGATCTGGCCGGCGTCATAGCATGGTCGCACCACGAAAACAGGCATGGTACACGCCGATCCGATGCCAGTCCCGACACTCTCCCTGCCACTGGCCAGCGAGGCCGATACACAGGCGCTCGGCGGACGCCTGGCGGGACATTGCCGGCCCGGCGACGTCATCGCCCTCTACGGTGATCTGGGGGCTGGCAAGACGACACTCGCACGCGCCCTGATCCGGCGTCTGGCAGGTCCCGAGGCAGAAGTACCCAGCCCCACCTTCACCCTCGTCCAGACCTACCCGACGGCGCGCCTGCCGGTCTGGCATGTCGACCTCTACCGTCTCGAGGGCGCGCGCGAGGCCCGGGAACTGGGACTCGAGGACGCTGCCAGCGGGCTTTGCCTCATCGAATGGCCGGAACGTCTCGGCGCCGATCTTCCCGCCGCCCGGCTCGAAGTGCGGCTATCCTTTGACGGATCTGGGCGAATCGCCCGGCTCTTGGATCATGACGACTGGAGTTCACGGCTTGATGGCGACTGGCGCTGACCCGCATGAGTAACAATCTCCGCGCGACAGAGATCCAGGAGTTCCTGGACAGGGCGGGCTGGGGCGAAGCCGCGCGTACACCCCTCAACGCCGACGCTTCGACCCGCCGGTACGAGCGCCTTCGCCGCAAGACCGAGACGGCGATGCTGATGGATGCACCCCCGCTCGAATCCCAACCCTGCCCGCCCGGCGCGGATGAGGGCGAACGGGTAAAGCTCGGCTGGAATGCTGTCTCGCGCCTGGCTGCGTCTCGCGTGGAAGCCTTCGCTGCCGTGGCCGGGCACCTCGCCAGTCTTGGACTTTCCGCCCCCCAGCTGATCGAACACGACATCGCGCGCGGTCTCGCCCTGCTCGAAGACCTGGGCGACAATCTCTTTGCTGAAGTGATCCGCCGCGGCGGAGACGAGATCGCCCTCTACACCGCCGCCGGAGAGACACTGGCGGCCGTGCACCGAGCGCCAGCCCCCAGCATCCTGCCCTATCGCGGCGGCGAGTGGCCCATCCTTGCCTATGATCATCTTGCGCTTTCGGCGAACCTTGACCTCTTCGTGGAATGGATGCCGCAGCGCGATCTCGCGATGCGCGTCAGCGAGCAGACGCGCCTGCGCTGGGAACGCGTGCGGGAAAACCTCATCGGCAAGTCCGAAGATTTTCCTCGCGCCCTTATCCTCCGCGACACGCATGCCGAGAACCTCCTCTGGCTACCTCAGCGCGAGGGGCTTGCGCGTGTTGGCCTGCTCGACTTCCAGGACGCGGTGCTGGGTTGGGGTGAATGGGACATGTCGATGCTCCTTCACGATGCCCGGCGCGACGTCTCCCCCGAGGCGCGCGAGGCAGCGAGCCTCGCCTATGTCGACGCCATGGGCCTGTCGCGCGCCGCCTTCGAGGAGCGGCTTGCCGTGCTTGGCGCGATGAATGTCATGCGCATCATGGGCATCTTTGCACGCCTGGTGACGCGTGACAGGAAGCCTCGCTATGACGATTTTCAGCCGCGGCTACGCGGCCTGCTCAATGCGACGCTGAGCCATCCTTCTCTATCGGAGGCGCGCGACTTCGTGACGGCAGTTGCGCCTCACCTTCTGGTTGCGGCATGAGCCGGATCAGCACGGCAATGCTGCTGGCGGCGGGTCTCGGCACCCGCATGAAGCCGCTGACCAACACCCGGCCCAAGCCACTCATTGAGGTTGGCGGCCGAACGCTGATTGACCGCGTGCTCGACAAGCTCACGGCGCAGGGCGTGGACCGCGCCATCGTCAACGTCCACTATTTTCCTGACATGATGATCGAGCATCTCCGACAGCGTCGCGACATCGAGATATTGATCTCGGATGAGCGCGATCAGGTTCTCGAGACCGGCGGCGGGGTCTTGAAGGCGCTGCCGCTCCTGGGAAACGCGCCCTTCTTTGTCATCAATACCGACGTCACTTGGGCGACCGCAGGAGATTCCACCTTCAGTGACATGGCTGCGGCCTATGATCCTCAACGCATGGATGGCCTGCTTCTGCTGGCTCGGATGGAAGACACGCTGGGCTTCCGCGGCCCCGGAGACTTCTTCCTGACGCCAGATGGGCAGGTCGAGCGCCGTGGGGAACGCGCGACAGCACCCTATGTCTTTGCAGGCACGCACATCACCCGCGCGGAACTTCTGCGCGGCTATGCGATCGAACCTTTTTCAGCGAACGTGTACTGGAACGCCTTTGCGCGGCGTAGTCGCCTGTTCGGAACGGTGATGGCGCCTTTCTGGATGCATGTCGGCGATCCGGCGGGTCGCGAGGAGGCGGAGGCCCGTCTTGCGATGATGGGGCCGGGCGCGTGAGCGACGCTCCGCTGTTCTCTGGCCGTCGGAACGTGTTCTCGCTGCCGCCGTCTGCAGCCTTCCTCGAGGAACTTGCACAGGGGCTGATCGCCGCCACAGGCGCGCGCGAAGATCCAGAAGCTCTCGGCGACGCCCTGATCTTCACGCCCAACCAGCGCTCGGCGCGCGGTCTTGCTCTTGCGCTCTTCAACGCGCTGGGCGGCGCAATGCTGACCCCGGAGATCAGGCCGCTCGGCGAGATTGAGGAGGAAGACGGCCTCGCCAGTTTCGGTCCAGATGCGCTCGACCTCCCCCCCGCCCTCTCCCCCGCGCAGCGCCGCGGCGCACTTGCTCGTCTCGTGCAGGCCTGGCGGCAAAATGTCGACGGCGAGATGCTTCCACCCGCTTCGCTGCTGGCCGCCGCGGACGAGCTGTCCGCCGTCATCGATCAGTCTTCCCTCGTTGGCGGCGTCGATTGGTCCCGGCTGGACTCTCTGACGAGCGAACTTGCTCCGCGTCTGGCTGCACACTGGCAGGATTCCGCAGTCTTCCTCGATATCGTGATGAAGGCTTGGCCTGCGTATCTTGATGAGTCGGGCTTTTCTGATCCCGAGGCCCGACGGCTTGCGGCAGCCGAGGCGCTCGCCACGCGTTGGGCCAGAAACCCGCCGCAGGGCGTTGTCGTCGTGGCCGGCTCCACGGGCGCCGGCGCCGCCACGCGCCGCCTGATGCAGGCCGTGCTCGACTTGCCCCGAGGGCTTGTCGTCTTCCCGGGCGTCGATCCCGATCTCAGCGCGACCGACTGGGCCAACATCGCCAATGCTGCGAGCCATCCGCAGCACACATTCGGCGCTACCTTTGCCTCCCTCAAAATCTCTCCGCGCGAGGTGAAGGCGTGGCCGGGAAATGCCGAAACGCCGGTCGAGCGCGCGCGACGCCGACTGATCAGCGAATCGCTCGCACCCGCCATTGCGACGCGCGACTGGAACGAGCGGCTGGCCGCACTGTCGGCGCCCGCACCGCTCCAGGACCTCGTCACGCAGGCGCTCGGCGGGGTCTGCCTGATCGAAGCAGAAGACGAAAGCGAAGAGGCTCTCGTCGCCGCCTTGCTGCTCCGCGAAACGCTTGAAACGCCCGGCCGCTCGGCGGCGCTTGTGACGCCTCAGGCATCGCTCGCGCGCCGCACCGCCGCCATTCTCGAACGCTGGGGCATCGACATTGCGCCCTCGGCGGGCATCCCGCTCGCTCGCACCGCGCCCGGCAGTCTTCTCCTCATCCTTGCGCGCTGGATTCTACGGCCCGCAGACCCGGTCCTGCTGCTGGCTGTCCTCAAACATGAGTGCGTCCTCATGGGGCGCGACCGCGAAGCCTACCGCACCCTGGTCAGCGGGATGGAACGCGCTGCCCTGCGCGACCCGCCGCGCCCGGCCACGCTCGAAGCGCTTGGCAAGCACCTTCTCGCCCTCGATCCGCCCCAGCCGGAGGCAGCCCGACTCATCGCCGAGCTCGAACATCTCCATTATCTCGCCAATCCACCGTTCTCAGACGAGATGATCGATGGCGCCGCCGCCGCCGAGTCGATCGCGCGCCTTGCCGAAGCGATATCTGCAACGCCTGCCGCCGACGGCGCGCGCATCTGGTCGGGCAAGGCCGGGGAGATGTCGGCACGGTTCATCGAAAACCTCTCTCAGCTCTCCTCCTCGATGGGCCGGATGCCGGCGAGTACGTTTCCCGAGTTCGCCGAAGCAGTAATGCAGCGCATGGTTGCAGCCCCGGATGCGCCCGAACATCCGCGGATCGCGATCTACGGGCCGCTCGAAGCCCGCCTCCAGCGCCGCGACCGCATGATCCTCGCCAGCCTCAACGAAGGCGCGTGGCCAAAGCCCGCGCCAGCCGACGCCTTCCTCAACCGCGCCTTGCGCAGACGGCTCGGCTTGCCCGATCCGGACGAGCGGATCGGCTTGTCGGCCCATGACTTTTCGCAGATGGCGAATGCGCCCGAAGTGGTCCTGCTGCGCGCGCGACGGGTGGATGACAAACCGGCCGTCGCATCGCGTTGGCTCTGGCGGCTGCGCACGCTCGCGGCCGGCGGGTTGGGCGGACGCGCAGCCGCAGATGCTGTGCTGGCGCCTCCGGCCGGCGCCGATCCGCTCGTTTGGGCGCGTGCCATGCGCAGGGCAGACATGACCACGCCAGCAAAACCGCCAGCGCCGAAACCCCCGGTCGAAGCGCGCTCGCTGAGCAGCTTCTCGCCCAGCCGGGTTGTCACCCTGATCCGCGATCCCTATGCCGATTACGCGCGCCGTGTCCTTCGCCTCAGGCCGTTACGGGCAGTTGGCGAGGAGGTCGATGCACGCGAACGCGGCACTGCCGTTCACGCCGCGATCGAAAGGTTCGAGGACGGCGAGAATGAAGCGGCGATCGGCCCGCTGATCGAGGCCAGCCTGGAAGCCGCCGGATCTGCCCCGGAGATGATCAGGCTGGAAGCGCCGCTCTGGCGGCGAGCAGGCGCGGCCTATGTCCGCTGGCTTGCCGAACGGGCGCCGCGGCGCGTCCGCGCCCGCATCGAGCAAACGGCGTCCATAACTTTTGTTTCCGCTGCGGGGCCGGTTACGCTCGAAGCGACAGCTGATCGGGTGGAGCTTCTGTCCGACGGCACCCTTGCCATCATCGACTTCAAGACTGGCCAGCCGAAGAAAGCTGCGCAGGTGGAGAGCGGTCTTGAACCGCAGCTGGCGCTCGAGGCAGCGATCGCCGCGCGCACGCCGTTTGGCGACATCGGGCCGGCGCCGACCTCCGAGCTCATCTACTTCCGTATGTCGATGAGCGCCGAAGCAGCGAAGCGCGACAATGGTCAGCCTCTCGAATTCAGCAATGGCAGCACGGCCGAGATCGCCGAGGATGCGCTTGAAGGCCTCAAGGCCCTGATCGACCAGTACGCGAACCCGCGCCAGCCCTACTATTCCAAGCCCCGGGTCGAATTTGTCTGGGCCGTCGCGGACTATGATCGTCTGGCGCGCCGCGCAGAGTGGTCAACCGACGAGGGGGGCGAAGAATGAGTACGCCCGCGCCCTGGCGAGACTATGACGACGCCGCGCGCGGTCAGGCGCTCGCGGCCCTGCCCGATCACTCCGCCTGGGTGGAGGCCAATGCAGGATCCGGCAAGACCAAGGTGCTGATCGACCGTGTCGCGCGCCTGCTCCTGCGCGGCGCCGAACCGGATACAATCCTTTGCGTCACCTACACCAAGGCGGCGGCTAGCGAGATGCAGGCCCGCCTGTTCGACCGCCTGGGCGGCTGGTGCGTGATGGATGCCTCCCAGCTCAGTCAGAAGCTTGCCGAGCTTGAGGGCGACACTCCCGACGCCTACGGACCCGATGAGATCGGCCGGGCGCGCGAATTGTTCGCCAAGGCCCTCGAAACGCCCGGCGGCCTGCGCATCGAGACGATCCATGCTTTCGCCGGCCGCGTGCTGCGGCGCTTCCCCCTCGAAGCCCGCATTCCGCCTGGTTTCGTGGAACTGGACGATGCTGTCGCCAGTGACCTGTGGGATCAGGCCTTCCGCAGCCTGGGCCGCCGGGTCGTGCGCGGCGATGCGGCGTTGATGGATGCGGCTCGCATCGCCGCCGAGGCGAGCGGGGCGCGCGGGCTGGACATCGTCCGCGCCCTGCTCCCCCGCCGCGCTGCAATCACGTCCTACATCGTGGCGGCTGGCGGCCTCGAAGCTGCTATCGAGCGCCTGAGACGGAGGCTTGAAGCGCCGCGCGAGCCGGCGTCCGAAATCCTCGAACGCGCGATGGGCGATGCGCTGCCGCGACAGGCGTTGCAGCACCTTATGGCGCAACTCCCCAAGGTGCGACCAACCGATGCGGACCTTGCGCAAGCCATCGCCTTCGTCCTGTCGTCCGCGTCGGCGGATGAACGCTTCGAGGCCTATTCCGCGATCGTCTTCACGGAGAAGGGCGAACTGCGAAGAAAGGACCCATTTACCCGGGAGGCGCTTAAGGCCGCCCCCGCTGCCGCGCTCTTGTTCCAGATCAAGGACGCGCCCCAGGGCAGCGAGATCATCCGCATTCAGGCCGTCGCACAGGCGATCAACACGGCGCGCCTGTACGAACGCTCCGCAGCAGTCCTGCGCCTGGCCGACGCTATGTTCGCCGATTTCGCGGATCGCAAGCGCGCCCGGGCCGGCCTCGATTTCGACGACCTGATCCAGACCACCGCCAGCCTGCTCACCCGCGCAGACGCCGCAGAATGGGTGCTGTGGAAACTTGACGGTGGCATCAGCCACATCTTGCTTGATGAGGCGCAGGACACCAGCCCCGCACAATGGCGCATCCTGCGCGCCCTCACCGAAGACATCTTCGCCGGCGCAGGCGCCGTGCGCGACCAGCTCCGGACGCTGTTCGTCGTTGGCGACCAGAAACAGTCGATCTACTCTTTCCAGGGAGCCGATCCGGAATACTTCCTGGTCGAAAAGCGCGGGTTCATCAGCCGCGCCCAGGATGCGCAGCTGGCGTTCGAACTCCCCGACCTTGCCATGTCCTTCCGCTCTGCGCCGGAGGTGCTGACCTATGTCGACGCGGTATTCGACACGAACGTCTTTACTCCGGACTCGCCCTTCACCCTGTCGCCGCCGGATGAAGCGATCCCCATGCGGCACACTGCCTTCAGGCGCAGCCACGCCGGCTCCGTCGAACTGTGGCCGCTTGAGCCAAAGGCCGACGCCGAACCTGCCCACCCCTGGGACGCGCCGCTTGACATGGAGAATGAGGGCAGCGCGAAGTCGCGTCTCGCCGCCCGCATTGCACGATATGTGCGGCGCGAGATCGAGTCAGGCGCTGCAGTCTGGGACAAGGGCGAACGGCGACCCGCAACCCCCGGCGACTTTCTCATTCTCGTGCGCGGCCGCACCGGGGGCCTGTTCGACGGCATCCTCCAGGCGCTGAAGCGCGAGGCGATTCCCGTTGCCGGCGCTGACCGCATCCAGCTGCTCGACAGTCTGGCCGTGCAGGACCTCCTCAATCTGATTCGCTTCGCGCTGTGCCCCGAGGACGACCTTACACTGGCCGAGATTCTCAAAGGGCCCTTCGGCGCCTTCACCTCGGGCGGCGACGTCGGCTGGCTGGACGACGATCATCTCTTCGCCCTCGCTCACCCGCGCAAAGGTCGCCTCTGGTCCGCCCTCCAGACTGCGGTCGAGCCACATTTCGAACCGGTTCGCGTTTTCCTCGGGGATATCTGCGCGCGACGGCATACCCCGCCCTTCGAATTCCTCAGCCATGCGCTCGAGTGCGGACACGGACTGCCCCGCCCCGGCTGGGAGCTGATCCTGTCGCGCTTCGGCGGCCCGGCGCGCGAGCCGGTGACCGCGCTCATCGATCGCGCCGCAGGTTTCGACGCCGACCAACCACCCAGTCTCCAGCTCTTCCTGGATGCGATTGAGCGTCGCGGCGGCGAGGTAAAGCGCGAACTCTCCGGCCCGCAGGGCGAGGTGCGCGTGATGACCGTCCACGGCGCCAAGGGTCTCGAAGCGCCCATCGTGATCCTGCCCGACACCTGCTCGGCGCACCGTGGCGATCGCGACGGCCTGTTCATCACTGAGGACGGTGCGCCGCTCTGGGCGGGGAAGAAAGTCGCGGACACGCCGCTTACCGCGAACTTGCGCGCCATCGAGGAGGCGCGCGACCTGCGCGAGCATCGCCGCCTGCTCTACGTTGCGCTCACCCGCGCGCAGGACCGGCTGATCGTCTGCGGTGCGTTCTCGGGGTCCGCGAAAGGCGCAGGCCACGCCGCCACCTCCTGGTACACGGTCTGCCAGGGCGCCATGGCGCGCCTGGCACAGGAAGGCTGCGTCGCGGACGTCGAGCAGGATGGGCGCACGGTTCAGCGCTTCGGGGCGGCGCCGGAACTTCTGCTGCCCCAGGTCATGTCCACGCTCGCCGCACCATCCCTACCGGCCTGGCTCACCTCGCCTGCGCCGGTGGAAACGGCTGGCCGGGTGCTCTCGCCGTCGCGTCTCGTGGCCGCCGCCGAGCCACCGGTGATCTCGCCGTTTGGCGAGGGCCGCAAGCAACGCCTGCGTCGCGGCAGCCTGATCCACACCCTGTTCGAGGTCCTGCCGACCCTGCCGCCGGAGGCACGCCGCCCAGCGGCCGAGCGTTACCTCCTGCGCCAGCCCGGCCTGACGACGGCCGAGCGCCGCGAAATGCTGGACTCCGCTCTGGGCGTCCTCTGCGACAAGCGTTTCGCCGCCGTCTTCGGCCCAGGAGGCCGGCCGGAAGCACCCATCATTGGAACGATAGACGATGGCCAGATGGGCGCTGCAACGATCAACGGCCGCATCGACCGTCTGGTCATCACTGACGCGGAAATCCTGATCGTTGACTACAAGACCGACCGTCCCGCTCCCGCCACCGTAGAGGGCGTTGGCGAGGCCTACATCGCACAGATGGCGGCCTATCGGGCCGTGTTGTCGCAGCGTTGGGAGAATCGTCCCATCCGGTGCCTGCTGGTCTGGACAGATGGACCGCTTCTCATGGAAATACCGGCCGCCGACCTCGACCGCACACTTTCCCGCTTGTCTGTGTGAACCGTTCGTTTAGCGGCGCTCTGTTTGATACCGGACGGACCTGTCCTACCTAAGCTGGACATTTTTCGAGGAATTTGCTCAATGGCCGTCGCCTCCATCTCCGATGACAGCTTCGATGCTGAAGTCCTCGCCGCCGCCACGCCGGTCGTCGTCGACTTCTGGGCGGAATGGTGCGGCCCCTGCAAACAGGTCTCAGCTCACTTCGAGGCGCTGGCGGACGAGATGGGCGACAAGGTGAAGGTCGTGAAGCTCAACATAGACGACAACCCGATGACCGCCGGTCGCTTCGGCGTCCGTGGCCTGCCGACCTTCATGATCTTCCAGAACGGCCAGGTTACCGCCACCCACCTCGGCGCCATGAACAAGACCCGCATGGTCGAGTGGCTCAAGGAAAGCGCGCCGAGCGTCGCGTAACGCAACAGCGCACAAGATGCATGGATGAACCCGCGTGGCGCCCGCTGCGCGGGTTTTGCTTCAGCGCGCGCCATTCTGGCCGCTTGCCCTCCGCGTCGGTCCGGTGTTTCTGCACGCCAGCACACCAGACCGGACCCATGCCATGACAAGCCGCACGCCGCGCCAGTTCTTCAAGCCCCTGGCCATCGGCGCGCCCGAGCCGATGCGCGATCTGCCGGTCCGCCTTGAGCGGATGATCCACTTCGTCCCCGGGCATAACGAAAAGGTCCGTTCAAAGACGCCAGACATGGCGGCCAAGGTGGACGTCATTCTGGCCAATCTCGAGGACGCGATCCCGTCGGATGCAAAGGAAGCCGCCCGCGCGGGCGCGATCGAGATGGCAAGCATGCTCGACTGGAAGAAGCTTGGCACGGGCCTGTGGACGCGCGTCAACCCGCTGAACTCGCCCTGGTTCCTTGACGATGTGACGGAAATTGTCACCAAGGCCGGCAATGTCTTCGACGTGATCATGCTGCCCAAGGTCGAAGGCCCGTGGGACATCCACTATGCCGACCAGCTGGTCGCACAGCTGGAAGCGAAGGCGGGCGTCACCCGCCCCATCCTTTTCCACGCCATCCTCGAGACCGGACAGGGCGTCGCCCTCGTCGAGGACATCTGTCTCGCCTCCCCACGCATGCAGGGCATCTCGCTCGGCCCAGCCGACCTCGCCGCCAACCGCGCGATGAAGACCACCCGCGTCGGCGGTGGTCACCCGATGTACAGGGTGATCGAAGACCCGCAC
>JBEAMJ010000010.1:0-87253 GCA_041166025.1 Pseudomonadota bacterium | reverse complement strand
GCAGGCATAGTTGCGCAGGCGGCGACAATCAGCGCAAGCGCGCTGGCGGCGATCAGGCTGGTCCTGAAACTCATGTACGTCCTCCCCGACGCGAAAAAGCGCGGACCGTCGGACGGTCCGCGCTTCCGGTATGCGCCGCGATTGAGACCGAGGCTAGTTTTTCTTGTAACGGATGAGCCATTGGTCGGTGCGGCCCTGGATCGAGGGGTCGAACACGCCCTTGGTGCGATCGTCGGCCGCGTTGGCCAGGAGTTGGCTTTCCTCCTCTTGCGTGAAGCCGGCCGCCTCGATCATCGGCTTCACGATCGCGGCGTCGATGCGGTGGAGGTCGTTGCCCGCCGTGTCAGGTGCGCCAGCGACGGCGGAGTGATCCATGACAACGAAGTAGCCGCCGGGTTTGAGCACGCGGGCGATCTCTGCGAAAGACGCCGCGGGCGCTCCCATCGGGATGTTGCCGCATGCGGCCTTGCACCAAAGTTCGTGTGGCCCTTGGAACCAGGTCACTACATCGACCGAGGCATCAGCCGCTTCAAGCTTGTCGAAGGGCGACCACGAGACCGTTACATTGGCGAGGCGGTTGTCCTTCATGCGAGCGGCCAGCGCGTCTTTGTAGAAGTTCTCAAACTCCTTCGGCGCCTGCATGAACACCTTGCCGGTCGGGCCGACTGCGCGCGACAGGAGCTCAGTATAGTAGCCGGCGCCAGCTTCGAGTTCGAGCACGGTGGCGCCTGTCATTACTTTCGAGAAGGCGAGCACGTCCGCAGGTTTGCGCGCCGCGTCCTTGGCTGCATCACCATCGATCCTGCCGGGCGCTGCGATAAGGGTTGCGTAGTCCGGTGCGATCGGCGGGGCGGGTTCGGCGACGACTTCGGGCTCCGGGATCTCAGGGACTGGCGTCTCCGGCCCGCAGGCCGAAACGAGCCCAAGCACCAGCGCTGACGCGCCGGCAAGCTTCAGAATGCTGATTGTCATTGTGCTCTCCCATGCGGCCGTTGCCGCCAAGCCCTTTTGAGATGCCGCAAAGTTGACCCTTGTTTCAAGTGACCAATCCAACAGGATTTCGCGAGCAGGCGGCGCCTGTGACGCTATTCCCGAAGCGGAAGGCTTCCGTACGGACGGATAAGGAGTAAGTTTCGCGGCGCTGACGGTGTCATGCGGTGCGGCGCGCGCACCATAGGAGGACTTATCATGCGGACTTTCGGATCGGCTCTCATAGCCCTTGTGGTCGCCCTGGGGTCGCCCGCACTGGCGCAGGTGCCGCGCACCGCGGACGGCAAGCCGGACCTGACGGGCATCTGGAGCAACGCCTCGCTCACGCCGCTCGCGCGCGACAGGAGCGTCACGAAGCTGGTTGTCAATGACGAAGAAGCGCAGGCGATCGTCAACAAGACCGGCCTGGCCGGTATTTCTGCGGACGATCCGGAGTTCAGGGCGACCTACTCCGATCCGAACAAGGGTGCACCGGAGAAGGGCGGGTCGGATTTCGGACTCAAGGGCTATGACGGATTCTGGGTGGCGCCGGGCGAGAAGCTGGCGCGAGTGAAGGGAGAGTGGCGGACCTCAAACATTGTCGAGCCGGCCAACGGCCAGCTGCCATACAAGAATCCCGCCGAGATCATGCAAAAGCAGATGAAGGGCTTTCAGACCTACATGACGGGCAAGGCCCCGTACGAGGGTCCCGAAGAGCCGACGCTGTCCGAGCGCTGCCTGATCGGATTCGGTCAGACGGGCGGGCCGGGCATGCTGAGCGTACTCTACAACAACAACTACCAGTTCGTGCAGACGCCAGACCATATGATGATCCTGGTCGAGATGGCGCACGACGCACGGATCGTGCCGATCTTCGCTTCGCCCGAAGAGGCCCGCAAGAATCACCGGCCCAACATCATCAAGCCCTGGCTGGGCGACACGGTGGGCTGGTGGGAGGGGGAGACCTTCGTGATGGAAACGCGCAACCTGCATCCGGCGCAGGCCGACGACATGTCGCCCCTGCTGTCGCCGAAAGGCGTGGTGACCGAACGGCTGTCGCGTATCACGAAGGACGAGATTTTCTACGAGTTCAGCGTCGACGATCCGGAAACCTATACGCAGCCGTGGAAGGCGGAGCTCAGCTTCTATCCCTCGCCGGCGCTCTATGAATATGCCTGTCATGAGGGCAACCATGGCATGATCGGCATCCTCGCCGGCGCGCGCGAACTCGAGCGCGAAGCCGCGAAGGCGTCGGCCAAGCCGACGCGCTAGACACGACATCAGTTTCGGTCCGGGCCGCGCTGGCATGCAGCGCGGCCTGTTCCCTGTCTGTATTTGCTCGTCAGCCGGCACGGCCCTAGCCTGGCGACCGGACAGGACGGGAGAGATGCATGGCCATCACGCTTTACGACGCCACGGTTGCTGGGTTCATTCAGATGATGGGGGCCATGGGCCACCTGCTGAAGCGTGGCCGCGCGCACTGCGAGGAGAGCGCGATCGACCTGACCAGCGTCCTTGAGTCGCGGATTTTTCCCAACATGCTGCCATTTCGCTACCAGGTGCAGGCGGTGATCGGGCACTCGGTCGGGGCGGTTGATGGTTGCATGGCCGGCGTATTCAAGCCGCCATATGGGACCCCGACAGCGGACTGGAATGCACTGGAAGCCTCTGTCGCCGAAGCGCTGGCAAAGCTGAAGGGGTATTCGTCCGAGGCCGTCAACGCGATAGAACAGAGCGATGTCGTGTTCGATCTTGGGGAGCGGCGGATGACGTTCACGGTCGAGGGCTTCCTGCTGACTTTCTCCATCCCCAACCTGCATTTCCACGCCACAACGGCTTACGACCTTCTGCGCGCCCAAGGCGTGCCGCTAGGCAAGGGGGACTATGTCGGGCGCATCAGGCTGAAGATCTGACCCCCACATCCCACAGCTCGCGTTTTCGACAAGCCTGGCGCTCACGCCCACGCCCACGCCCGCGCGGACGCCAGCCGCTATTTCTACGCAACAGAGCGCTATTTACGCCGGTTGTGGCGCCCGATAGGACTTGAAGCCGAACGGGCCCTCCATCAGATGTGTGCATCGGGGGCGGCGTAGGGGTTTGCATGAGCTGGGTCAAAAAAGTCTACCCGTTCAACGCGGAGCAGACCGTCAATATCGCGAGCGAGTTCGGCCCGTTGGTGGCGATGTTTGTTGTCAACGGCATCACCGGCAAGGTCGAGGACGGCACCTGGGCCCTGCTGATCGGCACCGTCATCGCCATGGGCGCAATGATGTGGGTGTTGAAGCGCCTGCCCGTGTTCCCGCTGATCGCATCGGCTGTCACCGTCGTGTTCGGCATAATGACGCTAGTCACGGGGGACGCGATGTGGGTGCAGATCAAGGTGACCATATTCAACGCGCTCTTCGCCGGCTTCCTGATCGTTGGCCTGCTTATGAAGAAAAACTTCTTCCAGTACATCTTTGAGAAGACATTCCACTACACCCGCGAGGGCTGGGACAAGCTGACCTGGAGCTTTGCGTTCTTCTTCATCGTGCTGGCGGCTGCGAACGAGTATGTCCGTGTCGCTTTCCACCAGGGCGTCAACTACAACATCCTGGGCATGACAATGGAGGGCGTGAACGTATGGATCATGTTCAAGATCGCCATCATCATGCCGGCGACTGGCATCTATGCTTGGGCGATGACCCGCATCCTGCAGCGGCATCGCCTGCCAGAGCCCGAGCGCAAGGACGTTGTGACGACCGCGGTCTCCAGCGTCCCCTTGGCGCACAACAAGGCCGCGCCGGATGCGACGCCGGCCGGGTGACATTTCCTCAGCGGCCTCGGCGCGACGGTTTGCGGATCAGTTCTTCGCGCCGATGAATTCGTCGATGGTGCGGCGGGCGATCACCATGGCCTGCACTTCGCCGGCGCCCTCGAAGATGTTTAGAATGCGGGCGTCACAAAGCACGCGGCTCACCGGATACTCCAATGCAAACCCGTTGCCGCCATGGACTTGCAACGCGTTGTCAGCGGCGGCCCAGGCGATGCGGGCGGCGAGCATCTTAGCGAGGCCAGCCTCAAGGTCACAGCGCTTTCCCTCGTCCTTCTGTCGGGCGGAAAAATAGGTGAGCTGGCGCACGCCGACCAGTTCGGCGGCCATCATCACGAGCTTGTCGGAAGTGCGCGGGAAGTCGAAGATCTGCCGGCCGAATTGCGTCCGCTCCAGCGAATATTTGAGCCCGAGTTCGAAGGCGCATTGCGCCACGCCGATGGCGCGTGCGGCGGTCTGGATGCGGGCGCCCTCGAAGGTCGCCATCAGGTGCTTGAAGCCCTGGCCCTCGACTTCGCCAAGCAGGTTTTCAAGCGGCACTTCGAAGCCATCGAAGCCGATCTCGTACTCCTTCATGCCGCGATAGCCGAGTACCTCGATCTCGCCGCCGGTCATGCCCTTCGCGGGGAAGGGATCGGCATCGGTGCCGCGCGGCTTCTCGCAGACGAACATGGATAGGCCTGAGAAATTGTTGGTGTCGGGGATTGAGCGGGCCAGGACCGTCATCAGGTCGGCGCGAGCGGCGTGCGTGATCCAGGTCTTGTTGCCCGTGATCGTCCACACTGCGCCGTTCCGGGTCGCGCGCGTGCGTAGGCTGCCGAGGTCCGAGCCCGTATTCGGTTCTGTGAAAACAGCGGTGGGGAGGATTTCGCCCGATGCAATGCCGGGCAGATACTTCTCCTGCTGGGCCCGTGTGCCGCCATTTAGCAGCAACTCGGCGGCGATCTCCGACCGGGTTCCAAGCGAACCGACGCCGATGTAGGCGCGCGAGAGCTCCTCGGATACCACGCACATTGACGTCTTGCCGAGACCGAGGCCGCCGAACTCTTCAGGGATGGTGAGGCCGAACACGCCCATCTCGCCCATCTGCTTGACGACGCTGTCGGGGATAAGCTCGTCCTTGAGATGCCATTCGTGGGCGTGGGGCTCGACGACCTCTTTGCCGAAGGCGCGGAACTGGTCGCGTATCTGCTCGAAAGTCTCTTCGAGGCCGGTGAACTCCACAGTTGCCTTCTGACTTTCGAGGAAGCCGCGGATATGCTTTGCAGCTGCCATGCGCGCGGCTGTCGTGTTGCCCTTGGTGATGAGGGTGATGATAGCGGGCGTGCCGAGCTTCTGGATTACCGTTGGGTCGACCGTCATGTCGCTCGGGCGGACGATCTCCAGCTGCGTCATCGGCAGCCCACCGCCGAGCTGGTAGAGGTATTCGCCGAACAGGATCTGGGTGAGCAGCTGTTCGATCTCGCCGAACTTGCCCTCGGCATGGATCCGTTCGGCCCAATTGGCCGTTTCCTTCAGCGTCTCGACATAGGTCAGCACCCAGGCGAGCCCGTGTGTGGCGCGCTGCTCTTCGTCGATCTTGCGGCGGTCGACCTTGCCGCCCGGCGCGACCACGGCGGCCACCGAGGTCCGGAGCGAGATGAAATAGGCCTCGGCATCCTGGGCAGCCTGTCGGAGTGTCGACAGAAGGTTCGCAATCACCACACCGTCTGCCATTCGACCGAACTCCTGCAATCGGAACGCTTCACTAGCTGATTGCGGCGCCGCAGCAAAGATCATGTCGCGGTCCCTACACAAGGCCGTGTGAAGGGGAAAAACATACCCAAGCGCTTCCGCCCAATCTTGCCTCTCTACGGAGCTGGCTGCAAAAACGGTCACACCCGAGCGCTGCGGCAAGACATCGCGCGCCGACCCCCGGAGGAGGATTCCATGCTGTCCAGAGGCTTGGCCTGCACACTGTTCGCATCTGCGGCTTCGCTTGCGCTTGCGGGAATGGCTTCTGCCCAATCAAGTGCGCCAGGCTATGCGCCGCCGAAGACCAGCTGGGGCGTTCCTGACCTGCAGGGCTTCTGGAGCAATGCGTCGATCACCGACCTGCAGCGTGCGCCCGACTATCCCAACCTGGTTATGACGGAAGAGGAAGTCGCCCGTATGGAGGGGGCGGACTACTACAACAATAGGACCCGCGAGGACGCGAAACCCAATCGTCCTGAGGATGTAAAGCTACTGGACGGAACCGACCTGCTATCGGGGGGCGGCTACAACGCCTTCTGGGTCGACCAGGGCAGCCATGTGGCGCGCGTGAAAGGCACGCCGCGCTCGTCCTGGATCACCGAGCCGGCCAACGGCCGCATCCCCCGCAAGGGCGCCGCACCGGAGGCCCGACCGGCCGCACCTGCAGCGCGCCCGACTGGCGCCGCCTCGGCCACCGGGACCGTCCAGGGACCTGGCGCCGTGGACCGTAACGCCGGGGGGGGCTTCGGCAGCTATGATAATCCCGAGACACGGCCGATGGGGGAGCGTTGCATTATCGGCTTTGGAAACACCGGCGGGCCGGTGATGAACAATGTTCTGTACAACAATACCTACCAGATCGTGCAGTCGCCGACACACGCGATGATCCTCGTGGAGATGGTGCACGATGCGCGTATCGTGCCGATCTTCAGGACTGCAGCCGAGGCGCGGGCGAGCTTCCGCCCTGGCGTGATCAAGCAGTGGCTGGGCGATTCCGTCGGCTGGTATGAAGCCGACAGCCTGGTCGTGGAAACGCGCAATGTGCATCCCCAGCAGCGTGGCTACATCTCGAAGGATGGCGTTCTGACCGAGCGCTTCACGCGCTGGGACGACAAGCAGATCGTCTACGAATTCACTGTCGAGGATTCATCCCAGTACACGCAGGCATGGAAAGGCGAGATCGCCTTCAATCATTCGCCGCAACCGTCGTACGAGTACGCGTGCCACGAGGGCAACTATGCGCTCGAAGGCATTCTTGCAGGCGCGCGGGCGCAGGAACGCGCCGGGGAGACCGTGGCCGCGAACGCCGACGAGGAATGAGCAGCGCCAAGCGCGCAGGACCAGTCGGCTTGACCTGAATGGCAGCATCTTCGTCCGCAAAAGCGGGCCGAGGGCGCTTGCGTTTCGATCACGCAAGCCGCTGAATCATGCACGGTCTGAACATGAGCCTCCGCACACGGGGGCCGCTGATACGGGACGCATTACATGAAACGCCTTGCCATGATTGCCGCCGGCGCTTTCGCCAGCGTTGCGCTGGCGGCGGCCGCCTTTGCGGGGCCGGGTTACGATGACGAGGGTCGCATCGTGATTCCGCAGAACATGGACCGCTGGCCGACAGTGGGGACGACCTATGCGCTCAGCTATGAAGGCGACGGCGGCGTGACGCTCAACACGGTGAGGCTCGATCCCGATAGCTACGAGGCCTTCGTGACGACTGGAGTATTTCCCGTCGGCGCCGTCTTCCAGCTGGAGGTGAGGCGGCCGGTGGAGGAAATCGCGCCGGCCAAGGGCGGGCAGACGCAGGGCGAGGTGATCGGCCGCTCGCTGCATGTGAAGGACGAGAAGGGCGGGCCGGGCACCTGGACGTTCTACGGCTTCGGCGCCGCGTCGACCGTGGGCAACGCCATCCCCCGCAGCCAGGCCTGCTATTCCTGCCATGACCAGCATGCCGGGACGACCGACACGGTCTTCATGCAGTTCTATCCAACGCTGAAAGAAGCCCGCGCGCGAGCGCAGACCTCTTCCATAACGCGATAATGGGGATCAGGCTGCCTTTATGAGACCTTCGGCGACGAGCGAAGCCTGCACGGCCGGGCGCGAGGCGACGCGCTGCTGGAAGGCCAGCAGCTTCGGGAAAGCCGAGAGGTCTATCTTCAGCATGTTGGCCCAGTTGGTGACCGTGAAGAGATAGGCGTCAACCGTGGTGAACTGCTCGCCGGTGAGATAGCTGCGGTCGTCGGACAGAAGTTTCTCGATCAGCTTGTAGCGAGTGTACAGGCGATCGATCGTCGCCTTCCGGGCGTCCTCGGTCATCGCTGGATTGAACATCGCGCCGAATGTCTTGTGGATCTCGGTGGAGACATAGACGGCGAGTTCATCCTGCCGCAGGCGAGCTTTCGTTCCATGCGCGGGAGCAAGCCTTGCGTCGGGCTTGAGATCGGCGATGTAGCCGTGGAGCACGAGGTTTTCGGTGAGAATTTCCCCATCGTCCAAGCGTAGCGCCGGGACATAGCCCTTGGGATTGAGCCCCATCCAGTCCTCGCCGTGCTCGGTCGTCTTGTTGCGGATGTCGACCCGCTCGAGCTCGACCGGCAGGCCAGCTTCGCGCAGCAGTATGTGGGTGGCAAGCGAACAGGCGCCTGGGGCGTAGTACAACTTCATGGATGGCTCCCATTTAGGTTAGCCCGGGACATAGGCGCGGAGATTACGTTTGGAAACCATGTGCCGCGATGTTACCAGAAAAATTCGCGTAACCATGAGGTAACCGGGAAGACCCTATGCCATTGAAGGTCCGCAAGAGCCGTGTACGCGATCAGGTCGGAATGTGCCCCATCGGCGCATGCATGGACCTGATCGGCGGGGCGTGGACGCCCAACATCATCTGGTATCTGTCAGGCGGGGCGCGTCGATTCTCAGAATTGCGGGCAGATGTGAAGCCGATCTCGGCCAAGATGCTGTCGACGCGGCTCAAGGAAATGGAATCGACCGGCATTGTCGAACGGCGCGTCGTTGATACCTCGCCGCCCTCGGTCGAGTACTCATTGACGCCGCTGGGGCGCGAGCTGATTCCCGCGATCGAGGCCATTGCGCGGGTAGGGTTTAAGCTGAAGCGCGAGCAGGCGAAGAAGAGGCTGAGCGTCGCACGATGAAACGCTGCTAACTCAGGCCCATCTGCGTACGGAACTTGCGACGCAGAAGGTCGATCGGAGCGAGGCCCTGATCTGACTTATAGTGCCAGAACGTCCAGCCGTTGCACGAGGGCGCATTCTGCACATGGGCGCCCATGCGGTGGATGGAGCCGCTGGCGTCTCCGTTGGCCAGCGAACCATCGGCGCGGACGCGGGCGACGTGACGGTTCTGTGGGCAGAACAGGCGATCGCCGGGGCGAACGAGTCCATGCTCAACCAGCGCACCGAACGGCACGCGAGGCTCGGCTTTCTTCGATGACTGGACCTCAATGTCCTCGGCGCCAAGTGCGCGGACGTTGGCGATGCGGCGGGTGGCGACGTCGACATAATCCGGATCTCGCTCAAGGCCGATGAAGTGGCGGCCGAGCAGCTTGGCTACGGCGCCCGTCGTGCCTGTGCCGAAGAACGGGTCGAGGATCACATCACCCGGATTGGTCGTGCCGACGATGACGCGATGGAGCAGGGCTTCCGGCTTTTGCGTTGGGTGCGATTTGCGGCCATCCTCGCCCTTCAGCCGTTCACCGCCCGAGCAGATCGGGAAGGTCCACCAGTCAGAGCGTGCCTGGATGTCCTCATTGCCGGCCTTGAGCGCGTCGTAGTTGAACGTGTATTTCTTCTGCTCCTGGCTGCGTGCGGCCCAGATCAGGGTCTCATGCGCATTGGCCAGGCGCGTGCCCTTGAAGTTGGGCATTGGGTTCGACTTGTTCCACACGACATCGTTGAGGATCCAGAAGCCCAGGTCCTGGATCGCTGCGCCGACGCGGAAAATGTTGTGATAGGAACCGATCACCCATATTGCCCCATCCGGTTTCAACACGCGGCGCGCTGCCTTCAGCCAGTCGCGGGTGAACGTGTCGTAGGCGGCAAACGAATCGAACTTGTCCCAGTCGTTATTCACGGCATCGACATGGGAGTTGTCGGGGCGGGTAAGTTCTCCTCCCAGTTGCAGGTTGTAGGGCGGATCGGCAAAGACGAGATCGACCGAGGCAGGCGGGAGCGCATTCATCGACGCGACGCAGTCACCAACCACGATCTGGTCGAGTGGGAGTTTGGGAGGCGCTAGTATCTTTGCAGCGACGGATGCGCCGGTCTTCGCTTTCGCGTTCTTCTGAACGATGCTCGAAGCTTGCGGGTCGATCGTTTTGATCGCCATGGAATTGTCTCACGCCACGCCCGTTCGGGACTGAAGCAGTGAGACTCGCTGACCCGGGTAAATAACCCATTGAGTCAATGATTAAGCGACTGTTTACCATAACTGCCGCGCGCAGCCTGACGCCTATTCGATCAGCCAGCGTAGGTCCTCGGCGCGGCTTCTTGCGAGCGCGGCCATGCACGATGCGACAACGCCAGGGCGCATCGATCCGCCGCGAAATGTGAGGCCGGGTATGGCGCAGAAATCGCTTCGGCCACTGCTCCAGGCTTCCTGCGATTCGCGGAGCAGAATCTCGGCGCCTACGAATTCGGGACCGCTATCTGCGAAGATGCGATCCTGATCCTGAAGCTGGGCAAGCAGGAGGTCATACACCGCACTCATCTCCGCTTCCGCCAATTCCTGATCCGCCCGAGCGCACATGTTGATCTCGGCCTGCGTAACCGGTTCGGCGCAGTTCGGCGCTGCCCAGCGCTGGGCGCCGGCCGACGCCTGCAGGAGGATTGTCGCCAGCGCAATGGCGCATCCGGAAACTGCTGACCTGATCATCCGTCAACTCCCCGCTGTGGAGAGAAGCGAAGGCCGAATGCACCGCAACGTCAAGCATCGTCGAACAGTCCCACCTGGCTGCCGGCGTCTTTGGAAGACGGTACGCGGAAAAGATCGGTTCGGAGAGCTGTACGTTCGGTATTGAGGCCTAGCCGTCGGGTCGTGTTATTGAATCGCGCAGCTATCAGCCGGGCGTAGGGACCTTCGCCGCGTTGGCGGACCTTCCAGTCCGAACGGTAGTCTTGGCCTTTATGCATGCCGCGGAGGAGCGACATCACGCGCCTGGCGCGGTCAGGATAGTGGGCCTCCAGCCACTCGGTAAAGAGCCCCGCGATTTCAAGCGGCAAGCGTAGAAGCACATAACCCGCACGCCGTGCGCCCGCATCGGCTGCCGCTTCCAGAAGAGCTTCAAGCTCGGGCTCGTTGAGCGCGGGAATCAAGGGCGCTGTCATCGCAGTGACGGGCACGCCGGCGGATGACAGCTCGCGCATGACATCGAGCCGGCGATGCGGCGCTGCGCATCGCGGCTCCATGGCGCGCGCAAGTCTGCGGTCGAGTGTTGTGAACGAGACCGCGACCGAGACCAGCCCCTTCGCAGCCATCGGCGCCAGCAGGTCGAGATCGCGGAGTATGAGGGCTGACTTGGTGATCAGGGCGGCGGGATGATCAAACTCGGACAGCACTTCGAGGATGCCGCGCGTGATGCACAATTCCTTCTCGACGGGCTGGTAGATGTCCGTGTCCCCGGCCAGCATGATGAGGCCGGGCTTGTACGTCTTCTTCGCGAGCTCGCGCCGGAGGAGGGCGGGGGCGGACGGCTTGACGAAGATCTTGGTCTCGAAGTCGAGGCCGGCGGACAGCCCGCGAAAGGCATGATTGGGCCGCGCGTAGCAATAGATGCACCCGTTCTCGCAGCCCTTGTAGGGATTGATTGTCCGGTCGAACGAGATGTCGGGCGACGTGTTGTAAGTGATGATCGTCTTCGGTTTCTCGAGGATGGTTTCCGTCCTGATCGCCGCGATCTGCTCCTGTGTGGTCCAGCCGTCCTCAAAGGGTTCGACATATTGGCGTTCGAACCGTCCAGACGCGTTGGACAGGGCGCCACGCCCGCGAGCCTGCTCGCGCAGCCCGCTCCAGTCAGCTTCGCGTGATCTGGCATTCCAATTGTCCTGCGGCATTGATCTGCACGAGTAACCAATCCTGACAGACTAGTACATAAAGAGAAGAAAACAAGAACAAAAAGTTGAAAGCTGAGGCGAGGCTGATGCCTGCGCTGTGGATGAGGTGTGGAGGAAGTGCAGGCCGACCTCGCGTGTGAGCGGCCGGCCGCACATCGCATTTCCGATTTCGGCGCTTTCGAGACCCCGCAAGATCAGGGTCGCAGCCCGCGACCCCAAACGAACAAAGGTTAATTCATCAGGTGCGTCTTGAACCAACGCGCCGCGGCCTCGCTGGAAATCTCGAACGGCTTCCCGCTGTACATCTCGAAATGGGTGATGTCCTCGACGACGATGTATTCCTTGGGTCCAGTCGCATAGCTGAGAGCGGCCTTGCCGGCATTGTCGTTGTTGATGAGCTCGTCGAATTCCGCGACGATCACCATGAAGGGCCGCTCGCCGATATTCTTCGCCCACTGCAGCGTGTTGTTCTCTCGATTGGCTTCGAGCATCTCCGAGTCGATGAGGAGCGAGCGCGAATAGCCTGTCCACATCTCGGCGCCCTGGCCTGTACGGGCGCGCTTGATGGCGTCAGCGAGGATGGGGCCGGTATAGGTCTGCGGCTTGAGGCCGGTGGGATCGCCGCCGATGCCCGGAATCTGGATCGCGATGGCTTTCACGCGCGCGTCCTGCCCAGCGACCGCCACGGAGTTTCCGCCGGCATAGCTCGAGCCCCACACGCCGATGCGATCCGGATCGACGCCGGGTTCGCCCTGGATGAAGGAGATGGCATTGCGATAATCGTCCTGCTGGTCGCGCGCATCGAGCTTGGTGCGCTTCACCCAGACCGTAGCGCTCTCGATGATCGTGTGGCGCGTCTCGTCCTTCTCCATTCCGCCGCCCATGTCCACGGGCGAGATCAGGCGGACATGGCCGGAGGAATTGCCCCAGCCGCGATAGTCGATGGTCATGGCGACGAGGCCGTGATTCGCGAACGCGGCAGCGTATTTCTCGATGGAGACATGGCTGCCGGCCCAGCCCTGACCCATCACGATGGCGGGCGTCTTCTTCGTTGCGTCGAAACCCTTCGGGTAGAAGATCTTGCCGTAGCAGGGGACGCCTTCGGAATAGTAGACGATCTCCTTCGTGGTGACGCCTTCGGGCATGACATAGGCATAGTCGCTGGGCCCAAGCCCGCGCTTGGCGACAGGTTTGCCCGTGCGCGGGTCATTTCCGACAACGGGGTTCTCGGGTTTGGGCGGCGGCGTCGGGATGGCGATGGCCGTCTCGACCTTCGGCGGATTGGCCGATGGCTTCTCCGGGTGAACCATGGTTCCGCCCTGCTGCATCATGAGCAGGGCGACGAGCGATGTGGCGGCGGTGATCATGGCGTGTCTCTCCCGGCGGCGTTGTGCTCACGCCTGTGACGGGGAGCGTAGCGCGGGGAACGCGATGCGCAATTCACGTCAGCGCGCTTGAGATCAGAGCGCTGGCCCGCGCGTGATGCCAAGCTCGTCGCAGAGTCTGGCTATGGCGCGGAGGTCGTCCCAGGCTTTCGCCTTGTCCTCGGCGCGGCGCAGGAGATAGGCCGGATGGAGCATCGGCACGCACGGGATCGGGGCCAGTCCCTCCTGCGTGTAGCTCAGCTTTCGCCCGCGCAGCTTCATGATGCCGTCGTCCTTGTTCAGCATGGCGCTTGTGGCGAACTTGCCGGCCGTCAGCAGGAGCCTTGGCTGCTTCAGCTCGATCTGGCGCAGGAGGAAAGGCGCGCACATCTGCATCTCGACCGGTGACGGGTCGCGATTGCCTGGCGGGCGCCAGTAGATCAGGTTGGTGATGTAGACATTCGTCTGGCGGCTGAGCCCGATGGCGGCGAGCATCCGGTCGAGGAGCTGGCCTGCGCGGCCGACAAACGGAAGTCCGCGAGCGTCCTCCTCGGCGCCGGGGGCTTCGCCGACGATCATCACCTCGGCGTCGAAGGTCCCATCGCACACGACGGTGGTCTTGGCCGCCTTCTTCAGTGGGCAGCCGTCATATTGTTCGACGACGGTGCGGAGTTCCGCGAGCGAGCTGGCCTGGGCGGCGAGCCGCCGCGCCTCGGTGATGGGGTTGCCGTTGAGCTTGCGGGGGGCGGCGCGCGGCGCGGCGGGCAGGTCCGGCGCTCGAGAAACTGCTGTCGCGCGGGCCGGCGTCGCATCGCGCGAGACAGCGCCGGCAGGGCGCCATGTTCTCAAAGACCGCGCTTCCTCAAGGCCCATGTCGACCCAGAAGTCGGCAAGAGCACGCAGGGCCAGGCTGGATTGGGGGTGCGTCATGCGGCCCTTTGACTCTGTCCTTGTTGCGGCTGATCCATGAGGCTAACTAGCCCGCGGGCATGGGAATTTCCGCAAAACGACGATTCCCGCAGGCGTATCGGAGACCGGTATAATGACTGAGGCCGTCGAGCGGGAGTCCATGGATTTCGACGTGGTCATCGTGGGCGCGGGGCCCGCGGGCCTCGCCGCGGCGATCCGGATCAAGCAGCTCGCTGCTGAGACAGGCAAGGAAGTCTCGGTCGTGGTGCTGGAGAAAGGCTCCGAGGTCGGCGCGCACATACTTTCCGGCGCCGTCATGGACCCGCGCGCAATGGACGAGCTCATCCCAGACTGGAAGGAGAAGGGCTGTCCGTTCGAGACGCCGGTCACGAAAGACACCTTTCTGGTGCTGGGCGAGCAGGGCTCGATGCCGCTGCCGGTCTTCCTGATGCCGCCGATGTTGCAGAACCATGGGATGTATATTGGCTCTCTGGGGAGCGTCTGCCGCTGGATGGCTCAACAGGCCGAAGCGCTTGGCGTCGAGGTCTATCCGGGCTTCGCCGCGTCCGATCTCACCTACCGGGAAGACGGCTCGGTAAAAGGTGTTATCGCCGGCGTGATGGGCATTGAAAAGAACGGCGAGCCAGGCCCGAACTATTCGCCCGGAATGGAGCTCAACGGCAAGTATGTGCTGATCGGGGAGGGCGTACGCGGCTCTCTCGCCAAGCGGCTGATCCGGGACTTCAAGCTCGACAAGGACTCGCAGCCGCAGAAGTTCGGGATCGGAATTAAGGAGCTGTGGCAGATTCCGGCGGAACATCACAGGCCGGGCTTCGTGCAGCACACATTTGGATGGCCACTGTCGAATTCGACCGGCGGCGGCACGTTCATGTACCACTTTGGCGATCGCTATGTGGCGATCGGACTTGTCGTTCACCTGAACTACAAGAACCCGTGGCTGTCGCCCTTCGAAGAATTCCAGCGCTTCAAGCATCATCCGGACGTCTCAAAGTATCTCGTCGGTGGAGAGCGCGTGTCCTATGGCAGCCGCGCGATCACCGAGGGCGGCTGGCAGTCGATTCCGAAGCTGACCTTTCCGGGCGGGGCGCTGATCGGTTGCTCGGCGGGCTTCGTGAACCTGCCGCGCATCAAGGGCAGCCACAACGCGATGAAGACGGGCATGCTGGCCGGCGAGGCGGCATTCGCAGCCGTGATCGATGGCCGTCAGGGTGACGAACTCAAGACCTATGGCGAAGCGTTCAAGACCAGCTGGGTGGCAAAAGAGCTGAAGGCGGTCCGCAATGCCAAGCCGCTGTGGTCGAAGTTCGGCACTGCCGTCGGCATCCCCCTCACGGGTTTCGACCTCTGGGTCAACACGCTGTTCGGGCGGTTCTCATTCTTCGGCACCATGAAGCACGGCAAGACCGATGCGAAGTCGTTGGAGCCTGCATCAAGGCACAAGAAGATCGTCTATCCAAAGCCTGACGGAGTGCTCTCCTTCGACCGCCTCACCAGCGTAGCCTTCTCCTTCACCAACCACGGCGAGGACCAGCCGGCGCACCTGAAAGTGGCCGACCTCGCCCTGCAGAAGGCGAGCGAGCTGGGCGTCTACGGCGGGCCGTCGAACCGCTACTGCCCGGCTGGCGTCTACGAGTGGGTGGAGGAGGCCAATGGCGATAAGCGCTTCCAGATCAACGCGCAGAACTGCGTCCACTGCAAAACGTGCGACATCAAGGACCCCAACCAGAACATAACCTGGACGACGCCCGAAGGCGGTGGCGGCCCAAACTACCCGAACATGTAGCTTCCCGACGAGGGTTCAGAACCGGGGACATCAGCCTGCTCGGTATCCGCCGCTTTTGCGCCGGAATAGGTGATGCAACTGGGCATCTCGCTCGGTTGAGCCTGCCCATGCCTTCGGATAGCGTCGTATGATGAAGCGACAGAAAACTCGCCTGATGATTGCGGCTTGGGCGGCCGTGCTGCTTTCGGCCTGCGCCGGGGTGGGCGTGCCGGGGTTCGGCGATGCAGGCGGCTGCCGGACGGTCTACGTCTTCACCGGCGGCGGCGTGCAGCCAATGAGCAGCTGCGGCGCCCTACCGCGCGACACGCTCTCCACGCAGCGCGCGATGATCAGCGCGCAGCTGGTGGAAGATGCGCCAGTCGATCCCGCAGCAGCCCTTGCCCGGCCGGTCACGCCGGCCTCGACGGAGGCGGTAACCACAGCGCCCTTCGATCCGCCGGCCAGCTACGCGAGCCCGAACGCGATGATCGAGAACGCCGACATGAACGCTTTCATGACGCGCGTGCGCAGCGATTACGCCAGTTCGGAAAGCGCGGGGGCCTGGGGCTATATGGTCGTAGATGCGCTCGCCGCCGACGACCCCGCTACAGCGCAATCAGTGATCGATGCACTGGAAGGCAAGCCCCCGCAGGAGTGGATGAGCGGCGTGCAGTTGCGTCCGTGGGTCATGGCCTTCAACGGACGCGCTGAAGAAGCAAAAGAGGAGATGGCAAAGCTGCGCCGCGCCCTGCCATCGGCCACCCTTCTCGGGCATCGCGCACTCCTCGCTGAAGGTTTGGGCGACTATGCCGGCGCGCTTGCCGTCTATGGCGAAGCGCCCGATACATTCGACGCGCCGGATCCGTCCGAGGCCGGATCGATGACGTATTTTGCTCGGGCGCGCTCGTTCACAGCGCAACGTCTTCTGGCGCTCCGGCAGGCCGAACTGCTTCGCGGGCTCGATCGCGACGCAGAGGCCGTGGAGCTCCTGACGCGGCTGCTCGCGGCATCGCCACAGGACGCGTATGTGGAGTCGCGCCTTGAGCGCGCCAAAGCCGGCGATGACCGCTGGAAGCCACGCACGCTGAAACAGGCCATGGCGATGGCGCTGGGCGACGTTGCAAACCTGGTCGAGGAACGGGAGATCATTACCGCGGCGATGAGCGGCCGCGGCGCCAAGGCGCCGTTCAATCATCTCTTGTCGTCTATCCGGCAGAGCGCGCTGCTTATTGATCCGGACAATGGCGACATCCGCATAGCCGAAGCAGGCAAGCTCTATGAACAAGGCAAGTTCGAGCCCGCGTTGCGCATCGCGCAGATCGGCAATCCACGCCCAGAGCATGCTGCGCTCCTCCAATCCACGGCTGGGTTGGCAGCGCTGCAGCTGGGATCTCCCGAGACATTAGAGGCGATGGTCGAACGCTCTCTCAGGATCGACAACAGCCAGGATGCCAAGGTGCAGGCGGCAAGTTCCCTGATCTCTGCCAACCGGATCGAGCGAGCTCTTCAACTAATTGACCAGGCGATGCGTCAGGCGCGCATGACGGATGCGCAGCGCGTCTTTGCGCTGCTAACGCGCGCGCAGGCGCACAGCCAGAACGGCGACTTTGCCCTTGCGGTGAGCGATGCCCGCGCGGCGCGCGCAATCCGCGATGATGCGCCCACGCAGCAATTCCTTGCTTCCCTTCTGGTCGACACGCCGGAGCGACAGGAGGGTCTCACGATCATGCGTCGCATGCTGGCCGACTCGCCCAATGATACCGGGCTGATGAACAATCTCGGCTACTCGCTGGTGGATGGCTATGCGAGCGAAGAGGAACTCGAGGAGGGCTTCCGGATGCTGAAACAGGCGATCCGCCTCACGCCTGACGAGCCCAACCTGCTCGATTCCATCGGTTGGGCCTACTATCAGTATGGCGACTTCCGCGAGGCCAATCGCTTTATCGAGATGGCGCTGGAGGCCTACGCGCCCTTCGGCCATTGGGAGCTGTCGGACCATATGGGCGACGTGAAATGGCGTCTGGGCGAGCCTGACGAGGCCCGCAAGTACTGGCAGGAAGCGCTGGCGACCTATCCCCCTGCGGAAAATGCACGGCGGATCGAGGCGAAGCTGAAAGATGGTCTCACTACGCCTGCGCCAGCACGCCGGGATACCCCAGCCGTGCCGCTCAATCCGCGCGACGAGGGAACCAGCGATATCTGATCTTCTAGCGTGGCAGCCGGACCGCTAACGGTTGATGCCGAAAGCGACACAAGGCAACATGGCCGTATGAGGTCAGGATTTCTGTCGCCCGCGTTCCGGGTTGCTGCAGCTGTATTGTCTGCCTTGGCGATCAGCGGCTGCGCCCTGGGGCCGGCGACGCCGTCATGGTTCTCCGCGCAGGTGCTGGAAGAACTGCGCACGCAGCAGGAGTACGCCGATTTCATCACTGCGCGGTACGCCGTCATGACCGGCGATCCGGAGTCCGCGGCTACCTATTACAGGCGCGCCTGGACAAGTTCGCCGGGCGATCCAGGCTTGCTCGAACGTGCGACGATCTCGACGCTGGCGGCGGGCGATGCGGCGACCGCGATCCGGCTGGCCCGCGGCGCGCCGGCGGATGCGGCTGACGAAGCGCCTAGCGCCCAGCTTGCACTCATCGTCGACGATATCGCGGAGGGTCGCCTGAAGTCGGCACAGGCAAGGCTGCGCAAGCCCGTGCTCGGCGCGCTGAATGTCGATCTTGCGGGTTTTCTGTCGGTCTGGTTGACCGCGGCAGAGGCGCCGCAGCGCGGCTTCTCCGAGGCGGATCTACTTCCTGGCCGGCGGATGGTGGCTGGCGAGCAGGCGGCGCTCAAGGGCATGGTGCTGATGCAAGCGGGGCGCGACGATGAGGCGGCTGAGTTCTTCCGCCAGGCTTTGCGAATGCCGCTCGCGACACGTGATGCCGTGGCCGCACTGGGCGCGAGCCTTCAAGCCTCTCGCGGGAATCTAGAAGGCGCGCGCGAGCTGATCGCGCTGTCCGTGGGTGAGGACGCGGCGGGGCCCGGCGTGGCACGCGTGCTGGCTGATCTCGACGCCGGGCGGAAGATCGCACGGCCTAAGCTCGATGCGCGCGATGGTGCGGCGATGGCGATGTTCGTCATCTCGGGCACAGGGCTCGTACGGTCGAGCCCGGAGCTGTCAGCGATGCGTCACGCCCTTGTGTTGCAGCTCGATCCGGATCTGGCGGCTGCCCGCCTGGCGCTGGCCGATGCGTATGAGCGTCAGGATCGGCCCGACGCGGCGCTGGCGGCGCTGCAGGCAATAGGCGACGACTCAGCTTGGGCCGCGGATGCGCGGATGGAAGCTGCGGCTGTGCTGAATGCTCAGGAGCGTCCTGCCGAGGCGCTGGTGATGGGAGATCGCGCGCTGGCCTTGTCGCAGCGGCGCGAGATTCTTGTGCGCGCGGGCGATCTCAACCGCTTCAACGGCCGGCTCGATGTTGCACGCAAGCTTTTCGACCAGGTGATCGCCGCGGATGCTGCGCACGGCCACTCCGATTGGATGGTGCTCTATGCGCGCGCGACCGTGCGCAACGAGTCGGCGGACTGGGGCGGCGCCGAGGACGACCTGAGGGCGGCGCTGGCGATCGAGCCTGACCGGCCGGAGCTGCTAAACTATCTCGGTTATGGCTGGATAAGGCAGGGCAAGCGGATCGAGGAAGGATTGGCGCTGATCACGCGTGCGGCCGAGGCGCGGCCCGACCAGGGCTACATCATCGACAGCCTAGGCTGGGCGCATTTTCAGCTTGGCCAATACGACAAGGCGATCGAGCATCTCGAGCGCGCGGCGGAGCTATCCCCCACCGATCCGGAAATTCTCGACCATCTTGGCGACGCCTACTGGCGTGGCGGTCGGCAGGGCGAGGCGCGTTTCGAATGGCTCGCCGCCCTCGACCTGAAGCCCGAACCCGCGCGCGAGATCACCCTGCGCGAAAAGCTCGACAAGGGCTTGCCAGCCATCCCAGGAGCGCGTCTAGCGTCGCGCCCATGAGCTTAAGTCCCGATCGCGCCAACTTTTCTACGGCCTGGGCGCCTGCGAAGGTGAACCTCTATCTACACGTCGGCGCGCCGGGGCCAGGCGGGCTCCACCCGGTCGACAGCCTGGTAATGTTCACTGACACACGCGCCGCAGATCGCGTTATGGCGCGGCCAGCGCCCCACGTCTCGTGCAGTGTCGAAGGACCCGGCGCCAAGCAGCTAACAAAGGCGCCCAACAATCTCATCGTGGCGGCGGCGATGGCGCTGCGCGACGCCTGCGACCGAACCGGCCTCGGCGCTGCATTGACGCTGCACAAGGTGTTGCCGATTGCGGGTGGGGTTGGGGGAGGATCTTCGGACGCGGCGGCGACACTTGTCGTGCTAAACGAGATGTGGGGTGTTGAGTTCGGCGAAGCGGCCCTGGAGAGGATTGCCGTGCAACTGGGTTCGGACGTGCCGGCCTGCGTGCGTCAGCGCCCAGTGCTCATGCGTGGCACGGGCGAGCGGCTGGTCGATGTGGCCGCGCCGGATCTGCCGGCAATCCTCGTCAATCCCGGGATCATGCTGGAAACGCGCAAAGTATTCGACAAGTTTGACCGCATGGGCTCCAATCGGACGTTTCGTGAGCTGGAACCGCCCTGGGGCGCCGACCCGGCGAGTCTCACCGACGTGCTGCTGGATTTCAGCAACGATCTTCAACCGGCCGCGACGGCGTTGTGCCCCGAGATCAATCGCGCGCTGCGGCTGATGGAAGCCCAGCCGGGCTGCCTGCTGGCGCGAATGTCTGGCAGCGGGCCAACGTGTTTTGCGATCTTCGAGGGTGATGATCAGGCGATCGCCGCAGCCGCCGCGATCAGCGACGCCAAGCGAAAATACTGGGTGAGGGCGACAACGCTGCGTGGCGCTCCGCCCGTTCCTCTCGATGACTGACATCTGGTCGATGCTTGTTGTATTCGCGCTTTCCGCAGCGCCCTCGGCGTTGCTGTGCCGTGTCGTCATCACGCTGCGAATCCTCGACGCGCCAACCGAAGCCCGCAAGCTGCAGAAGGCGCCCGTGCCGACGGCAGGCGGACTAGCGGTGGCGCTCTCGGCTGCCCTGGCGTTTGCGGTCAACGCGGAATTTTTCCGGACCGGCTACAATCCGATGCTGCTTGTGGCGGGCCTTGGCGCGATTGCGGCGCTCGCCATCGGACTTGCCGATGACATATTGAAACTGCGCGCTATCGTGAAGTTCGGCCTGATCGCCGCCGTCGCTGTTGGCGTCTCGGTGCTCGGCCTGCGCACTGACGCGATGGGTTTCTGGCCAGGCGCTGTTGCGGAGTTGCCGATGGCGCTGGCGATCGCAGGATCGGCGCTTTGGCTGATTGTGCTTATCAATGCAGTGAATTTTATGGATGGCGCCAATGGGCTCGCCATGGGCATGGCCTGCATCGCGGCGTTGGGGCTGGCGGCATGTGGAGCGGCAACTGGGGCGTGGCACATCGCGATTGCAGCTGCGGCCCTGGCGGGTGCACTGGCGGGTTTTCTTGTGTGGAATGTGCAAGGTCTGTTGTTTGCCGGCGATGCCGGGGCCCTGTTTTCCGGCGCGTTGCTAGGCGGGCTGGGGCTCGAAATCGTTCGGCTGCGACCCGATCTCCTGTTCGTTCCGCCGACCTTGATGCTGCCCTTTCTGTCAGATGTCATATTGACGCTGGCCTGGCGCGCGAGGCGCGGCAAGAAGCTGTGGGTTGCGCACCTCGACCATAGCTATCAGATCGCGATGAAGACGGGGCTGAAGCATAGCCAAGTTGCCGGCGTGCACGCCGTGTGGGCGCTCAACGCCGCCCTGTTTGCCTTGGGTGCGACCATGATTGGCGGTTATGCGCCGGTGATCGCCTTCGCCGCGCTGCTTGCGATTTCAACCTGGGTGCACTGGCGCATCCGCCGCGCCGGCGTGGCAAACGGGCTGGTTGGAGCGGACCTGCTTTAGGGGTCAGAACGCTCTGCTGACGCACTGGTCAGCGAGTTCTGCGAGCTCGTCATGGTAGGGACCACGAGCGGCACGGGCGAGGGCGGCGCGGGCGGCGGCAGCCTCGACGCGGGCGGTTTCCAATGTGCGATCCGCTGCCCCGCTGGCGCGGATCAGATGGATCGCGTGGGCGAGGTCGCTTTCGCGTTGATCGCGTGCGCCCATGACGCGGTCCCAGAACTGGCGGTCGTTCGCATCGCCCGCTTCGCGAGCATAGATCACGGGAAGAGTCACTTTGCCCTCCCGGAAATCGTCGCCAACCGACTTGCCGATAACCGAGGTAAGCCCGCCATAATCGAGCAGGTCGTCCACGATCTGGAAGGCGCGGCCCAGGCGTCGGCCGTACTCGCCCATGGCGCCAGCCACATCCGTGTCATGCGTCGCGGTACACGCCCCGGCGCGCGCAGCCGCCTCGAACAGAGCAGCAGTCTTTGCTTCCACGATCGCCATGTATTCGGGTACGGGGAGATCGGACCTACCGAGCGCGGCGAGCTGACGAACTTCTCCTTCCGCGATAACGCAGGAAGCTCGGCTCAGGATATCGAGGATACGCAGATCGCGCGTCTCCGTCATCAGCATAAAGGAGCGCGCAAACAGAAAGTCGCCGACGAGAATCGAGGCTGAGGCCCCCCAGACATTCTTGGCAGCGGCCTTGCCCCGACGCAGGTCGGAATCGTCGACGACGTCGTCATGGAGGAGCGTTGCGGTATGGATGAACTCAACGGCGGCGGCGAGCTTGGCGGCCGCTTCACTACCCCTGCCGCCGACAGCGCGAGCGGAGGCCAGCGTTAGCACTGGGCGCAGTCGTTTACCCCCGGCAGCGATGAGGTAGCTGGACAGGTCGGGAATGGTCGCGACCGGGCTTGCTGCCCGCTCAGACAGCAGCTTTTCGACTTCCGAAAGTTCCGGCCCAAGAAGCACCATCAGCCGATCCATCGCGGCCGGCTGCGATGAGGCTGGTTGCGCGGCGGCGGATGCGCTTTGCTTCTGGACTTCGGCGTGCAGGGCCAATGGGCATCCCTTGCGCTTGCAACACGACTAAACGCCCGTTGCTAATATAGGATATTTCAGGCCTGAGAAGCCGGTCAATGAACAGGTTCCCGTCCTGCCATCGGCGTGGCAAGTTGTCGCGAGAATGATAGAAGTCCTGCGCACGAACAACCCTGTCCGGCTCGACTATGCCGTGGTCCTGCTCACCCGCGCGGGGTGCCAACCCTTCGTGGCCGACCAATTCATGGCATCGGCAGAAGGAGGAATATCCGCATTCGAAAGACGGATTCTCGTCCCGGACGAGTATGCGCAGAAATCGCGCGCAGTGCTCCAGGAGCTCGACCGGCCAGCGCCTGAGAATGACGATCTTGATTATGGCGAACAACCAGGGTGAGTGAGTCTGGGATCACGCACGACCTCTTTCTTGATGGCGCCGTCACGGTTGTTCAGCCCCTCAATGGCTATCGGGCCGGGATGGACGCAGTCCTGCTTGCGGCGTCACTTTCGGCGAGCCTGGGCGAAACAATCGCCGAAGCTGGATGCGGCGTGGGCGCTGCTCTGCTGTGCGCCGCTCACAGGCTCTCCGGCTGTAAGTTCACGGGCTTCGAGCGCGATCCTGAAGCTCTGGCGCTTGCGAGGCTCGGCGTGGTTACGAACGGGTTCGAGGCTCGTGTCACACTGACCTCCCACGACGTGGCCGAGCGTCTCGCGAATCTGGAGAACCGGTTCGACCAAAGTTTTTGCAATCCGCCCTTCTTCGAGCCTGGCTCGGTGCGCGCGCCTGCGGCCAGCCGCCAGGCTGCATATCTGGCGGAGACGCCACTCAAGGCTTGGATCTTGTTTCTGCACCACATCACGCGGCCGGGAGGCAGGATAACGCTCATTCACCGGGCCGCGGCGCTGAGCGACGTGCTGGAACTGCTTGGGCCGAGGACCGGCGAAATCGGAATCCTGCCTATGCGCCCCGCGCCCGGAGCGGCCGCAAGCCGGGTGCTGGTGCGTGCGCGCAAGGGGCTGCGTCGCGGGCCAGTCACCCTATATGATGGCTTGTCGCTGCACGACGTGGCTGGCGGGCCCGTTTCGACCCGTGCCCGCGATGCGCTCGGTGGCGGTACGCTTGTCTGGCGATGAATCGGCCCGGCAATGAAGGAGACCTGAGTTGGGCGGTCTGATCCTGGGGTTTATCCTTGTGCTGGTGGTGGTGCTGCTGATCACCCCTGCCATCAGGGCGCGTGGGAAGAAGTCGGTTTCCCCGCCCAACACCGGGCCGGATTCGCCTCACGGCGTCGTGGTTCACCGCCTGGACGACCATCGCAAGACCCGGTCAAGCGAAGACGACATCCCGGGGTCGTGATCTCGCAGTAGGTCGGATCTGCGACAAAGCGCCGGCCGTGGGTGCACTGGCGGGCCCGAGCGCTTAAGTCTCCGTCAACCCGAAGCGGTGAGTTTTCCGGCCATGGACATCCTCATTCAAGGCGCATCCCTTATCTTGGCTTTTGCCGTCCTTGCGATCCTCGCCGTGCGTCCGAACCGTAGCGGGCGATAGCCCTACGCAGCTATGAATCGTGCAGATGACAGCCCGGTCGGCGCGCCTTAAGGAGGCGCGAGGGAGACGCAGCCCATGGCCGCCGCGAAACGTGTAATCGAGAAGCCAACAAGTTTTCAGGACATCATACTGAGACTTTCGGCGTACTGGTCGTCGAAGGGCTGTGCGATCCTACAGCCTTACGACATGGAGGTCGGCGCAGGCACGCTGCATCCCGGCACCACGCTCCGCGCACTTGGACCTAAGCCCTGGTACGCCGCCTATCCGCAGCCCTCGCGCCGCCCGAAGGACGGCCGCTATGGCCAGAACCCGAACCGGCTGCAGCATTACTACCAATACCAGGTCATCCTGAAGCCGAATCCGCCTGACATCCAGGACCTCTACCTCCAGAGCCTATACGAAATCGGCATTGATCCCGCTGTCCACGACATCCGCTTTGTCGAGGATGACTGGGAAAACCCGACCGTCGGCGCCTGGGGCCTCGGCTGGGAGGTGTGGTGCGATGGCATGGAAGTGTCTCAGTTCACCTACTTTCAGCAAGTCGGCGGCCTCGATGTGCGGCCGGTGTCAGGCGAGCTGACCTACGGCCTTGAGCGTCTGGCGATGTATGTGTTCGGGCTGGATCGCGTGTACGATCTGCCGTTCAACGATCCGGATTCCGTCCATCCGCTGACCTATGGCGATGTCTTTCTCGATAACGAGAAACAGCAGTCGGCCTACAATTTCGAACATGCGGATACGGAAGTACTGCAGCGCTCGTTCAGCGATTGCGAAAAGGTCTGCAAGAAGCTGCTCGCACTGGACAAACCACTGCCGCTGCCGGCCTACGAACAGGCGCTGAAGGCGAGCCATATCTTCAACCTGCTGGATGCGCGCGGCGTCATCTCACCGACCGAACGGCAAAGTTTCATCGGGCGTGTACGCGATCTGGCGAAGGGGTCCGCAGAAGCGTGGGAGAAGTCGCAGACAATTTGAAGTGCGCGCGGCGCCTGTGGGTCACCGCAAGGCTGCGTTAGGATCGGTTGATGAAAGCCGTATACCACCTTTGTCTGCACGTTCTGGGTGTCGGTTGCATCGCGGCCTGCCTCGCGATCGTCGGCACTCTGGGCGATCTCGATATTCATTGGTCGGGCTGGATCGCCGTGGCGTTTCTAGGCGTGCTGGTGGTCGGCATCGTGGCAGGGTGGTTTCCGTGGCGTGGACAGCCGTTGCGCATGCTCCTCAAAGGTCTTTACGTCATGTCGGCGTTAGCGTTGGTCGGTTTCGGGTTTGCCATTGATGATCCGCTGAAGCCAACATGGTGGATGGTGCTCGGCCCGCTGGTTGCGGCCGTCATTGTGCGGATTGCGATCAGGCTCGCTTCGCCGCGGTAGGGCGAGCGGGGTCAGGGAAGGGGTCATGGACACGACAGCAGTCATATCGACAATCGTCGGGCTTTCGCTGAGCAGCGTCGCCATGGCGCAGGAAATTGGCCAGCCCGGACGTGAACCCGCCGGTGCGCCGACCGAGTCCGTCGATGCGGAATGTGTTCCGCCGCAGGCTCCTGCCCAGCTGTTCATCACCAAACCCCTAGAACCCGCCCTGCCGGTCTGCGCCGCCAGGAATCTGTGCAGCAAATCGGTCGCCGAGACCTACAATCTCGCGATCCTCAACTACAACAGGGCCATCACACGCTCCAACGAAGTCTCGGGCGATTACGTCGCCAGTCTGAACGACTACGCCCGAGACGCCGGTCGTTATGCCAATTGCGAGATCGACCGGCTGAACCGCATGACCGTCGACTGACATGCCATCCTCCAACACTCCGTGCGCCATCTCGATCGCCGACAAGTTTGCGCTCTTCGCCGAGCCATGGAGCCCCAAACGGGTCGGGCGCGTCGACGGTCATGACGTTCGTCTGGTGAGGCTGCAGGGCGAGTTCCACTAGCATCATCATGCCGATGCGGACGAGATGTTCCTCGTCGTGGGTGGTATGCTGCGGATGCACTTCCGTGATCGGCACGAGGATGTGACGCCGGGCTCCTTCATCATCGTGCCGAAAGGCGTCGAGCACAAACCCGAAGCGCTCGGCCAAGAATGTCAGGTTGTGCTCTTCGAGAGGGCGGATGTTGTGAACACAGGCGACGGCGTCGTCAACGACCGCACGGTTGCAGACCCTGACTACATCTAGCGATCCGCTCCGACGCGTCCTGAGCCTTGAAGGCACAGCCCCCCGTCGCATGGAATGATCGCGCCGGTGATGTAGGCGGCTGCGTCCGAGCACAGGAAGAGGGCAAGGTCGGCTACCTCGTCCTTCGTGCCAAGCCGCTGCATCGGATTGCTCTTAGCGCTTTTGGCCAGCGCCTCCGGCGTTGGGGCAAGTCGGGCCATGCCTTCCGTATCCGCGATGGGCCCCGGGATGATCGAATTCACGCGAACGCCAAGCGGACCCCACTCCAGCGCGAGCGTCTTGATCAGCATGTCCGCGCCTGCCTTGGCAGCGTTGACGTGGGCCTGCATCGGATAGGGGTGGATCGACTGCGGAGCCGAGATCGTGATCACCGAGGCGCCCGGCGTGCGCAGGTGAGGGAAGCCCTGCTTCATCACATTGTAGGCGCCGACTAGGTCGATATCGATCACGGCGCGGAAGCCGTTGTAGGAAATGCCGTTGAACGGGGCCACGAAGTTGCCCGCGGCCCCCGAGACCAGGATATCGATTGGCCCATGCGCCGTGACGGATTTCGCAAAAGCCGCCCCAACGCCGTCATGGTCGCGCACGTCCTGCGGAATTCCTATGCACTTTGCTCCAGTTGCCCGGATGCCTGCGGCCGCCGCTTCGATCTTGTCGGGCGAGCGGGAGAGCACTGTGACCGCCGCGCCCGCCTGCGCGAGGCGTGTGGCGATCTGAAGGTTGATGCCGCTCGATGCGCCGGCAACGAAGGCGTTCTTGCCCTTTAGAAGTCCGTCCCTGAACGTGGTCATGCGCGCTCCCTGTCGATGCCGCGATGGGACGTCATTGCAAGGCGGCTAGCAAGATGTCTTCGCGGCAGCTATTGCGGGTCAGCGTGAAGCCCCGATTCGCAGGCCGCGCCGTTAATGGCAGTGAGGACGACACATGCGGGTTCCCCGAGTCGCATGCCTCGCTGGCTGCATGTCAGCGCTGGCGACCGCCTGCAATACGGTGCGTGTTCCGCCCGGCGCCGTTCCAATCTTGCCGGACCCGCTGCAGGCCGGGTGGAAGGGCGAGAAGGTGTGTGAACCCCTGTTTGAGAACGAGAAGGTGAGGGCGGCGCGGTGCACCTTTCCGCCCGGCGTCGGGCACGAAAGGCACTATCATCCGTCCCATTTCGGCTACATCCTGCAGGGATCGACCATCCGCACGACCAACGCCGATGGCACGGTCGAGCGCACGTTGCAGTCCGGTTCGACCTGGTGGAGCGACGGGATCGACTGGCACGAGGTGGTGAATGTCGGGGGGACAACGGGAATCTATATCATAATCGAGCCGAAATAGACCGACGCGCAGCCAGTGAAGCCTGCGTCCAACAAACGAAGAGAGGAAAAGCCATGAAGTTCCTGTTCGCCGCCGGATGCACTCTGGCGCTCGCAGGCTGCATGTCGGTCTCGGTAACGGAGACAGCCGCGCCGGCCACGTCCCGGACAACCGCGATGACGATGCCGGGAATCACAATCTACCATCTCGAGGGCCGCCGCTCCGAGCGGATCGTCTGGCTGATGGAGGAGCTGGGCCTCCCCTACACGCTCAAGTTCAAGCAAGGCGATCTCGCCGGCTCGATGGCGCCGATCCGCGCGATCAACCCGGACATGCCCGTGGCGCCGACGGTGACGATCGGCGACCAGGTGCTCGTTGAATCCGGCGCCATCATCGAGACGATCATCAATCGCTATGCCCCGGGAAGGTTGACGCCGCCGCTCAGTTCGCCCGATTATCCCGAGCACCTGAAGTGGATGCATTACGCAGAGGGCTCGCTCGCTTCGCGCGTGATCGCGGACTACCGCGTCTGGCAGATCAGGCCGCCGACCGCACGCTCGCCGCTGGTCGATTCCGAGCAAGTGGTCCAGTACGCCGAGAATTATCTGGGCAAGCACCAATGGTTCGGCGGCGCGGAGTTTTCCGCAGCGGACATCATGATGCTGTTCCCTCTCAATTTCGCGACGGCGCTCAACATCGTGGACAAGAACCAGTTCCCCAATGTAGCGGCGTGGCGCGCGCGGATTGAAGCGCGGCCGGCTTTCCAGCGCGCACGGGCAAAGGCGCTGCCGAATGGCATGGTAGGCAACCTGCCCGCCCTGCCGGCGCATGCCCCGCCGGGTCCGCGCCAGCCGCCTGCGGCCCAGTGACGTCCAAGCTGGCGCGGAAAATCGCATCGCGTTAGAAGCAGGGCCATGAGAACCCTGCTTCTTTCTGCGCTCCTGGCCTTAGCGGCGTGTTCGCCTGCGACCGGACCAGCACCCTCCGCCGTGGTCACCCCGCCAGCAACGCCGGCCTTTTCCTACGAAGTGGTGGCGACCTATCCGCACGACCCTAAGGCGTTCACGCAGGGTTTGCTGATCCAGGATGGCCAGCTGTGGGAAAGCACAGGGCAAGAAGGAACATCCTGGGTCCGCAAGGTCGACCTCGCAACCGGCGCCGTGCAGCAGGAGCACAAGCTCGATCCGCAGTATTTCGGCGAAGGCATGGTGGTGTGGGACGACCGGGTCATCACGCTGACCTGGCGCCACCAGAAGGGCTTCATCCTCGACAAGGAGACGCTCGCGCCGAAGGGTGAGTGGACCTACCAGGGCGAGGGCTGGGGCCTCACCCGCGACGACACGCAAATCTACATGAGCGACGGTACGCACCAGATCCGCAAGCTCGATCCCGCGACGCTGCAGGAGACCGGGCGCATCGATGTGACAATGAACGGACAACCTGTGAACAAGCTCAATGAGCTGGAGTTCGTGAAGGGCGAAATCTGGGCCAACGTGTTCGAGACGGATCGCATCGTGAAGATCAACCCCGCGACGGGAAAGGTGACCGGCGTCCTTCTCTTGCGCAACCTGCTGACGCCTGAAGAGCGGCGCCAGACGGATGTGCTCAACGGCATCGCGTGGGACGAGGCGAGTGACAAGATCTATGTGACGGGCAAGCTCTGGCCTAAACTGTTCGAGATCAGGATCAAGGATCCGGCGTGAAGCCTGGTGCGCCGAAGCGGTACGCGATGCTTGTGGCGCTGGTGCTCCTCGCCTGCTCGGGCGAGCCGGCCGATCCCGAAGCTGCTTACCAGCGCGAGCTTGCGGCGGCGAAGGACGCCGCCCGCGCCAGCCTCGCGGCCTTCTGGGACAGGTTCGCAACTCCAGAGGAAGGCGACTACGACTTTTCGTTGAAGGCGGCGTTGCCGCGTCGCGACGGCAAGTCGGGCGTGGAAGAAGCTTGGGTGGAAAATGTTGCGCGTTCACCGAGCAAGATCGTCGGCGAGTTGTCGGCGCAGCCGCTCTATCTCGGCGATCTCAAAGAGGGCGCCATCGTCGAGTTCCAGGAGAGCCAGATCGTCGACTGGGCCTTCATGGGTGGCGATCGGCTGTTCGGCCATTTCACCACGCGTGTGATGCTGCCAAAGATGGATGGCGAGCAGGCGGGATGGTTGAGGCCATTGCTGTCGGAGACGCCTGCTCCCGAAGCGCGCCAGCAATAAATCAGCGCCTTTGCAGGCCTCGCTGCTTCATGCGCCACACGAGGACATCAATCCGGTCCTGGCCGAAGAAGGGCTCGCCCTCGAACACGAAGAGCGGCACGCCCCAGTGTCCTGCCTCGGTCTGCGCCCTTTCGTTAGCCTCGATAATGGCGTCGAGCCTGGCCGCGTCGGCTGCTGCATCGCGTTCGAGCGCCGCGCCGTCGAGGCCGCACGCGTCAGCGCAGGTCGCAAGTTTGCCGTCTTGGTGCCAGTTCTCGGTCTCGCCGGACCACATCATGTGGCTGGCCTCGCGCACGAAGGCGAAGCCCTGGCCGCGCTCCACGGCCAGCTGGCCAAGGCGTGACACGCGCATGATATAGGGCTGGTCCGCCGCCACTTCGCGTGTTTCGCGGTCCTGCACGATCGGGTCCGGTCGCGGCCAGCGATATGGGATGCCGTTCATCTCCGCGATCCGCCAGGTGTCGCGCGCCAGATAGGGCGGCCAGAGCGGGTTCACCTGTTTGAAAAAGCCCGGAATGCGGACTGCGATAGGCCGCACGATGCGCATCACAGGCGCCGCATCATGCTCCGCCATCACCCGCTCCATCAGCGGCATGGCAAGGTAGGAATAGGGGCTGCGGAACGAGAAATGAAAATCGAAGGATAGGGGCATGGGTTCAGGCTAGCGCCTGGACTGCCGTGAGGCGAGGGCGTCGTGGCAAGACCCTTGCCTTCGGGGCCGTTCCGCTGCACTCACGCACCGGATTCCGCGACTGCGAACAAGGCCCGAATGCCCCAGCTTCTGCTTGAAATCCTGTGTGAGGAAATCCCGGCCCGCATGCAGGCGAAGGCCGAGGCCGACCTCGTGAAAGCGCTGATGGACGGGCTGACGGCCGCTGGTCTGATGCCTGAGGGCATCAAGGGCTTTTCGGGGCCGCGCCGGCTGGTTGCCGTGGTTGAAGGCTTGCCCGTGAAGTCGGCGGACGTGGTCGAGGATGTGATCGGCCCTAAGGAAGGCGCCCCCGACGCGGCGATCCAGGGCTTTCTCAAGAAGGCCGGCCTGCCGGACATTTCGCAGGCGCATGTGCATGACGTGCCCAAGAAGGGGCGGGTGTATGTTGCTCATGTTCGGAAACAGGGCCGGCAGACGACGGATGTGATCGCCACGCTCGTGCCGCAGATCATCCGTGGCTTCCACTGGCCCAAGTCGATGCGCTGGGGGTCGGGAGACCTGCGCTGGGTGCGCCCGATCAGCCGCATCCTCTGCACCTTCGACGGCGAGGTTGTGCCGTTCGAGATCGAAGGCATCCGCTCGGGCAACGAGACCGAGGGTCATCGCGTGATGGGGCGTGGGCCGTTCAAGGTGCGTCGGTTCGACGACTATGCCGACGTGCTCAGGAACAAGGGTCGCGTGATCCTGGATCGCGAGGAGCGCAAAGAGATCATTCTCACCGACGCGAAGCAGCTGTGCGCGGCGCAGAACCTGGAGCTGGTCGATGATATCGGCCTGCTGGAGGAAGTAGCCGGGCTGGCGGAGTATCCGGTCGTCATCATCGGCGACATGGACAAGTCTTTCCTCGACCTGCCGCCTGAAGTCATCAGGCTGTCGATGCGCACGCATCAGAAGTATTTCGCCGTGCGCGATCCGGCCAAAGGTGAAGGGCAGCTCGCGCCAAAATTCATCGTGGTGGCGAACCTTGATGCGGCGGATGGCGGCAAGAAGATCGCGGAGGGGAATTCGCGGGTTTTGTCGGCGCGCCTGAACGATGCGCGCTTCTTCTGGGACAATGACGGGAAGGTCTCGCTGGAGTCGCGCTTCGAGAAGCTCGGCAATATCGTGTTCCACGAGAAGCTAGGCACGGTGAAGGACAAGGCCGAGCGTGTCATGGCGTTGGCGAAGGAACTGGCGCCTAAGGTCGGCGCCGATCCGGTGCAGGCCGAGCGCGCGGCGAAGCTGGCGAAGTGCGATCTCGTCTCCGACATGGTCGGCGAGTTTGCGGAACTCGAAGGCGTGATGGGCCGGTACTACGCGACGCTGCAGGGCGAACCGCAGGCGATCGCAGACGCGGTGCGCGACCACTACAAGCCGAAGGGGCCGGGCGATAATGTGCCGGCCGATCCGGTAGGTGTCGCGGTCGCGCTCGCCGACAAGCTGGATACGCTCGTGGGCTTCTGGCTGATCGATGAGAAGCCGACGGGAAGCAAAGACCCGTTCGCGCTAAGGCGTGCGGCACTTGGCGTAATCCGGATCGTGCTTGCCAACGGGCTGCGTTTCAGTCTCGACCGGTTCAATGACGCTCACGTATTGAGGTTCCAGATCGGCCGCCGGGATGCGCCCATTCGCGACAAACTGCTTCATGCCGTGGCTGCACACGGTCCGTATGGAGATGAGACGCGGAACCTGATCGCTGCGCTCAAGGCCTCGCCGCCTGAATGGTTAGGTCTGGTTGAAGATCACGATCCCTACGTCAGCGACAGCCTTCGCGCCTTCATGCACGAGCGGCTGAAGGTGCATGTCCGCGAACAGGGCGCGCGCCATGATCTGGTTGAAGCGGTGCTCGAGATGCCGGATAACTGCGACCTGACCTTGCTTGTCAGGCGACTGGAGGCTCTGGGCGCATTTCTAGCGACCGAGGACGGGAAGAACCTGCTGGCTGGTTACAAGCGCGCGGCGAACATCCTGGCCATCGAGGAGAAGAGGGACGGAAAGTCCTACTCCGGGCAGGGTATCTCCATGCCGGGCGATCCGCCGGAGGTGGGTGCGCTGGTGTCGGCGCTTGCCAAGGCGGCGCCTGAGGCGACTTCTGCACTGGTGCGCGAGGATTTCGCCGCCGCCATGCGGGCGCTGTCGAAGCTTCGCGGGCCGGTGGACGCCTTCTTCGACAAGGTTACGGTCAATGCGGACAAGGCGGACGTACGCGAAAACCGGCTGAAGATGCTATCGCAGATCCGCGATGCGCTCGGGCGCGTGGCGGATTTCAGCAAGATCGAAGGCTAGCCCTCTATTGTCATCCCGGTCGCAGCGAAGCGGAGAGCCGGGAACCATCGGAAGGCTGGGACAAACAGATGAATGGGTCCCGCATAGCGCTCCGCGTTTCCGGGATGACAATCGGTGAAGAACTCCCGGATCTCCCTTAGTCCGGGATGAGAAGCAGAACGGACGACCAGCATGAGCCAACTTGCCACCAAGTGGGTCTATGATTTCGGCGGCGGCGCTTCGGATGGCGATGCGTCGATGAAGAACCTGCTGGGTGGAAAGGGCGCGAACCTGGCCGAGATGTCGAAGCTCGGTCTGCCGGTGCCGCCGGGTTTCACCATCACGACCGAAGTCTGCACCGTCTTTTACCGCAACAAGCGGAAATACCCCGACGACCTCGAAGCGCAGGTCAACGATGCGCTGAAGGCGCTTGAGGGGCGTACGGGCAAGATGTTCGGCGACGTGCGCAATCCGCTGCTGGTCTCGGTGCGTTCCGGCTCGCGCGCGTCCATGCCCGGCATGATGGACACGGTGCTGAACCTCGGCCTCAACGATCAGACGGCTGAAGGCCTCGCGCGGCTCTCGGGCGACCGGCGCTTTGCCTATGACAGCTATCGCCGCTTCATCCAGATGTATTCTAACGTGGTGCTCGGCGTGTCTCACGACGAGTTCGAGCACATCCTCGACGACTACAAGGAAAGCCGCGACTTCAATCTCGACACCGATCTTGGAGCCGAAAGCTGGATCGAAGTGATCGCGCTCTACAAGAAGGCGGTCGAGAAGAAGACGGGCAAACCCTTCCCGCAGGCGCCCAAGGACCAGCTCTGGGGCGCGATCGGCGCGGTGTTCGCCAGCTGGATGAACGATCGCGCCATCACCTACCGACGCCTCAACGACATTCCCGAATCCTGGGGCACGGCCGTCAACGTGCAGGCGATGGTGTTCGGCAACATGGGCGAAAGCTCCGCGACAGGCGTCGCCTTCACGCGCGATCCGTCGACGGGCGAGAAGCGCTTCTACGGCGAATATCTGGTCAATGCACAGGGCGAGGACGTGGTAGCTGGCATCCGCACGCCCGCGCCGATCTCAAATTCGCGTAAAGCCGATCTCAGATCGGAAGACCTCTCGCTCGAGGAGGCGATGCCCGAAGTCTACGCCCAGCTGATCGGTGTGGCCGACCGGCTGGAGCGACACTATCGCGACATGCAGGACATCGAATTCACGGTGGAGCAGGGCAAGCTCTACATGCTGCAGACCCGCAACGGTAAGCGTACCGCGCAGGCGGCGCTCAAACTCGCTGTTGAGATGTGCCGCGAGGGGCTAATCACGCGCGAGGAGGCGGTATTGCGCCTCGATCCGGCCCAGCTGGATCAACTGCTGCATCCCACCATCGCAAAAGATGCGGTCCGCGACGTCTTCGTGAAGGGGCTCCCAGCTTCGCCCGGTGCGGCAGTGGGTCTGGTCGTGTTCGATCCTGCTGAGGCGGTGCAACTCGCAGGCACAGGCAAGCCGGTGATCCTCGTGCGCATCGAGACCTCGCCGGAAGACATTCAGGGCATGCATGCGGCGAAGGCCATCGTGACAGCCCGTGGAGGCATGACCTCGCATGCGGCCGTCGTAGCGCGCGGCATGGGCCGGCCCTGCGTCTGCGGCGCAGGCTCGCTGCAGATCGACGCAGAAAAGGAGGTAGTCCGCGTGGGCGGACGGATCTTGAGGAAAGGCGACACCATCACGGTTGATGGCGCCAAGGGCGAAGTCCTGGTCGGCGCCGTAAAGATGGTCGAACCAGCCCTGGGGGGCGATTTCGGCGTGCTTATGGGATGGGCCGATGGCGTCCGTCGCATGAAGGTGCGCGCCAACGCCGAGACGCCGCTGGACGCGGAAGCTGCCCGCAAGTTCGGCGCCGAGGGCATCGGGCTCTGCCGCACGGAGCACATGTTCTTCGATGCGGAGCGCATCCCTGTCGTACGCGAAATGATCCTCGCCGAAAAGGAATCTGGCCGTCGCAAGGCCCTCGAAAAGCTCCTCCCCATGCAGCGCGCAGACTTCGCTGCGATCTTTCGCATCATGACAGGTCTGCCAGTGACGATCCGGTTGCTTGATCCCCCACTGCATGAGTTCCTGCCGCACAAGGACGAGGACATCGCAGAAGTTTCGCGGCAGTCCGGCGTTGCGGTCGATGTGCTGAAGGCACGTGCGTCCGAATTGCACGAGTCGAACCCGATGCTGGGCCATCGTGGCTGTCGCCTTGGCGTCACCTTCCCGGAAATCTACGAGATGCAGGCGCGGGCCATCTTCGAGGCCGCGCTCGATGTCGTTAAGGAAGGCAAGCAGCCAATCCCCGAGGTGATGATCCCACTCGTTGCGACGCGGCGAGAGCTTGAGCTGATGCGCGCCATCGTGGTGCAGACAGCCGAACGCGTGTTTTCGGAGCGCAAGGCGCAGGTCGACTATCTTGTCGGCACAATGATCGAACTGCCGCGCGCCGCGCTACGGGCAAGCGAGATCGCCGAGGAAGCGGAATTCTTTTCCTTCGGCACCAACGACCTGACGCAGACGGCGCTGGGCATCTCCCGCGACGACGCCGCGCGCTTCCTAAAGGTGTATGAGGAAAAGGGCATCTACGAGAAGGACCCGTTTGTCTCGATCGATCGCGAGGGAGTGGGCGAGCTGGTGCGGTTGGCCTGCGAACGCGGTCGTGTGGCGCGGCCGCGCATCAAGCTGGGAGTCTGTGGCGAGCATGGTGGCGATCCGGCGTCCGTATTCTTTTTCGAGGGGGTTGGCCTGGACTATGTCTCGGCGTCGCCCTTCCGGGTGCCAGTCGCGCGCCTCGCAGCTGCGCATGCCGTGCTCGGCAACAAGCGTTAGATGTTGCGCGACACATAGTCTTCACGCGCTCTTGCGTCCCGGATAGGGTAGGCGGGGTCGAGGAGATCGATCTATGCACCTGTCTCGGCGCGCCTTGATCCGCTCTGCTGCGAGCGTCGCAGTAGCGGCGCCCGCGTTGCAGCTCATGGGATGCGCAGGCGGCGCGGGGCGGCCGGCAGTCCGGCAGCGTGTTTCATCGCTGTCGCTGACGGCCGATCCAAAAGGGTTGCTCGATCTCGCGCCAGGCCTGTCCTACACAGTGCTCTCCCGTACCGGCGACGAGATGGCCGACGGTCTGCTGGAGCCGGGCAATCATGACGGCATGGCCGCATTCCCCGTCGAGGGCGATCCCTCGCGCTGCATTCTTGTGCGCAATCATGAACTTGGACCGACCTCGACCGTCTCAGCTTTTGGCGCCGATTATGGCCGCGTGCAGAAGATCGCGCGCGAGCTTGTGTATGACCTGGCTCCATCTGGCCGGCCGTTTGCAGGCGGCACAACCACCGCCTTGGTGAACCTCAACACGATGCGCGTAGAGCGAACGCACCTGTCCCTCGCCGGCACCGCCGTCAACTGCGCCGGCGGGCCGACGCCCTGGGGCTCCTGGCTCTCGTGTGAGGAAACGCAGATCGCGCCCGGCACCGATGCCAGCAAACCTCATGGCTTTGTGTTTGAGGTCCCAGCGAACGCGACAAAGCCTGTCACGCCCATGGGGCTCACTCAAATGGGGCGATTTGCACACGAGGCTGCGGCGGTCGATCCCGCGACCGGCATCATTTACATGACCGAGGACACCTCGGACTCGCTCTTCTATCGCTTTTTACCAGCAGCGCGCGGTGAGCTGGCGAAGGGTGGCAGGCTTCAGGCACTGGCGCTCGTGGACCAGGCGGGCGCCGATACACGCAACTGGCCGGCGGAGAAGGGCGGCAATCCCTCATTTCGTGTGGTTCCCAACAAGAGCCATGCGGTCCGCTGGATCGACATGGCCGATGTGGAGGCTCCGGACGGAGACCTCCGCCTGCGTGGCAGAAAGGCGGGCGCTGCAGTTTTCGCGCGCGGAGAGGGTATGGCGTTTGCGCAGGAAGCGGCGGGACCGGCGGTTTACTTCGCGTGTACCTCAGGCGGTTCGGCCCAGATGGGCCAGATCTTTCGATATGCGCCAAGCCGTTTCGAGGGAGCGGGCTGGGAGGCCGATGCGCCTGGGAGCCTCGAACTCTTTGCAGAAAGTTCAGGCCTTTCAGACTTCGAGAAATGTGACAACATCGTTGCCAGTCCGCGCGGTGATCTGATCGTGTGCGAGGATGGCAACGACGCCAATTTCGTCCGCGCGATCACGCCAGATGGTGTGATCTACCCGCTGGCGAGGACGGCAGACGGTGTGCAGACAGAGTTCTGCGGGGCGTGCTTCTCCCCGGATGGCAGAACCCTCTTTGTGAACATGCAGCGGCCAGGGCTCACGGTCGCGATCACCGGTTCGTGGAACGCCATACGGCAGCAGGCTCAAAGGATGGCGTGACACCGCGAGCGCACGGAGACGGTACAGTCCTAAATATCCACAAGAGTCGGTTTCCCCAGCGTCCACGTGGTAATCTAGGTCAAAAGGGCGTTAGTCCGTTTCCGGACCGGTGTTGCCCAAACGCCTCCTGACCCTTCGCCTCCCGCGGGTTTGGCGCGGACGGGCTTGAAAGAAGGGGTAATTCGTAAACGTACAAGGTTAACGCCTCGCGCGGCGGTTGAACGACTCTGGTCGAATTCTCCGTGGCGCGTCTTTTGCCATGCTCAGGCCAGAGAATGGCCGGGCTTGCCTGGTACCAAAGGCCCAGATAGGGCGGCTGGGTCGCACAGCGAACTAAAATGAGTACGCGACGGGTATAGGTTGGAGTGTCGATTTCGGACGCGCGCGGGCGTTCAGACCGGATTGTCGGTTAACGAAGGTAAAGGGATAGCTGGGGTGTTAAACTTCCCGAAAGCTCTCGGACCTATGCTTGCTCATCTGAAGGCGGCGAACACAGCCGCCTCAAGATGGTGGGTTAGCATGTCGGTGGCCGACAAACGCCAGACGCGTCAGCGCGGCCTCACGATTGGGGCCTGTGCGGTGGCCTTCGCGTTTGGCGGTCCGCTTGTGGCACATCGCTTCGAGGACCAGAAGGCCGAGGAAGCCTATCTCAATCAGGCCGCGGTCCTGGCTGAATCCATCGCCGTCAATCATGTTTCAGCACCCTCGCGCGAAGGGCTCTTCTCAAATAGCGCTGACCGGTCGGCATTACTGGTATCCGCCTCCTACGGCCCTGCAGCATCTGACGTTGCGGAAGCGGTGAGCGCCGATCTTGCCGGGGGCCTCACCCTGCGTGCGCGTGATAATGAGGCGCTCAAGGGTCTCGTCGCCTTCACGCTTGACGATCTGGGCGCCTTCAAGGGCGCCGACCGCCAGCTCGATTGCCTGTCGCGGGCCGTCTATTACGAAGCCCGCTCGGAAGATACGGTCGGCCAAATGGCGGTCGCCGAAGTGGTCATGAACCGCGTGCGCGATCCGCGCTTCCCGAAGACGATCTGCGAAGTGGTCTATCAGGGGCAATACCGCAACACGGGTTGCCAGTTTACTTTCACGTGCGACGGATCCGTGCGCCACAAGCCGGCGGGTTTGGCTTGGGATCGCGCGCGCGACATCGCCCTGCACGTCATGCTCGGCCTCAATACGCCCGTGACCAACAAGGCGACGCACTACCATACCGACTATGTGAACCCCTACTGGGCGCCGGGCCTGGTCGAGACGGCGACGATCGGAACACACATCTTCTACCGCTTCCCGAAGACCTCGAAGGAGTGGCAAGACGCGCGCATCGCGCTCGACGCCAACCGCGGTAGCGAGAGCTCGATCATCATTCTGGATGACGAACTCGCGGTTGATGACGGTCTGGAAGGGCTCCCGGCCGAAGCAATGGAGTCGCTAATCACGGTATCCGTGCAGCCAGTTGATGTGGTGCGCGCGCCCGTTGCTGTCAGCAGCACGACCGAGGGTCAGCCGCTCTAACCCTGATAGTCCAGACCGACGTCGAGGTTGACCGCCGAGTGCGTCAGTGCGCCCGCGGAGATGAAGTCGACGCCGGTCGCTGCGATCGCCTTTACCGTATCGAGACGCACACCGCCCGAGGCTTCGGTCTTTGCTCTTCCGGCAATCAATGCGACCGCTTCCTTCAGGAGGGCTGTAGACATGTTGTCGAGCAGGATCGCGTCTGGCTCGAATGGCAGGGCCTCGTGGATCTGATCAAGGCGGTCCACCTCAATCTCGATGGCCCGCAGATGACCGACTGCGGCGCGCGCACGTCCGAGCGCCCGCGCAACGCCCCCGGCTGCTGCGATGTGATTGTCCTTGATCAGTATGGCGTCGTCGAGACCGAGGCGGTGGTTGGTCCCGCCCCCCAGTCGGACCGCGCGCTTCTCGAGGGAGCGAAATCCCGGTGTCGTCTTTCGCGTGCAGGTGATTCTCGCCTTCGTGCCCGCCGTCTCGGCGACGAACATCGACGTCAGCGTCGCAATGCCTGACAGCGGCCCGATGAAATTGAGCATCACGCGCTCGGCCATGAGGATCGACCGCGCCGAACCTTCGATGCGCACAAGATCCGCGCCTTTCTCGAAGGCGCTGCCTTCCTCGGTCAGTGTGGTCCAGACAACGTCAGGATCCACCAGGCGCAGGGCGAGCCGCGCCGCGTCATAACCTGCTGCGATTCCTCTCTCGCGCGCATCGATGACGGCGCGCATACGCCTTGAGCCAGGAATGACGGCGTCGGTGGTGATGTCGCCGCTGCGTCCAAAATCCTCGGCCAGCGCAAGGCGGACGAGCGGCTCGATGACGATGTCGGGTAGGGGCGCGATAGGCAACATGTCGTTCACGTCAGTCTCCGTCCAAGATGGCGGCGTGATGAATCTCGGGTTGGCCGTCTGTGCGTCTGCTTACAAACGTGCGGTGAGGCGCGGCGATTTGAGGGTAATCGCTGCGATAGTGTCCACCACGACTTTCCTGCCGCGCAAGCGCTGCAGCAGCGATAAGTTGCGCGGTGATAAGTGCTCGGGCAGGACCGGCCCTCGCGGCGACGGCGGCCAGCCAGTCGAGCGTGGCGCCGAGACCTGCGGCCTCGCGCACGACGCCAACCTCAGCATGCATTCTGTGGCGCAGCTCGACCAGCGAGGAGTCTTCAAGAACCGGCGGGGCAGTCGCGCTGGCCGCTGCGCTTGCCTCAGACAGGACTGCGCCCTTGAGTCTTCGAGCAGCGCGTTCGGCAAACACCACGGCTTCCAGCAGCGAGTTGGAGGCAAGGCGATTCGCGCCATGCGCGCCGGTCGAAGCGCTCTCACCGCAGGCGGAGAGTCCCTCAAGTGATGTGCGCGCCCACAAGTCTGTGACGACGCCGCCCATGTGATAGTGCATCGCCGGCGCGACGGGGATCGGCATGATACGTGGATCGATTCCGGCCGACTCGCAGGCCGCGAATACCGTTGGGAAATGTTCGGGGAAGTGCGCGCCGACGGCGGCACGGCAGTCGAGGAAAGCGCCCCTTCCAGCTTGCCGCTCGGAATGGATGGCGCGTGCAACCTCGTCACGTGGCGCCAGGTCGCCCAGCGGATGATAGTCGCCCATGAAGGCCCGGCCGGTCCGGTCGATGAGTGTGGCGCCATCGCCACGGAGGGCTTCCGTGGCCAGCGGTGCCGGATCGCGGCCAACGTCGATGGCGGTCGGATGGAACTGTACGAACTCGGGATCGGCGATCAGCGCGCCTGCCGCGTATGCCATCGCGATCGCGTCGCCCTGCGATGAGCGCGGGTTTGTGGTGATGGCGAAGAGCCCGCCAGACCCGCCAGCGCAGAGTACCGTCTCGCGCGCCCGAAGCTCCACTGGCCTCCCGTCTCCGGCCTGCGCCAGCACGCCCCCGATCCGCCCATTTCCGTCCTGCAGTAGCGCCAGCGCCTTCACGCGCTCAATTACGTCGATATGAGCCGCGGCAGCGACCGCATAGCTGAGCGCTTCCATAATGGCTTTACCGGCAAGGTCGCCTGAGACGCGCGCCACGCGCGCGCGGGAGTGTGCAGCTTCGAGCGACAGGGCGAGATCGCCCTCCGCGGTGCGGTCGAACGGGACTCCGAGTTCGAGAAGATCACGCACGCGATACGGGCCGTCCTCCGCTATCAGGCGCGCCACGACCGGATCGACAATGCCGGCGCCGGCTGCAATCGTGTCGGACGCGTGAAGCGAAGGCTCGTCCTCCGGTGAAAGCGCTGCAGCCAGCCCCCCCTGCGCCCAGGCGGAGGCGGCAGCCTGTCCTAAGGGGGCCAGCGCGATCACGGTGCAGCGTCTTGGCGCAAGCTTCAGCGCCAGGAACAGCCCGGCGAGTCCTGCGCCGACAATGAGGATGTCGCGGTTCGCCAAGGACTAGCCGATCAGGTCGTGGTTTCTGCGGAAGACCACTTCGGCCTGGCCGAAGGAGTGGAACAGGCCGCGCATCTCGTCGCCGCGCGCGTTGATCTTCAACTTGAAATGATCAGGCGCATAGCTGGCGCGCATGTAGTCCAAGAATTCAGCCGGATCGGATCTGATGATCTTTTCCATGCGGCTGGTGATTACGACATCATTGCTCGCCTGCGTCGCGACGCAGGACTGCATCGTCTCGACCGATCTCATCATGCCGGACTTGCAGGACCAGTCAGCCGTGAAGCGGCAGATAAGTGTTCTGTCCGGCTTGCGCGTGATGGACATCTCCCCGCGGAGAACGCACGTGTTGCGCATCTCACCCGTGTGGAACGACCAGTTGCCAACCGGCGAAGGCGGTGCAGGCTCGGCCGATGCTGCGGGGGCAAGGAACCAGACCAGGAAGCAAGTGGCGATGACGCGCCGCGATGACTGACGTTTCATCCCATCTCTACCTCCAGCCCTTACGAGATCAGCTCGACGTCGCGCCAAAAGCGCGCCTTGAGTTGTCGCTGTTCGTCGTAGTGCGAGCCGTTCATTTCCTGCTTGTTGTGGGAGAGCTGCACGATGAAGTTGTCCGCGAGATACCAGTCCTCGGGATAGGGTATCGTCGGGCGGCGCTCGAGGACTTTGTCGACCTTGGACTTGATGGCGACCTGCTTGCCGATGCGCTGCGCCGTGCAGGTCTGCCGCACCTTGATGTAGAGATTGTCGTTGAGCTTGCCGCAGATCTGCTCACTCTCGAACACGCAGTTGTAAGTATTCTTCACGGGAGTTGCCGTGAAGGTGATCTTGCCTGAGATCTGGCAGTCGTTTGCCGCGAACTTCGAGGTGTCGAAAAGCCAATCGCCCGTCACGTCGTCCTGCGCCCGAGCATAGGCGGGCCCCGCGCTGGCCAGTGCGAGAGCGCAACCGAATGCGGCCAATATCGTGCGTCTGATACGGTGCTGGCTCATATGATCTCGACTGAAACGTTGACGCCGTCCCCGACCTTGAACTTCGGCGACTTCGCGGGCGGACCCAGCGCCAGCATGGCGTCGATCGCCGCCTTCGCTCGGATGCGGATGTCCTCCGGCACTGTGACCTCGTGTTTCATCGAGACCAGGGCGTCGTAGATGTTTTCCAGCGAGATGCGCTTCATGTGCGGGCAGAGGTTGCATGGCTTCACGAACTCCACGCCGGGATTGTCCGCGGCGACATTATCGCTCATCGAACACTCGGTCAGAAGGACAACCTTGCGGGCGCCCGATTCCCTGACGTGGCTCGACAGGGCCGATGTTGACCCCGCAAAGTCGGCTTCTTCAAGGACATCCGGAGGACATTCCGGGTGCGCCAGCACAATCGCCCCGGGGTGAGCGTCACGGATTTGCCGCACATCTTCGCCCGAAAACTTCTGGTGCACCTCGCAATGGCCCTTCCAGGCGAGGATCTTCACGTCCGTGTTAGCGGCCACGTTCCGGGCAAGGAATTCGTCGGGAACCATGATGACCGTGTCGACACCCCATTTTTCGGCGATGTGTTCGACCACCTGGGTCGCGTTGGACGAAGTACAGGTGATGTCGCACTCGGCCTTCACCTCGGCCGTCGTGTTGACATACGTGACAATGGGAAGATTGGGATACCGTTGGCGAACAAGGCGCACGTCGGCGCCTGTGATTGAGGCCGCGAGCGAGCAGCCGGCGCGCGTGTCCGGGATGAGTACCGTCTTGTCGGGGCTCAGGATTTTCGAGGTTTCGGCCATGAAATGCACGCCGGCCTGGACGATCACCTTGGCGTCGGTGCGGGCAGCTTCCCGTGCGAGCTGCAGCGAGTCGCCCCGGAAATCGCCGACCAGTCTGAACACGTCAGGCGTCATGTAATTGTGCGCGAGGATGACGGCGTTCTTCGCCTGCTTTAGCCGGTTGATGTGGAAGACCAACGGCGCGATCGCCGGCCACTCCATCGGCGTGACGAAATCGATCACATGCTCGTAAAGCGAGTCGGTCTCGGCCTTGACCTGGGCGTCGTAGTCAAGGCCGCGCTGTTCCGAGGCAGACGGGCGGCGGCGGGCGACGGGAACATCGCAGCCAGGCCCGAATTCAATCACGCGGGCCATGACGGTCCCTCCTGCTTGTGCTCATCTTGAGCATAAAGTGGGTCCGAAAAAATGGCTTTCAATCGAAAGCCGCTCATACAATGAGATAGACCACTTAAACTCAACTTGAGTATAAGAAGGGTCTCACAAAACCGTCATGCCGTCGAGTGGGATTCACTCCCATGCAAGGGTTAGCTCCGAGGCGTCTGCACGCCGGAGACGTTGCCCTCACGAAGGGCCTCGCGGCGGAAGCGGAAGAGTTCGGCGGGGCGCCCGCCGGTAGCCTGCGTCGTCTGGCCGAGGCCGACGAGCAAGCCTGAGCGGTCGAGGGAACGGCGGAAATTCTGCTTGTGCAGCGACAAGCCAAGAAGAGACTCCACCACTTTCTGTAGCTCCAGCAAGGTGAATCGCTCCGGCATCAGTTCGAACACGACGGGTCGATACTTTATCTTTCCGCGCAGCCGGCCGATCGCAGTGGCAAGGATCCGACGATGATCCGAGATCATTGGTTCGCCAAGCGCTGAAACAGGTAGCGGAAATGGCTTGCGGTCACGCTCGCGGTTGGCTTCGGTCGCCAGTCCAGCTTCGTAAAGAAGCTCGTAGCGCTCCAGCGTTCGTTCCTCGACCCACGGTTGCCCGTCCAGACCGAAGGCAAGCTGGAGCCGCGCAAGGCGTGTCGCGTCTTGCCGGCCGCCCCGTGCCGCCCACGCGCGCAGGGCGGGGGCAAGTGTCTGGTCGATCAGCGCCGGCCGGCCAGCGCGATGGTCTTCCCAAGGAAAATGGCGATACCAGTCGCGCCATACGGCGTCGAAGGCGGAGATATCCGTCCGCTCCGGAGTGAGGCCAAGATAGCCAACTGAGATAAGCCGCGCGCCGGAGGGCGCATCGCCGAGCTCTGCCTGCGGCAATTCCCGCCCGAGGTCGCCGAACGTGTAGAGCTGCTCGACATAGCCAGGCTCGAAGCCGGTCTGCGCTCGCACCCATTCGCGTAGGCCGAGTTCAAATGTGCGGTGACCCTTTGGATCGAACCGTCCATGCGGGAGCCCGGCAGCGCCATCGGCGTGTTGCGTGGCCAGCGCATAGGGCGCCCTCCCGTCCGCCGCCACAATCACGGCGGACAGGCCGACGGCAATGGGCGGAGTCATGGCCGGTCGCCGAAGGTTGACGGGATCGAGAAGGTTTTCGCCTCGTCGGCCACATCCCCGCGGCCAATGGTTTCGATGGCCTTGCTCATGCGGCCATTACGGCCGAGCAAGGCGTCCGCGTGGGCGACCAGCCTTGGGTTCGGTGAGGCAGTGGGAGAGGCCGACCGGATGGCGCGCGCTATCTCCTCTTCGTCGGCCTTGGGGTTGTGCACGCAGGCGGTGATGAAGGCGCTGGCGGTGGAGCGGGAGATGCCGGCCCAGCAATGGATCAACAGTGGATCGACTCGGTCCCAGCTTTCGATGAAACGGATGACCCGCTCAGCATCGGCCGCCAGCGGTGCACGCCACGCGCCGATATCAGCTGTGATGTCGTGGATCGGCACCTGCAGGTGAAGATCGGCGGAAAGGCCATGGAAAACCGGAAACGTGTCGTAGGGGCTGAGCAGACTCACGACCCGAGAGGGGCGGAGTTTCTGAGCCAGTTTTGGTGCGGCCGCGAGGGAGCATATCCAGATCGTCATCGCCGGAACTTAGGGTGGGAACAGGCAAAACGGAATTGCTTCTTCCGTTAGCCCCGCCCATCCATCTCGCTTTGGAGGTCGGAAAAGCGCTGCAGGAACAATTGTTGCGCATCGCTGGGCGAGAGCGGCGTCATGTCGGGGTCCGGCCCTGGCGGCGGGCCGCCGAACAGTCCAAGCGCTTCGTCGACATCAAAGCCGGCGAGGCGCGTGGCCTCGTAGAAGGCGGCAGACTGGTCCGCCTGCTTGATCCGGGCTTTCAGGTCGGCGGTCATTTTTGCGGGTAGTCCGAAGCGCAAGCGGATCGCGGATTCCAGCCGCGCCTCAAACTGGCGGTAGTCGACGCCGAGCGCATTCTTGAATGGCGAAATCATATCGCCGATCACATACTCCGGCGCATCATGCAGAAGCGCGCCGAGCAGGTGAGCCGGGCCGGACTCGGGCCACATGCGTCTGACCAATGACTCGACCAGGACTGAATGCTGGGCGACCGAGAAGGCGTGACCGCCCCGCGTCTGTCCGTTCCAGCGCGCCACACGGGCCAGGCCGTGGGCGATGTCTGCGATCTCTATATCAAGCGGCGAAGGGTCCAGCAGGTCGAGGCGGCGACCCGACAGCATGCGCTGCCAAGCGCGAGGCGCTGGCGGATCGCTTACCTTTCGCGAGCTTTTGCGCGAGCCAGTCGTCATCGGAAAAACCTGCCATCGAAACTGCCTTGACGGCAAGCGGAACCGTAGAACCGCACGACCTTGGATTATGTGCAAAACTCATTCGCGCACGCGCGATCAAGTCGGAGCGCCTCAACAATCGCCGCAAAAAAGTTGCGTGCTTACCAAGGCGAAAGTTTTGCGAGAGGCTTCGTTAATTCGCTTGCGCTAAGTTCATCACAAGTCGCGGGAGAACAGCGAGACATGTGGGAGTCGATGGTGGAAGTGGCGCAAAATCCTGCGCTGCACTGGGCGGTCATTGCGGTCGCTATCCTGGCCTGGATTCTCAAGGTCCTGACATCGGGCGAGGGCGCCCTCATGGGCGACATGTATCACGACGAATTGGACACCTGATGCGGGAGGGAAGGGTCAACGGCCCTTCTCCCGGCAACACGTGTCCGACAGACGCCGGCAAAGGCGCGGGTGGTGGAGGAGGGGCGGCCCGTCGGCCGCCCTTCTGATTCATTCGAAACGCCGCTGCGGCTTGGCCAAAAGTCGTTCCGGGTCCATACAGCGCCAGCATTCCTGGAGCTGGCGATGGCGCAAGCATTCGACCTGATCATCAAGGGCGGGACGGTGGCGACGCCCGGCGGAATGGACGTTACGGATGTCGGCGTGGTGAACGGGAAGATCGCCCACATCGGCGCGCTCGCTGCCGCCAAGGCGGGTGAAATCTTCGAGGCGGATGGCCTTCACGTGCTGCCCGGGGTGATCGACACACAGGTCCACTTCCGTGAACCGGGCCTCGAATGGAAGGAAGACCTTGAGACCGGGTCGCGTTCGGCGGTGCTCGGCGGTGTTACCACCGTCTTCGAAATGCCGAACACCGACCCTTCCACCACCTCGCCTGACATGATGCTAGACAAGCTGGCCCGCGCCAAAGGCCGGATGCATGCGGACCATGCGTTTTATGCCGGTGCGACGCACGACAACGCAGACATTCTCCACGAAATGGAGATGATGGAGGGGGTCTGCGGCGTGAAGGTGTTCATGGGCGCCAGCACCGGCCAGTTGCTGGTTGAGGATGACGAAGGCGTTGAGCGCGTTCTCAACGCCATCTCGCGCCGAGCCGCCTTCCATTCGGAGGACGAATACCGCCTCGCCGACCGGCGCAAGCTGGCCCGGCAGGGCGACTGGACCTCTCACCCCGAGGTGCGGGATGTGGAGGCCGCAGTCTCATCGACCCGGCGTCTGCTGCGCCTCGCCCGCAAGACCGGCAAGCGTATCCATGTGCTTCACGTCACAACCGGCGAGGAGATGGAGCTGCTGGCGGCCAACAAGGACATCGCGACCGTCGAGGTTACACCCCAGCACCTGACCCTGGCTGGACCTGAGGATTACATCCGCCTCAAGGGTTACGCGCAGATGAATCCGCCGGTGCGCGATGCAGCCCAGCGCGAGGCGCTCTGGCGCGCCGTCAACCAAGGGGTCCCGGACCTCATCGGATCTGACCACGCTCCGCACACGAAGGAAGAGAAGGCCCGCCCCTATCCAGCTTCGCCCTCGGGCATGCCTGGCGTCCAGACGATCGTGCCCGTAATGCTGACGCATGTGGCCGATGGGAAGCTGAGCCTCACACGCTTCATCGAACTCACCAGTGCTGGCCCCCAGCGCGTGTTCGGTATCGCCGGCAAGGGCCGGATTGCCCAGGGCTATGATGCTGACTTCACACTGGTCGATCTCAAGGCGCGCAGGACCATCACCCACGACTGGTCTGCCTCGCGCTGCGGCTGGACGCCGTTCGACGGCATGGAGGCGAAGGCCTGGCCGATGGCGACATTCGTCCGCGGCACGATGGTGATGTGCGAGGGCGCGATCGTGGCGCCCGGACTGGGCGAGCCGGTACGCTTCATCGAGACGCTGGCGCGGGCCTGATGCACGAACATCGAAGGGGGCTGAACCGGACGCTGTTCTGGTTGTATTCGGGGCAGGGCCGCTGGCCGTCGATCTTCCGCTGGTCGATGCTGGTGTTCGATCTATTCTCGATCGTACTCTTCCTGTTCCATCCATCGATCTCCTGGCACGGCGAGGAGCGGCTGACCAATGGCGTCTGGGTGCTCGTCGATCTCTTCATCGCGCTCGTGATCACGCTCGACCTGGCTGCCCGCTTCTATATCGAGCGCTACAAGGCGCGGTTCTTCCTGCGTATCACCAACCTAGCAGACCTCGTTGTCTCCGCGACGCTGCTTATCCCCTTCGTGGCCGAGAACCTCGTCTTCCTACGCGTGTTCCGCGTGGTGCGCCTGGTGCGCGCGTTCGAGTTCCTTGACCGCCAGCACATAGTGTCGAAATGGCTGCACTACAACTCCTTCGTCGTCTCGAAGGTGGTCAACCTGGTTGTGTTTGTCTTCATCGTTACGGCGCTGGTCTATGTCGATCAGCATGGCCAGAACGAGAAGATCCAGAACTATCTTGATGCGCTTTACTTCACGATGAGCACGCTGACGACGACCGGGTTTGGCGACATCACCATGCAGGGAACCACAGGCAGATGGCTGTCCGTCATCATGATGGTGCTGGGTGTCTCCCTGTTCCTGCAGCTGATCCGCGCCATCGCGATTGGAGACAAACTGCGGCACGATTGCCCGGCGTGCGAGCTGGCCATGCATGAACGGGACGCCGCCCACTGCAAGCGGTGCGGCGCCAACCTGTTTCCGGAAGGTGAGGCAAGCCCTGCGCCCTAAAGGTTGCGCGGCTTGTCATGTCGCGCTCAGGGCGTAGGGTCCGCGTGCGGCAGAGGGGCAGGCATGGCGGATGTTCAAAGTGGGATCACGGGCGCAGAGGCGATCATCGGGTCGCTGGCGGATTGCGGCGTGGCCGCGTGTTTCGCCAATCCTGGGACGAGCGAGATGCATCTTGTCACCGCGCTCGACCGAGAGCCGCGCATAAGGTCCGTGCTGTGCCTGTTCGAGGGGGTGGCGACGGGTGCAGCCGATGGCTATGCGCGGATGGCCGGCGTGCCGGCGCTCACGCTGTTGCATCTCGGGCCGGGCTATCTCAATGGCGGGGCCAACATCCATAACGGACGCAGGGCGTTCGTACCGATGATCAACCTGATCGGGGATCATGCTGTGACGCATCGCCAGTATGATGCGCCGTTGGCTTCCGACATAGTCTCACTGGCTGCGCCGAACTCGCTCTGGTTGAAATCGGTGGATCGGGTGGAGGACGCGGGCGCGCTGGCGGTCGAGGCGTTTGAGGCGAGTTACGGTCCGCCGCCGGGTCCGGTCTCGCTGATCATGCCGGCGGATGTGGCATGGACCGGCGGGGCGACGCGCGCCGCGCAAGGCAGGCGCGCTGCCCTCAAGACCGCGAGCGATGATGTGATCGAAGAGGCCGGGCGCGCGATCACAAAAGCCAAGCGGCCAACCATGCTGGTGAATGGCACGGCGCTGCATGCGGGCGCGGCTGAGACGTTGCGGCGCATGGAGGCGCAGGGCGTCCGCGTCCTCACGGATACGTTCATGGCGCGGCATGTACGCGGCGGCGGGCTCCACGATGCGGCGCGCTTGCCGTACTTCGCAGAGATGGCGGTTGATGTGCTCAAGGACGTCGACCTGCTGTTGCTGGCCGGAACCAAGTCCCCGGTTGCATTCTTTGCCTATCCGAATACGCCAGGCGCCTTCACCCCCGCGGGCGCTCGCACGCTGAGCCTCGGCGGGCCCGACACGGACAGCCGGGACGCAGTTGTCCGACTGGCCGACTGGCTCGATGCGCCGGTGGCGCCGCGCGTGGGTGGATGGACGCGGCCTGTGCCGGGAACGGGCGACAAGTTCAACCCGCACACCATCGGCCTATCGCTGGCTCATTATCTGCCCGAAGGCGCGTTGATCTCCGACGATGGCGTCACCTCGGGCCTGCCTATCTACCAGGCCATGGCGTCAGGCGCGCGGCATGAGTGGCTGGGCCATACCGGCGGCGCCATCGGGCAGGGCATGCCGGTCGCCGTGGGCGCTGCAGTGGCGCGTCCGGATGTGAAGACCGTATGCCTCGCCGGCGATGGCGCGGGGATGTACACGGTGCAGGCGCTGTGGACCATGGCGCGGGAGCGGCTCGACGTGCTCACCATTGTGTTCGTCAACAACGCCTACCGCATCCTTAAGATCGAGCTCGCTCGCACGGGCGCCGGAAATCCCGGTCCGGCGGCGGACGGCATGCTGAGCCTCGGCAATCCCGACATCGACTGGGTGAAGTTGAGTGAGGGCCTGGGTGTTGGGGCCGAGGCTGTCTCGACCTGCGCGCAGTTCAACGATGCGCTGGCGCGCGCGGTGGCGATCCGCGGGCCGCGCCTGATTGCCTGCCACATCCCCTGAGGCGCCGTCTCAATTGAGGTACGTGCGTGCGATAGCTTCCGATAGCTCGCGGCCCCGGCGCGCGATTGCGGCCTCGATCCCGGGCGTGCTCGAGGTGCAGGTCGACGTCTCGCGATTCTGGCCGCGATAGCCGCGATTGAAGGCGTCTGTCAGGGTTGCCCGCCGCGGTCCGCCCGGCGCCTCATAGGACATCAGATTCAGCATGTAGTTACGCCAAGTCGAATCGGTGTCGCCGTTGCAAAGCGTCCGGACGGCATGGGCGCGGCCAAGCGTCTCGGCCAGATCGCTGAGAAGCTCGATTGGTGCATTGCGCTGAATTGCGGGCTCGGCCAACGGATCCTCGGGATCCTGCGCGAGGGCAGGCGCGGCCAGGAGGACCACCGAGGCTGCGAGTAAAGCGGCGTGAAGTCTCATGCTGCGATGCTAACCCGCAGCGCCCCGCGATGCAAAAGGTCGGTGCACGGGGCCGGGGACTGGTGCGGGCGGCCGGACTCGAACCGGCACGGGCCATGCGGCCCAACAGATTTTAAGTCTGGTGCGTCTACCAGTTCCGCCACGCCCGCGCGTTGTCCGTTCAGGCGCATTGTGGGACAAAAGGCAAGCCCGGGTCAGCGCGGCGCCATACGGATCGCGCCGTCAAGCCGAAGGCATTGCCCGTTGAAATAGACGTTGCGAGCGAGTTCGAGCACGAGGCTGCCAAACTCTTCAGGCTTGCCGAGGCGCTTGGGAAAGGGGACGGACGCGGCAAGGCTATCCAGCACGTTCTGCGGCGCGCCGAGCATCAGCGGCGTGGCGAAGATGCCGGGCATGATCGAATTGACGCGGATGCCGAGATCCATCAAGTCGCGGGCCATTGGAAGGACTAGACCGTTCACCCCAGCCTTGGCTGAGCCATAGATCACCTGTCCGATCTGCGCGTCCTGTGCGGCTACCGAAGCAGTCAAGATGATCGAGCCGCGTTCGCCGTCCTCCAGCGGGGAGAGGCCGCTCATGCCGAGGGCGGAGAGGGACGCAACGCGGTAGCTGGCGACAAGGATACCTTCGACGCCAAAGGCATAGTCCTCAGTAGAGGTGCGTTTGTAGCCGTTGATCGACTTGTCGAACGCAAGCGTCTTTCCTCGCCGAGCGGTCATTGCGCAGTGAACAGTGATGCGTTCTTGCCCGTTGGTGGTGCGTGCTTTTTCAAAACCCGCAACTACGCTCTCTTCGCTCAGGATGTTCACGTTGCAGAAGACGCCGCCGATTTCCTTCGCGACCATTTCACCTTGCGCCTCATTGATGTCGAAGATGGCGACCTTGACGCCGGCTCTTGCCAGGGCTTGTGCGCTGGCCTTTCCGAGGCCGGAAGCGCCTCCGGTAACCACAGCCGAAATAGACGTATCGAGGCGCATGAGTGTCTGTCCTTAAAGATTGAGGCGGGTCTGCAGTATCGCAAGCGCGTGGCGTGGGGGATTGGTCAGCGAAGCATCACGATTTCGACGAGACCGCCCGCGGGAACGGCCGGCGCCTTGATCGGGCGGCGGATGAGGCAGTTGGCTTTCAAGAAAGGCGAGAGAAGCGAGGAGTCCTGGTTCTCGGCGGCGAGGACGGTTGCCCTGCCGTCGTCACCGATCGTGAGGACGGCGCGGAGATATTCCGCGCGGGCGCCGGAGGCGGGGATCTCTTGCTGGGCATGGGCGCGTTGAACCGTTTGGTTATTGGCGATGGCGCCTGTGAGCGAGGCGATCAGCGGGTGGAGAAAAAGCTGGGCAGTGACCATGGCGGCTGCCGGGTTGCCGGGGAGGCCGAGTGCGAGGATGCGATCCTTCGCGGAGAACCAAGTCGGCTTGCCGGGCTTCACGGCAATCTTCTCGAACAGCGGAACGAAGCCTTCGGCGTTGAAGGCGGAGCGGACGACATCGTAGTCACCGACGGAGGCGCCGCCGATGGAGACGATGACATCGCATGTGGTGGAGAGGCGCCTTCGGACGTCGGCTTCGTCGTCATGGCTGACGCCGAGGTCTATGGCGTCGGCGCCCCAGCGGCGGGCGAGGGCGAGGAGGGCGGGCTGGATGGAGTTGACCACCTGTCCGGGTGTGAGATCGGCGCCGGCGCCAGCCAACTCATCGCCATTGGCGAGGACGCCAATGCGCGGTTGCCTGGCGACGACAATACTTCCGTTGTTGCCAGCGGCGGCAAGCGAGATGGCGCCCTCCGCCAGGACGTGACCGGCCGGAACAAGCGATTGGCCCTTCCTGAAGTCCATACCACGACGGCGGATGTTTTCGGGTTTGCGTTGCTCAAGCGCAACGGTGAGCGTGTCGCCCTCGCGTTGGGCGTCTTCCTGGATGAGGATGTGGTCAGCGCCATGGGGAACGTGCGCGCCTGTGAAGATGCGGATAGCTTTGCCTGCGGCGAGGCTTGCGGTGGACGGTTCCCCCGCGCGGGACTCGCCCGAGACTTCGAGCGTTGCACCGATCTGCATGTCTGCGAAGCGAACGGCATAGCCATCCATAGCCGACACATCGGCCGGGGGCTGGTCGATGAGGGCAAGAACCGGCTCCGCCAAGATGCGGCCAGAGGCCTTCGCCAGTGGGACCGATTCAACGCCGAGGCGACGTGAGGCTGCCTCAGCGACGATCAGGGCGAGCGCCTGTTCGACGGAGGCCATGCGGATCATCGTTTGTCCTTTTCGCTGTAGCTGGTGCAGAATAGCGGCGCACACGAGGAAGACCATGGCCGACAAGCTGACCCATATCGACGCGGATGGACGGGCCCGGATGGTCGATGTCTCCGACAAGGCGGTGACGAAGCGCGTGGCGAAGGCCGAGGGCCGGGTGCTGATGTCGGGCGTCGCCCTGGAGCTGGCGCGGGCGAAGGGCGGGAAGGGCGATGTGCGCGCGACTGCGGAGATTGCCGGAGTGATGGCAGCGAAGAAGACGTCCGAGCTCATCCCGATGTGCCACCCGCTGGCGATTTCGAGCGTCAAGGTGCGGGTGGATGAACTGCAGGATGGAGCGGGCATCGGGGTGGTCGCGGAGGTCGCGACCACCGGGCCAACGGGCGTGGAGATGGAGGCGCTGACGGCCGTGTCGATCGCGTGTCTTACGATCTACGACATGCTCAAAGCGGTCGATCGCGGGATGCGGATCGAGGGCGTGCGGTTGCTCGCAAAGAGCGGCGGGGCGAGCGGGGCTTTTGTGGCTGACACGTAAGGCCGCGATCTCCGCGGCGTGGGGCCGGGGTTGGGTGTGTGCGCAGGTCAGTGCAGGGCGTGCTGGCGCGCGGTGTTCTGCTTTTTCAGGCGTACGTCGAGACGAGCCGTGAGAAGGTCTTGCTCGCGACGCCGGGCGCGGGGGGGCTCTGCGCTGCGCCCAGGGTTGGATCCTGGCCTCCGCTGGAAACGCTGGGTTGCACGCTTCTGTTCCTGATTGTGTTCTAGCGGAGCATTGGCGAATTCTGGCGGGGCGCCAACAGAGATGCTCGAATCGGGCCGAGCGTCACCCCAAGGGCGGAGTTGTTCATCTTGAGATGAGGGCCGGACGTGGTCTGGGACAGAGCCGCATGCATCGCCTGTCTGCGCCAATCACAGGGCATGCGGTTGAGGATCATCCCAAGCGTTGTCGCGGCGGCATGCGCCAGGCTCACGCACGGCATCGCCACCGCGTCCAGCAGTGGCTGGATCGCGGCGTGCCTGCCCACTCCGTTTATGTGAAGCGTGCGCGTGTCATGGGCGCGATGCTACACCGGCCACGACCCCCGCCGACCTCATGGCTCTTTGTTCGCGATTTCGGGCGGCAAGCGGCTGACTTCGCGTGTGAAGTTCTTCTGTGTCCCCCCAAAATCGATGCAGCGACTTTCCCGCAAGAACGCGCCTGTTTCCGAGGGCAAGCGCGAACGCATTCGGAATGCTAGGCCCTGGCGCCGCGCTCGCGGGCGAGGCGGTCGGCGCGCTCGCGGGCGAGATGATCGCGACGCATGTCGTCGCGCTTGAGGATCGCATCCCGCAGCAGCCAGGCGCAAACAAATGAACTGACGGCGCCTACGAGCGCGACAAAGAGCTGCCCGCCGAACATGCCGGCGTCTGGATCGACGCGCACGAAGAGGAAGGCGCTCATCATGCCGATGATGGCTGCGCCGCTCCAGAAACGCGAATTGTCCGGCGCGAAGGGCGAGAGCACGGCGACCCACACGCCGGTGATTCCCGCGGCGATCGCAGCGGTGAGATAGCCGGCGACGAGCACCTGCAGGCCTGCATCAAGCGCGGCGGGAATGCTGGCCCCACCCGCGCCGATAGCTTTGCAGGCCATGGCGATGAATGTGCTGCCCCAGAGAAGCGCCAGCCCGACGAGAGGCGCAAGTAGGGTGAAACAGATAGCAGCTGGCGCAAGCGTGGCGCCGATATGCTGCATCACCGCCTTGCGATGGGCGGGCGAGCGATAGAGCGGCTCGGAAGACGCGGTGGCCATGCAAGCCAATGTGGACGGGCCGGCTTAACCGGCATCCCCGCTGATCGGTGAAACTTCATCGATCGCCGCGTCTTTTTTTGCGACGGGGCATGAGAAATCGACGCAGGCCGCGACGCTAACCCCGCCAATGCTGCGCTTCAGCGCCCGACCAATCCGTGCTAGACAGTGTCATAACCCAAGAGACGGAGAACGTCCCGATGACAGCCTTCCTCCCCAACATCAGTGTTGTTTCGATCGCCCTTCTGGCTGCGCCTGCGCTCGCGCAGGGAACGGCTCCGCCGGTCGCCAAAGCCGACTATACCGCTCCGCGAACCTCTTTCGGGCAGCCTAGCCTTGAGGGCATCTGGACGCAGAATTTCGTGATCCTTATGGAATCGACAACGCAGGCGCCGATGCTGGTCCTGCCGGAAACGGCGGCGAAGCAGATGGCCGACGCCGTCGCCAAAGGGATAGGCGACTCACTCGACCGCGCCCTCGATCCGGAAGTGCCGGAGCTGATGAAGGCGGCGGACGGTCTGCCCATCGTGCGTGGCGAGCGGCGGACGCGGTCGGTTGTCCTGCCGGCCGACGGCAAGCTGCCCTACACCGAGGCGGCGCGGAAGGAATCCCGCCGGGGGGCGCCTTCGAACAACGCCGAGCACATCGAGCAGAGACCGAACTGGGAGCGCTGCATCACCAGTCTCGGCCTCCCGCCGGTGACCGGGGTCGGGACCACCAGCGCCAATCCGCGCCAGTTCATACAGACCCCCGGACAGATCGTGATCCACACCGAGTATGGCGATGAGGCCCGCATTATTCCCTTTGCCGACACGCACAAGCCGAAGGCGTTGCATTCACCGATCGGGGATTCGATCGCGCGCTGGGAGGGTGAGACGCTGGTGGTGGAGACAATCGGCCTGCCGGACAATGACCGGGTGAGGGCGTTCTCCAACCTCGTGGTGGGCGCCGACAGCACGGTAATCGAGCGGTTCACGCGCGTGGCGGAGAACGAGCTGCTCTATCAGTACACCGTGGAGGATCCGTCAATCTACTCAGCGCCGTGGCTGGCGGAGTACTCGCTCTACAAAACCAGCCAGCGCATGTTCGAACACGCCTGCCATGAAGGCAACCTGTCGGTGCCGCATATCCTGATGGCGCAGCGCGAGAATGAAAGACGGGCGCTTAAGAAGCCATGAGGCAAGCTGCGTTCTGGAAGCAAGCCCTCGTCCTCAATTCTGTGGGGTGTAGCTTCACAGACGCTATGCGAACGCCACCTGTATCTGGTCCACGGTGCGGATCGCGCCGGGCTGGAGGCGGGGGGGCGCGCCGATGATGCGGGTGTTGGGGGCGAGGCGCGCGATAGCGGCCAGGGTTTCCTCGAGTTCGACACGCGCCAGCGCCTCGCCAGCGCAGCGATGGGCGCCCGCGCCGAAGGCGAGGTGCCAACGCTGCTGGTCGGTACGGTGGATGTTGAACATGTCCGGGTCGGCGTAGACTTCCGGATCGCGCAGGACGGACAGGATCGACACCATCGTGATTGCCCCAGGCGGGATGAGGAAGCCTTCGATCTCCATCTCGCGCGTGGTGACGCGCGGAATGCCGGAGACCACGGGCTCGAAGCGCAGGCCTTCCTCGGCCGCAGCTTTCTTGAGGCCATCGGGATTGGCGCAGAGGTCGCGCCATTGCCCCGGATGTTGCAGCAGCTGGTAAAGCGACATGCACATCGAATTACGCGTCGTGTCCGACCCGGCGAGGATGAGGCCCACCACCTGGGCGCGGATCTCGCCCTCGCTCAGATCGCCGGAGGCCGCCGTCGCGGCGACGTAGTCGGAAAGGAAATCGCCGCGCGGATTGGTGCGCCGGTCGGCCAGCAGTTTGTCGACATAGGCGTTGAATTCTGTGAGCGAGGTTTCGATCTGGGCCCGGCGATCGACCTCGATGAAGCCGATGGACTCGGCCGTGTCGCTGATCCAGCCAAGGAAGACAGGGAGATCTTCGCGCGGGATGCCGAGGATGTCGGCGATGATGCGGGCGGGGATCTGCGCAGCGAAATCTTGCAGGTAGTCGAACGGACCTTTGCCGAGGCGCTCGGTGATGATCTCGGCGGCGACTGCTGCCGCCTTGGGCCGCATCGCCTCCATCAGCTTGAAGGCGAAGGTGCGGGCGACGGGCTGGCGGCGGCGCGTGTGGACCTCGCCATTGGCGAACAGCATGACCTGGGCGACGAAATCGAAGATAGGGCCGTCAAAGACGCCCTGCATCATCTTCATTTCAGTCTCGAGCTGGCGCGTGTTCTCGGGTGAGACGATCTGGTCGACCATGCGGGCGCGCAGGCCGAGCACGATGTTGCCCATGCCCATCGGAACGCGAACGAGCGGCGTTTTTGCGCGAAGGTCGCGGAACAGGTCGTAGGAGGAGGCGTGGGGGTCCTGCAGGTCCCAATCAAGGACTGGGATGTCGGCGTAGGTCTTCAGCGGGGAGAGCGCGGCATCAGCCATGGCGGGAGGCTCCTTGACAGTGTCAGGGTGTAGCCGCTTTTGCGCTGCGAGGGAAGGTGTGACGGAAAGCTAGGCCCGCCTCCCCGTCGTGGGGACCACCGCGCGGCGCGGGAGGCGGGCGGCGCGGGGGTTTTCCAGGAGCCCATCGTTAGATGGCTGGCTCAGGGAGGCGCGCCCGCGCGTCTCAAGCTTCAAAAGCGATCCGGCCCACTCTTGCGACCGGGCCGGGCTGGTTCCTAGTTTGCGTCGACGAGGCCTTGTTGGCGTGCGGCTTCGCGCATCGCTTTCTGCAGCTTCTCGAAGGCGCGGACCTCGATCTGGCGGATGCGCTCGCGGCTGACATTGTATTCGGCCGAGAGGTCTTCCAGCGTGGTCGGCTCTTCCTTGAGGCGGCGCTCGGTGATGATGTGGCGCTCGCGGTCGTTGAGCGATTCCATCGCGCGCTCGAGCAGGCTCATGCGCGCGCTGAACTCGTCATTCTCCGCCATGCGTTCGGCTTGGCCGGGCGTGTCGTCAGCGATCCAGTCCTGCCATTCAGCTTCACCTTCCGTGCCCGCGATCGGGGCATTCAGCGAGGCGTCGCCCCCAGCTGACATGCGGCGGTTCATCGAGGTGACTTCTTCCTCAGTTACGCCGAGGCGCCTGGAGATTTCTGCCACGTTTTCAGGACGCAGATCGCCTTCTTCCAGGGCGCTGATCTCGCCCTTGAGACGGCGCAAGTTGAAGAACAGCTTCTTCTGGGCGGCAGTGGTGCCGAGCTTCACCAGCGACCATGAGCGCAGGATGTATTCCTGAATTGCGGCTCGGATCCACCACATGGCGTAGGTCGCGAGGCGGAAACCCTTATCCGGGTCGAACTTCTTGACGGCCTGCATCAGGCCGACATTGCCTTCGGAAATGACCTCGCCCATGGGCAGGCCATAGCCGCGATAGCCCATGGCGATCTTGGCCACGAGGCGAAGGTGGGATGTGACCAGCTTCTCGGCCGCTTCCGGATCCTGGTCCTGCGCCCAACGCTGTGCGAGCATGAACTCTTCGTTTTTCTCCAGCAGAGGGAATTTGCGGATTTCCGACAGGTAGCGCGAAAGGCCCTGTTCGGGGCTGAGAGCGATTGCAAGGCTTGCCATGTTCGTCTCCTTCTTTTCTTCCGCGGACCCCTTCGCTACGGGGAGGAAAGGCACGCGGATTTATCTATGGCGTCCCGTCACAAACCCTTTTTATGTATCCGCGGGGTTCCAACGGCACGGACCTACGAAGGTTCTCTGGCAGGATTATGGTCCCGCCCCCCTGTCCGTCCGTAAACTAAATGGGAGCCTGCATCGCGGCGTAAAAGAGGCAGGGCGCGCGATCATATCTATGCGAAACGCGCAGTGAGCCTAAAGCCGCAGATGCTGGTCGCCCTTGTCACGCCAAGGAGTTGTGGGCGCTGGTTTTTTTCAAGGGACTGGGGAGGCGCCGATCGTGGCTGGCCTCCACAGACGGCAGCGGGTAGCTTGGCGTCGACGGAATGGAGCCGAAAATGTCCACACCACGATTTGCCGAGACCTTGATCGGGCCAGTCGCGGCCCTGGCGCTTGCTGCGACGCTGCCTCCGGCCGCGCTCGCCCAGCAGCCCGAGGCGGCCATCGCTTTTCTCGACAAGAACGGCGATGGGAAGTGTGACCTCAATGAATATCTGATGTTTCAGCAACCGCGGCTGGCCCAGTTTGACAAAGATGGCGATGGCGAGCTGAACCAGGGCGAGTTCAAGGAGTCGCTCCAGGGCAAATCAAGGCAAAACGCGCCTTTCGTGTTCCGGAACGCCAACGCCGAGGGCGGGCGAACGCTGACCCAAAGGGAGTTCCTTGGTTATCATGCCTGGGTCTTCAACACTGTCGTCGATTCCGACAAGGACGGGTTCATGTCGCCTCAGGAATGGTCAAAGGTCATGGCGGCCATCCGTTAGGCCGGTTATTGTAGATGCGCGATTTTTCTCGCGCCGCAGACCCTGGCGTGGCATGGTGCGAGTCATCAGGAGCCACATATCGGAGGGTCGCGGCATGCGTGCTGCAAATCTATCCGGGGCGGGGTGGCTGACGATTGGCGCGGTGTGGCTCGCGGGTTGCTCTGCGATCCCGATACCGTTGACGGACATTTCGATACCGGTGCCGGGCCTTCCAGGGTTCGGGCAGGTCGAGGTCTCGTCTGCGATAGAGCCCGTGGCGACCGCAGGTGCACCGAGGATCGAACGATCCGACGAGCCTGGGGGCGCGACATCCACTACGCAGTCGGAACGGCCAGCCTTCTTCGTTCAGTGGAAGGCGAACATGCCAGGCCTCACACAGAGGCCGCGCGTCGATGCATCCACCGCATTGCCGGTCTATCCCGAAGCCGCGGTGAGGCGGGAGGAGACGGGAGTCACCACGCTCGAATCCTGCGTGACGGTCGAGGGACGCATGGTCGATGTGAAGCTTGCGCGTTCGTCCGGTTCGCCGGCGCTCGACAACGCAACGCTGGAGTGGGCCCAAACGGCGAAGTTCGCGCCGGCGGAGTTCAATGGTCAACCGATGGCGGTTTGCGGCTATCGCCTCGATTATGAGTGGCGCGTCACCAAGCGTTAGGCGGTCTCAGGACGGCATCGCCCTCAGCGCGGCGATCAAATCGCTCATGTCCTCTGGTGGATCGCGCTCGAAACGCAGTGACTTACCAGTGATCGGGTGAACGAAGCCCAGGACGGCCGCGTGCAGCGCCTGTCGCGGGAAGGCCTTTGCCGTGGCTGTGGCGCGCTCGAAGGCCGGGCCCTTGCCATGGGCGCGAAGCCAGCGGTGTTTGCCATAGGTCTGGTCGCCGAGGACGGGGGCGTGAATGTGCGCCATGTGCACGCGGATCTGGTGTGTGCGCCCGGTCTCAAGGGTGCACTCGACCAGCGCCGCTGCAGGCTGAGTTCCTGTCTCGTCAAGGCGGCCGTAGGTTTCAAGCGCGCGGTAATTGGTGATCGCCAGCTTGCCCTGCGGCGCGTCGTTCTCCTGGCTTGAATCGTCGGACCAGTGGTCGGCGCGGAAGTGCTTCTCACGCATCACCGCCATCTTCTTCCGGTCGTTGGGCGAGCGTCCGATATTGGTTTCGATGCGCCCAACCAGCGGACGAGGCGCGCCGCGCGTGACGGCGAGGTAAGCGCGCTCGATGTCGTGAGCGGCGAACATGGCCGTAAGGGCAGTGTGGGCGGCTTCGGATTTGGCCGCGACCATCACGCCGGAGGTATCCTTGTCGAGGCGGTGGACGATCCCGGGACGGGCGACACCGCCGATGCCGGTGAGGTCGCGACCGCAGTGGAAAAGCAGGGCGTTGACCAGTGTCCCGCGCTCGGATCCGCCAGCCGGGTGAACGACCAGGCCGGGCGGCTTGTTGACGATGATGAGGTGTCTGTCTTCGAATACGATATCGAGCGGAATTTCCTCCGCCTCCGGCTCGGCGGAGACCGGCGCAGGGAGTTGGATCAAATAGGTCGTCCCTGGAACCACCTTCGCGCTGGCGTCAGTCGCGGGCAGCCCGTTTGCCGTGACGCGGCCTTCCTCGATCAGCGCGCGCAGGCGCGATCGCGACATGCCCGTTCCCGCATCCGCAAGCCATTTGTCGAGGCGCGTGCCCGCGGCTTCCGCCGGGGCGACAAGGGTGAGGGGTGAAGGCAGGTCTGACGTCATGCTTTCGTCGCGATGCGCTGCGAGGTAGGGATGAGTTTGAAGTTGTTGGCACCTAACCCGGCGGGGAGGATAAATCCATGACCAGGCTGACGCGGCGCGGCGCGCTCGGATTGGGGGTCGCGGGTCTGGGGGCTGCGGCCTGCACGACGACGGCGGGAGACGTGGCGAATGCCAAAGGCGCCTTCCGGCACGGTATCGCCTCGGGCGATCCAACGCAGACCAGCGTGGTGATCTGGACAAGGGTAACGCCCGACGCCGATGGTCCCGTCGCGGTGGCGTGGGGTGTGGCGCGCGACTCCAGTTTCCAGGATGTCGTGAAGCGCGGCACGATCAACACCGGGCCGGAGCGGGATTACACGGTCAAGGTTGACGTGCAGGGGTTAGAACCGGGCCAGCTTTACTACTACTGGTTCTCGATCGGCCGAACGGCCTCACCCGGAGGCGCGACGCGGACGCTGCCGGCAAGCGGGGTCGCCGACTATCGCATGGCCGTGGTGTCGTGCTCCAACTGGCCGTTCGGGTATTTCAACGCCTATCGCGAGATCGCCAAGCGTGGGTCGCAAGGCAAGATCGACGCCGTGGTTCATCTTGGCGACTACATCTACGAGTATGGCGCAACCGGCTATGGCAGCGCCGTGGGCAAGGAGCTCGGCCGCAACCATGAACCTAGCCATGAGATTGTGACGCTGGCCGACTACCGGACGCGTCATGCCCAGTACAAGTCGGACCCCGACCTGCAGGCGGCGCACGCGGTGGCGCCGTGGTTCTGCACCTGGGACGATCATGAATCGACCAACAACTCCTATCGGACCGGCGCGGAAAATCATCAGATCGAGACGGAAGGCGCGTGGAGCGCGCGCAAGTCTGTTGCGGTGCAGGCCTACCTCGAATGGATGCCGGTGCGCGATCCGGAAGCGGGACGGGCGCGCGAGGCGATCTGGCGCAGGTTCGAGATCGGCGATCTCGCAACGCTTTTTCTGCTTGAAAGCCGGCTCGTCGGTCGCGGCGAGGACCTGACGTTCGATGAGATCTTCCTCGCCGCCGATGTCGACCGTCCGGCGATCGTCGACCGGTTGAAGCAGAAGATCAATGATCCGGCGCGCACCATGCTGGGGACGGAGCAGGAGGCGTGGTTGGCTGACGGGCTGAAGCAGTCCGCGGGAGCCGGCAAGAAGTGGCAGGTGCTCGGCAACCAGGTGACGATGGCGAAGGTACAGATGCCCGACCTGCAGCGCCATCTGACGCCCGAACAGTACGCAACCGTGCCGCAGGGGGCCAAGAGGTTCTATTCAACCGCGCGATGGGGCCTTGAATGGAATCTCGATGCCTGGGCCGGTTTCCCGCAGGCGCGTGAGCGCCTCTACCAGGCGGCCAAGGCGGCGAATGCGCGTCTGGTGACGCTGACGGGCGATACCCATACCAGCTGGGCCAACGAGCTTCACGATGCGTCGGGCCAGAAGCGCGGCGTCGAGTTCGGCTGCACCTCCGTGACGTCGAACGGGGCAGGCGACAACCTGCCGCTGGAGGAACTGAACTGGCTCATGGCGGAAGCCAATGACGAGGTGCTGTACTACAACGCCTTTTCAAAGGGTTTCACCATCGTGACACTGACAGCCGACCAGGTTGAGGCCGAGTTCGTCAAGGTTTCGACCGTCCGGTCTCGGGACTATTACGCCAGCACGGACGCAAAATTCCTTGTCCGGCCAAGCGAAACCGGCGGCATGGGCGGCCTTCAGCGTGTGATGGGCTGAGTCGTTCGGATGGTCCGGAATGCCCTACGATAACCGCTGAAAACTCTAGCGTTTTCGGGGACTCAGGCAGGATGGAAAGGCGCCATTAACGCGGGGCGTCCTAGATGGTCGTTCCACGTCGCTTGCCGGCAGGGGACCTGAACTTGTCGCACCCGTCCAAATCGGACACCAACGCCCTGCTGCAACAGCTGGCTGGGCTCGGTATTGCTGCGGTGAGCGTGCGCGAGGACGATTCAGTCGGCGCCGCCAACGGTCCTTTCTTCCAGCTGACGGGACTCGCGCCCGAAACGATCATCGGGCAGCGCCTGCTGGACGTGCTCGAAACAGGTGCAGCAGAGCATAAAGCATTCGGCGGCGACGGTTCAGTCTACCGTTTCAAGACGGCGCGCGGAGATCGCTGGCTCAAACCGCGACCGGGCCGCAGCGCGTCGGAGGGGATAACCACGCTGACCGACGTGACCAGCGAGTGGAGCATGCTCGGCAAGCTGGTGGCTGCAATCGATGTGCGCGACCGGCTGATGCGCGATGCGGACATCGGCATCTTCCGCTACAATCCCGATGACGGCACGCTGCAGTTTTCCGAGGCGCTGGTGCGGCGCGGCGAGGAGTTGCCGGGTTATCACATCTCCGATGTTGTGAAAGACCTTCACCAGGACGATGTGGAGAAAGAAGCTCAGGCGCGCGAGCGGCTTGCGCGTGAAGGCGGGACGGCGACACTTCACCTGCGCTGGCGCAAGGCAGACGGCGCCTGGCGGCACACGCTGGTGCAGTTCTGCTCAGGCCGGAAGCTGAGGTCAGGGAAGTTCGAGATCTTCGGGCTTTCGCAGAACATCACCGAACTGGTCGACGCGCGCGATCAAGCTGCCGTGATGCACGATCGTCTGGAGATCGCGATGAGCGCCGCCAGCGCCGGCGTCTACGAGATCGACCTTCGTTCGTCCGAGCGCTGGACCTCGCCCCAATATCAGGCCCTGGCGGGCAGGGAGGCGCTCACACGGCATGCGGTCATGCCATTCGGCATGTATCATGACGAAGACATCGCAGCGGTGAAGGAAAGGTGGGAGCGCAGCCTTCGCTCGCGCGGCGTCGAGTCGATCGATACGCGGCTCTATCGCACCGATGGCACCGAGCAGTGGGTGCGCATGTTCATGCGCGTGCAGCGCAACGAGCACGGCGTTCCGGTTCGCGCTGTCGGCTTGATGTTGGATATCCAGCAGCAGAAGGCGCAGGAGCTGGCGCTGATCGAGGCCAAGAAGCAGGCCGAGGCCGCCACGATCGCGAAATCCAACTTCCTTGCGTCGATGAGCCACGAAATCCGCACCCCGCTCAACGGCGTGCTCGGCATGGCTCAGTCGCTGGTGAATGACGGTCTGCTGGCCGACCAGCGCGAGAAAGTCGATATCATCCTGGAGTCCGGGCGCACGCTGACAGCGTTGCTTAACGATGTGCTGGATCTCTCCAAAATCGAGGCTGGCAAGATCGAGATCGCCTGTACCGACGGGCAGCTGTCAGTTGCGCTGGACCGGCTGCGCCAGCTCTTCCTGTCAAAGGCGGTCGAGCGTGGGCTCAAGATCGACCTAACGATCGCGCCGGGCATGCCGGCGATGCTGCATTTCGATCCGGTGCGCGTGCGCCAGTGCGTTGGCAACCTGCTTTCCAACGCGATCAAGTTCACCGAGCGTGGGCATGTCAGGGTCCATGTCGTTTCGGAGGAAGCCGAGCCGGGCAAGTGGCGGATCACCGTCGCCGTGAAAGACACGGGCATCGGCATGACACGCGACGTGATGAACCGCCTCTTCACGACCTTCACACAGGCGGATGCGACTATCTCGCGGCGGTTCGGCGGTTCGGGTCTCGGCCTTGCGATCACGCGCCAGCTTGCTCGCCTGATGGGCGGGGATGTGACGGTGGAGAGCGAGCCCGGCGTCGGTTCTACTTTCACGCTGACCTTTATCGCGGACGAAGTTGCAGAGCAGGGCACGACGCGGCCGGCCGATCCTTTCGTCGCGGGGCAAAGCGGAAGCCAGCTCCGCAACCTGCGCGGCATCAAGATCTTGTTGGTCGACGACAATGCGGTGAACCGGCAGGTGGTGAAGTTGTTCACGGCGCAGCTGGGCGCCCGCTTTGTGGAGGCGGTGAACGGCCAGGAAGCACTGGATCGGCTGCGCGAGGAGGCCTTCGACATTGTGCTGCTCGACGTGCACATGCCGGTGATGGACGGTAAGGAAGCGATCAAGCGCATCCGGGGATCGCGCGAGTCGTGGGCCGACCTGCCGGTGATTGCGCTGACGGCAGACGCGATGAGCGGCGACCGCGAGCGCTATCTCGCGCTTGGCATGACGGACTATGTCTCCAAGCCGTTGGATCAGCGCGAGCTGACCGACAAAATCGCGCTCGCGATGGGCGAACGCAGGCTGCTGAGCGCGGTAGCTTAGGGCTTCAGCACCACGCGGCCAACAATTGTGCCTTCGCGCAGCTGGTTGAGCGTGCGCTCGGCCTGGTCGAGCGGGCGCGTCTCCACCGGGATTGGTGCGATCTTGCCCGCGCGCACCAGTTCCATCATCTCACGCGTCTCGCCGAGCGGGCCGGTGTAGGAGCCAACGATCGAGTACGGCCGCCCCGGAAAGGACGGGATAGGGGCGGCGAACTTGCCGCCGAACAGGCCGACCACGACGATCTCGCCTCCGCGGCGGATGGCGCCGTTTGCGAAGTTGAGCGAGGGTGTGGAACCGACAAAATCCACGGCGGCTGCGACACCTCCGCCCGTGTCGAGCTTGAGCTTCTTCAGTGCGTCGGCGTCCTTGGAATTGTAGACGGCGTGGGCGCCCGCGGCCATCGCGGCATCGAGCTTCTTCGGATCAATGTCGCAGCCGACGATCCTGTTGCTGGGGAACATGGCGCGCGCAAACTGCAGGCCCATCATGCCGACGCCGCCTAGGCCAACGATGGCGATGGACTCGCCTTCATAGGCCGTGCGCACTTTCTTCAGCGCCGAGAACGCCGTGATGCCCGAACACATGTACGTGGCCGCGAGGCCCTCCGGCACGCCGGTGGCGTCCAGCAGATACTTCGGATGTGGCACGAGTACGTATTCAGAATAGCCGCCGGCGACCTGGATGCCGAGCTGACGTGGCTTAGCGCAGATATGCTCCTGGTCGCGCTTGCAGGTGGCGCACTCGCCGCAGCCGATCCACGGAAAGACGACGAAGCGCTGGCCGACCTTGCGCCCTTCGAGCAGGGCCTGTGCGCCGGGGCCGACCGCGGAGAGCGTGCCTTCAATCTCGTGGCCAAGCGTATGCGGCAGCGTGCGGCCCTTCGACCAGTCAAGCTTGTCGCCGTCGCCGAGATCGACATGGCCATCCTGGAGATGGACGTCAGAGTGGCAGACGCCGGAATGCGTGATCTTCACGACGACTTCCGTGCCGGTCGGCGTCGGGATGTCGGAGGTGACCTCTTCAAGCGGCTGGCCGTACGCGACGATGGCCTGGCTCTTCATGGGCATGCTCCTCCGCAGATGTCGGCTTGCGTTACCACGCCTGCGGAAGATGGGAAGTCCTGTGGAGAGCCAATTGGCCGGATGGCCCCGCAAGTTCAGCTTGCAGCTGGCGGCTCGCTGTCGGGCCGCGATGCGACTTTTTCCGCCGGGTAAGGCTGCGGTCGTGGGCCGATGCATTTCATCAGCAACTTAGCGCGATCCTCGGGGGCGAAATCGCCCTGCACGAGTTCATCGAGTGAGAGGATGGGCTCGGGTTCGACGGGCGTCTCAAGCTGCGCGGGGGCTGGCGTGGCGTATGCCGGTTGCGATGTCTGGGCGAGTGTGGGCGAAGAGAGCAGGATCGAAATCACAATCGCGATCCCGGTGATTGCAAGTTCGCGTTTCATGGCCTTCTCCATTTACGTCTGCAATGGAGACAGGCTCACACCGGCATACGGCCGATTACGGGCGTAAATTGGGGAGATGCTGGGGCGAAAGATTAACTGAGGACGCCTTCACGACTGTGGCGCCGCCTTCGCCAGATACTGCCAGAACTTCTCGTTGAAGTCGCGATCAGGCGCGGCTTGTCCCGTACGCACGACGATGAGGTTCATAGACGGCACGACGAACAACTTGCGGTCCTGAGCGCCGAGCGCCGAAAGCGTGTCCGTCGGCGCCGACGGGATGAAGCGGCCTTCGCGACGCGGTGTGTTGGGGCCGGGGTTCAGTGAATAGGCGCTGTCGTTGAGCCACCAGAGACGGCCATAGGCGGGATTGGTGGCGGTGGATTTGAACATCGCATCGAGCTGAGCTTGGGAGATCAGCTGGGCGCCGTTGGAGGCGCGGCCGCGATCAAGCACAACCTGACCCATGATTGCGAGGTCGCGCGGCGTGGTGACGAGACCTGTTGGATTGCCGACATCGCCGAAGGCGCCTGGCCGCTGTTCCCAGCCGGTGTCGTGCATGCCGGCAAGTTTTGTGAACCAAACTTGCGTGAGCGTACGGAGGTTCTCGCCTGATGCCTTTTCGAGCACCGGCTTGAGCTTGGCGTAGGCAGGCGTGTTGTAGAAGAACCGCTCGCCCGCGGCAGCCTCAAAGGTGAGATTCTCGCTTAGACCAGAATTCATCTCCAGGAGGTGGCGGACTGTGATGGCGGCTTCCTGGGCCGCCGCCGCCTTGGTCCAGCCGGTGCCGAGATAGGCCGACACGGGCTTCTCAATGTCGATCAGCCCCTTGTCGACGCCGATGCCGACGAGAACGGCGATGAGACTCTTCTGTTGCGAGGCGACATCCTCGCGCAGGACGCCGCCGGACCTTTCCCCGTGTACGAAGTTGGCGCGGAAGAGCTGTGATGCCTCGTCATCCGGCAGAGGCCAATTGTGCTCGGCGATCACCTTGCGGTCCTGGATGATCAGGAAACCGGTCGTCTTCTGCGAGCGCGCATAGGCAGCGGCTTCGGCGAGTGCGATCGCATTCCAGTTGGCCTGCGTTGTTGTTGCGGGCGGCGGCTGCGGCGTGGCGGTGGAACAGCCCGCGAGAGCGATGGCGGCTGCGACAAGCGCGATCCTGAGCATGGGCCTATCCCTTCTTCAACCCGTCGGCTGTGACGATGCGATAGAAGCATGCGCGGCGGCCCGTGTGGCAGGCGGCGCCCGTCTGGCGGACCTTCAGGAGCACGGCGTCCTGATCGCAGTCGATGCGGATTTCGGCGACCTGCTGTACGTGGCCTGATGTATCGCCTTTGCGCCAGAGCGCCTGGCGTGAGCGTGACCAGTAGACAGCGCGCCCCGTGTCGAGGGTGAGCTGCAGCGCCTCGGCGTTCATCCAGGCCAGCATTAGCACCTCGCCCGTCTCCGCATCCTGCGCGATCGCGGCAATGAGCCCATCCGCATCGAATCTTGGACGAAGCTCGACCGCCTCGTCCTGCGCGGAGCCGGAGAAGGGCGGGCGGAACGTCATGGCTTCGCGAACAGGATCGACATTTCGGCGATGACCGGTTGCGCTGCCAGAACTTCGGCGCTGTCGGAGCGAAAGCTCTTTTCGGAGTCGCCCGAGAGCGCAGCGACGGCCGCTTCTGTGGCGCCGGGACCAGCATCGAGCGCGAAGCTGACACGACAGCCCGCGCCTTCCGCGCCCGCCAGGCGGCCGCCCAGGAAATTCGAGACCTCGCCATGATTGTGGTTCTCGAACGCCGTCATCATGAAGGGCCCGCCATTGGCGCGCTCGATGTCGGCGATGCTCGAGCCAAGCAGCAGGCCTTCGGGACCGACCCAGAGCGACTCCGGCCCGCCTGAAACGCGCGCGCCCTCGGGCATGCCCGACTTGTCGCCGAACCACAGCACCTCGGCGCGCATGGAGGGGTCGTCCGGCCACATGATGATCGCGTCCATCTCGCTGTCGGCCCATGGGACCTTCTCTTCGCGGACGACATCGGCGCCGTGATCCGCGATGAGCGAAGCCTTCGTCGTCGCCGCGCTGAACATAGCGTCAGGCTCGCAGGACATTTTCGGGACCAGTGACCCGGCATGCCCGCCTTCGTCCGCCGCCTCCGCGACCGGAGCGTCGGCTACCTGGGGCGTAGGCGCTTGCGGGGAGCAGGCAGCGACAGTGAGCGCCGCCAAAGCAATTGCGCTGATATAAAGACGGCGAGTCATGAAAGGTCCCCTCAAGGTCGGCCCGGGCTGGCGGGTAAGCGAGTAAGAGCGCAGCTGGGGCCAAATGTCGATAATCCGGCGCGTTGAAAACTGCAGGAACGGAAAGCAGGGTCGTCGAATGACAATGAGGATGGGTCGGCGGATTGCGTGTGCCGCTGCAACGGCGCTTGCGGCTTGCACCAGCGCTCCACGGTACACGCATACATCGCTATCCGAGGACGACATTACCCGCTTTACCCGCAATGCCTGCCCGCCGCTTGGGTGGGGACGAGCCCGACTCGACGCGCTGAAAGCGGATGGATTTGAGATCGTGGACGCACAGGAAAGGCAAACGCTCGCCAAAAGCATCACAGCTTGCCTCGGCTCACCTGATACTGCACTACGCGACGGCATCGCCTACGAAGCGTTGGTTACGCTCTTGCGCGAGCGACAGCTTGATGCGGACACGATGCGCGCGCTGCTGGTCGACCTCACCGCGCGCTTGACCTCACGCGAGCCGCTGGGCGTTGAACAGCCGTTTGCCGCGCTGGCGTTATCGGAGGTTGCGCGCGCTGATCGGGTGGAGACTTTCCTGGCGGACGCCGAGCGAACGAAACTGCTGGTCGATGCGCAGCACTGGTTCATCAACATCCGTGATTACCGGGGCTTTCGCGATGGCGAGGGCTGGCGCCATGCGGTGGCGCATGGGTCGGACCTGCTGATGCAGCTGGCGCTCAATCCGAAGATCGACGGCGAAGGCGTGCGGTTGATCGTGGCGGCGATCGGCGTTCAGGTCGCGCCGGAAGGCCATGCCTACATTCACGGCGAGAGTGAGCGGCTGGCGCGCGCCATCCTGTTTGCGTCGCATCGTGGCGCGATGGACGAGGCGGGCTGGACTGCCTGGCTCGAGGCGGTGGCCACGCCTAAGAATGCGGACACCGTGTATGAAAGCGAGGCGGGGCTTGCCTGGCGGCACAACACGCTGAGTTTCCTGCGCGCGCTCTACATCGAGGTGGTCGTCGGCCCCTACCCGGAAGACGATGTGCTGCGTCCCGGCCTCGAAGCGGCGCTGGAGGCGATGCCGTGACGCCAACGGCATCGGGGCTCTGGCGTGTTGCCCCGGATTCGCTAGTGTCGCGCCGTTCTGGCGTGGGTGGCGATCTTGAAGCGTTTTGTGGTGTGTTTTGACGGCACGTGGCAGAAGCTGCGCCAGCCGAGGCCGACCAATATCGCCATCATCGCGCGCAGCGTGGCGCACACTGACACCCAGGCGGATGGATCGAAGGTTCCACAGATCGTCCTCTATAGCCAGGGCGTTGGCTCCAATGTCGATGCGCTCGGCAAGGATGGCTTTCTCGACGGATTCAGCGAAGGCCTCAACCGCGTTCTCGGGGGCGTGTTCGGGGAGGGACTCGAGGATGCGATCGTCGAGACCTATCTGCGCCTCGCCTTCAACTATGAGGACGGCGACGAGATCTACGTCTTCGGCTTTAGTCGCGGCGCGTTTTGTGCGCGCAGTTTTGCGGGACTGGTGGGGTGCGCCGGCATCGTGAGCCGCATGCATGCTGAAAAGGCATGGGACGCCTTCCGGCTCTATCGCGCCAATCCGGGCCGCAATGCCACGAAGTTCGAGCGCGAGGACTATGAGCGGGCGCGGCGCGATTTCCGCGCCAGCTATGGCAAGGGCAAGCGCGCAGCGGACGGCACGCGCCTCAAGTCGGATGAGGCGCCAAAGATCACCTATCTGGGCATTTTCGACACGGTGGGCCAGCGCGGCGTGCCCAGCGCGCTGGGCGGGCTGGCGGCGATGTTCAACAAACGCTTCGGCTTCCATGACATGCAGATCGGGCAGAGCGTGCTGTCGGCGCGCCATGCGGTCGCGGTGGACGAGAACCGGCTCGGTTTTCCGCCGACGTTGTGGGAAGGCGTGGACGAGGCGAACCAGCGGCCGCACTGCGAAGGCCGGCAGCGCTACGCCCAGCGCTGGTTCATCGGAACGCACGGCGACATCGGCGGCGGCGAGGGCTCCCCGCTGTCCGCAGCCCCGCTGAAATGGGTTGCCGAGGGCGCTGCCGATTGTGGACTGCGCTTCTATGGAACGTACGGTGAGGATGAATCGCCTCTGAGTGCGGCGGTGCGCGAGGCTGGGCTCGTGTTCAACGGTCGTATCTCGCGGCCGCGCTTCTGGGATTCACTCTCGCCGATGAATTATCCGTTCGCATCGCGCCGTATCTGGGCGGCGAAGTCACGCAAGGAGGCGCCGACACAGGACTTTGCGGCGAACGTGCTCGACCCGTCGGTGGTCCAACGTCTGGCCGCGCCTGACCTCAAGCCCCGCTACAGCCCGGCGCCCCTGAAGCCGTTCGTTCCGGTACTCGTCCCGGCGCCGCCCAAACCTACAAAGAAGGGCAAGACGAAGCCGATGAAGGCCGAGAAAAAGGCGGCGGAGTAGGCTCGCGCCTGCCCGCGCGGGTCGGTTGGACGAAGCTCAACGTGTGCGGGAGGGAGCTTGAGCGACGAACGCCGCGACTATGCGATCCTCGTGCGGCTCTACATGCGCGAAGAGGCCGAGGTGATGGCCTCGGCCTTGCGCGCGGAGGGCATCGATGCGTTCGTTGCTAACTCGCAGCACGCCTATTTCGACTGGCACTACATTGTCGCTCTTGGCGGTCTTCAGGTCATGGTGCCCCGTGAGAAACTGCAGCACGCGCAGGACTTCGTTGCCGCTCTCCTGGCGGAGGCGCCGGCGGAGCCAGTACCCGATCCGGAAGGAGAGCCGGTCAGTCGGCGCGATCGCTGGAAGCTATGGGCGATCATCGCCGGGTATTCCGGACTGTTGGTATACGCGCTCTGGCTGAACACCCGCGATCCAATACGACCGGTCGATTTCGCTCCGACCACTGTCGCGACAGCGCTCTTCTCGGCCCCGGCCGGTCTTTCGGCGCCAGAGCGAGAAGCCGTGCTTCTGGACTACTGCCTGGACTATCCGGGGCATCGCGTCCACACGCCCGGCGATCCGCTGGGCGATATCATCGAGTGCGGCGACATACTGTTCCGGAACTAGGAAACCCTACCGCCCCGCGAGCCTCAGGAAACGCTCGCGCAGTTCCTTGTCCGATCGAAACACACCCGAGAACTGCGTTGTGATCGTCGAGACGTTGGGGTGATGCACGCCGCGCGTCGTCATGCATTCGTGCTTGGCGTCGATCATCACTGCGACGCCTTCGGGCTTCAGCACGTCCTGTATGGCATGGAGGATCTGCGAAGTCATCGTCTCCTGCGTCTGAAGACGCTTGGAGTAGATTTCCACGACGCGGGCGATCTTGGAAATGCCCACCACATTGTCGAGCGGCATGTAGGCGACGAACGCCTTGCCGAGGAACGGCGCCATGTGGTGTTCGCAGTGCGACTCCACATCGATGTCGCGCAGCATGACGATATCGTCATAGCCCTTCACGTCGTCGAAGGTGCGGGAGAGGTATTCGCGCGGGTCTTCGCGATAGCCCTTGAACCATTCCTCGTAAGCGTCGACGACGCGGCCGGGCGTGTCGATCAAGCCTTCACGCTTAGGGTCATCTCCCGCCCAGGCGATAAGCGTGCGGACGGCGTCCTCGGCTTCATCGCGAGACGGGCGGTTGAACGGCTCGCCCCCGGCCTTGGCCTTGCCCTTGATCGCGGCGTCCATGGCCGGGTCCTTCCGTTACTGGGGCGAAAACTACGCCCGGGCATCACGACGCCCTTGAAAATACAACCGCGCGGGGCCTGATTGATCGGTCCCAGCGTGCGTGACACATAGGCGCCTCGCGCGGAAACGCCAACTGATATCGCCTGGAAACCCTGATTCAAACTTCCTAACGGAACGAAAAGACCGGTCTATGGACATCCGTCTCCACAACACGCTGAGCCGCGAAAAGCAGGTCTTTTCGCCGCAAAACCCGGAGCGGGTGACAATGTATGTCTGCGGGCCGACGGTCTATTCCTACGCCCATATCGGCAATGCCCGGCCCCCGGTAGCCTTCGACGTGCTGTTTCGCCTGCTGCGGGCGAAATACGGGGCGGAGCACGTGGTCTATGCCGCCAACATCACCGACGTTGACGACAAGATCATCGCTGCCGCGGCGGAATCCGGCCGGCCGATCGCCGAGATCACAGCGCATTTCGAGCACATCTATCGCGAGGACATGGCCGCGCTTGGCGTGATCGAGCCGACGCATCGGCCGCACGCGACGGAACACATTGCGGGCATGGTCGAGATCATCGGGACGCTTGTCGATAAGGGCCATGCCTATCCGGGCGAGGACGGTGTTCTCTTTCACGTGCCGTCGATGGCGGACTACGGCAAGCTATCGGGCCGATCGCGCGACGACATGGTGGCAGGGGCACGCGTGGAGGTTGATGCGGGCAAGCGCGATCCGGCCGACTTCGCGCTGTGGAAGGCCGCGAAGCCGGGAGAGCCTGCGGAGGCGCGCTGGCCCTCGCCTTGGGGAGAGGGCAGGCCGGGCTGGCATATCGAGTGCTCGGCGATGGCGAAGGCGGTGCTCGGCGAGACGATCGACATCCACGCCGGTGGGCTCGACTTGATCTTTCCGCACCATGAGAACGAGATCGCGCAGAGCGAGTGCGCGCATGGCAAGCCGATGGCGCGCTACTGGCTGCACAATGGTTTCCTGTCGATGGACTCAGAGAAGATGTCCAAGTCGCTCGGCAATGTGAAGCTGGTGCACGATCTCCTCAAAGATTGGGACGGCGAAGTGTTGCGGCTTGCGCTCATGTCCGGCCACTACCGCCAACCGCTCGATTTCACCGGGGCGTTGCTGGAGCAGAGCAAGGCGACGCTGGACCGGCTCTACAACGCAATGCGCCGGATGAAGGATGCGGTGACGGAAAGCGTCGGTGCACCCGCGGGCGTTGTTGCGGCGCTGTGCGACGATCTCAACACGCCGCTGGCTCTGGCCGAACTTTCGGCATTGGCGACTGCCGCGAACAAGGCTGAGCCGCCTGAATGGTCGCGGATTAAGGGTGAGATGCTGGCGGCCGGTGCGCTGCTAGGCCTGCTGCAACGGGACCCCGATGACTGGGCGCGCGGTGATGCTTCCGATGCAGCGCGAATCGATGCTCTCGTGGCGGCGCGAGTGGCGGCTCGCAAGGCGAAGGATTTCGCCGCAGCCGACCGCATCCGAACTGAACTCGCGGCCGAGGGGATCGAGATCATGGACGGGGCCGCAGGTTCGACATGGAGGCGCATCTGAGCGCGCCTCCGGACATCGACAAATCGCATCTCGGCGCAACAGGCGAGCCCACGTCGCAGGTGTTGCTGCGCGCCGTGCGCGGCGAGAGCGACAAGGTGTCCGTCAACGAGATCCTCGATGCGCTCGATGCGCGATCGTTTGGTCTTGCCGTGCTGCTCTTCTCTCTGCCTTCTGTCGTGCCGATGCCGCCCGGCGTGCCGACCGTGGTGGGGATCATCCTGCTCATCGTCGCGGTGCAGATGGTGATCGGGCGCGAGGACCTGTGGTTGCCTGGCATTCTCTCTAAGCGCGAGTTTGACCGGAAGGCGCTGGTCGGCGCATTCGAGGGGCTGTCGCCAAAGCTGGCGTTGATCGAGCGCGTGATGAGGCCGCGCCTGCTGTTCGTTACAGGACGCGTCGGCGCCGTGTTCATCGGCGTGATCGTCCTGATCATGGCGGTGGTGCTGATCCTGCCCCTGCCACCAGGCGGGAATTTCCCGCCGGCGCTGGCCTGTGCCGTGCTGGGCTTGGGGCTGGCGCAGCGCGACGGCTTCCTGGTGTTGGTGGGGCTGGTGGTTTCCGCGCTGGCTCTGGTCGCCGTTTCCTATGTGACTCTGCTCTTCATTCAGCAGCTGCCAGGCTTGCTCGACTGGTTCGGCAGGCTTTTCGGCGGGGCGCCGGTTTGACGCCGTAAAGGCTCGGACTATGCTTCGCGTAATGTGTTCGGGTGGCTGTTCGGGAAAGGCACGCAAATGAGGCTTGCTTGGGTGAAACTGGCCGGTGTTGGCGTGCTGGCGCTTGTGATGGCGGCCTGCTCGTCCACGATCGTCAACACGGGGGGGCCGCGCCCGCCCCAGGGGCCTGGCCCAGCCGGCACCAATTTCGGCTTCTGGGACCGTGACGCGGAAGGCGCCGTCGACCAGGATTTCCGGCGCTTCATCTCCGGCCGCTGGCAGGGCGGGCAGGAGGCCGAGGCGCAGAAGGTGTTCGAGGCGGATGGCTTCACCTGCCGCGATGGCAACAGGCCCGATGGTGCGCCTGTGCCGTTGCTGGAATGCGAGCGGGTCTATTCGGTGAACGACAACGTGCATTCGTGGATCGTGAAATTCTGGCCGAACCAGCCCCGGCCGGAATCCCATTATATTCGCCTGCACATGCGTGACCCGAACCGCACCTACAATGACAGCGGGAACTGAGCACTGATGAGCTATGTGTTGGTCCCTCACGAAGCGCCCGGCGAGGGGCTCACCCGCATCATCCGTGAACAGGTGGAAAAGCTATCCGCTGAATGCGCAGAGGCAGAGCAGGAAAAAGCCGCTTTCGCGCACAAGGCGCGCGTACGCTGCAAGCGAATTCGTGCGGCGCTGCGGCTTGCTCGCCCGCTCATGAGGGGCAAGAGCTTCAATCGCGACAACAGGTGGTGGCGCGACCAGGCGCGGCTCCTGTCCGACGTGCGCGACGCCGGCGCGCGGCTTGAAGCGCTTGAAACGTTGCGGCCTTTTTTGGTTTCGCGCATCGGGGCCGATGTGACGCGCCGGCTGGAGGAACGCTTTCAGAAGCAGCGCGGCGCCGTCGATGCTCACCAAGCGATCGCAAACTTCACGGCAGGGTTGGATGCGCGCGCCGACGCGCTTGTGCCGCAGCTGGAGCGCGGTGAGCGGTCGGACCTCGCTACGGCCCTTGGCGAAACCTACCGCCAGGCGCGCGAGTCGATGCGGGAAGCGCTCGACGGCGGCCGACCCGAACTCCTTCACGAATGGCGCAAACAGGCCAAGTATCACTATCTCCAGACTCGGCTAATGCGGCAGCAATTCCCGGACGCGCTCGACCGCCGCGTCGCCGGGGTGCGCGACTTGGCCGAGCTTCTCGGCGAGGTACAGGACATCGAGGTAGTGCTGGAGGGCGTCAAGCGCTGGCGTGAACGCCCCGCCGGTTTTTTGGATGTGCTGGATGCGCGGCGCAAGTCGCTGGTCGCCGGCGCGCAGGCGGCTGGTGCTGCGCTGTTCTCTGCAAGGCCAAAGGCCTGGATGAAGGACCTGACGCCGCCTGTGATGGCGGGGCAGGAGCAGGGTTGATCAAGCGGCGAAGAAGGCCGACATAGCCTCCATGTTTGGCGATCTCTACCACAATCGCGTTCTGGAGCTGGCGTCGGAGATACCGCATGTCGGACGGCTTGCTAATCCGCACGGGTCCTCGCTGAAGGTTTCCCGTGTCTGCGGCTCCACTGTCGAGGTCGATGTCAAGCTGGACGCGGACGGCCGGATTGCCGACATCGCTGTCGAGCCGAAGGCCTGCGCGCTCGGGCAGGCCGCGACGTCGATCCTCACGCGTCATGCCATCGGCCGCTCGTTCGCGGAGATCGAGGCAGCGCGTGATGCCTTGCAGGCGATGCTGAAGCAAGGCGCGGAGCCGCCGGCCGGCATGTTCTGGGAGCTGCGCCATCTGCAGCCGGTGCGCGATTATCCTCCACGCCATACCTCCACCATGCTGGCGTTTGATGCGGTCGTGGAGGCAATGCAGAAGGCGCTGGGGGTGGCGTAGCGCCTACTTCTTTGGCGAGATCTTCCAGATCTCACCACTTGCATCGTCGGTGAGCACGTAGAGCAAACCATCCGGGCCCTGACGTACATCACGGATGCGTTTGCACCGGTCACGAAGCAGCTTTTCCTCGCCGACAACGCGGCCGTCCTTCATCTCGAGGCGAACAAGTTGCATGCCGGAAAGACCGCCGGCGAAGACGTTGCCGCGCCAGGCGGGGAAGGCGGCGCCGTCATAGATCGTCATGCCCGAAAGCGCGACCGAGGGCGTCCAGAAATAGACGGGCTGTTCGAGGCCAGCTTGCTGCGTGAGGCCGCCATTAAGCAGCTTGCCATCATTGTCGCGGCCATAAGAGATCAAGGGGAACCCGTAGTTCTTGCCGGCCTGTACGATGTTGAGCTCGTCACCGCCGCGCGGCTCGTTCTCGATCAGCCAAAGCTCGCCGGTGGCTGGGTGCAGGGTCATGCCTTGAGGGTCACGGAAACCGTAGGCCCAGACCGACGGGTCCGCGCCCTTGCTCGGCACAAAGGGATTGGCGCCCGGGATCGTGCCGTTTGGATTCAGGCGCAGCACTTTGCCGTGTGTCTTCGAGAGGTCCTGCACGCTGACGTAAGGCGTGATGATATCGGCGGTCTGGATGAAGAGGGTTGAGTCCGGCGCCTGCACGATGCGGCGCGGGATCATGCCTGCGCCTTCCTTTAGGATCTGGTAGTCTTCGAGCGCCGTTCCATCGATGGAAAGTCTCGCCCGCACGACATAGCCGGTTTGGGGTTTGCCTTCGGGCGTGGTTACGAAGGCGAGATAGAGCGTGCGGTTGCTCGCGAAGTCACGATCGAGAACCACGTCGTGCATGCCAAACAGCCTGATCGCGTTCTTGATGGGCGGCGTCCCGGTGATGGGGTTTGCCGTCTTGCCATCCGCCGAGATCAGTCGGAGGCCCTCTCCACGAATAGTGACCAGCATCTCGCCCGAGGGCAGGAAGGCCAGCGCCCACGCGTTAGGAAGGCCCGTTGCGATCACCTCGACGATGAAGTCGTTTGTCGAGGTCACGCGCGGGGCGCGGGTCTGGTCAGGGAAAAGCGGTTTCGGGCGGTAGTCGTCGCCCGCATTTCGGGGAATGCCACATTTTTCAAGGCTGAGCTGGTCTTCCTCATAGACCTTCGCCAACTGCTCGGGCGTCGGCTTTGGAGGTGAGACCTGGGCCAGTGCAAAAGGCGCCAGTGCGATTATGGCGGCAAAGGAGATCAGTACGCGCTTCATGTGGCTCTGTCCCGGTTTCAGTCTGTGGGATTCATAGACGCTGCAAAGCGCCTCACTTCAAGTCCCAGAATTCCCGGACTAGAAGCATGAGAACGCTGTGGCTCGCGGACGGCGAGGCCTTGTAGCGGGAAGGGGCCGTCGCCTTGGACGACATACCGCAGAGGGAGCCGGGGGCGCGCGGAACGTCGGCGGTGGTGGAGGCCGATGCGGCCTATGACCAGTTCGTCGAGGATAATCTCAGGCGCAACTATGCCGGGCATTATGTGCACGGCATGTTGGGCATGACGGGCTTCCGGCTTGTCAACACGCCGACCTTCGTGCCCGCCTACATCCATTCGATATCGGGCTCGGATTTCTGGGTCGGCATCGGCACGAGTCTACAGCAGCTCGGCATGATCGTCTCGCCGATCATCGGAGCCTCCCATATCGAGCATCGCAAGCGCATCCTGCCCGTGTCAGTCACACTGGGCTTGCTGATGCGGGTGCAGATCCTCGGGCTCGCCATTTCCGGCTGGTTCCTGATGGGTCCGCCGGCGCTCGCCTTCGCGCTCCTGTTCCTGTTCCTGCTGGGCTTCTTCCAGGGACCGCAGCGCGTCGCATTTCAACTCCTGCTGGCGAAGGTGATCCCGATCCGGCTGCGCGGGCGCCTGCAGGCCTGGCGCAATCTCACCGGCGGGCTGATCGCGGCGCTGCTGTCCTACTTCGCGGGGACGTGGCTAGTGGCCAATCATGTGTGGGGGAATGGCTACGCCACCACTTTCTTTGTCGCGTTCGTGCTCACTAGTCTCGGACTCACGGCCCTCCAGATGCTGATGCGTGAGCCCGAGCCGCCGACCGTGCGCGAGCGCAAGACGCTGCGCGAGCGCGTGAAAGATGTGCCGAGCCTGCTGCGCGACGACAAGGGCTTCGCGTGGTTCATGGTGGCGCGCACGCTGGTGATGGGCTCGCGCATTGGTCAGCCATTTTTCATACTCTACGGCGCATTCGCGCTCGGCGTGACGGCGGAGACGCAGCCGGAGCAATTCGGGGCCGTGCTGGCCATCTTGTCGCTGGCCTACATGGGCGCGGACACGGTCAGCAATCTGGTCTGGGGGTATCTTGCCGATAGGCAGGGCTTCCGCTCCACGCTGGTCATCTCCACGGCGATCAACATGGCTGGCGTCGCAGGCCTGATGCTGTCGCACGACATCGTCACGCTCGCGCTCTCTTTTTTCCTGATCGGTGCGGGGCAGTCGGGCTTCAACATGTCGACGTCAAACATCGTGCTAGAATACGGCCATCCGCACGACGTACCGATGCGAATGGCGCTGTCCAACACGGCGGAGGGCGCGGCGGGCGCGCTTGCGCCGCTCTTAGGCGCTGCGCTCGTCTTGCTGTCCGGCTATGAAGCCGCGTTCTGGGCGACGCTGGCGGCGATGGCGGCGGCGCTGACGGTGACCGTGTGGAAGGTGGACGAGCCGCGGCTGCGTCGGATGCGGGCGCATGAGCCCCCTGCTGAATAGGCGCTAGCGACCGCTTTCGCGCTTGGCCATGCGGCGGTAAATCGGCGCTATCTCCAAGGATTGCGCTGGTTGGGTTAGCCAGAATTAGCGCATCGCAACCGGTTCCGGCGCTCTGCCATCAGCCCTTGTAAGCAGAGCCGCGGCCGTCCTTCTTGCGCGCTTCCATGTCGGCGAGCAGGACGTTGATGCGCCCAATCAGCTTGTTGATGTCGCCATTGTTGCGGTCGAGATAGTTCACGAACTGGGCCTGCTGCTCCTGCGCAAGCCACAGCACCGAGCCGCCAAGTTCGATGCCCACGTCGCGCACGCGGTAGGACTTGCCGTCCTGGCTCAGCAGCACGTCCCAATAGACCTTGGTGTCCTTGCCCGTCTGCGAGCTGCGGATGACGGATTCGACCGTCGAGCGCTGCGGGCCATCGTCGCGCGAGCCTGTGACACGCAGGCTTTCACCGCGGAACTGGTCGAAGTGAACCTGATAGACCTCCAGAGCGTAGGTCTCGAAGATCCTGTAGTATTTGTTGAAGTCCGCTTCACTCAGTGTCCGGCCGCTCGAACCGAGCACACGCCGCGCGATCGACGGCATGTGGGCGAACTTGTTCATGTACTCGCCGAATTTCTGCTCGCGCGCATCAGGCGAGAGCGACCGATCGTTCAGCACGCTCAACACGGCGTTGGCATTGGTCTGGACGTACGCCTCGGAATTCTTGTCGGCGAACGCGGCAGGCGCGACTGCGGCGGCCACAGCCAGCGCGCCGATCATTCCTCTGAGGTTCATCGGAAGCTCCACGTCATACACGTTTAGAAGTCTAGTTCGTCATCCGTCAGTTCTGGGGCGCCATTCGGCTCGTTGTGCGGAATTCCGATATCGGCGGCCCTTGTCCGGCCATACAAACGCCTGAGAGTGGTATAGGGGTCGACCTGGGCGCGCAGTTCGTCGAACGCCTCGATTCCGTCCTCGCGCGCATTGATTCCGCCAAGCGCCAGGATGCCCAGCCGGATGGCGTCGTCATTCTCGAATTCGGGATAGTTGAGTGGGTTAAGCGCCGCATCGCCGCCACGCCCGATGATGTCGCGCGTGTTGGTCGGGCCAAGGAAGGGCAGCACGACAAAAGGACCTGACTCGACACCCCAGACCCCGAGCGTTTGGCCAAAATCCTCCGTGGTGCGCTGCATGCCGAACGTCGAGGCAGGATCAAAAACGCCTGCGCCGCCGATAGTTGTGTTGACGACGAAGCGGCCCAGCGTGGCCCCGGCGTCGGGCAGCTTGCCCTGAAGGAGATGGTTCACGAAGGTGAGGGGCTCGCCCAGATTCTTCGTGAAGTTTCCGACGCCTTGTCGGACGGGTTCGTTCGTTACGGTGCGGTACCCATAGGCGAGGGGCTCGAGCACCGCCTGGTCCAGGGCCTCGTTGAAGGCGAACATCTGGCGGTTAAAATCCTCGTAGGGATCCGGGTTTTCGACTGTAACTGTCGCGCACCCCGTCATCAGCAGGGCCGAACCCGCTATGGCGGCGCAGATGAGACGGATCCTGACTGGCTTCATGTCGATACGTTCTCTCACTGCCGGGCGGATATGTGGCTGCTTTACGTTAGGATCAACCGGTGGGTCTCCTCCACCTGGGCATTGGAGCAGGAGTCAGGCCAGCAGGACCTCCAGATCGCGCTTGAGTTGATATAAGGATATGTTTATATCGTTATATGCAGTCTGTCGCCCTTACCCATCTTGTGACCCAATTGAGGGCGGCCGGCGAGATCACCCGGATGCGCATCCTCGCCTTGCTGGCGCATGGCGAGCTGTCGGTTGGCGAGCTTGCACAGGTGCTGAACCAGAGCCAGCCAAGACTTTCGCGCCACCTCAAATTCCTGACAGGGGCCGGGCTTGTCGAGCGCCTGCCCGAAGGGGCCTGGGTGTTCTATCGCCTGCCTGTCGAGGGTGGGGCGCGCGGGCTGGTCGATACGTTGATCGCCGGCATTGATCAGGCCGACGCCGAGCTCCGGCGTGACCTTGATCGCTTGCGCGATGTGAAGGCCGAGCGGGCATCTGCTGCCGAGCAGTACTTCGCGCGCGTCGCCGATGAATGGGATCGGCTGCGCGCGCTCCACTATGCCGAGGCGGATATCGAGAAGGCGGTTCTCGATGCGGCTGGGCCTGGACCATTCGATCTCGTCGTGGATTTCGGCACAGGCACGGGACGAATGCTCACGCTGTTCGCCGGCAAGGCTCGCCGCGTCGAAGGTATCGATCTTTCGCACCAGATGCTCACCGTTGCGCGCAGCAAGCTTGAGGCGGCCGGCGCCGCCAACGCCTCCGTACGCCACGGCGATGCGACGGCCTCGCCCTATCCGGACAATTCAGCCAGCCTCGTGATTATCCACCAGGTTCTGCACTTCCTCGACGATCCCGGCCGCGCGCTGTTGGAAGCCGCGCGCGTGCTGGCGCCTGGCGGCAGGCTGATCGTGGTCGAGTTCGCCCCGCATTCGCTTGAACATCTGCGCGCCGAGCACGCGCATCGCCACCTCGGCGTCAGCGAGGCCGACATGGCGCGCTGGGCCGAGCGGGCAGGACTTACCGCCAGGGCCGCCAAAACCTTCCGCGCCCCGCACGGTGAAAAAGGCATCGCAGTGATGGTCTGGTCGGCGGAAAGCCAGAAGCTGGCGAAGGCCGCGCCGGGCAAGAGGTCAGCCGCATGAAGACGCCGACGGTTTCGTTCGAGTTCTTTCCGCCCAAGACGCCTGACATGGAAGCGAAGCTCTGGGATTCAGTGAAGCGGCTCGAGCCGCTCGCCCCGGCCTATGTCTCGGTCACCTATGGAGCTGGCGGCTCCACGCGTGAGCGCACGCACAGCATCGTAAAGAAGATGGCGGAGGAAACGACGCTCAAGCCCGCCGGACACATCACCTGCGTCGCCGCAACGAAAGGCGAGATCGACCAGGTTCTGCGCGACTACTGGAGCGTCGGCGTGAAGCGGGTGGTCGCCCTGCGTGGCGATCCCACTAGCGGCATTGGTACGCGGTATGAGCCTCACCCTGGTGGGTACGCCTACGCCAACGACTTGATCGCGGGCGCGCGCAAGATTGCCGAATTCGACATTTCCGTCGGCTGCTATCCGGAAGTGCATCCTGACGCGCCGTCGCTCAAGGCCGAGATCGACAATCTCAAGCGCAAGTTCGATGCGGGCGCGACGCGTGCGATCACGCAGTTCTTCTTCTACCCGGACGTCTATTTCAAGTTCGTTGACGCGGCGCGCGCAGCCGGCATCACCCAGCCCATCGTGCCCGGGATCATGCTGCAGTCAAACTTCAAGGGGCTGAAGCGCATGGCGGACCTGTGCGGCACGGCGATCCCGGCACGCATCGCCAGCCTCTATGACGGACTCGACAGCGATGCGGAGACCCGCGACCTCGTCACGGCGCATGTCGCCGCCGAACTGTGCCATCGGCTGGCGGAGCAGGGCGTCGAGCATTTCCACTTCTACACGATGAACCGCGCCGGCCTGTCGCTGTCGACCTGCCGGCTGTTGGGCATCAAGCCGAACACGGTGTCCGCATGACAGACCATCCGATTCGCATCGCCATCGTGACGCTTGGCGTCACGGACCTGGCGCGCGCCGCCGCTTTCTACGAGGCGATGGGCCTCAAGCGGTCGCGCGCTTCCCAGGCGACCATCCACTTCTACGACATGGACGGCGTGGTTCTGGCGCTGTTTCCGGCAGACATGCTGGCTGAGGATGCCGGTGTGCCTGGCGCAGGCGAAGGCTTCCGCCGCCAGACCCTGGCGTGGAACGTCCCTGACCCAGCCGCAGTCGACGCAGGCTTTGCCCGCGTAATGGCGGCAGGCGCCACAAGCCTGAAACGGCCGCACACGACAGCGTGGGGCGGCTATGTCGGACACTTTGCCGATACCGAAGGCCATCTCTGGGAAATCGCCCACAATCCCTTCTTCCCGCTGCACCCCAGCGGGGCGGTGTCGGTTCCTCCCCCGCGCGAAGGCGCCAAATCATGACCCGTGCAGAGCGCATTGCGAAACTGAAGGCCGCCGCGAAGGAGCGCATCCTGATCCTCGATGGATCGTGGGGCGTGATGTTCCAGAAGATGGCCCTGCAGGAACAGGACTATCGCGGCGAGCGCTTTGCCGCCCACGCCGGCCAGATGAAGGGCAATAACGATATTCTGTGCCTCACGCGTCCTGACCTCGTGGCGAAGCTCCACGAGATGTATTTCGAGGCGGGGGCGGATATCTCGGAAACCAACACCTTCTCCGCAACCGTGATCGCGCAGGATGATTACAAGCTCGACGCCAAGGCGGTGTGGGACATCAACTATGAGGGCGCACGCATCGGGCGCGAGGTGGCGGACAGGTTCACCGCCAAGCAACCCAACAAGCCGCGATTCTTAGCCGGCTCGATGGGGCCTATGAACAAGATGCTGTCCATGTCGTCCGACGTGAACGATCCGGGAGCGCGCCTCGTCGACTTCGACGAGGTCTACCACGCCTATCGCGACCAGGTGAAAGCGCTCAACGAAGGCGGCGTTGATCTCTACCTGATCGAGACCATCACCGACACGCTGAATGCCAAGGCTGCCATCAAGGCGATCATGGATCTCGAAGCGGAAGGCCTCGAGCACCTGCCAATCTGGATTTCAGGCACAATCACGGACCGCTCGGGCCGCACGCTCTCGGGTCAGACGACGGAAGCTTTCTGGAATTCGGTGAAGCACGCGAAGCCGTTTGCTGTGGGCTTCAACTGCGCGCTGGGCGCGGATCTGATGCGGCCGTTCATCGCCGAGATGTCGCGCGTCGCGGATACGCTGGTTGCGGCTTATCCCAATGCGGGCCTGCCCAACGAGATGGGCCAGTATGACGAGCAGCCGCACGAGACCGCGCACGCTGTGGAAGCGTGGGCGAAGGAAGGCCTCGTCAACATTCTCGGCGGGTGCTGCGGCACGACGCCGGATCACATCCGGCATGTGGCGGAGCATGTGAAAGGCATCACGCCGCGCGTGCCTCCCGAGCGCGCGAAGGCGCTGCGGCTGGCGGGGCTCGAACCGTTCGAGCTGGCGTGATGGCCAAGTTCTACGACGCTCTCAACGACAAACATGTCGCCTTCATTCAGGCGCAGAAGATGTTTTTCGTCGCGACTGCGCCGCTGTCGGATGCCGGTCGCGTCAATCTCAGTCCAAAGGGCTATGACTCGTTCCGCGTCATTGGACCCAACCGTGTCGCTTATGCCGACCTTGGCGGATCGGGCGCAGAGACGCTCGCCCATGTGCGCGAGAACGGACGGATCACCTTCATGTTCTGCGCCTTCGAGGGCGCGCCGAACATCATGCGGCTCTATGGGCGCGGGCAGGTGATGCAGTTCAACGATCCGGGCTTTGCCGGCGAGATCGCGAAATTTCCGCCCGGCCACGAGCGGGCGCGCGACATTATCTTCGCTGACATCACGGCGGTGCAGGACAGCTGCGGCTGGGCCGTGCCGTTCATGGAGTTCAAGGGCGAGCGTGACCAGCTGCGTCGCTATATCGATCACATGGAGCTTGATGTGTGGCATGAGAGCCGGCTGGCTAAGAATGCGCAGAGTATCGACGGTTTGCCGGCTTTGCGGCGACCAGAGGCGGCTGAGTGATGCGGTTCGCGACAGCTTTACTCGCGGCGCTGGGCCTTGCCGGCTGCGTCTACGCCAGCGTGCGTGACACCAGCCCCGCGGCTCGCGGCGCAATTCAGCGACAGTACGCCTCGCCTACGGCGTTCTACGCCAAGCACATCGTCATCCCGCCGGGCTACGCGACGATCCGGCTGCCGGGGATCATCCCCGATGCAGACAGGTTCAGCGGCGACACCGAAGCGCAGGCCGAAAACGTCTTCGCCAAGATCGCAGCCGCGCTGGCGGAAGCCGACGCGAGCGAGGCCGACGTCGTCGCGATGACGGTCTATCTCGTGGCGCCAAGAGCCGGCGCCGGCATGGATTTCGACGGCATGATGCGCGCCTATTCGCGCCGCTATGGCAGCGACGCCCAGCCCAACCGGCCGGTGCGTTCGACCGTTGAGGTCGCCGGCCTTGCGCGACCGGGCGTTCTGGTCGAGATCGAAGTCACGGCCGCCGTTCCGGCCTCCCGCTAGAAGCAGAAACGCCCTCACGCATGACTCCTTCCACCGCGTCCTTCATCAACATCGGCGAGCGGACGAACGTCACCGGGTCGGCGGCGTTCAAGAAGCTGATCGTCGACGGCAAGTATGCCGAGGCGGTCGAGGTCGCTCGCCAGCAGGTCCAGAACGGCGCGCAGATCATCGACGTCAACATGGACGAGGGGCTGCTGGATTCGAAGGCGGCGATGCGCACCTTCCTGCGCCTCATCGCGGCCGAGCCCGATATCGCTCGCGTGCCGATCATGGTGGATTCCTCGAAGTGGGAGGTGATCGAGGAAGGCCTGAAAAACGTCCAGGGCAAGGCGATCGTCAACTCGATCTCGATGAAGGAAGGCGAGGGACCCTTCCTCGATCAGGCCCGCAAGGCGTTGAGCTATGGTGCGGCCGTGGTCGTGATGGCTTTCGACGAGCAGGGGCAGGCCGAGACGGCGCAGCGCAAGTTCGAGATCTCGAAGCGCGCCTATGACCTTCTGGTCGGCATCGGCTTCCCCCCGGAAGACATCATCTTCGATCCCAACATCTTCGCCGTCGCGACGGGCATCGAGGAGCACAACAACTACGCCGTCGACTTCTTCGAGGGCGTTCGCCTCATCAAGCAGAACCTGCCCTACGCGCGCACGTCGGGCGGCCTGTCGAACGTCTCGTTTTCGTTCCGCGGCAACGAGCCCGTGCGCCGCGCGATGCACTCGGTCTTCCTCTACCACGCCATCAAGCTCGGCTTTGACATGGCGATCGTGAACGCCGGCCAGCTCGACATCTACGACAGCATCGAGCCCGAACTGCGCGAGCGCGTCGAGGACGTCATTCTCAATCGCCGCCCGGACGCCACCGAACGCCTGCTCGAAATCGCCGAGCGTTACCGCGGGCAGAAGGGGGCCGAGAAAAAGGTCGATCTCTCGTGGCGCGAGAAGCCGGTAAAAGACCGCCTCGCGCACGCCCTCGTCAACGGTATCACCGAATACATCGTCGAGGACACGGAAGCCGCTCGCCTTGAGGCCGAGCGACCGCTGCACGTGATCGAAGGCCCGCTGATGGATGGCATGAACATCGTTGGCGATCTCTTCGGCGCCGGCAAGATGTTCCTGCCGCAAGTGGTGAAGTCGGCGCGCGTGATGAAGGCGGCGGTGGCGCACCTGCTTCCCTACATGGAAGAGGAAAAGCTTCGCACCGGGATGGCCGACAAATCCAACGGCGTTGTCGTGATGGCGACGGTGAAGGGTGATGTCCACGACATCGGCAAAAACATCGTCGGCGTGGTTCTCCAGTGCAACGGCTACAGGGTCATCGACCTTGGCGTGATGGTTCCGGCCGAGAAGATCCTGGAGACCGCGACAAACGAGAATGCAGACATGATCGGGCTGTCAGGCCTGATCACGCCTTCGCTGGACGAGATGGTCTACTTCGCCTCCGAAATGCAGCGGCGCGGGATCACCAAGCCGCTCCTGATAGGCGGAGCGACGACCAGCCCGGCGCATACCGCCATCAAGATCGAGCCGATGCTGAGCGAGGCGCCTGTCGTGCATGTGCTCGACGCCAGCCGCGCCGTCGGCGTCGTCTCGCAGCTGATGAGCGAGGAGACGCGCGGCCGCTTCTGGGAGGAGACAAAAGACAAGTATGCGAAGATTCGCGACTCGCGCTCGGGCGGCCAGGCCAAGGCGCGGGTTGATCTGGCGACCGCTCGCAATCTTGCTCCGGAGATCGACTGGTCGTCCTACGCGCCGCAGAAGCCGAGCTTCCTCGGCGTGCGCGCGGTCGAGGCTGACCTCGCCACACTCGCGCGCTACATCGACTGGACGCCCTATTTCGCCAGCTGGGACCTCGTCGGTCGCTATCCGATGATCCTTGAAGACGACGTCATCGGCGAGGCGGCGCGGTCGCTCTGGAAGGACACGCAGGCCATCCTCCAGCGCATGATCGGCGAGCAGTGGATCACGGCGAAGGGCGTGGTCGGTTTCTGGCCTGCCAATCGCGATGGCGACGATGTCGTCGTCTGGAAGGACGAGACGCGCAAGCGGGAGATCGCCCGCTTCTTCACCCTGCGCCAGCAGATGGAGAAGACAAACGAAAAAGGCCAATTCGCGCTGGCGGACTTCGTGGCCGAGACGCGCGCAGATTATATCGGCGGTTTCGCAGTCACAGCGGGACATGGCGAACTCGCCAAGGCAAAAGAGTTTGTCGACAAGGGCGACGACTACTCCTCGATCATCGTCAAAGC
>JBEAMJ010000009.1:0-50976 GCA_041166025.1 Pseudomonadota bacterium | reverse complement strand
GCCTCGGCGGCAAGATTCCGAAAGGCGCGTTGCTCGTCGGCCCGCCGGGCACAGGCAAGACGCTAATCGCGCGTGCGGTCGCGGGCGAAGCCAACGTGCCGTTCTTCACGATCTCGGGTTCTGACTTCGTCGAAATGTTCGTCGGGGTCGGCGCGAGCCGCGTGCGCGACATGTTCGAACAGGCGAAGAAGAACGCGCCTTGCATCATCTTCATCGACGAGATCGACGCGGTCGGCCGCCATCGCGGCGCGGGCCTCGGCGGCGGAAACGACGAACGCGAGCAAACGCTCAACCAGCTACTGGTCGAGATGGACGGGTTCGAAGCAAACGAAGGCATCATCATCATCGCGGCGACCAACCGCCCCGATGTGCTCGACCCTGCCCTGCTGCGTCCGGGCCGCTTTGACCGCCAGGTCACGGTTGGCAACCCAGATATTGTGGGCCGCGAGAAGATCCTGAAGGTGCACATGCGCAACGTGCCCCTGGCCAAGGATGTCGAGGCGAAGACGATCGCGCGCGGCACGCCGGGCTTCTCCGGCGCTGACCTCGCCAACCTCGTCAACGAGGCCGCCCTGCTTGCCGCACGCCGCGGCAAGCGCTCGGTCGGCATGCGCGAATTCGAGGACGCCAAGGACAAGGTCATGATGGGGCCTGAACGTAAGTCCATGGTGATGTCGCAGAAGGAGAAAGAGCTGACCGCCTGGCACGAGGCCGGCCACGCCATCGTGGCGATGAACGTGCCCGCGGCTGACCCCGTCCACAAGGCGACGATCATTCCGCGCGGTCGCGCGCTGGGCATGGTCATGCAATTGCCTACGGACGACAAACTCTCGATGAACAAAACCGAGATGATCTCGCGCCTGGCCATTCTGATGGGCGGCCGGGTAGCCGAGGAGCTGAAGTTCGGCGAGGACAAGGTCACCGCCGGTGCGGCGAGCGACATCCAGCAGGCAACACGCCTTGCCCGCGCGATGATCACGCGCTGGGGCTTCTCTGACCAAATCGGGCCGATCGACTATGCGGAGGACCAGGGCGAGGTGTTCCTGGGCAGCCAGCTTGTGAAGTCGAGCCATGTCTCGGAAGAGACCTCGCGCAAGATCGAGGAAGAGGTGCGCAAGCTCGTGGTCGGCGGCATGGAGGATGCGCGCCGCGTGCTGACCGAGAAGCGGGCTGACTGGACCACGCTGGCTGAGGGCCTGCTCGAATTCGAGACGCTGACCGGCGAGGAGATTTCCGACCTCATCAAGGGCAAGCGGCCGGATCGTCCGGATGACACGCCCGCTGGCCCCACCTCGGCAGTGCCTGTGATCAAGAAAAAGCCGCCGCGCGAAGGCTTTGGCGGCGAGCCGGAGCCGCAACCGACCTGATCGGATGACTCATTCTTAACCGTGATGCGGCGGCGTCCCCCGACGCCGCCGCATTGCGTTCTGGGGGAGACCGGTGTGAATTTTGCACCCAGAAGGGCGATTGCAGGGCGATTGGTTTACGCCTGCGGGGTAGGCTCCCATCCGACTGGAGAGATGTCTCATGATGCGCAAACTGTTGCTGGCTTCTGCTGTTCTCGCCGCGGGCGTCACGGCTGCCCCTGCCGCGATGGCCCAGGGCGGCGACTGGAGCGGGGCCTATGTCGGGGCTGGCGCCGGCTATTCGTTCAAGGCGGACGATGAGATCGTGGTCTTCGACAACGACCTCGACGGCGCTTTCGACGATACCGTGCGCACAGGCGCCGGCGCGAACATCTTCGCGCTGGGCTTCTGTGATGGGGCCGCGAAAGGCCCGAGCCCGGGTGACGGGTGCCGCACAAGCGACGGGAACGCCAAGCTCTCGGTGCGGGTGGGATACGACCTGCAGTTCGGAAACTGGGTCATCGGTATGGTCGGCGACTATGGCGCGGTCAATATCGGAGACGATGTCTCGGCCTTCTCTACAACGCCGGCGGCATCCTACACCTTCACGCGTGACCTCAACGCGGTGACGGCGCTGCGCGCGCGCGGCGGCTGGGCCGGACAGGCAGGCCTCCTCTATGCGACGGCGGGCATGGCCTGGGGCGACATGGACCAGACCTTCACCACCACCAACACGCTCAACAGCTTCACGCCGTCGGAAGACAGCGAGGTTGAGGGCTACCAGGTCGGGCTCGGCTATGAAGTGAAGCTCGGCGACATGTGGCTCGTTGGATCGGGCTGGTCGCTCGGTCTCGAATACATGTGGACCTCGCTCGACGACGGAGACAACGTCGTCGCGGTCGGTCCTGGCACGGCGCCGGCGACTAACGCTTTCCTGGTCGCCAACGCGGCCGGGACGAATATGGAGCGCACCAAGGACTTGTTCGAGTATTCGACGGTGGGCTTCACGCTGAACTGGCGGCCATAGCTCAGGCGACCTTCACCATCCGTTTGCCGACATTGTCGCCTGCGAGCAGGCCGATGAGGGCATTCGGCAGTTTGTCGAAGCCGTCGATGATGTCCTCGCGGACCTTGAGCTGGCCCGAGGCGACCCAGCCGGAGAGGTCGGCCAGCGCCTTTGCGTTCTGGTCTGCGAAATCCATTACGATGAAGCCGCGCATGGTCAGGCGCTTGGTGACAATGAGGCCGGGCACGCCGCGAGGCCCGTGGGCCTGGGGCGCATCGTATTGCGAGACGGCGCCGCAACAAGCGATGCGACCATTGTTGTTCATACTGAACAGGCAGGCCTCGAGCACGGTGCCGCCGACATTGTCGAAATAGACGTCAATGCCCTTGGGCGCCGCGGCGCGCAGGGCCTTGGAGAAATTCTCGGCCTTGTAGTCGACCGCTGCGTCGAAGCCGAGGTCGCGAGTGAGCAACTCGCACTTAGCAGCGCCGCCGGCGATGCCTATGGTGCGGCAGCCCTTGATCTTTGCGATCTGGCCGACGATGGAGCCAACAGAACCCGCCGCGGCGGAGACAACGACAGTCTCCCCCGCTTTCGGTTGACCGCATTCGAGCAAGCCGAAATAAGCGGTGAGACCGGCAACGCCGTAGACGCTCATCAGATAGGTAATCGGCTCGCCTTCGGGCGCCTTGCCAAGCTTGGTGACATGTCTTGCGTTGAGGGTTGCGTATTGCTGCCAGCCTGTATCGCCCCAGACCAGATCGCCCGCGGCGAAACCCGGCGCACGACTCTCGACCACTTCCGCCAGGCCGCCACCCGCCATCACGTCACCCGCCTTGAGCGCGGCGCGGTAAGTTGCGCCCCACATCCAGGCGCGATTGGCGGCGTCGAGGGAGATGTAGCGCGTGCGGACGAGCACCTCGCCCTCGGCGGGGAGCGGCATCGCAGCCTCGGCAGGCCGGAACACATCCGGCGTTAGCTTGCCCGTAGGCAGGTAGTCGATCACGAACTGTCGATTGGTGGGCATAGGCGCTTCCCCGCTGTGTGTTGCGCGGCCTCGCCAGGCAGCGCTTCGACCTGATAGTCTGCGCTTCCACACCAGACGCAACAGGAATCACGGGAGCATCGCATGGGAGGCTGGATCAAGGCCACGCTGGCGGCTGGCGCGTTGGCGATGAGTGCGGCGCCGGCGTGGGCACAGAACAACTGGAACACGCCGACCGAGCCGTTCCACGTCATCGACAATGTCTGGTATGTCGGCACGGAAGGCCTCTCGGCCTTCCTGTTCACGACGCCGGAAGGGCATATTCTGCTCGACGGGACCACGCCCGAGGGCGCGGCGATTGTGGAAGCGAACATCGCGAAGGCCGGGTTTAGGCTGTCCGACGTGAAGGTTCTCCTCAACAGCCATGCGCATTTCGATCACTCGGGCGGGCTGGCCAAGCTTAAGGCCGATACGGGCGCGCAGCTTGCGGCGATGGAGGGCGATGTCTCGGCTTTGGAGGGCGGCTTCTATCTCGGCAGCGAAGATGTGAAGGCGATGGGCGCGCCGCCGGTGAAGGTGGACCGCGTGCTGAAGGATGGCGACACGGTGAAGCTGGGCGGTTTCTCGCTCAAGGCGCATCTGACCCCGGGCCATTCGCGCGGCTGCACGTCTTGGGGAGCCATGCTGCGCGATAATGGCAAGTGGTATGAGGCGCTGGTGTTCTGCTCTGCCACGGTCGCGGCGAACCGGATCACGCCGCCGCTGCAGTATGAGGGCATTGTCGAGGACTATCGCCGGACGTTTGCGAAGTCGAAGCAGATGAAGGTGCACATCCCGCTGGCGCCGCATCCGGAGTTCTTCGGGCTGCTGGAGAAGTCACGGAAGGCGCATCCGAAGGGAGAGAACCCGTTCATCGATCCTGAGGCGTTCCAGACGCTGATCGCAAAGCTCGAGGGCGATTTCGAGTGGACGCTGAAGGAGCGCTCGGCGCAGTAGCTGGCAGCAGGTCTGCGCTCGCGATGCTAGCTCGCGCGGCGCCTCAGCTCTTTCGCTGCGCCGTTTCGTTGAGTTTCCTTGAGGGGCAGCGCTTCGAAGGCGGGCTTGTAGCCGTGATCTTCGTAGTCGCTGCGATGCATGGGCATCCGGAAACGGCCCTCATAATCGACGAGAACCCATCCGCCGGTATCCCGGTATTCGCCTCTCGGCATGGCGGCCTCCCTGTTGGGAGTGGACCGTACAGGAAAAGTCAGCACAGCGCGAGCGCGCCGTTGCGTGCTAGCTACGCGGCGGCGGTGGCGGCAACATTCCGCCTTCGGCAAGGATCTTCATGTTGCCCAGCGCTCGGTTGAAAGCGGTGCGACGACGCTCGACATCCGCGGCCTTCGCCGCTTCATCGCCCGGGACGAGCGAAAGATCGTAGATCAGCGTGTAGAGCAGCTTCGTGGTATTGGCGTCGATCGCGCGGGCTTCGAGATTGCCATGGTAAAGATTGTAGGGGCGGCCTTCCCGAACGGGCTGTGTGTAGGCGTAGGAATACTCAGTCTTCGCGACCAGGATTTCCGCGCCAACCGTGCGCACGGCGCCGACCTCTCCGTCCTTACCGGAGGTGATCACGCAGCCCGTGGCGATCTGGAACCATTCGGCAATGTCGCAATACTTCCCGATGCGGGCCCAGACATCCTTCACCGGCCTGTTGACCGTGATCTCCATCGGAATCGTGACGTAAGAGGGGTTGGGAACCTGCAGCGGCGGCGGGCCTGCGGATGTGATTGCAGGCGTGGGCGGCACTGCAGCTGGCGGCGATGCGACAGGCGCTGCTGCCACCATCGGGGTCGGCTCCTCAACTGTCCGCGCGTGAACCAAGATGCAACCCGGCAGCAGCCCGATCAGTGCGATGGGGGCGATCATGCGGTTCATATTGCTTGTCCTCGTATGCACGGCCGAAGCCATATCGGCAGCCCGCCCTGGGTCAAGCGGCCTTCGCGAATGACGGGCGACGCAAGCCGTTCTTCAAGACGATAGAACCCCGGATGCTTCCGCACCCGGGGCTCAGTCTTCCGGCGGGAGGAACCGCTAGAAGGTCTTCCGGATCCCGACCTCGAACGTCCGGCCCAGCGGATTTCCGATGAAGGGATCATAGCTGTACTGCTGCACGGTGAAGGGCGGGTCCTCGTCCGTCAGGTTCTCCACCGACAGGCTGAGCACGAAATCCTCGTCCCAGGGCAGCGTGTACTGATAGTAGAGATTTGAGGTGATGAAGTCGTCGATCTGCTCATTGGCGGTGCCGATGAAGCGGTCGTCCTTCACACCCTGGATGTAGCGCATCACATAGCGAATGTTGTGGTCGCCAAGCGCGTAGTTGAGCGAAGCGTTGCCACGCCATTGGGACACCAGGTCGCCATCGCGTGAGTAGTTGGCGAAGCCCAGGCCGTCGACCGCCGGCGTGAGCACCGTGCCGTTGAGCGAGAACGCGTCGATCTCATAAGACAGCACCTGAGTGGCGGTGATTTGGGCTGTCATTTCGCCGCCCAGCGCCTCGAAATCATAGGCGATGTCGTAGTCGATGCCCGACGTGGTTGCGCCCGGCCCGTTGCCTCGCACAGAGCGGATCGATGTGACCTCGTCGCCGACCGTGCCAGGTGTCGTGATCACGCCGCCAGGACCATATGCCCCTTGGACGCAACCCCCTGCACCCTGCCCGTTCACGAAAGTGATGCGGTTGATCAGGGGAGCAGCACAATTGATCAATCGCGTCGCGCCTGCGTCGGCCGATGTGCTTTGACCATCGCCGTTGCGATCGACAAAGACGGTGTTGACGATCTGGTTGTGACTGACCGTCTTGATCTCATCGATGATCGTGAAGTCAAAATAGTCTACGCTGGCCCGGAACGAGCCGTTGAGCGGCATGTCGCTGAAGAAGAGAATGGCGCCGAAGTTGGCCACCTCTGCCGTTTCCGGTTTCACGCCCGAAAGCGTTTCGGTCTCGACCCGGAGGTATTTGTTGCCCGCCGCCGCAATCAGCGAAAGTGCATTCGTGACCTGGCCGGCGATGAAGCTCGCGGGCGGCGTGGCGTAGTTGGTGCCAAACGATCCGCGCAGCGACAGCCAGTCGGTCGGGTCCCACTTGCCGGCGACCTTGTAGACTGTGGCGCCGAGCCCTGACCGGGGGAACTCTTCGCGGCGCACGGCGAGCTGGAAGTTGAGGTTTTCAAGCGCAGGGACCTGAAGTTCTCCGAAGTAGGAATACTGTTGCTGATCTGTCCTGCTTTGATTGTCCTGACCGAAGAAGAAGAAGGGCGACTCGCCTGTCGGCGCGCAGCCGCCGGTGACCGTTGCCGACATGGGAAAGAGTTGACCGGGACGCTGGCCTGGCCAGGCGCAAGGTGTCACGTCCGGATCCATGAACTCGCTGCGGATCTGGTCGCGGAACTCGCTCTGACGCCACTGCGCGCCGGCCGCCCAGGCGACTTCGCCGCCCGGCAACAGGAGCGGCGTACCGCCAGACACCAGTGCATCAATCGTGAGGTTGGTCGAAACCGCCTCCTGCCAGCGCTCGTCATACAGCCAGGCTGCAAGCTCGGGCGGTATGTCGTTGCCCGCGATGTAACGGGGGTTGGGCGTTCCGAACGTGCCGTTGGTTGCGTAGCTGCTCGAGAAGGGATTGAGGAAAAGGCATCCGTTCTGGCCGGCGGCGGCAGGATTCTGGATGCCGACGACAGCGTGCCATTCCTCTGCCGACACAAACCCGTTGTTGTTGGCGTCCAGGCCCTGCAAATCGAATCGGTCCGGAACCAGGTCAGGTGCGTTGCAGTTGGGCCCGCCAAAGCCGTTGAGCGCGTTCTGGACTCGGAAGCCGAGAGTGTCCGGCAGCGTCGTGGTCGTCGTGGCGTAGTTGAATGTGCCCGACACCTTCCACGAGTCGAGCCACTCACCAGCCATGTCGCCGAAATCGCCATCGAGGCCGGCAACGGCATTCCAGTTCTCAAGTTCGGTCGTGGGCATGGTGCCCTCGCCGTCGGGCAGGTGCGGCGCCCCGCTGGGACCGAAAAAGATAGAGAGAAACTGATCGGCGGAAGCGATGGCGGGCAAGGCCAGTGGATTGATCTGTGCAGCGTTCTGCGCAAGGAAGCTCGCAAAGTAAGGGTTCGAGCGCGGCACACGGAACTGGAAGGCCGTGCCGGATGTCGGCGCCGGACCAACGTTGGCCTGATAGGAAGCCACTGTTCCGATCTTGGGCGCGTTGGATTTGCCATATGCGATCTGGCCTGTGAACCGGACCGCATCCGACAGGTCGTTCGTGACCTGGAAGTAGGCGCGGTGCTGATCTGTCTCCTCCACCAGATTGTAGGTGTGGATCATGTAGTTCCACCAGCAAACCGGCAGGCCGCTGAGCGTGAGGTCCTGGCCGGTGACCGGGCCAGTTGAGTTTTCGCAGTCGGTTCCTGCGCGATCCCAGTCGGCAACCGAACCCAACGCAGCGCCTGTGGCGGAGCGAAGCACATAGGAGGCGTAGTTGTGGTAAGGGGCCCAGGGCGTGTTGTTGCGCGAGAAGGGCTGCACCGTCCACTCGCGATCAAGCGCGTCGAGCTCGCTACGGTGGCCATACTCGTAGGAGAGCATCACGTTGCCATTGTCGAGGTTTGCGCCCCACATGAAGGATGCGTTGTAGTCGCCGTCGGACCCGTCGACGAACTTGTACTGCAGGTCTGTCATGAAGCCGTCGAAGTCGTCGCGTGAGATGAAGTTGACGACGCCGCCGGTGGCGTCCGCGCCGTAGATCACAGCGCCGCCGTCCTTGAGAATCTCAGTCCGCGCAAGCGCTATGGACGGGATCATGTTTATGTTTTCGCTGAAGCGGCGACCGTTGAAGATTGACAGTGTGCGACCACCGCCAAGACCGCGCAGGTTCAGCGTCGCAGCGCCAATGCTGGCATAGCCAGCCTGGAACTGGTTGGTTTCGCCAACGGTCGAACCAACGACGCTAAGGGACTTCGTGAACTCTAGAGCGGTCTGGCCGCCCTGCTTGAATGAATCGTCCGCAGTATAGACTTCGACGGGGAGCGGAGCATCCTCCGCGGCGCCGGCGATGTTGGTGCCCGTGACGATGACACGATCGGTCTGGCAGTTGGCTGCCGTGGAGCCGGGCTCGCAATTGTCGCCCGGCTGGTCTGCGGCGCTCTGCGCGAATGCAGATCCGCTGCTGATGACGCCAAAGGCAATGGCCAGGACCGAAACGGTCCTGCGCGACGATTTCCGCATTGTCTTCCCTCCCGAACGCCTGCTGCGTTTCTTCGCCGACGAACCTCGTGACTCGGGTTCGATTCAGCGATGCCCATTTCAGGTGCAGATCGCCGAACTGAAAAGACGTGACATAACGGCATGGCGCCGTCGCGTTCTTGGATGTTGGCAACCGCGCTCACATGAACGTTACGTTTAGGCGGGTGGAACCTTTTGTTCGCAACGCTTCCAGCCAGGCATGCGGCTGGTCCGCGAAACCCGTGGCGCGGCCAGCCATTCAGATGCGTTGATCCGCATCACCTGCAGCGCCGCCATTGATCCGTCCGTCCGAACCCGACATGCGCGAAGCAAACTACGAGGAAAGCCTTGACCGCTGGCCCTTCCCCATGCGCTCCGGGACCGCCGAGCGGACCCAAGCCGAGACTGAAGATCCGGGTTCACCGATGCTAGTTGCGACGGGCCGCGGGGGCGCGGGACGTAGGAATCGCGAGGCTCAGGCCTCGTCGACGCCGTCCTCGAACAGCGGTTGCTGGGAGTTCGCTGGCGGCTTGAGTCCCACGCGTTCCCAGGCTCTTGACGTAGCGACACGGCCGCGGGGGGTACGTGCAACGAAGCCCTGTTGCATCAGATAGGGCTCGATAACTTCCTCGATCGCGTCGCGGGCTTCCGACAACGCAGCGGCGAGGGTGTCGGCCCCGACGGGGCCGCCGCTGTAGGTCTTCACCAGCGCGCCAAGATAGCGCCGGTCGAGGGCATCGAGGCCGTCCTCGTCGACTTCAAGGCGCGACAGGGAGCGAGCGGCGCCGGCGCGGTCGATCTTCGCGCCGTCGGCCTCACAGAAATCGCGGACACGGCGCAGGAGGCGGACAGCGATACGCGGCGTGCCGCGTGACCGGCCAGCGATCTCTTCAGCCCCGTCCTGCGTTATGTTGGCCCCGAGCTTCTGGCCTGCCCGGCGCAGGATGGAGCCGAGCTCCTCGCGCGTGTAGAACTCAAGCCGGATCGGGATGCCAAAGCGGTCGCGCAGCGGTGTAGAGAGAAGGCCGGCGCGCGTGGTAGCGCCAACGAGGGTAAAGGGCGGCAGGTCGATCTTGACTGAGCGTGCTGACGGCCCATCGCCGATGATGAGATCGAGCGTGTGGTCCTCCATCGCAGGATAGAGGATTTCCTCCACATGCGCCGGCAGGCGGTGAATCTCGTCGATGAAAAGCACGTCGCGCGGCTCGAGATTGGTGAGCAGCGCGGCAAGGTCTCCGGCCTTCGCGATTACCGGGCCGGATGTGGCGCGGAAGCCGACGCCCATCTCGCGCGAGAGGATCTGCGCCAGCGTCGTCTTGCCAAGGCCGGGCGGGCCAGAGAGAAGAACGTGATCGAGCGCATCGCCGCGATTACGCGCGGCGGAAACGAAGACTTTGAGATTGGCCTTCGCGGCCTGCTGTCCCGTGAAATCGTCGAACGCGGTGGGTCGCAAGGCACGATCGACCGTTTCGCCGGGCTGGCGCTCGGGATTGGTAATGTCGCCGTCTCGGGCCATGACTGCCTTCTGCACCAGTTCGGCGGCGAAGGGAACAGTTGCGGAACAATGGCGGGTTAATGCCGTCGCTTCTCGCCGAGTTTCATCGCTAGTATGACCACGGCAAAGACGATGGTGACGCCGTTGGCCGCGACGATGATCCACTGGGCGGTCATCAGGCCATAGGCGAGCCACAGCGCCACGCCGGTGGTGAACAGCGCATACATCGCAAGCGAGATCGCTGCGGTTTCGCGCGTGCGGACCACCTTTAGGGCCTGCGGAAGGAAGGCGCTGGTTGTCAGGATGGCGGCGATCAGGCCGACGTACTCTGCGAGGTTCATTTTTCTCGTGTCCTGCCGCCCGGCCTGGCGCCCTGACCGATCCGGTATCGCGTCGCTGGCCTAGATGGGGCTATATCATGGTGCATGATCAGAGCACCCTCGACTTCGGCCGAGACATGATGCCTCCGGACCTAGGTTCAGGAGACGCGAAGGCGAAGACCGTGCGCAACGGCGCCGCCGAGGGCTATGAGCGGCTGATCCACATGCGGCGGCTGGCGAACGGCCTCCTGCTCGCGATCATGGGGCTGTTCGTGTTCTCGCACATGTGGGAACCGGACGGTCAGGACTGGGACATGCACTGGCGCTTCGTCCGCGCCTTCGCGGAAGCCGCAATGGTTGGCGGGCTGGCCGACTGGTTCGCGGTGACGGCGATCTTCAGGCATCCGTTGGGCCTGCCGATTCCGCACACGGCGGTGATCCCGAAGAACCAGGACCGCATCGCCGAGGCAGTCGGCCGGTTCATCACCGACAATTTCCTGAAGCCGGAACTGGTTGCCGAACGCGTCAAGGACAAGGACCTCTCGGAAGCGTTGGGGCGGTGGCTCGCCGAACCAGCCCAGTCGAGCGCGCTGGCAGGCGGCCTCGTCTCAGCGGTGCCCGCCCTGCTCGATGCGCTTGATGATGAGACGGTGGCGGTGTTCCTGCGCGAGCAGGCGGCGGAGGCCGCGGAGGGCGCCAGTGTTGCGCCGGCATTCGGATCCGTGCTCGAGGCGCTGGCCGAACAGGGACGACATCAGGCGATCCTCGACGCGCTGCTCAAGCAGGGCTACCGCCTGCTCGAGAGCAATCAAGAGCTGATCCGCGAACGCATTCGCGGTCGTTCGGGATGGTTCATGCGGTTCGTCAGCGCTGACCGAAAGGTCGCTGACACAGTGATTGATGCTGTGAACGACCTGCTCTACGAGGTGGCCGCCAATCGCGATCACCCGGTACGCGAGCAACTCAACCACATGGTGGCGGAGTTCGCCGATGACCTGCGGCGCGATCCGGAGCTGCAGGCGCGGGTGGGAACATGGTTGCAGGACGCGGCCAAGCATCCCTCGGTGGCGGGCGCTGTTGAAGCGGGCTGGGTCGAGTTCAAGGCGGCGCTACGGCGCGACTGCGCAAGCGCCGACGGGCGGCTGCGCGCATGGATGCAGAACGCGCTTGCCAACCTTGGCGCCGGCCTGGTGCGCGAGAAGCATGTGCGCGAGGCGCTGAATGCGCGGCTGCGCTCGCTGCTGGTGCAATTGGCAGAGAGGCATGGCGATGATGTGGCGCGGCTGGTGTCTGAAACGATCCGGCGCTGGGATTCGCAGACCATCGTCGACAAGCTCGAGACGAATGTCGGGCGCGACCTGCAGTACATCCGCCTCAACGGCACGATCATCGGCGGGATCGTGGGGCTGGTGCTGCACGCGGGAGCGGAGGTGCTGTGACTTAACCGGCCGGCGCCAGCGCCTTGAGCGCGGCACGGATGAGCGCGGACTCCGTCGCCTCCTCGCCGACATCGCGGGTAGCCTGGGCGACGACACGGGCGGCGTCTGTCTGCGAATAGCCAAGATTGACGAGCGCCGAGATGGCGGCGGCGCGAGAGCCTGTCGCGGGCGTGGCGGTCGGCGTCGCAGCAGCGAGCGAGAGGCCGGAAGCAAATAGACCCATCGGCGGCGGCTTGCCCTTGAACTCGGTGACGATTCGCTCGGCAAGCTTCTTGCCGACGCCGTTGGCGCGCGAGATGGCGGCGGTGTCGTTGAGGGCGATAGCGTCCATAAGCTGCGCCGTGGTCAACGTGTCGAGAATGGCGAGCGCCGTCTTGGCGCCGACGCCTGGGGCATCCTGCAGCCGCGAGAACCAGACCCGCTCTTCGCCGCTGATGAAGGCGAAGAGCCGGATGGCGCTTTCCGACATCTGGGTTTCGACATGGAGTTCGGCGACCTCGCCCACCGACAGTTTCGCCAACGCGCGTGAGCCGGCATGGACGAGATAGCCGACGCCGTTGACATCGACCAGCGCCTGACCCTCGCCAATGGCGGCGATCGTTCCGCGAAGTCTTCCGATCATGCGAGGCGCCTCTGCCCAGCGACAGGACGATGATGTGCAGCGCAGATGGCGACGGCGAGCGCATCGGCTGCATCCGACGAAACGTCGCCGGCTTTCGGCAGGAGGCGGCGGACCATGAAGGCGACCTGCGTCTTGTCCGCCGCGCCTGTCCCGACGATGGACTGCTTCACCTTCCGAGTGGCGTATTCGTGAACCTTGAGACCCGCAGCGGCGAGGCTGGCCATCGCGGCGCCACGCGCCTGGCCCAGCAGCAGCGTGGATTTCGGATTGACGTTGACGAAGGTCTCCTCGACAGCGGCCTCGTCTGGCGCCTGCGCCGCCACCACGGCGCGGAGGTCAGCTGCAAGGCTGGCGAGACGGTCAGCCATGTCGGAATCGGGGGCGGGATTGATGACGCCATGCGCGATCCAGCCGAGGCGCGGGCCATCGAGCGTTATGACGCCCCAGCCCGTGTGCCGCAGGCCGGGGTCGACGCCGAGGATTCGAATCATCTGGCTCATTCCGTAAGTGTCGCAAGGATCGAACGGATTAGGAACACGTCGCAAGTTAATGCGGCGGAAACCGGCGCGCCCGACGTTGCAACGCATGGATATTCACGCTGTTTCGCTATCGCGCCGGCGGGCGCTTGGCCTCGGGCTGGCCGGCTTGGGCCTTGGCGTGGTGGCGCCGGCCGCATGGGCGGCGCCCGGCGTCAGATTCCCGCTGCGCATCGCCTATGCGCGCGTGGCGCCGGAGGGCTTCGCGCACGTCCGCTCCAGCGAGCAGGCGCACTGGGCAGGCATGGCGAAGAGGCTCGGCGGGCTGGTCGACGTTCTGGCGCCGCTCCAACCCGGCGACATGATGAGCGGCGACCTGCCGAAAATCGAGGGCGGCGCCAATTGCGCCATGGTCGCACGACAGATGGCGACGCGCGCGGGCTTCAACCAGGTGATCCTCTACGCCACGCACGACGGCCAGCAGAAGCACGCATCGCCCGATGTGTGGTTCGGGGATGTGTTCGCCTGGCTGCAGGGCGAGGTGGACAAGGACGGCCGCGCGAGCGGGGAGGCCCACCTGCTCGATGTCGGCGGCGGCGCGCCGCTCGCCTCTGCCCATGCCGACGCGCCTCCCCGTGATCCGCTCAACCTTTTCGACGGCGGGCGCAATCCGGAACGCGAGACGCTCGATGCGCTGATCAGCGCGTTGGAGTTACGGCTCAACGCGATGGCTTTGCAGGCTTATGAGAGCCAGCGCTCGATCGCGGATTGACGCTGTGCGAGCCTAGACCCGCTTCACCTTTCGACGCTTCGGCGGACCGTGGAACCAGTCGATGACGTAGTCCATGGCGTCGTCGTCATCGATGCCTTCCTCGGTGCGCGTCCTGTTTCGGCAGGACCAACCTTCACGATGGATGGTCTCGCGATTGCCGCTGATGAGATGGTGCCAGTCGTGAAGATCCTTGCCTTCGTGGACGAGGCGGTAGGCGCATGTCTGCGGCAGCCAGTCGACGGTGTCGACAACCTCCGGGGTGAGCTTGACACAAATGGGCACGTGCTGTTTGCGGTTCGCGTAGTCCTTGCACTGGCAGGTCCGAGTGTCGAACAGCTTGCAGTGAAGCCTGGTGACGTAAAGGCCCCCCGTATCCTCGTCCTCCAGCTTCACGAGACAGCATTTGCCGCAGCCGTCGCAGAGCGATTCCCACTCGGCATCCGACATTTCGGTGAGCGTCTTGGTCTTCCAGAAGGGCTGATCGGACATCCTTCGGGGTCTACTTGGTTCCGAACATCCTGTCGCCTGCGTCGCCGAGTCCCGGGACGATATAACCCTTGTCGTTGAGGTGGTCGTCTATCGCTGCGGTAAACACCGGGATGTCGGGATGGGCGGAGGCGAACTTGGCGAGGCCTTCCGGGGCGGCGAGGAGGCAGAGAAAGCGGATGCGGTTGGCGCCGCGCTGTTTCAGCCGATCCATCGCGGCAACTGCGGAATTGCCGGTGGCGAGCATGGGGTCGACCGCAATGACGAGGCGGTTTTCGAGTTCCCCCGGCGCCTTAAAGTAGTATTCGACGGGTTCGAGCGTGTCGTGGTCGCGGTACATGCCGATATGGGCGACGCGGGCGGCGGGGACGAGATCGAGCATGCCGTCGAGCAGGCCGTTGCCAGCGCGCAGGATGGAGGCGAAGACCAGCTTTTTGCCCTTGATCATCGGCGCGGTCATCGGGCCCAGCGGGGTTTCGATGTCGGTGGTTTCAAGTTCGATGTCGCGCGTGACCTCATAGCAGAGAAGATGCGCGATCTCGCGCAGCAGCGTGCGGAAGCCGGCCGTGGATGTGCAGCGGTCGCGCATAAGCGTGAGCTTGTGCTGGACAAGCGGGTGGTCGATTACGGTGACGCCCATGGCAGGGTCCTTCGCAGATGCGTACGCACGGTAACGTGGCTGTCAGTGGAATTCCATTGGGCGCGAAAGTGTGCAGAGTGTGGACGATCAAAGTGACGGCAGTAGGCAGGCCGCGCCAGGGAGAGAGCCATGTGGATTCGCAAGGGCGAACGCGACCGGATGTTGGGTGTGGACTCGCCGATTCCGACGCAGGTGGTCTCCAATGAGGAGTTCATCCCGCGGCCACAGACGGAAAAGCAAAAGCAGGTCGAGAGCCTCATCATGGAATGGGGGACGCGTAATTCGAAGAAAATCGGCATGAGCCGGCGGGCCTACATGGCCTCGTCCATGGGGCTGGCGACGGCGTTCCTTGCCTCCAACTGCGTCTATGGCCAGAACGCCTTCGAAGTGGGCGAGGACGAGCAGTTCGAGCCGCGCGAACAGGAAGTGGTCAGGGCGAACGGGCAGAAGGGCAAGTTCTTCGTCATCGACGTGCAGGCGCACTATTCAAACGGCATCGCCCTGAGCTTCCGCAATTCGGAGACGGCGCGGAACATGGGCTTTGACCTCAAGAACGATGTCGACGCCTATTCCTTCCGCACGTTCACGAAGGAGATGTTCCTCGACAGCGAGACCGCGATGGTGGTGATCTCGGGCGTGCCGGGCAAGGAAGAGCAGCGCGCGCCGGATGGACGCGTGCTCGAAGGCGCGGAGCGGACGCCGCGTGGGGCAATCTTGCCAAGCTGGCTGATGGCGCAATCGCGCAACGAGCTCAATGAGATGGCGGGCTCGCAGCGCGCGTTGTGCCAGGGCAATCTTGCACCGAACCACTACTGGAACACGGCGACCAATTCGATCGACAAGGCGGCGACGCTCGAGCAGATGGAGCGCGAGCTCAACGTCTACAAGATCAATTCGTGGAAGTGGTACTGCCATACCGACCCGGCGCGAACGGGCAATGGCTTCCAGCTCGACGACGACAACGCGCAGTGGTTCATTGAGGAATCCCGCAAGCGCGGGATGAAGCTGATCTCGGTGCACAAAGGATATTCCTACCAGTCGCGCACCCTCGGACACCTTGCCAATCCGAAGGATGTCGAGAAGGCGGCGCTGCGCAATCCGGACTTCAACTTCGTGGTCTATCACTCGGCGCTGAAGCATGGCGCGAGCGATGGCGCGGACTGGAAGGCAATGAACGAGTATAATCCCGAGACTGGCGATTTCCTGTGGCACAAGATCCTGATGGACATCAAACGCCGCAATCCGCAGATCAACAACGTCTATCCGGAGGTCGGCTCGTTCTTCAACACACTGGCGATCCAGGACCCGGTGATGTGCATGCATGGCATGGGCCTCAACATCAAGACCTATGGCGCAGACCATGTGGTGTGGGGCACGGATTGTCTGTGGTGGGGCTCGCCGCAATGGGGCATCGACGCGTTCAAGCGATTCCAGATTTCCGACGAGCTTTGCGAGAAGCACGGCTACGCCAAGATCACAGACGCGGACCGCGCCAAGATCTTCGGCCTCAACGCAGCGAAGCTCTACGGCATCGACGTGAACGCCCAGCGCAACGCCCTCCCCGCCGATGCGCTGAGCCGTGTGAAAGAGGCGTATCTCGATCGCGGCGGACTACGGGACAATGATTATCACGGCTGGGTGCAGCACGCGTGACCGAACCGACCTGGAATTTCGAGGGCGAGCCGCCGTTCGAGCCGCGGACGGAGGCGGGGATCAATCTCTGCGCCTATTTCGATGCGATGCCGGATGCCAAACTGTGCACCTATGATCCTGCGATGAGCGACGAGCAGCTCATGCGCTGGGACGGCAACTTCAAGTCCGACGGCGACATGCTCCTGCCCTGCACTGAGAGCGAGGAGGTGGATGTCGCAATGTACCGGCGCTACATCGCCGCGTGCATCCGCTACCGCGAGCGGGTGCGGGACAGGCTGATGGCGAAGGCTTGAGGCGGACGATGCGTCGTGCCGGGCTTGCAATTGCGCTACTGGCTGGCGCCTGCGCCCAGCCAGCGGCGCCGACTGTCGCGGCGTGGCCGGCGGTGGACATGGCAGCACCCTACCCGGCCGACAACCCGCCGACACCGATCAAGATCGAGCTAGGTCGGCGACTGTTCTACGATGTCGACCTATCGTGGGATGGGACGATGAGTTGCGCTACATGTCACGAGCAGAAACGCGGCTTTGCCGACACCAACAAGACACGGCCGGGATTTGACGGCACGCCCGGTGAACGCAACATCCAGACGCTCGCTAATGTCGCGTGGATGAACTCGCTCACCTGGGGCGGGCCGCATATCGACACGCTGGAGCACCAGGCGCTGATCCCGATCGAGGGCTTCGTGCCGGTGGAGATGGGGTTCGGCGGCAAGCCCGAGGGCGCGCTGGCAAAGCGGCTCTCCGATCAGGCGTGTTACCCGCAGCTGTTCCGTGCGGCCTTTCCCGAGAGCGGCGGCAAGATCGACATGGATACGATCACCATGGCGCTTGCGACGTTCCAGCGGACGCTGGTGTCGTTAGACGCCCACTACGATCGCTGGCGCCGAGGTGATGCTTCGGCGATTTCGGATCAGGCGAAGCGCGGCGCGATGCTGTTCGACACGAAGGAGTGTTCGAGCTGCCACGCCGGACCACATTTCACCGACGCCGCACTGGGCGGGCGTGAGCCACAGGAGGCGTTTCATCGCCTTGCCTGGCCAATGGACGGCAAGGATGCGGGGCTGGCGCGCATCACACTGAAGTCCGAGGATGCTGGCAAGTTTCGAACGCCAGGCCTGCGCAATGTCTCGCTGTCAGCGCCCTACATGCATGATGGCGCGATAGCGACGCTGGAGGATGCGGTGCGGCATCACTTTGCGGGCAGCCGGGAAGATCCGCGACTGAAGCACACGGTGAGCGATGACGAGGTCGCGGCGCTGGTCGCTTTCCTGGAGTCACTGACAGATGAGGGATTCGCCGCAAGCCCGAAGTTTTCTATGCCGCCAGCCACGTGCCCGCTGCCTGCGGATCAGGCGCTGACGGAAGCCGAAGCAAACGCCGCAGCGCTGCACAACAGCCCGCCGGGCCCCTAGCTTCGCGGCTGTTCGATCTGAGCGAGTTGGCTCAAGAAAGGATTCGGGACATGCGTCTTGTCATCATCCTTGTCGCCGCAATTCTATCCGCATGCGCGACGCCCGCAGCAACCGACGTTGCGGCCGCGCCGGATGGAGACGACAAAATCTGCAAACGCGTCACGGCAACAGGCTCGAACGTCACTAAACGCGACTGCCGCACTCAGGAAGAATGGGCTGCGTTGGACAAGCAGGGGCAAGCCGGCGTCAGCGAGTTCGAGCGGATGCGCGACGAGGTCGCGGCCGGTCAGTAGACAAATCTCACGCCGTCTTCTGCTCGGCCAGGCCAAGCTCCGCAATCATCGCCTTGCGCATTTCGAACTTCTGGATCTTGCCGGTGACAGTCATGGGGAAGGAATCCACGAACTTCACGTAGCGCGGCACTTTGTAGTGCGCGATCTGGCCCTTGCAGAACGCTGCGATCTCCTCGCGCGAGGACGTCTCACCGGCGCGAAGCTTGATCCAGGCGCAGATCTCCTCGCCCATCTTGGGATCGGGCACGCCGATGACCTGTACATCCTCGATCTTGGGATGGCGGAAGAGATACTCCTCGATCTCGCGTGGGAAGACGTTCTCGCCGCCCCGGATCACCATGTCCTTGATGCGGCCGACAATGTTGCAATAGCCCTCGTCATCGATCGTCGCGAGGTCACCGGTGTGCATCCAGCCGTCGGCGTCGACCGCCTCGGAGGTCTTCTCGGGGTCGTTCCAGTAGCCAATCATCACGGAATAACCACGTGTGCAAAGTTCGCCTGGCTGGCCGCGCGGCACCGTGGCGCCGCTCTCGTCGACGATCTTGACCTCGAGATGCGGCTGCACGCGGCCCACTGTCGATACACGGCGTTCGAGCGGGTCGTCGATCGCGGTCTGGAAGGAGATGGGCGAGGTTTCCGTCATGCCATATCCGATGCCAACCTGATGCATGTACATGCGGTCAATCACCTTCTTCATCACCTCGATGGGACAGGGCGACCCGGCCATGATGCCAGTGCGCAGCGAAGATAAGTCGAACGTGTCGAAGTCCGGGTGCTCCAGCTCGGCGATGAACATGGTCGGCACGCCGTGCAGCCCGGTGCATTTTTCGGCCTCGACCGTCTTTAGAACGCTCAGCGGATCATAACCCTCGGCGGAATAGATCATCGCCGCTCCATGCGTGATGCAGGCGAGATTGCCGAGCACCATCCCGAAGCAGTGATAGAGCGGAACGGGGATCAACAGGCGGTCGCCGGGCTTCAGCCCCATCCCTAAACCGGAGAACAGCGCGTTATTGAGGATGTTGCGGTGGGAGAGCGTCGCGCCCTTGGGCAGGCCGGTGGTGCCCGAGGTGAACTGGATGTTGATCGCATCATTGCGGTCGAGCGTAGCTGCGATGGCCTCGACCTTCGCGACATGCGCGGGCGTCGCGCGCGCCGCAAGATCGGCGAAGGCGAACCAGCCCGGGCCCGGCGCATCGCCGATCTGCACGACGCTGCGCAGCTCAGGCAGGCGTTTTGACTGAAGCTCGCCGGGCGGCGATGTTGCGATTTCCGGCGCGAGCTCGTTGATCATCCCCACATAGTCGGAGGTCTTGAACGCCCGTGCGCACACCAGCGCCTTCACGCCGACCTTGTTGAGCGTGTACTCCACCTCGGACAGGCGATAGGCCGGATTGATGTTGACCTGGATGAGGCCGACGCGAGCAGTTGCGAATTGCACCAGTGTCCATTCGGCGCAATTGGGGGCCCAGACGCCGACGCGGTCGCCCTTCTCGAGGCGGAGCGCCAGAAGCCCGGCGGCCAGACGATCCACCTCCTCGGCGAATTGGCGATAGGTCCAGCGGATGCCCTGATGGACCGAGACGAGCGCTTCCTGGTCCGGCCATAGTCGCGCCGCGCGCAGGAGCGCCTCGCCGATCGTGTCTTCGAGCAGGGCTGGCTGGCTTGCGCCGCGGACAAGGCTTGGCTGACTCATGTGTCTCTCCCGGCCAAGGATCTAGCATGATCGTGCAGACGAGGTCACCCGCGCGTACGTGGCGGGCCTTTGCCCGGGCCCAGCCACAAATCCAGTGCCTGGACCAGCACATCATCCGGCAGCTCGTGTCCGCCCTGGAAGGCGACAAAGGTCACATCGAAACCCGCGCCCTTCAGCACGGGCGCCAGCGTGTCGCGCGCCAGGCCGATCGGGAGGATGCGGTCGGCCGCGCCATGGGAGATGAAGACCTGTGTTGGCGGGCCCGTCTCGCCGGGCACGATCATGCCGGGTGAGAAGGCCATGATGGCCGAAAAGCGATCCGAATTCCGCGCGCCCAGCGACAGCGCATAACCTGCGCCATCCGAAAATCCTGCGATAGCGATCCGGGCAGGATCTATGCTCGCGCGCTTGAATGCCTGGCTGATCGCAGCATCGATGCGGGCGGGATCGCGTCCGAACGCAGGCGGACGGCCGCGGCCGATCTCGGCAACGGCATCCCAGGTCCCGCCGGCGGATTCCGGCGCCAGAAGAATGATGCCGCGCCGGTCAGCTTCGCTCCGAAACCGCCGGATCATGGCGTCCGCGCCGCCCCGTGCACCGTGGAGGAGAATGAGCAAGGGCGCCGACCGGCCGACGGCGGAGACTGGAAGGTAGAACGTGGCCCGCGCATCGCCCCGAAACATGTGAGGGCCCGGCTGCGTTGCCGCCGCAGGCAGCTCCGTTGCGAAGCTGAGGCGGCCGCCGGATAGCGCAACAGCGGGTGATGACGGATCGGCAACGCACGCAGCCACCGCCAGCGCCAGAACGCAGGGCGCAACGCCGGCGGGGATGCGCCGCTCCGCGATCAGAAGTCCCGCCCGAGGAAGATCTTGAACATGGAATCGTCCGCAGCATCGGTGAAGCCGAAGCGTACGCCGGTCTGGAGGAAGACGCCATTGCCCCACTCGACCTTGACGATCGGGCCGATCTGGTGCGCCTGCTCGTTGAAACCCGGTATGTCGCGGGTATTGCCATATTCACTGTAAAGTTCGGCGCCGAGCCGCCAGTCCTGCGAACCGAGTGCGGAAAAATCCAGTCCTCGGCTCACCTGGAATCGTGTCTCGAGGTCGACGCCGCCTGCGCTTCCTTCGCCCGTTTCGACCTCGCCGATGAGGTTGGCGCGCCATTCCCAGCCGTCTGCGAACTTGTCCGTCAATGTGAGGCGCGCTTCTGCACCATCGGGGCCACCGCCATCGACGAAATCATAGGCGAGACGAAAGCCGCCGTTGAACCCGGTTCCATCCTTGGCTTCCTCGGCCCACTGGAACCAGTTCTCGAGCGTCAGGGCGCTGAAGTCCCAGTCCTGCCCATCGGGTTGCGAGAATGAGCCGATTACCCGAAGCTGGTACCCGTCCGAGAAAGCGTGCTGATAGTGGACCCGCGCAGCGACATCTCCATTGTCAGCGATACCGGTACGCGCCTCGACCGAGCTGTCGCCTGTGGTGATGTTGGCTGAACCGACATTGCCTGTCAGCGACTGCGCATGCGCCGGCAAGGCACCGAGCGCTGCAAATCCGAGGATGATCATGGGGGTCGCGAGCCGAGGCTTGAACATGGAGGTCTCTTGTTTTGGTGGGCGACATCTGGCCAAGGCGGCAACCAGGAGAGAATGACTTGATCTCTGGCGGACACCGAATGATCTGGCGCGTACGCTCGCTGAATGGCTTGCCAGAAAAAATAGAGCATCCCTGCCGGGACAGGGATGCTCTGCTTGGTGGTGTCAGGATCAGCCAGGGTTGTAGGGCAAGGACGAGTGGTGCAGCACGATGCGGAGATTACCGTCCGTTCCACGCTTCCAACCCCAGGTCTTGTCGACCACGGTGACCTTCCCATCTTTGTCGGTGAGGCGCACATTGCCCATCGAAATCGCGACATCGCCGTCCGTGAAGATCGCGGCGTTCTCGACCTGGTAGCTGCGCCACGACTTGAGGGCGAAGCCGGTGTCGTTCGCAAATTTCGGGTTGCCGCCGACGAAGTAGGCGAGCGCGCCCTCACGGGTCGTGCGGAAGGTCTGCGGGGCGACCGTCAGCGTCGGCTTGAACAGGACCGGGCCGAGCGAATAGCCGTAGGCGCTGTCGATGACCTTCTCCGCCTTCTTGGTCGCGGCCTCAAGGCCCGACTTGTCGTGGGTGGTCGAGATCGCCACGAGTGCATCGCCCCAGGCGTTCTGGGCTGCGATCACCTGCTCGCGCGTGATCTGGGCGCTCTGCGCCTGCGTGGTCGAGACGGCGGTGGCGGTCGCGGCCGGAGGAGCGGCGGTGGCGGTCGCGGCCGGAGGAGCGGCGGTGGCGGTTGCGGTGAACGCGGCCACTGCGAGCGCCGAGCCGACTGCGATGGAGGAAAGGGTACGGCGGAGAATAGGCTTCATGTCGGGGTCCCTTGTTAATTGCGATTGCAAGTAGCTGGGAGCACTGCCTGATAGTTTCCAATCGATATTGCTTTCATTTTTGATAGATAATAGCTATCGGTGCGGGTGCTCTCCAGGTTAGGCGCTCGTGGGAGTCGCCATGCCGACGCTGCGCAGGCTGGAGTATCTGATCGCGATCGCTCGGAGTGGAAACTTCCACAAGGCCGCCCGAGCCGCGAATGTTTCGCAGCCGACGCTGAGCCAGCAGCTGCGCCTTTTGGAGGCCGAACTGGGCGTCACGCTGGTCGACAGGGCGCTGCACGGTGGCGGCCTGACACCAGTCGGACGCGATATTGTCGAGCGCGCGCGCCGCATCATGCGCGAGGTCGAAGATCTCAAGCGTACCTCGCGCCTTGCACGCACGGGCGGGGGTGTCGGCATCCTGCGTTTCGGCGCCAGCCCCACCATTGGTCCCTACCTCTTGCCCGAAATCGTCGCAGGCCTGACCGCCGAGCAGCCGAACCTGCGCATCCACATTCGCGAAGGCATCCCCGATGAACAGATTGGCCTGCTTGCCAATGGCGAAATCGACCTTTTGCTGGCGCCATTGCCGCTTTCATACGGCGACATGCACGCTCAGCTCCTGTTCGCCGAGCCCCTGCGTATCGTCGCCTCGAAGGATCACCAACTGGCCAAGCTTGAGAAGCTGGAAAGCGGCGACCTGGCAGGGCATGATATGCTCATCATGGATTTGCGGCATCACCTGGCGCGACAGGCCGGAGAGATCTGTAACGCACTCCAGATGAACGTACTCCGCGACTATGAGGGCACGAGCCTCGACGGCGTCTACCAGATGGCGGCAAGCGGGCTTGGGCTTGCAGTCCTGCCGGAGATCTATCTGCGCTCGAACGCCGGTGCAGCCGGAGGTGTGACAGTGCTCGATCTGTCGAGCTTCCCGATGCATCGTCAGATTGTGCTCCTGTGGCGCAAGGAAGCCCCTTTCCATGACACCTGCATCCTTGTTGCCGAGCGCATTCGCGCGGTCGGCCTGAGGATGCTTGCCGAAGCGTCGTCACAGAAGCATAATGTGACAGCGCCCGAGAGGTGAGGCATTTGCGCAACGCTGCGTTGCCGCCGTCCCATGAATCCAAACTGTCATCTATCTGTCGGGCGAGTGTCACGCTGGCTCGTTAACCGCCTCTGTGGGGAAGGCGGGCGTCAGTCGAGAACAAAGCCTCGGCGCCCTCCGAATTTCGGCCCCGGTCGAGCTCGAGGGAATCCAGAATGTCACCGAAGATTGCTGTGCGCGCCGCCCTGCTGGCCGCCCTTGCCGCGACGGGCGTCGCTGCCTGCTCCGGCTCCGACGGGGTTGCATCTCCAGGCGAGGGGGTGTTTGTGCCGTCGCCGCCACCCCCACCCCCTCCCCCTCCCCCGCCTCCGCCCTCGCCGCCGGCCGGGCCTGCTGCGGATTGCCCGACGGGGTTCATCAATGCTGGGGTCGTAGCGGGACTGCGGAACTGCCAACTACCCTCAGTCATTACGGGAACGCTGAACGTGCCGCTGCGAACGGGAACGATCTACTCCCTCTCCGGCCGCACGGATGTCGGCGTCGACCTTGGCGCCGACCCGGCCGCCCCGCTAGCCGGCGGCGCGCAGGGCATCCTGTCCATTGACCCGGGCGTGACCATTTTCGGCTCCGGCACACTGGATTACCTTTTGGTCAACCGCGGTTCGCGGATCAGCGCAATCGGCTCGGCCGCGCAGCCGATTATCTTCACCAGTCGCCAGGGCGTTGAAGGCGGAACAAACGAAAACTCGATCGGCCAGTGGGGCGGTGTCCTTCTGCTGGGTCGCGCGCCCATTTCAGTCTGCACCGGCGTTCTGGTTCCGCCGAATATCGGTTGCGTCAGCCAGGTTGAAGGCGCCAACGCCCAGTACGGCGGCAATACGCCGACCGACAATTCGGGCCGCCTCAGCCATGTGCGCGTCCAGCATTCCGGCTTCGAGATCCTGCCGAATAACGAACTCAACGGGATCACGTTGGCCGGCGTCGGCAACGGGACGGTGATCGAGAACGTCCAGGTCCACAACTCGTCCGATGACGGCATCGAAATCTTCGGCGGTACGGTCAACCTGCGCAACATCGTTCTGACCGGCAATGACGACGACAGCCTCGATGTCGATACGGGCTGGCGCGGGGCGGTGCAGAACCTCCTGATCGTGCAGCGCTCGGCCGGCGGCGACCGTGGCTTCGAATTCTCTTCGGCGGGTAACCGGACGGCTCAGACGCCGCCGGCGGGCCAGCCAACAGCCGCCTTCACCCTCAACACGACACCCTACATCTCGAACGCAACCATCGTGGCGCGCGCAGCTGGCGGTGATGCGATGGTGGTTAACTCGGGCAACGGCCTGCGCCTCTTCAACTCGGTGGTCTTCGATCCCGCCGTCTGCCTCGACATCGACGATGCCGACACCTTCACGGCGGCGCCGACCTTCAACGGTGTCTTCATGTCCTGCCCGACTGCTTTCAACGCCGACGCGGACGACGAAGCCGCGCGCTTCAACGCGGGAACTGGCAACACCGCCACCGGCACGAGCACGCTTGCGCCACGCGGGTCGAGCACGGCGAGCTTCGTCAACGGCGCCAACGAGAACGGCGTTGCGGTCCAGCCGGTCGCCAACCTTCCCGGCTCGACCTTCCTGACGGCGCCGACCAACATCGGTGCGGTCAATGCGGGTAGCAACACCTGGTACCAGGGCTGGAGCTGCAGCCCGCTGATCGGCGAGGAGGCCTGCTGATCTCCGACATGGCCAGCGGCCCAAATCGGGCCGCTGGCCTGCTGCTCGCCGAATCGACGCAATCTTTCCTCTTCGCGGGATACCGCCACATGAAATCGCCCAGCCTGTCCCTGAGCGCCCTGCTCCTCGCGACGTCGGCGCTGATCGCGCCAGGCGTGTTTGCCCAGGAGACCCAGCCGGCCGATCCTCCGACCACGGAATCCACCGAGAGCGAAGAGGTCGCCGATGCCGGCGACATCATCGTGGTGCGCGGCCAGTTCATACCCGAACCGCTTCAGGTCACCTCCGAGGTGGCCGCGTTCCTCTCGGCCGAGGACCTGTCCCGTCAAGGCGATTCAGACGCGGCCGATGCGCTGACCAAGCTGCCGGGTCTTTCCGTCGCCGAGGGCCGCTTCGTCTATGTGCGCGGTCTTGGCGAACGTTATTCGTCCGCCATTCTCAACGGCTCGCCGCTGCCCAGCCCGGAGCCACTGCAGCGCGTTGTACCGCTCGACCTGTTCCCGGCAAGCATCCTCTCCGAAGTGATGGTGCAAAAGAGCTACTCCGTCGAATTCCCTGGCGAGTTTGGGGGCGGGGTGATCCAGCTTGGAACGCTCAACCTGCCCGACGAGAGCTTTTTCGAGGTGGGCGCTGGCTTCAGCGTCAACATGGAGACGACCTTCGCGACCGGCTACACGCATGACGGCGGCGATTCCGACATTTTCGGCTTCGACGACGGCACCCGCAAGATTCCGAACCAGCTAAAGGAAGCAATCCTGGCCAGTCGCCGGGTCGACGCGACGCTCGACCTCTATCCGCAGCTCACGAATGCGCAGGAACTGCAGCGCATTGGGCAGAGCTTCGAGAACGCGAAGCTCAATCTCGTCCAGCTGAACACACAGATACCGGCGAACGGCAGTTTCGACATCTCGACAGGTCTGCGCCAGGACTTCGACAATTGGAGCATCGGCTATATCGGCGTTCTCGGCTACTCCAACGGTTGGGAGACAGAGGACGGCATCCAACAGGAAGGCCGGATTGACGGCGGCGTGGCAACGCCCAAGTCGGACTACAACTTCACCTCAACGGACAACAAGGTCGGCTGGGACGGCCTGTTCGGGGTGGGCCTCGAGTTGGGTTCGGAGCACAAGATCGACTGGACTAACCTGTGGATCCGCCGCACCGACAAGCGCACCTATCGCCGCTTCGGCTTTGACGAGCTGGCCGGTGAGCAGGTGCTTGATGAGCGCACCGCCTGGTACGAGCGAACGCTGAGCTCCACCCAGCTTGATGGAACGCATGAATTCGACCAGCTCGAAGTCAGCTGGCGCGCCGCATATTCGCGCACCGAGCGCGATGCACCCTATGAGCGGCAGATGCGCTTCATCTTTGACGACACAATCGACCGCTATCTCCATGACACCTCGCGCGCGACCAATCGCTGGGAGTTCAGCGAGCTGGTGGACGAAATCAACAGCGCCGGTGTGACGCTGAAGTATTCCTTGGCGCTACCCATCCCAGACGTACGTGAGATGGAGCTTTCCGCCGGCATCGACTGGTTCGACAATACGCGCTCGGCAGCATCACGTGCGTTCCGCTTCATTGGCGAGAACCTGCCGCTGGAGGTGCAGCAGTCGCGACCGGACTTCCTGTTTGCTGATTTCAATGTTTCGCCGGACCGCCTTGTGATCCGCGAGACGACGGGCTCCGCGGGCGCAGCCGCCTATGACGCCCAGCTAGAAGTCTCGGCAGCCTTCCTCAAGGCCGATTTCGAACCGATCCCCTTCTTCCGCGTCGCCATCGGCGGCCGCTTCGAGGAAGGCAAGCAGTCGGTAAGTCCGCGCGCGCTCTTCCTAGGCGAAGCGCAGCCGACCCAGCCTCCGGTGAAGGAGGAAGAGTACTTCCTTCCTGCAGGGACAGTGACGTGGAACTTTCTCGATGACTGGCAGCTGCGTGTCGGCGCGTCGCAGACCATCGGGCGTCCGCAGTTCCGGGAACTCGCACCGCAGCAGTATCTCGATCCGGACAGCGACCGACTCTTCATCGGCAACCCATTCCTCGTCGACACCGAACTGACGAACTTCGACACGCGTCTTGAGAACTTCTTTGGCCGCAATCAGTTCTTCACTGTGGGCGCCTTCTACAAGGACATCGAAAAGCCGATCGAGTCGGTTGTCGCCGAACAGGGCGCGACCATCCAGCAGACCTATCTCAATGCGCCGAAGGCCATTCTCTATGGCGCTGAGGCCGAGATCCGCACGACATTCACCGACCCTCTGCCGGATGTCTGGTGGATCGGCGGCAAGGACATCTTCCTGCAGTCGAACTACACTTGGAGTCAGAGCGAGGTGCAGGTCAGCGCAGGCGACATCGTGTTCCCGCTTGCATCAGGCGGGGCGCCGCTGCCGGCCGAGAACTTCATCATCGATGGATCGCGCCTGCAGGGCCAGTCGGAGCACGTCGTCAATCTCCAGCTTGGCTGGGAGGACCCGATCGCAACCGAACAGGGCACTTTCATCCTGAACTATGTCAGCGAGCGTTCGTCCGCACGCGGGCGGCCCGGTGAGCCGGACCTCATCCAGGAGCCGGGCGTGACGCTCGACTTCGTCTATCGCCGCGAGTTCGACGCCTATGGACGGCCGGTCACCTTCTCGTTCAAGGCGAACAACCTGACGAACGAGGACTATTTGGAGCATCAGGAGTTCGGCGGGGGCGAGATCATCATCAACAACTACGATCTCGGCGTTGAGTATTCGTTCGGGCTATCGACGCGGTTCTAAGCACGTGTGACGTCGACTGTGACACTGGCGCCCGCCAACTGTCATAAAAGTTGTACGTTGGCGGCGCATGTGACACATCTGAGAACGCGGGCACAACGCGCGGGATTTACGGTGATGGCCGCAGGCAATGAGTTCGCGCAATCCCTGCGTGGCGGTTTCGCCGCGACCTGCGAACTTGCCGCAATTTCAACGCTTGGCGCCTCGCTCGCAGCCCTGATGTGGACGGTCTTGGCGCCGCGTGGCGCTACGGCAGCCGACATCATGACCTCCGCAGACGATGCGCCCGCAGCCGATCGTGTCGCGTCTGAAACTCTCGCGCGGCTAGCGCGCGTCAGCGATCCGTTTGGGCAGAATGGCGCCGTGGTTGCCTCCGTCGCGGACGCAACAGGGTTCATGTTGCACGCGACCCGCGCGCTGGGGGATGGCGACGGCACGGCGATCCTCTCGCCTTCCGGTGGCACGCAGGGCGCGTTTGCCGTTGGCGACGAAATCACGCCTGGTGTCGTGCTCGCAGCCGTTGCGCCGGACCATGTCGAGATCGATGTCGGCGGGCAACGCATGCGGGTGGCGTTTCCGGGCGTGAGCATCGGCGCGGCTCAGCTGGCGACGCGCCTGCCGGCGGACTATCAGGCGGCGGCGCGGACTGCCCCTCCACTTTTGTCCTCTTCCCTAGCCACACCTTCCCTTGCAGCCTTGGCGCTGCAGCCTGTGTCCCGCAATGGCCGGACCGGATTCGAGGTTATGCCTCAAGCGGCCGGCGGCGCTCTCACCATCGCCGGACTGCGACCTGGCGACCTTATCCTCAGCATCAATGGTGCGGATGCGGCGTCGGCTGACCTATCGTCTTACCGAGCGCAGATTGCATCCGGACAGCCTGTCGACGTGCGTTTCGAGCGTGAAGGACAGGTTCACACGGCGCGGCTTGGAATTCAGTAATGGCGTTCTCGCGTATCATGGCGGCGTGCCTCGCCCTCGGGGCGGTCGGCGGGGCAACAGCGCTGGGACAGGAGGCGCTTGCGCAGGGGGCGACACAGTCGCTCAATGTGCAGAATGCCGACATCCGCGCCTTCATCCAGGATGTCTCGAAGGCGACGGAGACCACATTCGTCATCGACCCGGCTGTGCAGGGAACGGTGACCATCGCAGGCGGCGCGCCGATGAACCGCGACCAGATGATGGAGGTCTTTCTCGCGACGCTGCGGGCGCATGGCTATGTCGCCATTCCGACGTCGTCGGGCGCGTGGCGGATTGCGCCGGATGAAGAAGCGGCGCAGCAGCCTTCGGGCGCCATGGGAGGCACGACCGGCGAACGCTTCGTGACGCAGGTGATCCGGCTCAAGACCAAGGACGCGCCCTCTCTGGTAGGCGTGCTGCAGCCGCTGGTGGGACGCGGTGGACGGGTGAGCGCAGCGCCGGCGTCGAACACGATCGTGATCACGGACTTCGCCGACAATGTGCGGCGGCTGTCGGGGCTGGTGGCGGAGCTGGACCGCGATACGGACCGGATCGAGATCCTGCCCCTAAAGAACTCGCGCGCGTCGGTGTTGGCGGCGGCGCTCCGCGACATCACGGCATCGGGCGGGGGCGAGCAGAAGGGCTTCTCGGCGGCGACCTTCACTGCGGTGGACACATCCAACTCACTTGTGCTGCGGGGACCGGCGGAGACGGTGGCGCGGCTCAAGGATGTGGCGCTCATGCTCGACGAGCAGGCGAAGCCGACGGGAGACACGCGCGTGATCTTCCTGCAGCACGCGGATGCGACCCAGATGGTGGAGATGCTGCAGAACGTCGTGGATCAGCCGCGCGCCGCGGGTGCGACGGGCGCGGCGGGACAGGTGCCGGCCACGCCTTCGGCCAACCAGCGCGCGATCATAACGCGGTTCGAGGGCGCCAATGCGATCATCGTCCGGGCGGACCCTGCGGTACAGCAGGAGGTCGAGGCAATCATCCGCCAGCTCGATCGACGCGCCGAGCAAGTGCTGGTGCAGGCGATCGTGGTGGAGATCGGCGAGGGGGCGGCGAAAAATCTCGGCGTACAGCTGCTGCTGGGCGGCAAGGACGGGTCGGACATCCCGTTCTTCGCAACGAATTTCTCGAGCGCGTCACCTAGCCTGCTAACGCTGTCGGCGGCGCTGGGAGCCGACGGCCTGTCGGTGAGCCCGGAGCTGCATGACGAACTGCAGGAGGCGGCAGCGGACAGCCTGCTCAATTCGTTCGGAGGGATCGGCGGGCTTGCGTCGGACCTTGGCGGGGACGGGCTGTTCGGCGTGATCATCAACGCCATCAAACGAGACGGCGATTCCAACCTCATCTCGACACCCTCGATCCTGACGCTCAACAACCGCGAGGCCGAATTCCTCGTTGGCCAGAACGTGCCGGTGACGACGGGCGAAGTACTTAGCGGAAACAACAATAATCCGTTCCGCACGATCGAGCGTCAGGATGTCGGCGTGAAGCTGCGCGTGCGGCCGCAGATCAATGCGGACGGATCGATCACGCTGGTGCTGCGCCAGGAGGTTTCGAGCGTCGACCCATTCACTGCGTCGTTCGGAGAGCTTGTCTTCAATAAGCGCGAGATCGAAACGTCGGTGCTAGTCGACAATGGCGAGATCGTCGTGCTCGGTGGGCTGCTCGACCAGAACGAGCAGGTGACTCAGGAGAAGGTGCCGCTGCTGGGCGACCTACCCGTTATTGGGGCACTGTTCTCGTCCGAACAGCGCCAGAAGGACAACACTAACCTGATGATCTTCATCCGGCCCGTGATCGTCGGGTCGGCGGACGCCGCGCGCTCGATCACGCAGCCGGAACTGGAGCGCATGATCCAGCAGCAGCGGCTCAGCAATGGCGGCGCGCCGAGCATGCTTGACGAGGTGCTAAGCCGCCTCCCGCCCGCGCCTGCAGCGCCCCCCGCGCGACCGCCCGCGCCATCCGCTGCACCCGCGACGGACGGCGGCAGATGACCGCCGCGCGCAGCCGTCTGCCCTACGCGTTCGCGCGTCGCGCGGGGGTGCTGGATCTTGGGGGCGAGAGCGAGGCGCGGATGGCGTTGCGCGAGGGCGCGGATCCGATGACGCTGCTCGAGGCGCGACGGGCGTTGGGCGGCATGCGCCTTGTCGTCGAGTCCATCAGCGCCCCCGATTTCGAGCGGAAGCTGGCGGATGTCTATGGCGCGAGGGGGATCGACGTCGGCGCCGCGGACGAGCTTGGCCGGTCCGATGTGCTCGGCGACATCGACGGTCTGCCGCCGGTCGCCGACCTGCTGGATGCCCGCGACGATGCGCCTGTGATCCGGCTTATCAACGGGCTCATGGCGGAAGCGGCGCGGATCGGCGCGTCCGACATTCACATGGAGCCCTACGATACCGAGCTGGTGATCCGCATGCGCGTCGATGGCGTGATGTCGGAGAAGGCCCGGCTGCCCGCACGGCTTGCGCCAGTGCTGGTTTCGCGGGTGAAGGTGATGTCGCGGCTCGATATCGCCGAGCGCCGCATTCCGCAGGATGGACGCATCTCGCTGACAATCGGTGGACGGACTCTGGATGTTCGGGTGTCGACTCTGCCAGCGAAGGCAGGCGAGCGTGTCGTATTGCGCCTGCTCGATCGCGAGCGGACGGGACTGCAGCTTGATGACCTCGGAATGCCGGACGATGTCGCCAGCGCCTTCCGGGCGGCGCTGAAAGAGCCCAACGGCATCGTGCTGGTGACCGGGCCCACCGGCGCCGGCAAGACAACCACGCTCTATGCTGGCCTACGTCTGCTCAATGATGCCAGCCGGACCATCCTCACCATCGAGGATCCAATCGAGTACGCCATTGACGGAATCGGCCAGACGCAGGTGAACGCCAAGGTAGGGATGACGTTTGCTGCGGGCCTGCGAGCGATCCTGCGCCAGAATCCTAACGTGGTCATGGTTGGCGAGATCCGCGACACGGAAACCGCCCAGATCGCGGTGCAGGCGAGCCTCACTGGCCATCTGGTGCTGAGCACGCTGCATACGAATGACGCCATTGGCGCAGTGACGCGGCTGCGCGATATCGGCGTCGAGCCCTTTCTCATCGCATCGACCCTGCGCGGCGTCATAGCGCAGCGGCTGGTGCGGCGGCTGTGCGCGGCCTGCCGCAAGGCAGAGACAATCGACGACGCCGGTGCGACGCTGGCGGGCATTGCGCCAGGATCGACAATCCATCGCGCCGTGGGATGCACCCAGTGCGGCGGGACGGGTCATGCCGGCCGGCTCGGCCTGTTCGAGCTGGTCCGCGCTGACGAAGGCCTGCGGCGACTGATCTCGGCCAACGCGCCCGAGCAGGACATGTCGGCTCACGCGTTCGCCAACGCGCCACAATTGGCGCAGTCGGCGCGCGAGGCCGTGCTGCGTGGGGAGACCACGATCGAGGAAGCGTTGCGCGTGATCCGACCCGAGGGAGGCAGGCATGCCGACCTTTGAATTCAGCGCCATCGACCGCGCCGGCCGCACCCGCACGGGGGCGCTGGCGAGCCCGGATGGCGAGGCCGCGCGGCGCACGCTGGAACGCCGCGGCCTTGTCGCAACGCAGATCACGGCTGGGTCAACAACGCGAACGACGACGGACGCCCGCCCGATCCGGCTCAGCGCCGGAGCGGTTGCGCTGGTGACGCGCCAGATGGCGACACTGGCGACGGTCGCGCCGATCGAGGAGGCGCTGCGATCGCTCGCCGAACAGGCCGAGAGCCGAAAGCAGCGCGAACTCCTATCGCGCGTCCATACAGGCGTCGTGGAGGGCATGCGCCTTTCCGACGCCATGGCGCGGCTAGGCCCAGCTTTTCCGCCAACTTATCGGGCCATGGTCGCGGCGGGCGAAGCCTCCGGCTCCCTGCCGCAGGTGCTCGACCGGCTGGCCGACCTTCTCGAGAGGAAGCAGGACATGCAGGCCAAGGTCTCGTCCGCCCTCGTCTATCCGATCGTCCTCGCCGTCGTGGCGCTGGCCGTCATCGTTGCGTTGATGACATTCGTCGTGCCGCGCGTTGTGGAACAGTTCGACGTGTCAGGACAGAAGCTTCCGCCGCTTACCGAGGCGATGATCGCGATCTCGAACCTGATGCTGCACTGGGGCTGGGCGATCATGCTGACGATCGCCGGCCTGCTGGCCCTGTTTGCGTGGATGCTGTCGCAGCCGGCGCCGCGACTGGCGTTCGACGGAATGCTGCTAAGGCTTCCCGTGGCAGGACGCGTGATCCGGAATGTGGAATCCGCCAGCCTGGCGCGCTCGCTGGCGACAATGATCGGCAGCGGGCTGCCTGTCCTTGAAGCGCTCAATCTTGCCGAACGAGCGGCTGGCAATCGCATGATCCGCGCTGCGGCTGGCGAAATCGCCGTGCAGGTGCATGAGGGCATGGGCCTCTCCTCCGCCTTGCGCCGCGCCAAGGTGTTCCCGCCCCTACTCGTCCATCTTGCCGCGAGCGGCGAAAGCAGCGGCAAGCTCGAACCGATGCTGGACCGGGCAGCCGACTATCTCGAACGCGACGTGCGCACCGCGACCTCCGTTGCGCTCAGCCTGCTTGAACCCGCCATCATCGTGATCATGGGAGGCATTGTATGCCTGGTCATCCTGTCCATCCTTCTGCCGATCCTTCAGATCAACACGCTCAACGTGTGAAGCGCGCCGGCGATGCTGGCTTCAGCCTGATCGAGGTGATGGTGACGCTGGTCATCATCGGCCTGCTCTCGACGCTGGTGCTGATCAATGTACTGCCGAGCCGTGACAAGGCGATGGTGGACAAGGCGAAGGCGGACATCGCGACGCTCGAGCTGGCGGTCGATACGTTCAAGATGGACAACTTCGCTTATCCACGCACCGAGGACGGGCTCGGCGCGCTGGTAGCCGCGCCAGCCAGCGTCAAGCCGGAGCGCTATCGCGAGGGCGGATACATTCGCCGGCTGCCGGAGGATCCATGGGGGAACCCCTATCAGTACGCCTATCCAGGTCGCACACGGGCCTTCGATGTCTATTCGCTCGGCGCCGACAATGCGCCCGGCGGCGAAGGGCTCGACGCCGACATCGGCAATTGGAACTGAGCACCGGGGGACGGGCTATGCAGCGCGAGGCCGGCTTTTCGCTAATCGAGATGATGGTGGTTCTGGCCGTCGTCTCGCTGGCTGCCGGTCTCGTCGTCATGAGCGCGCAAGGCCGGTCGGGACAACTTGTGCAGGAGACGGACAGGCTGATCCGAAGCCTGGTAGCGGCGCGTGATCTCGCCCTGATCGAGAACAGGACCGTCGTGGTGGAAGTTTCCGATACCGGATACGCCACACGCGTGGCGAGCCGCATAGGGCCGCCGCGCGAGGTCGAAAAGACTTTGTGGAACGCGGCGACGACGGTTGCGGCCGGCGATGGCCGCTTGCCGGCGGTGATCGCTTTCGATTCCGTGGGCCTGACCGAAGCTGCGTCCTTCACCCTGTTCAGCGAGAATGCGCGCGATGGCGTTACGATCGCCGCCTCCGGCCAAATCGCGCGGATCGGCGAGGCAGCGCCATGAGCCGGCAAAAGGACGCAGGATTTTCGCTCCTCGAAGTGGTGGTTGCCATTGCGGTTTTCAGCCTGGGCGCGCTGGCGACGCTGAATGTGCTCGGCCAAAGCGGACGCAATGCGGAGGCCGACGAAGCGCAGGTGATTGCAGGCGTGGTCGCGGAGAACCGGATCGCGGAAGCAATGGCGATGAGCAGGCCGCCGCCGATGGGCGTGGCGCAAGGAACGGAGACGGCGCTCGCGCGTGACTGGGACTGGGAGATGCAGGTTGGGCCATCGCCGGAACCGCGAATACTGCGGATCGACGTGCGCGTGCGTGAAGCCGGACGCGACCAGGTGTTGGCCGAATTTTCGAGCTTCAGGTCCGCGCGATGAAGGGCTTCACGCTGGTCGAGACACTCGTAGCGCTCGCTGCGCTCGCTATGCTCGCGACCGGGGCGCTGGCCGTCGCTAGCGCATCGACTGCGAGTCAGGACGCGATCCGCGCGCACCAGGAAGCAACACACACGCTGATGCGCCTCCGGGCGGTGATTAAGGCCGACCTTGGCCAGGCGGCGGCGCGACGGCCGCGAGATGTCAATGGCACGAAGGCTCAGGCTGCGCTGCGCGGCGGCGGCCTGGGTGATGGCGTCTTCCTGTCGCTGGTGCGGCGTGGCTGGGACAATCCGCTCGACCAGCAGCGGGCATCGCTGCAATATGTGGAGTACCGGCTGGTCGGCGGCCGGATCGAGCGGGCCTGGCGGCGCCATGTCGATGGCGCGCCGCTACAGGCACCGCAGGTCCTGATTGAGGGCGTGCGATCGCTGCGGCTGGAGTTCCTCGATTACGACCAATGGATGGAGGGATGGACGGGCGCGCCGAATCGTCCGCTGCCGCGCGCCTTGCGTCTGTCGCTCGACCTCGAGGATCGCGGGCTGATCTCGCAGGTCTTCCTCCTGCCGGAGACGGCAGCGTGATGAGGTGGCGGGAGGACACGGGAGCGGCCTTGCTGACGACGTTGATCGTGGTTGCAGGTCTGTCAGCGATTGCCGTCTCCGCGCTGGCCGACATGCGACGCGACCAGCGGTTGGCCGCCAACGCGCAGAGCACGGCGCAGGCCCAATGGTTCGCCATCGGCGCGGAAAACTATGCGCGTGTCATGGCCGAGGATCTGGCGTCGGGCGCACTGCCGCGCACGGCGCTTGCCGGCGCGCCGCGCATGGCGACGTTCCCACTCGATACAGGGGTGATGCAGGTTGCCGTGCGCGATGCATCGACCTGCATCAACGCCAACAGCGTGGTCTCCGGCGCGGGCGACATCTACCAGCGCGACGAGATAGGCGTCACGCAGGTCGCCGCGCTGATGGAGATGCAGGGCCTCTCGCGCGCGAAGGCGGAGGAACTCACCGGGGCGCTGGTCGGCTGGATCGATACCGGCGGCGGCGCGGTGGGGGCGGACGACGCGGATTACGCCACCCTCGCTCCGCCCTACCTGACGGGGGCAGAGCCGCTGGCGGAGTTCAGCGAGCTCCGCGCGATCCGGGGCTTCAGCGCAGACGTGCTGGCAAAGCTGAACCCATGGCTATGTGTTTTACCCGGGACAGGGCCGTCGCGGATCAACCTTAACGCGGTAGCGCCGGAGCAGGCGCCGGTGCTGGCCGCGATGACAGGCGGCAGGCTGACGCCGGCACAAGCGCGCGACCTACTGAAGCGGCGTCCTGCGGCAGGCTGGCAGAGCCTGGGCGAGGCGCTTGGCGATCCTGCAATCGCAGCTGCCGGCATCGACCCGCGCGCGCTCCAGGCCTTGACGCTGGACGTGCGCTATCTCGCAATTGAGGTCGCCGTCACTCACGCAGATGCCGAAGTCGCCATGACCGGCCTCCTGGTGCGCAGCGGCAATGGATTCGCCACAGCGGCAAGACGATGGACGGACGAGCGATGAAGACGGTCCAGCTGATCATGCCGCCGTTCGGCACGTACGAAGACTGGCGCGTACGCGACTTGCCCGTGCGGACCTCGCGCGGACCGTCGCGGATTTTGGCCGCACCGGGAGCGCTGGTCATGAGCCGCGAGATAGAAGCCGTCGGTCGCACCGAGGCGCAAGCTCGCGCGGCGGCCCTCGCGACACTTGCGGCGGAGATGGCGATGCCCCCGAACGATTGCATCTGTGCGGTGGCTCCAGCCGGGACGGGACGCATGACTGCCCACATCATGGCCCGTAGCGCGCGGGACGCTCTTTTGAACGCTGCAAAGGCACAGGGACATGCGCCCGATGCAATCATCGCTGACTTCGCCCTGCTGCCGGCGCCGCAGGCGGACACTGCAATGGTGGCGCGCCGCGGCGACTGCCTCGTACGGACGACCGCATCGGCCTTCGCCTGCCAGGCCGACATCCTGCCGCTGCTTCTCGGCGGCAGCACTGCCAAGGAGATTGATTTCGAGACTGCGGCGAGCGAGGCGATCAGCGAAGGCCGGCATCAGCAGCAGCCAAACCTGATGACGGCCTCCGTTGAGACAAAGACCAGTTCGCGTTCGCCTGCGCCCGTCGTCGCGCTACTCGCAGCTGCAGCTGCACTTGGCGTGTTCGCAGTGCTTCCATGGCTGGAAGCGGGCCAGCTGAACCGTGCAACGACGCAACTCCACGCGGAAGCCGAAGCCGTTGCTCGCGAGGCGCTGTCCGGCACGCAGCGCATCGTGAATCCACTGGCGCAGCTGCGTGAGGCGAGCCTGCCGCGCGCACGCGCGACCGAAGGCCTCGGAAATGTTGTCACTGTCGTCGAAGGTCTGGCCCGCGCACCCGGCGTTGTGATCGCGCGGCTATCGTTCGACGGGGAAACCGTCAGCGCGCATGTCGGCGTGCCCAGCACAGCTCTGCTTCAGCCCCTGCGCGACCATGTGACGGCCAATGGTCTGCACCTTGTCGAGACGCCAGGCCTCAGCGAACCCAACAACATTCCCGTCGAACTCGTCGTAAGGACCGCGCCATGAACCTGGTCGGACGCCTACACGAGGCTGGCCGGCGGCTTTCGCCGCGGGAGCGTCTGTTGATCGGCGCGGCGCTGTCCATCGCGTTCGGGCTCACAGCCGTCTATGGCGTTATGCTGCCCGGACAAGCGGCCGCTCGCAGCGCCGCCGACCGGAACGCGCGCGCAGCCGCCGATCTGGCGGAGGCGCGTGACCTGGCGGTGGGATTGGGGTCAGCGGCCTCTGTGACGGAGGATACGCTCGCGACCCTGACGGCATCTGCGTCGGCGCGCGGCCTGAAGGTGCTGGATGCAAGGCTTTCTGACGGCGCGGCCGTATTGCGACTCGCCTCGCCAGGCTCAATCGACGTGCTGGCCTGGATTGCGGAACAGGGAGGCTCTGCAGCGCTGACCTCGCTGTCAATCACCGCAGAGATAGATGGCGGCGTTGCCGTGGACGCTGCTTTCGGGAGCGAACCGTGAGAAGGTGGTTGCTCGGCGTCGGCCTTGTGGCCGGCTTTCTGGTTGCCGCTGTCGCGCTTTTTCCGCTACGCGTTGCATTGGATGTTGCGGGGCCTACGGGACTCCAGGTCCGCGAGGCCAGCGGCACGATCTGGCGGGGACGCCTCAACGATGTGAACTGGCGCGGCCAGAGACTTGGCGATTTCGATGCGAGCATGTCGCTGATTGAAATGTTGCCGTCGCCGGGGCTGCGCCTGGCGAACGGCTCTGGTCCGCTGAAGTCGGCGGTAGTGCATGGCGCAGCGGGTGGCTTTACGGTCGCGGACGCAACAATCGTTCTCCCGGTCTCACATTTCGCTGATGCCGCACCGACAGATCTTGCAATCTCCATCACCGATGGCGCAACCGCGTGGCGCGATGGTGCGTGCGTGCACGCGAAGGGCCGCATCGCTTCACCACCCGCGCCGGGCCTGGGCCTTCCAGCCTTCGGCGGCGATCTGGCTTGCGAGGGCGGAAGGCTACTTGCGCGCTTGACGTCGGACAGCGGCGCGGTCGTCCTGGAGATCAACCCGGCGCTCGACGCCCTCGCCTTTCGCTCGGCCACGTCCGCGCTCGAGCCCGTTCTCATCATGCTAGGCATCAAACGGGCTGGTCTTGGCACGTGAAGGCTTCTGCGCCGCTATGGCCATTCGGCATTGGTACATTTCAGGGTCGCTCCCGCGCTGCGGCTGACGGCGCCGACGCAGTGTATTCGCCCGCGGCACGTGAGACTTTGCGGGGGAAACGAGCCCGCTCTGAGGCCCGCTAACGTGCGGTGGACAAGGCCGGTCTTGCAGCGAATACCGGACCGACCGGCAGCGCTTGCGTTTACGCTTTCGGATGCTATACCCCCGCGTCCCGCGGAGAGGTGCCGGAGTGGTCGATCGGGACGGTCTCGAAAACCGTTGTACCTTCACGGGTACCGTGAGTTCGAATCTCACCCTCTCCGCCAGGAAGACCTAAGTCTCCCGACCAGTTCCGGAAATCAGCGAAGATAGCCCGCTTTTGGCGGTGCTTTGGCGCAGGATGGCGTCTCTCCCCTCACCGAAACTCCCGGCCACCGCCCGACTTCGGGGTCGTGTCTCTTCTGGCAAGTAGGCATTATGAACGCGTTCCTGAGAGGCCCGCCTTACATGCCCTGACCTGAGTTCCGGAGACCGACTAACTGAACTCGGCATGTCGATCAGACCACCACACTCGTTCTCGCTGGTCCCCATAAAGACGATCACACGACAACCACGGGTAAGGCGCCGCGCGTCAATGTTGAGACGCCTTGCGCCGTGGGGACGGCTCGTACCAGTCTTGTCTGCCCATATCTTCAATTGCCCAAATCCAGGCCGCATCGAAGGCAGATCGACTGGCACCAAGATGATCGCGCGCCCACAAATACAACTCATCCTTAGTCGCCGGCTTCGGTACCCCCGGAATCATCAGCGTCTTCAACCACTCGGTACAAGCGCGACGGCGCGCCTCCGCCTCAAGAAATAGCTGCTCTTTCCTCGACCTTGTCATCGTCCTTCTCGATCCGTCGAACCGCGACCTCGCGATGTTAGCAGACGCTTGCCTAAGCACCATCCGCGACCGCAGGTTTCGACTGAGACAAGGCGTTTCGAAATCAATGCTGCCGACCGCGAGCGCCCAACGGGGCTCGCACGCCCACACCTGCCGTCCCACCCAATCAGCCGTGGCCCGAAAATCCGGATGCAGATCAACGGGACAGTCAGGGTTACGATGTGAGGTTCTGCTGGGCTTTCCGACGGATGTACTGGCATCACGCCACTGCCCTGCTCCAGGCGGGTTCTGAGCGTGCGTGCAGGATGCGCATCGCGCGGCGGCTGAGCAGATGCCGCTGGATGTCGAAGGCGTTGTAGATCGCTGCGTGCGTCTCGAAGAAACCTTGTGCCGACTTCTGACTCTTGAAGCCCTGCATCTTCCGCTCACGCCTTCGAATGATGAGATGGGAATTCTCAGCGCGATTGTTGTCGCGTAGCCGCCCATGATGGGGACGATCGCCAAGACCGAGTTGTTCAAGCGCAGGACCATAGGAGCGGAGACCATCAGTAACGATACGCTTGGGCTTGACGTTTTGATTCTTCAACAGCCGCCGCAACAACTCCAGCGCGGCTCCCGTGTCGCGGCGTTTCTGGACGACCATGTCGATGACCTCGCCTTCGTCATCGACCGCGCGCCAGATCCACACGCGCTCGCCGGCAATCGTCGACACGATCTTATCAAGATGCCAGCGCGGGGAAGGCGGCTGCTTTATCCGTCGAAGGTTGGCGGCGATCTTAGCGCCGACCTTCACCGCCCAGGCGCGAACCGTTTCGTAGCGCGCATCGTCGCGACGCGGCGCGAGCATCTCTTCAACGTCACGCAGGCTGAGTGTGAAGTCGAAGTAGAGCCAGACCGCGTGCTGAATTACGGTTGGTGAGAAGCGGTGCCGCTGGTACCAAATTCGTGTCATTGGGACCCCCAAAAGGCCAATAACCACGGCCCCCACCAGCGACGAGTTGGCAGGGGTCTATCAGCACCATCCAGCGGGCTGTCGATTGCGTAAGTATACCGAAATGGGCTGTCGCTTGTGATTCCTCGCCGAACAGGCGAGGCGGATAATTGCGACAAGGCAGGTATGGTAAGTTTCGGAATGAACACTTCTGACAAGCTGAAATCCCTTTCGATCGACCGCTCCGTGTCCCATAGGTCAAGCGGCGGCTGGCGCTACGCTGCGATTGGTGCGGCGGTGGTCGTTGTTGGCGTCCTGGGGTGGGCACTCTTCGGGCGCGGATCCCCGCCCGCTGATGAAACCGGCAAGGCCGCTAGCGCTTCAATCGCTGCGGCCGCTTCAACGCCGGCCGCGCGCCCACGCGGCGGGCTCGTGGCGTCAGGCTATGTCGTTGCGCGGAGATCGGCCACGGTCTCGGTGGACATCACTGGCCGACTGACAGACGTAATGTTTGAGGAAGGCGCGATCGTCGAGAAGGGCCAGATTCTTGCCCGCCTCGATGATGAACTGGCGCGATATGACCTGCAGCTGGCCCGTGGTCGGCTGCAGTCCGCCAATGCGACGATTGCGTCCCTGGAAGCTCAGATGGTCGAAGCCGAGGCCCAGCGGCAGCGCTCCGACAAGCTGGTGCAAACCGGAGCGGTGTCGGCCGCTTCCTTCGACGCGGCTGTATCCAGGATCAACTCCCTCACGGCCCAGTATAACGCTGCCCTGGCCGACGCGCGTGTTGCCCAAACTTCGGTGGATCGTCAGGGGGAGTTCGTCGAACGGCATATCGTTCGCGCGCCGTTTGCAGGCGTCATCATCGCCAAGAACGCGCAAGCAGGGGAAATTCTCTCGCCGGCAGCTGGCGGCGGGGAGTTCACGCGAACCGGTGTCGCCACGCTCGTGGACATGGCCAGCCTCGAAGTGGAAGTCGATGTGAATGAGGGCCAGATTGCCGACATCAAGGCAAACCAGTCAGCCACCATTGTGCTCGACGCTTACCCGGACTGGCAAATCGCCGGCGAGGTCATAGCGATAATCCCAACCGCAAACCGCGATCGCGCCACGATTCAGGTCAGGGTCGGATTCAAGGAGCGCGACGAGCGCGTCCTACCGCAGATGGCCGCCAAGGTAACGTTCGACCGGTCGGCCAACTAGAACCATCCGGGAGCGAACAAGGCTATGTCGGACAGCGATCTGATCGTTCTGCGCAACATCGCCAAGACCTATCGCCGCGGCGAAGAGACGATAAGCATATTCACCGACCTGAACCTCTCCATTCCGTCAGGCGACTTCGTGGCGATGATGGGCCCGTCCGGTTCAGGAAAAACGACGTTGCTTAACCTTCTCGGTGGTCTTGATCGCCCGACCAGCGGCACGATCCTCTTCGATCGCGAGCCGATCGAGAAGCTGTCGGAGAACCAGCTTTCAGCATGGCGCGCTGCAAACATCGGCTTCATCTTTCAGTTCTACAACCTGATGCCGACCATGTCGGCCGCACGCAATGTGGAATTGCCCCTCCTGCTGACAACACTGAGCGCCGCGGAGCGCAAGCGGCGGGTGAAGACAGCTCTTGAAGTCGTCGGCCTCGACAATCGCGCCGACCACAAGCCCAAGGAGCTCTCCGGCGGCCAACAGCAACGCGTGGCGATTGCCCGGGCGATCGTCGCCGACCCGAAACTGATCCTGGCTGACGAACCGACAGGCGATCTCGACCGCAACACGGCCGTTGAGATCCTTGAAATGCTCCAGCTGCTCAATCGCGAGCTGGGCAAGACCATCGTGATGGTGACGCACGATCCTGCGGCGGCCAAGTACGCCCGGCGTGAATTGCATCTCGACAAAGGGACGTTCGAGGAGCGGTTGACGTGAGCGATTTTCGGCTCATCCTTTCCGGGCTCGGACGCAAACCGCTGCGCACCGGACTTCTGATCTTTGCGATCTTCATCGCGTTCCTGATTTACGGCGTCCTGGCCGCATTCCAGTCATCCCTTGAGAACGCGGCGGGTTCATCGTCGAGCAATCGCCTTGTTGTTGCCAACAGGATCAACTTTACGCAGCCCCTTCCCCTCGCCTATGTGAACCGCATCCAGGCCGTCGAGGGCGTAACAGATGTCAGCTACTCGAACTGGTTCGGAGGTTACTATCAGGAACCCCGCAACTTCCTCCTGACGTTCGCCGTCGAGCCCGAGAGCTACACGCGGATCTACAGCGAATACGTGATGCCGGAAGACCAACGGCAAGCCTTCATTGCAAACCGCGACGGCATCATGGTCGGCCGGTCGGTTGCAGAGCAGTATGGCTGGCAGGTTGGGCAGCAGATCCCGCTCTCGTCGAACATCTGGCGCCGGCGCGACGGAACGTCGGTGTGGCCAGTTGTCATTCGCGCGATCTACGACGGCAAAGACGCCAACACGTCGACGGGGTCTGTCTTCGTCCACTTCGAATATCTCGACGAAGGTCGCGCCTTCGGGAATGACACGGTTGGCATCATCCAGATTGTGACAGCTGACGCTTCCCAGAATGATGCCGTGGCTGCGCGGGTCGATACACAATTTGCAAACTCACGCGCCGAGACCGAAACGCTTTCCGAGCAAGCCTTCAACGCAGCCTTCATCGATCAGCAGGGAAATGTCGGGCTGATCATTCTTGGCGTGACCGGCGCGGCTTTCGTCACAATCCTGCTGATCGTCGGCAACGCGATGGCCGGCGCCATACGAGAGCGTACCGGCGAGATTGCAGTCATGAAGACGCTTGGGTTCACCTCGGGCCGCATTGGCCGCATCGTCGTGGGAGAAACGCTTCTGCTTGCCCTGTTCGGCGGTCTGCTTGGGTTGGCATTGGCAAACGTGCTCACCAATGCGCTGAGCGGCATTCCCGCGCTGAACCAGTTCTTCGGTGGAATGCGGATCACCCCTCAGATTGCGCTGTCTGCTGTCGGCTTCATGGCAGCGCTCGGCTTCATCACGGGCGCCGTGCCAGCCTTCAACGCCATGCGCGTCAACGTCATCACCGCATTCAGGAGGATCTAGGGAATGATCTCCCTGTTCCGCCAGATCACCGCTGTCGTCGCCATGACCATCAGCGGTCTGCCCACCCGCTTCTGGGGCTCTGTGACAACGATTTTCTCGATTGCCCTGGTTGTTGCGACACTCCTGGCCTTCCTTGCCATGTCCAACGGCTTTGCAAAGACCGTCGCGGGCACAGGCTCGGACGATATCGCCATGATCCTTGGCACCGGTTCGGAGGCCGAGCTCAACTCGACCATGTCCTCCGAAGCCGTGCGGCTGCTCGAGGAAGCTCCCGGTTTTGCACGCGATGCGTCGGGTCGTCCGATCACCTCACCTGAGCTCTATGTCGTTGTCGGGGCCAACCGGCGGGCCGGCGGCCGCGAAGCCAACGTCTCGCTGCGCGGCGTCACAACGCGCGCTCCCGAACTGCGACCAGGCTTTCGCCTTAGCTCGGGCCGGATGTTCGAGCCTGGCACGAACGAGATGATCGTCGGCGCCGGCGTCGTCAGGGAGTTCAAGGGGTTCGACCTGAACACCGAACTTCAGCTTGGCGGTAGCTCTTGGAAGGTCGTCGGCGTCTTCGAAGTGCCGGGCACAGTGTTCGACAGCGAGCTCTGGGCCGACCTTCCGGTCGTGCAGAGCCTGTTCAATCGCGGACCATCCGTTCAGGCCCTGCGGGCGCGGCTTGAGTCACCAGCTTCTCTGGCGGAGGTGAAGGCCTTCGTCGCAACTGAACCGCGCCTTCAGGTCGACGTGAAAACCGAGAAGGAGCACTTCGCTGGCGAGGCTCAATCGCTCCAGTACCTCGTCTATTTCGGATGGACCCTTTCCATCACGCTGGGCTTTGGCGCACTCGCGGGCGCCCTGAACACAATGTACGCAGCGGTGGAAGCGCGCAGCAAGGAACTGGCAACGTTGCGTGCGATCGGATTTGGCGGTTTCCCCGCATTCGTGGGAGCAATCACCGAGTCCCTAGTGCTGACGCTTTCTGGCGGCCTGGTCGGAGCCGGCGCTGCTTACTTGCTCTTCAATGGGCTTACCGCATCCACACTGGGCGGCGGCTTCACTCAGGTTGTATTCGACTTCAGTATCGGCCCCGCGCAGGTTCTGGCAGGTGTCCAACTGGCCTTGCTTCTCGGTCTTGTCGGCGGAATTTTCCCGGCGCTTCGCGCAGCAAGGACGCCGCTGTTGAAACTGGGCGCTGACTGACTTGCGCGTCCGACAAACCAGAGCCCAGGTAGCGTAGGTCTGAGAGCGCGGCCAGGAAGACCTAAGTCTTCCGAGCAGGTCCGGATATCATGCAAGAAAGCGCGCTTTTGGCGATGCGCCGGCGCATGTCGCTCGGACCAAAACGCGCCTTCTGTCGATCGTCGTTGTTGCCCCTCGCCCCGAACCCGAGAGAGCGACTAGCGGATCACCGCATGGCAGGCAGCACGAACTGGTTCACGACGGTCCTGCTGCATACACTCTACCCTAGGTCCGAGAGAACGCCTGTCGGATAGGTGGCGGCACCGTCCGATTGCTCGCAAGACGCAGCCTGCGTCAGATCAGTTCTTCCCAAAGACTCGGGCGGCAGCTCGCACCCCCCGTACCGACTTCATGACGCACCGCAAATCCCTCGCCTGTGGTTTTGCTGGGCAGGTGCAATCTGTCCTGACATCTGTAAGGATGGAGAACATCTATTCTGGAGGTTAATCGTGGGGCGTTTTCATCTATCTGCTTCGACGATCGTCGCCAATTCACTCGTCGGCCTCGCGCTGTTGGGGGCTTCGGCGTGTGCGCAGCAGCCGCCGCTGATCCAACCGGGCGCACCTGGACAGGAAAGCCGGACGCTGGAGGGCCGGGACGCCGCCCGCATCGCGGACAATCGGTATTCGGCGGCCGATGTCGACTTCATGCAGAAAATGATCCTTCACCACGGACAGGCTGTGGAAATGGCGAGCCTCGTGCAGGGTCGCACGTCATCGCCCGCTATTGTCGAGCTCGCGGGACGCATCAACGCATCGCAGGCGGACGAGATCGCGTTCATGCAGACATGGCTGCGCGAGCGCGGCGAGCATGCTCCGGCGCCGACCGCGACGATGGCGGAAGCCCATGGCGGGCATGCAGCTGCAGGACACACAGCTGCAGAACACAAGGCCGACCATTCAGGCATGGTCGGGATGGCGACAGCTGCCCAGCTGACGCAGCTGAAGGCCTCCAGCAGCGTGGCGTTCGAAAGGCAGTTCCTAGACCTCATGATTGCGCACCATGAGGGCGCGGTCACGATGGTGACAAAACTACTGGCAGAGCCAGGCTCGGCTTATGATCCTGTGCTGTATCGCTTCACGAGCGATGTCTCGAACGAGCAGCAGGCCGAAATCAAGCGCATGACGGCGCTGCTGCGCGGGCTGTCGCCAGACCCGCGCGCCTCGTTGAAGGCAGGTTTCCTCGACGCCGGACAGGCGATCAGCAACATGAAGCTTATCGCCAGCATTCCCAAGCCTGTCGGATTCTTCGATCCGTCAAATCCCGAAGGACTGCCTTTGCGCCTGCCCGCAGAGGGCAAGGATGGTGATGCGCGTAGCGGAACGGCGGATGAGACCAGCCGTCGGGCGCCGTTCCTCAGCTTCGCCAACACAGATATGGCGTTCTCGGGCGACCTCCTGGCCGTCGGCAGTTATCAGGGCGTGCAATTCTACCGGCTCGGCGGGAAGGAGCCCAAGCTGATCAGCGCCATTGTCTGCCCTGGTGGACAGGGCGACGTGTCGATTGTCGGCAATCTGCTTCTAATGTCGGTGGAAGCGCCCAGCGCCCGCGTCGATTGCGGACGCGAAGGCGTTGGCCCGACCGCCAGCCCCGAACGCTTCCGCGGACTACGCATCTTCGACATCTCGAACATCATGCGGCCGCGCCAGGTCGGACAGGTTCAAACGTGCCGGGGCTCGCACACCCACTCCGTTGTCTCGGCAGATGAGCAACGGCTTATTGTCTATAACTCCGGCACTGCGGGCGTACGCGACAAGGACGAGCTGGCAGGCTGCGTGATTGGCCAGCCAGGCGACAGCCGTACGGCCCTGTTCCGCGTCGACGTCATCGAGATTCCACTGGCCGACCCTGCGAAGGCTCGCATCATCGACAGCCCGACGGTTTTCGCTGACGGAGAAAGTGGCCAGCTCGGCGGCCTGTGGCTCGGCGGCGATCATGGCGAAGGCACGCAGACGACGAACCGTACTGATCACTGCCACGACATCACGCTGTTCCCGTCGCGCAAAATTGCAGGTGGCGCATGCTCGGGCAACGGCATCATTTTTGACATCAGCAATCCGCGAGCGCCCAAGCGTATCGACGCCGTCGTAGATGCGGGCTTCGCCTACTGGCATTCGGCGACGTTCAACAATGACGGCACAAAAGTCATCTTCACCGACGAGTGGGGCGGCGGCGGCCGGCCGCGCTGCCGCGTGCAAGATCCCGAAACGTGGGGCGCAAACGCGATCTACGACATTGTCGACGGCAAGCTGGTGTTTCGCAGCTATTACAAGCTGCCTGCGCCGCAGACCGACCTCGAGAACTGCGTGGCGCACAACGGCTCCCTGCTCCCGGTGCCGGGTCGCGACCTCTTTGTGCAGGCGTGGTATCAGGGCGGGCTTTCGATCAGCGACTTCACTGACTCGGCCAAGCCGCACGAGATCGCGTATTTCGATCGAGGGCCCGTCAATGCCGATCATCAGACGCTGGGCGGGTATTGGTCGATCTACTGGTACGAGGGCCGCATCTACGGCACCGAGATCGCGCGCGGCCTCGACGTATTCGAGCTGACGCCAAGCGAACATCTGTCCGTGAATGAGATCGCTGCTGCCCGCATGGCCGAACAGGGCCGTACGGTGAACCCGCAGCAGCAATACCCGGTTACCTGGCCAGCGCACCCTGTGGTCGCCCGCGCGTACATGGACCAGCTGGCAAGAGATAACGCCCTGCCGGCCGCAGCGTCGAGCCGGCTGATCGCTACGCTGGATCAAGCAACGCCACTCATTGACCAGAATCGCCGAAACGCAACTGTCGCCAAAGACCTTCGCAGCGCTGCGCAGGCTCTCGACATTAACGGCAGCGGCCAGACGATTCAGCGCCTGAGGGCGCTACGCGATACGCTAGTGCGCATCGCCGATCGCCTCGCATAGTCTGGACTGTCGGCTTCACTCGGCGACAAGGGATCTCGGGCAAGTGGCAGGATTCAGGTCAAGTCACCGCCTTTCCCCAAAAAGACTCCACCCTTGCTCGGAACAGTTGGAGCATTGGAAGACTGATCGTGTGTCGGCGACAATCGAACGCGTTGAAGACCGCCGCGTGCAGCGTCAGAAATCGCTGGGTGGCGTTATCTGATTTGGAACCGAGCGTCTTTCGCTCGCGATCCCGGATCGACCGGTTGGCTGCACAGCAGCTGCTTTAACAGGTTCGACGCGCCTCGCGTGTCGCGTCGCTTCTGAACGACGATACCGAGAACCACGCCCTCGTCATCAAGAGCTCGCCACAGAAGCACACGCTCTCATCTGCCCTAGCAAGCCATCTCATCGAGTTGCCAGCGTGGCGATGGCGGACGCTTGCGACGTCGAAGATTGGCTGCGATCCGCGGTCTACACTTCACCATTCAGGCACGGAAAGCTTTGTAACTCACATCGACGCCGCGATATGCGAGCATCCCTTCGACATCACGCAGGCTCAATGTGAACCGTTAATGGAGCCAACCGGCGGGCTGAATCACGGCGGCTGGGAACCGGTGCAGTTTGAAGAAAACTCGCGTCATTGGGATCTCCGCGAAGCCAAAAAAACATGGCCTTCCTGGAGACTGGTTAGCGTTCGTCTGACAACACCTCCGTGCTTCATTGTTGTCGCCAAGTCGACTGCGATTGTGGTGATCGCAAAGGCTGAGTCCCTGGAGCGCCATACCGTAGAGGCGAAAACCACAGATAACGAGCACTTGCGGATCAACGCGTTGAGTACTTGACCCCCGTCGCGGCATCCGAACCTCTGGCCTGCAGCACATCGCTTGTGCACAACCATGTCAGTTGCCTCCGCTTCGGCATCGTCAGCGCGCCAGATCCACACGCGCTTCTCAGCGATGGTCGAGATAAGAACTTGGCGTAAGTTACGACTTACGATCATTAGTTTTGGCAAAAATCTTCGGGCCGCACTTCGACATCCAGGCGCGGAATGCTCCCCTCCGAAATCGGCGCGAGGCTGCGCCACCGTCTCATCAACATCACGCAAGCTGAGTGTGAATGGCTGGCAGCGCCTTACCCCGGGACCAAATTCTACACTCGGGGGAAGACCTTTGCGCGGGTTGGCTCGATCGAGACGCGAACCGCGCCGCGTGACAACGACGAGGGGCTTCGCATGCGCGTGCGAACGTTGCCGACCACCAGATCGATCTCATGCGAGGCGCCGGCGAAACGCACTGAGGCGACTTCCGCAGGCGAACCGTTGGGATCAAGCCGGAAAGCTTCAGGCCTGATCATCGCCAGGCCTTCGCCATCATCGAGACCGGGCGCGGAAAGAACCCCGAAAGCAGTTCGCGCCCAACCGTCCATGACCTGGGCGGGAATGACATTCGCCTCACCTAGCAAGCGCGCTGCCGCGATCGACACTGGGTCGAAATAGCAGAATTCCGCCGTACCTGTTTGCAGGATGCGTCCTTCCGACATCAGTGCGAGGCGATCGGCCATAAGCATCGCCTCGGCGGGATCGTGCGTGACGACAAGGACGCTAGCGGAAGCTTGGCGCAAGCCCGCCAGTACGGTCTCGCGAACCTCGTTTTTGAGATGTCCGTCAAGTCCGGAGAACGGTTCATCGAGCATGATCGCTGATGGCTGTGGCGCGAGCGCTCTTGCTATGGCAATGCGCTGTTGCTCCCCGCCCGACAGCATGTGCGGATACGCGTCAGCGCGCGCCTGCATGCGAAACATCTCCAGCAGCGACATGACGCGCGTGCGTCGTGCGGCTGCGTCCATGTGCTTGATCCCGAACGCCACGTTGTCGAAAGCGGAGAGATGCGGAAACAGGGCGAAGTCCTGGAACACAATACCTGTGCCGCGACCTTCGGGCGGCGCCGTGAACCCCTGTCGTGACAGGATACGTCCTTCGGATTCGATCTCTCCGGCATCGACAGGCTCGAGCCCGGCCGCAAGTCGGAGGAGCGTGGTCTTGCCGCAGCCCGATGGGCCAAGCAGGCAGACGATTTCGCCGCGCGCCAAACTCAGCGACGCAGCATCGACCGCCACGCGTGCGCGGTAGCGTTTCGTGACGGACCTGAAGTCCAGTACGGTGGATGACAACGACACGCTCGCCTCACTGCCCTGGCCGGGAAGCGGCCACCTTGCCGGACAGCCAGATCACGGCCGGGACCGATATCGCAAGGATCAGCAGCGAGGGCCAGCCCGCCTGCGGCAAGCGCTCATCCAGGGCATAGTTGCTGGCGAGGACAGCCAGCGTGTCGAAATTGAACGGCCGCAGGATCAGCGTCGCCGGCAGCTCCTTCAAGACATCGATAAATACGACAAGTCCTGCTGTGAACAGGGCGCCGCGTGCGATCGGCAGCTGCACCGCCCAAGCCGTAGCAGCATCGCCGCGCCCCAGGCTGCGACTGGCCCAGACAATGCTCGGTGAGACGGTCGCCAATCCCGCATCGACGGGCTCCAGCGCCGCCGCCATCAACCGCGCAGCGTACGCGTAGATGAGCAGAATGACACCCGCCCAGAACGTCGAGGCTGCTGCGGGAAACAGGCTCCAGACAATCGATGCGCTCGCCGCGAGGCCGATCGCCATCGCGGCGCCAGGCGTGGCATAGCCCAGACTCGCAAGGCGCGCGGCCAGAGGCATACGCTGAGCTCCGAGCGCCAGGGCCGTCGCCAGCGTCACCGTCGCCAGGGCGCTGGCAATGCCCAACGCCAGCGTGTTCGCGCCGGCCTGCATCAGGCGCAGCCACTCGGGTGAAACGCCAAGCGACTTCCAGGCAAGCCAGCCAACCGGCAACAGTAGACCTGCGACCAGCAGAATCAGGCAGAACGCAAAGGCCAGTGTCGCCTTTGGGCCGTGCAGTTCAGCCGTCGGCTGCGTGCGCCACCGGCTTGCTGTGCTGACAAATCTTCGGTCGGCCCGGCCCCTCCGCTCAAGCCAGAGAAGCAGACCTGCGGCTCCGAGCAGCGGGAGTGCAAATTGTGCCGCGCCGGCTGTCGAGCCATAGACCGACCAGGCGCGTATCACGCCCGTCGTCAGCGTCTGGACGCTCAGGAACTGCAAGGCGCCGTAGTCCGCCAGCGTTTCCATCATTGCGAGCGCAACGCCGGCGGCGAGTGCGGGACGCGCCAGCGGCAGCGCTACGCGAAGAAGCGCCTGCGCCGTGGTGCTGCCAAGAACGCGCGCCGCTTCGAGCATCGAGGAAGCCTGACCGAGGAAGGCGGCCCGCATTGCAAGAAAGACGTAAGGGTAGAAAGCGCATGACAGAATGAATGCCGCGCCAGGAAAGCTGCGCATTTCGAGCGGCAAGTCGAAGCCAAGGCTGGCGCGGCTCCAGATGCGCAAGGGGCCAGCCACGTCGAAGAGATCCGCATAGGCATAGGCGAGCGCGAAGGCAGGCGCGGCGAGCGGCAGCGCGAGCGCCCAGCTGAAAAAGCGCTGCCCGGGAAAGCGGTACATCACCACCAGCCAGGCGGCAG
>JBEAMJ010000008.1:0-13641 GCA_041166025.1 Pseudomonadota bacterium | reverse complement strand
TTTGCGGACGCAGCGGTGAGGCGGGGCATGGAAGATGCTTTCCGGCCGAACCTGCCGCCCCAGGGTTGGCTCGAAGGCGCGCGCGTCGCGCGAGCGGCAGAGCCCGGTCCGTTGCGGGCGAATGCCGAGGACATGGTCGCGGCCAAGCGTGAAGTGAGCGCACAGCAGGACCACTACACTGACATCCGCATGCCGGTCGCGATCCTGGCGGGAGACAGCGACGGCGTGGTCAGTACCACAATTCATGCCCTTCGCCTTGCCCAGACGCTGCCGAATTCGCGGATCGAGGTGCTTCGCGGGGTCGGGCACCTGCCGCACGAAGCCTCACCGGCCAGCTTCCGCAAGCTGCTCGACTGGGTCGTGTCGCAGAGACACTAGCGTCGGACCATGCGCTGGAGATGCTCCATGGCCTACCGCCGCAGCCGGCTCTCCGCCTGCTCGCGCAGGTTGCGGCCGATGGCTTCGATCTCGTCCAGCGAACATGCGGACAGGGCGGCTTCCAGCTCCAGTTCCGGCGTGCGCGTTTCGCCGCGCGCCAGCGCGCTCTGGATATAGTCGGCGATCTTGAGCCGGACCACGGCGAGGTCTTCACCGGCGCAGGACTGGCTGGCGCTGGCGTCGTCTGGAGGCATGTCGTCGGCGATCGCTGCGCCCGCAAGCGATACGGGCGCCAGGGGTGCTTCCGGCTGCCGCATGAACATGAACACCGCCGCCCCCGAGGCGACGGCTACGGCGCCATAGGACGCAAGATACTGGACAGTGTGCATGCGGCCACCCAATCCGCAGTCGAGCCTGGACCTCGTTCAAGTCAGGCAGGTCCGGCCTTCAGTCCGCCACGCCGGGGTTTCGCCCCGGTTGATTGTAAGCATCAAGTTTCGCAGTGGGCGTTAAGCTTGGAGCCCGAGCAGCCGGCTCGGATCCGGGCAGATCGAAAGCCAGTGCGCTTGTTCGCTGCGTCGGCAGACACCGGGATAATCGCCCTTCGCCAAACCGATATCGAGGATGATCTGGAAGTGCAGGTGCGGGGCCCAGCCGCCATTCTCGCGCCGCGTTCCCAGCTCCGCGATCTTCTCGCCCGCCATGAAGGCCGTGCCGGGCTTGAGGCCCTTGAGACTGTCGCGGCTCAGGTGGCCATACAGCGTGTGAAACTTCAGGCCCGCCACAGGCGCATGTTCGAGGATGATGGTCGGGCCATAATCGCCCTCGGCCTCGTTGATCCGCGAGGAGTGCACGCGCCCCGAGAGTGGGGTGACCACGTCAGCGCCCGCGGGCGCGAACACATCGATGCCAAGATGAATCGTGCGCGGCTCCTCGCCGTCGGGTGCAAAGAGCGTCTGGGTGTAGATGCTGCGGTCCTCGCCATAGCCGCCCGCGCGCAACGGTTCGCCGGGCTTCACATCCGGCGCATCGAGCCGCCCGGGGAGGGCCTTCAGCACCCCTTCGATCACCTCGATGCCGGTGGGACGGAGTGCGGCAATCCAGCGGTCATAGGCAGCGCGATCCGCCATAACTCAGTACGCCGCAATCGCGGGCGCCTCCTTGGGTAGGCCCTCAAGATACTTCTCGGCCTCCAGAGCCGCCATGCAGCCGAGACCGGCCGCCGTCACGGCCTGCCGGAAGACATCGTCGGCCACGTCGCCAGCCGCGAACACGCCGGGGATGGAGGTCGCCGTCGAATTGGGCGCGGTCTTGATGTAGCCGCCGAGCTTCATCTCCAGTTGCCCGGTGAACAGCTGCGTCTGTGGCGCATGGCCGATGGCGATGAAGATGCCGTGCACGGGCTGTTCGGTGATCGCGCCGGTCTTGAGATTGCGCAGCCTGGCCTTGGTGACGCTGAGCGGGCCTTCCTGTCCGATCACATCGGCCAGCTCGGTATCCCACAGCACGTTGACCTTCGGATTCCGGAACAGCCGGTCCTGGAGGATCTTCTCCGCCCGGAAATGGTCGCGGCGGTGAACAACCGTCACCTTTGAGGCGAAGTGCGTGAGGTGCAGCGCCTCTTCGACGGCTGTGTTGCCGCCGCCGACGACGATGACCTCCTTGCCGCGATAGAAGAAGGCGTCACACGTGGCGCACGCCGAAACGCCAAAGCCCTTGAACTTGGTCTCGCTTTCGAGACCCAGCCATTTGGCCTGCGCGCCCGTGCACACGACCAGCACATCGCACGTGTAGATCTGTCCGCTGTCGCCTGTCAGCGTGAAGGGCCTGTTCTGCAGGTCGGCCTTGATGATGTGGTCCTCCACCATCTCCGTGCCGACATGGATTGCCTGCGCCCGCATCTGCTCCATCAGCCAGGGGCCCTGGATGACGTCGGCAAAGCCTGGATAGTTCTCGACGTCGGTGGTGATCGTGAGCTGCCCGCCTGGCTGGATGCCGGCGATCAGCATCGGCTTGCGCAGCGCCCGCGCGGCGTAGATGGCGGCCGTGTAGCCGGCCGGACCGGAGCCGAGAATGATGATCTGGGAATGGCGCACGGCGGTCATGTCAAATCCTGTGTCTGACCCTTCCTAACGGGCCAGTCCGGCGCGCGAAATGGGGCAGGGTGCGCCAGCCCAGATATTCTGGGGATGCAGGTGTGGGCGAAAAAGGGCATCCGTGGGCCCCTTTGGGTCAGTTGAGTTTTTCTAGCGGTTTGGATGCCGCTCAACCAACCGCCGGACAATCTCGTCGGCCGCGCGCTCCGCCTCGCGCACCGGGGCATAGCTCCAGGTCTGCAAGCCCCCGGTGAACCAGCGTGCAGCGTTGCGCCCGATGAACCCCCGGTGCAGCCGGTCGAACCGCGGCGAGCCGCCGTCGAGCCTGAGGAGGTGAACCGGCTTTCCGAAGAAGGTCGGGTCCGCGATCATGTTGGCGCTCTCACAGGTCACCATCGCCATGTCACAATTTGCAAGAAAGGCGACATAGGGGTTCGGCCCGTCGCGCGCCTCCGTCTCCCAGAAGACCCCGCCGAGTGTCGCGGCCAGGCGGCGCAGGCGCACGCGCGCATGCTCCGGCGTGCGGCGCGAGACCGTGATCCAGAAGGTTCGCCCCTCGGCGAGGCGCTGGATCGCGCCCTCGATGCTGGCGACGTTCGCCTCCGTCATCCGGTAGGTCTTCGAATCCCCGCCGATCGACACCAGCACCTTCTGCCCTTGCACAGCGCGCAGCGCGGGAAAGCGCGCCTCCGCATCATCGATCCGCGCCTTCGCAAACCAGACAGGTGGTCCCACGATCGGAAAGACATTCGGCGCCGCGCGCACTTGGTCATGCTCGGGCGGGATCACAAGGTCGAATGCGGATAGCCCGACACGCGGGTTCTGGGTCTGCACGACGAGCGTCTTGCCGCCTGAAAGCTTTCGCATCATCCGCGAATAGGGGATCGACCGCCGCCCCGCCGCAATCCAGACATCCGGCCAGGGCGGCGCAAGCAGAGCGCGCTGGTCAGCCGGCAGCGCCGCCATCGGCGAGGGCCAGAGATCGGGCGGCAGGGCCAGCTGCCATCCTTCCGGTTGCAGGATCATCGGTGTGTCGCGATGCGCTTGGGAGCGGATGTGCGCCAGCGCTGCCGCGCGGGCGGGCTCGGCGAGCGCAGCGGCGAGCGCCAGCGTCTGGTTGAGAATGCCTGCGCGCCCGTCTGCGACGCACCAGACCGAAGGTCCTGGCTTGCCCGTGCTCAAACTACTTCCAGGCGATGGAGACGATCTCGTAGGACTTTGCGCCGCCGGGAGCGGACACTTCGGCGGTATCGCCTTCCTCCTTGCCGATCATGGCGCGTGCGATCGGCGAGGCGATGGAGATCTTCTTCTCCTTCACATTTGCCTCGTCCTCGCCGACGATCTTGTAGGTGAAGGTCTCGCCGGTGTCCTCATCGGTCACCTTGACGGTTGCGCCGAACTTCACCGTCTTGCCGGTGAGGCGCGAGGTGTCGATCACATCTGCCCGCGCCAGCTTGTCCTCAAGTTCCGCAATCCGGCCCTCGATGAAGGACTGTTTCTCCTTGGCGGCGTGATACTCGGCATTTTCGGACAGGTCGCCATGGCTGCGAGCTTCGGAAATCGCCGCGATCACGTTCGGGCGCTCCTCGGACTTGAGAACCTTGAGTTCGGCCTGCAGGGCTTCGAAGCCGCCTGAGGTCATGGGAATGCGCTGCATGGGTAGTCCTATGGAAAAGCGCCGCAATTACACGGAATCATCATATCGGGCGGCCAGCGACCGCCCGTCTCGAATGATCAAGAGTAGGTCTGAAGCGCTCCGGCTTCAAGCGGGCGTGTTTTGAGGGCCCGGATCGCCTGAACGGCGGCGCGCGCCCCCGAAACGGTTGTGTAATAGGGGATACCCTGGGCCAGAGCGGCACGCCGGATGGAGGCCGAGTCAAGCAGGGACTGGGCCCCCTCGGTTGTGTTGAACACGAGCTGCACCTTGCCATTGATCAGCGCGTCAACCACGTGCGGCTGGCCCTCGGCCACCTTGTTCACGGGCTGGACTGCGATGCCCTTGCCTGCGAGGTATTTTGCCGTTCCCGCCGTGGCGATGATCGAGAAGCCGAGCGTTGCCATATCGCGCGCGGTCTGTTCGATCGCGGGTTTGTCGCCCTCGCGCACCGAAATGAACACGCAGCCCGAAGCCGGCAGCGACATGCCTGCTGCGATCTGCGCCTTGAGATAGGCTGCATCGAATGAGGTATCGAGGCCCATCACCTCGCCGGTCGAGCGCATCTCCGGTCCCAGCAGCGGATCGACCCCCGGGAAACGCGAGAAGGGGAACACTGCTTCCTTCACTGCGACGCGTGGGCCGACGATGGGTCCTGCGCCGATGCCGAATGACGCTATCGTCTCGCCTGTCATCACCTTGGCGGCGATGCGCGCGAACGGCCTGCCCACCGCCTTGGCGACGAAGGGCACGGTGCGAGAGGCGCGGGGATTGGCCTCCAGGACATAGATCTCCTCGCCCTTTACGGCGAACTGCACGTTCATCAGTCCTTTGACATCGAGCGCCATGGCGAGTTTGCGCGCCTGATCGGCGAGGCGATCCACAATCGCCTTGCCCAGAGTGTAGGGAGGGATGGAGCAGGCCGAATCGCCGGAGTGAATCCCCGCTTCCTCGATATGCTCCATGATGCCGGCGACGTGCGTCTCCTTGCCGTCGCACAGCGCATCGACATCCACCTCGATGGCGTCGGCGAGATAGCGGTCAACCAGCAGCGGAGTATCGCCCGAGACCTGCACGGCCTCGCGCACATAGCGTCTGAGATCGCTCTCGTCGTGCACGATTTCCATCGCACGCCCGCCGAGAACGAAGCTCGGTCGCAGCATCACGGGGTAGCCGATCCGGTTGGCGGCGCTGACCGCCTCTTCGTCTGTCCGCGCAATCGCGCTCGGCGCCTGCTTCAATCCAATCCGGTCGAGCAGTTTCGAGAACAGTTCGCGGTCTTCCGCGAGATCGATGGAATCCGGCGTGGTGCCAAGGATCGGCGCGCCCGATTTCTTGAGGCCCTGCGCCAGCTTCAGGGGCGTCTGGCCGCCGAACTGCACGATCACGCCGAGGAACTCGCCCGCCGACTGCTCGACATGGATGATCTCTGTCACGTCCTCCAGCGTCAGCGGCTCAAAATAGAGCCGGTCGGAGGTGTCATAGTCCGTCGAGACCGTCTCGGGGTTGCAGTTCACCATGATGGATTCGATCTTTAGATCGGCCATGGCGAACGCGGCATGGCAGCAGCAGTAGTCGAACTCGATGCCCTGGCCGATGCGGTTGGGTCCGCCGCCGAGGATCATCGCCTTGCGGCGGGTCGAGGGCTCGGCCTCGTTCTGCGCCGGGATGGCTTTTCCGTCCGGCCCGATCCAGCCCTGCTCGTAGGTCGAGTAAAGATAGGGCGTGCGCGCTGCGAACTCCGCCGCGCATGTATCGATGCGCTTGAACACCGGCCGCACGCCGGCCTTGTGGCGCGCCGCGCGAACGTCCAGCTCCTTGCTGCCCGTCAGTTTCGCAAGGCGCACGTCGGAAAAGCCCATCGCCTTGATGCGCGTCCACTCGGCCGCATCCTTCGGCAGGCCGTTCGTCCTGATCGCGGCTTCTTCCGCGATGATCTCGGCGATCTGGCGCAGGAACCATTTGTCGATGCGCGATGCGGCGTGCACCTCGTCCACCGACAATCCCTCGCGCAAGGCCTGTCCGACATTGAGCAGGCGCTTTTCGGTGGGCCGCGAGACCGAGGCGATGATCGCGTTGCGATCTCCGCCGCCGGGAATATCCTGCTCGTCGAAGCCCGATATGCCGGTCTCGAGCGAACGCAGCGCCTTCTGGAGCGATTCCTGGAAAGTCCGACCGATCGCCATGGCCTCGCCGACGGACTTCATCTGCGTCGTCAGCGTGGTGTCCGCGCCCTTGTACTTCTCGAAGGCGAAACGCGGGATCTTGGTGACCACGTAATCGATCGTCGGCTCGAACGAGGCTGGCGTGACGCCCGTGATGTCGTTGGTGAGTTCGTCCAGCGTGTAGCCGATCGCCAGCTTCGCCGCGACTTTCGCGATGGGGAAGCCCGTGGCCTTCGATGCGAGCGCGGATGAGCGAGACACCCGCGGGTTCATCTCGATCACCACGAGACGGCCATTGTCCGGGTTCACGGCGAACTGCACGTTCGATCCGCCGGTCTCCACGCCGATCTCGCGCAGCACCGCGATCGAGGCGTTGCGCATCACCTGGTATTCGCGGTCGGTGAGCGTGAGGGCAGGCGCAACCGTGATCGAGTCGCCCGTATGCACGCCCATCGGATCGACGTTCTCGATGGAGCAGATGATGATGCAGTTGTCCGCCCGGTCGCGGACGACTTCCATCTCGAACTCCTTCCAGCCGAGCAGGCTCTCGTCGATAAGGATCTGCGAGACCGGCGACATCTGCAGGCCGCGGGTGACGATCTCCTCGAACTCCTGCCGGTTGTAGGCGACGCCGCCGCCAAGGCCGCCGAGTGTAAAGGCTGGCCGAACGATGCAGGGCAGGCCGACGATCTCCATCTGCCGCATTGCTTCGGCGAACCCGGCCTTGAGATCGAAGGTGACCTTGCCGTCTGCGCCCCTGATCTCGGGCGAAGCGACGATGGCCGAACGCGGGCTCTCCAGCCCGATCCTGTCCATCGCCTCGCGGAACTTCTTGCGGTCCTCGGCCTTCTCGATCGCTTCGGCCTTGGCGCCGATCATCTCGACGCCATGCTGCCTAAGCACGCCCATCTGTTCCAGCTTCAGCGCACAGTTGAGCGCCGTCTGCCCGCCCATCGTCGGCAGAAGCGCATCGGGTTTCTCCTTGGCGATGATGGTTGCAACCATCTCCGGTGTAATCGGCTCGATATAGGTCGCATCCGCCAGTTCCGGATCGGTCATGATCGTGGCGGGGTTCGAGTTGACCAGGATGACGCGATAGCCTTCCGACTTCAGCGCCTTGATCGCCTGCACGCCGGAATAGTCGAATTCACAGGCCTGCCCGATGATGATCGGCCCGGCGCCGATGACCAGGATCGACTTGATGTCTGTGCGCTTGGGCATGTCACCTGACGAGGCTGGTAGCGGGCAAATTGGCGGTGGGTTTATCGGCGGCGGGCCCACCGCGCAACCCTTGAAACAGGACCATCCGGAAGCCCGCTTCCATGCCGGAATCTGTGCTCCAGGGACGGTCTCGTCCTCACATTTCCGGCAAGGCTTCAGGGGGGGGCGCGCAGCTTGGCCTTTGGTGCGGGAATCAGCCATCGCGCGGGCCGTTCACGGCTTGGCTGGCGCGCCCGGACGGTCCAATACTGTTCGAAGGGCCGGAGCGAGCATGAGCGAAGGAACGCCGGACGAGCGAGTGTCCACCCGCGCCGAATGGGCGGCGAGCTGGCGCGTCGTGCTCGCCTCCGCCGTCGGGGCGTCATCCGGGCTCATCCTTTATCCCTTCCTCTCCAGCCTCTTCATCCGCCACCACACCGCCGCCTTCGACTGGACACGCGGCGAAGCCTCCTTCGGCAGCATCGCCAGCCTGTGTGCCGGCCTCCTTGCGCCGCTGGTCGGACGCCTCGCCGACACGATTGGCGTCAAGCCGGTGATCGTGTTCGGCGCCCTCGGCTTTGCCGCTTCCTGCATCGGCCTTGGCCTGCAGAACGGCAACATCTGGCTCTACTACGGCCTGATCTTCTTCCTCGTCTTCTTCGGGCTCGGCACCACCAGCATCGCCTGGGCGCGGCCGATAACGGCCGTCTTCGTGCGCTCGCGCGGCCTCGCGCTCAGCGTTGCGCTCTCCTCGGTGACGCTGACGGCCGCCCTCACGCCGCCCCTGCTCAGCCACGTGATCTCGACCTATGGCTGGCGAGCAGGGTGGATGCTGCTCGCCGCGATGGCGCTCGCTACGGCTGCGGTCGGCCTGATGCTCATGCCGCGGGTCAGGCCTCGCCCGGAAGCGGTCGCCCGGTCTTTCCGGCTCGGCGCAGCGGCGCGCCAGCCCGCCTTCTGGTGTCTGGTCGGCGGCATGTTCATCATCAACATCCCCTCCGGTGGCCTGATGAACCAGATGGCGGCCCTCATCGGCGACAAGGGCTTCGATGATGCCGCCGTCGCCTCGACTCTTTCTGCCTTCGCCATCTCGGTTTTTGCAGGCCGCCTCATCGCGGGCGTCTGCCTCGATCGCTTCCCGCCGCAGCTCGTCACTTTCCTCGCCATGGCGCTTCCGGCCGCAGGCTGCCTGCTGCTGCTGGGACAGAATGTTTTCCTGCCGCTTGTGATCACCGGCATCGCGCTCGCCGGGCTCAGCCAGGGCGCAGAGGGCGATGTCGGACCCTTCCTGATCGCGCGCTATTTCGGCCTCAAGGCCTTCGGCGCGCTGATGGGCTGTGTGAATGCGGCGGTGGTCGGCGGCACCGCCGTCGGGGGCATCCTGTTCGCACAGGTCCACGACGCAACTCGGTCCTACGATCTTGCGCTGTGGGTCGGCGCAGGATGCTTCCTCGCAGGCGCTTGCTGCTTTGCCATGATCGGCGCTACGCGCCCGGGCCGGATCGAGGGAACAGTCCTCACGGATCAGGCCTAGAGCCGAACAGGTCCGCCTGAGCCGCGGCCCTCGCGCCTTCGATGGCCAGCAGCTTCAGCTTGGTCTGTGTGCCTCCGCGCGCTGTGAACCCGCCGAGCTTGCCGCCGGCCGCCGTCACGCGATGGCAGGGCACGATGATTGGCCACGGATTGCGCCCCAGCGCCTGTCCTACCTGCTGCGCGAGCAACCTGTCGCCGAGCCTCACCGCCACCTCGCCATAGGTCAACGTCTCGCCCGGCGGTATCTGCCGTACAATCGCATAGACCTTGGCGTTGAACGCCGGAACGCGCGACAGATCGAGCTGCGCCTCCAGAAGCATCGGCGTCTCGCCCCGCAGCAGCGCGCGAACGCCATCGATGATCGCAGCGATCTCGGCCGGCGGCGTCGCCTCGCTCGCCCCGGCGAAGCGACGTGCGCACGCCGCGCCCGCCGCGGCGACGTCCGCCTCCGGCAGGTTGGCGCCGGTAAGGCCGTTCTCGCCCCAGGCAATCCCGGCCCAGCCGATCGCAGTCTGGAAGAGGGCGTACTGGCTCATTCTTCGAACACACTCGCTGTCAGGCGGTCGTGCAGCCGGATTTGGGACGGCATAGCCTCGCCTATCTCCGACTTTTGTCTTGCGCACACGAGCCCACACCGGAAAACTGTCAAAAACAAAAGCCGAAACCGGCAATGGGAGGAGAGCGTTTCATGATCGGGATGCCACATCTCCGGCGGGGCGCCATCGTGCTTGCGGCAATGGCCCTGTCCGCCCTGCCGACGGCCGCCGCACAGATGGCAGCTCCGGCAATGCGTCCCGGCTACGAACCAACGCGAACCTCCACCGGCAAGCCGGACCTCAGCGGCGTCTGGACCAATGCCAGCTCCACCAATCTCGAACGCGCCCGCGAGCTCGGCGACCAGCTCGTCTATACAGACGCCGAGATGGCGAAGATCGAGACCGAGACCTTCACGCGCAACGCTCGCATCAACGCGCCCACGGCCAGGGAAGTGCAGGACAACTGGACGACGCTCGCGCGGGGCCCCGACACGCTGGACGAATGTCGCGGCGGTTCGCGCGGGGTGAATTGCGGCTACAATGCCGGCTGGACCGATCCGGGCGACTGGGTGATGCGCGTCAACGGACAGGGTCGCACCTCGCTCATCACCTACCCGAAGAACGGCCGCATGCCGGCCCGTGTTTCCGGCGCGGATTCGGGCCGCGCGCGTATCGTCCAGACCAGCGAAGCCGACACCACGCGCGGCGAAGCCGATAATCCGGAAGACCGTTCGCTGGGCGAACGCTGCATCATGAGCTTCGGCGTCTCCTCCGGCCCGGTGATGACCGACCAGCTCTACAACAACACCTACCAGTTCGTGCAGACGCCCGACCATTTCGCCATCTGGGTCGAGATGGTGCACGATGTCCGCATCATCCCGATCGGCGGCAAGCACCGCAGCGATGGTATCCGCCCGTGGATGGGCGACTCGATCGCCTCATGGGACGGCGACACGCTGGTGGTCGAAACGATCGGCTTCCACCCGCGCCAGAATGTGCGTGGCGGCGGGCCGAACATGAAGGTCACCGAGCGCTTCACCCGCGTCGCCGAAGATCGTCTCCACTACGCCTTCCATGTCGCCGATCCCGACACCTGGGTCGAGCCGTGGGGCGGGGAATACGAGTTCGCCGCCGTCGATGGCGCTGTCTACGAATACGCCTGCCACGAGGGCAATCACGGCCTCATTGGGATTCTGGGCGGCGCCCGCGCTGAGGATTCAGTGGTGAAGTAGCGCCATTCGAAAGCGTCACCCCAGACAGCCGGATCAGCGGCCTTCAAACTTCGCGGCGCGCCGTTCGACAAACGACCGGATGCCCTCCGCTGCATCGGCGCTGTTCATCACGCGCTGGCGGATCATCGGCAAGGCTGCGATAGCCGCTTGTTCGCCCGCCTCGGTAAAGAGGCGGCCCGCTTCCTTGGTGACCTGCACGCCCAGCGGAGCGTTGGAGGCAATTGTCTCTGCCACGTGCATCGCGCGTTCGATCTGCTGGCCCACCGGGGTCACCTCCTGCACCAGGCCGATACGATGGGCCTCTGCAGCGCTGAACTCGTCGCATAACATAAGGTGATACATCGCATTGCCCCAACCGGCCCGGCTGACATAGCGGAAGTGGGCGCCGCCAAGGGGTGCAATGCCGCGTTTCGCCTCCATTTGGCAAAAGCGCGTGTCTGCCGCAGCGATCACGATATCGCCGGCCAGCGCCATCTCGATTCCGATGGTGAAACAGATGCCCTGCACCGCGGTAACGACAGGCTTCCGGCAGCTATTGCGCAGGCCGAATGGATCGATGTTCCCGGGAGGGATATTGGGCGGCGTCGCCGTTGGCCCAAAGAACCTTGGCATGTCCAGGCCGGCGGTAAAGTTCGGCCCCTCCGCGGTAATGACGCCGACCCAGAGATCCGGATCCCGATCGAGCTCCGTCAGAGAAGCGGACATCTCCTCCATCATTCGAGGTAGGAACGCGTTCTTCTTCGCTGGATTGTCTATGATGATCTTCAGGACATGTCCGTGCCGTTCGGACCAAACCCTGCCTGGCTCCGATACTGTCGCGCTCGTCATTTCGTTACCTCCTCCCGCCGGAGGACAGATCCGTCGGTCGCCTCGGGCCTCAGGTATACCGCTTCGCTGTCTTCTGGTCGAACGTGTCGCCCGCCTGCTTAATCGCGCCAGCATAACCTGTCAGTCGGTCTGCCACGAACGGGTTGGAGCGCCGCTCCTGGCCAAAGGTGCTGGTTGGGCCATGGCCTGGAACAAACGTCATGTCATCGCCCAGCGGCCAGAGCTTGCCGGTGATCGAGTCGATCAGCTGCTGGTGATTGCCGCGCGGAAAGTCGGTGCGGCCGATCGAGCCCTGGAAGAGGACGTCGCCGACAAACGCGATGTGCGCATCCTTGTTGTGGATAACGACATGGCCCGGCGTGTGGCCTGGCGTGTGCGAGACATCGAACTTCACGCCCTCAAGCTCCAGCACATCGCCGTCTTCGAGATAGCGATCGGGCGTCACATTCTTGAGGCCGGTCAGCCCATAGCGCTGGGCGGAGCTTTCCACCTGGTCGAGCCAGAACTGGTCGTCCTTGTGCGGCCCGATCACCGGCACGCCCGTACGCTCGCGGATCTCCGCGGCGGCGCCGGCATGGTCGAGATGGCCATGCGTCAGCCACATCTCCTTGAGCGTGAGCCCGAAATGCTCGAGTGCGCCCATCAGCGTGTCGGTATCGCCGCCGGGATCGACCAGCACGGCGTTCTTCGTCTCGCTATCCCAGATCAGCGAACAGTTCTGCTGTAGCGGCGTCACCGGAATGATCCGGATCTGCAGACGGGTTTCGGGGCGCGCATCGGTCATGCGCCCTAGATGGCCGCCCCCAGCTCCGGAGGCAAGCCGTCAGTGCGTGCGGCGACGGCGCGGCAGGGCTCCCAGGGCCGGGTTTTCGCTCAGCGCCTGCGCCCGCAGCGAGGTCAGCGTCAGGCGCGTCTCCTCCAGCCGGTCCAGCTTGGCGGCCAGGCTCTCGATGGCGTTATAGGACAGTCGCTTCATCTCGCGCCGTCCGAGGCTCACCGTCTCGAGAATGATGCCCGAGACCAGGCTGATGCAGGCGAGCACGGCCAGCGTCCCACAGAGGAAAGCCGTCGGGAAGCGCGGTACAAGGCCGCTCGCCATGTATTCCCCGATCACGGGCGCGGCGAGAACGACACTGGTGAGCATGATCGCGCCGGCCAGCGCCCCGAAGAACAGCAGCGGGCGCTCGTCGCGCATCAGCCGTCCGATGGTGCCGAGAATGCGGAAGCCATCCTTCCAGGTCGAGAGCTTCGACACTGAACCGTCCGGTCGGGCGCCATAGGTCGTCTGTACTTCCGCGGTGATCATGTCGAGCTCAAGCGCGTGCACGGTCAGCTCTGTCTCCGTCTCGAAGCCGGAGGCGAGCGCCGGGAAGGATTTCACGAAGCGTCGCGAGAAGGCGCGATAGCCCGACAACATGTCGGTGAAGCGGTCGCCGAACAGCCAGGCGACAAGCCCGGTCAGCACCTTGTTGCCGAAGCGATGACCCGCGCGATATGCGGCCTTCTCTTCCGTTATGCGCGCGCCCACAACCATATCGGCCTGCGTCTCGATGAGCCGCGAGACAAGACGCGGCGCCGCAGCGGCGTCATAGGTCGCATCGCCGTCCACCATCACATAGACGTCAGCTTCGATGTCCGAGAACATGCGACGCACGACATGTCCCTTGCCCTGCAGCGGCTCGCGGCGAACGATCGCGCCAGCCTCGCGCGCGAGGGTCGCTGTGTTGTCGTGGCTGTTGTTGTCGTAGACGAAGATGCGCGCGTGGGGCAGGGCGATGCGGAACGACTTCACGACATCGCCGATCGTCTTGGCTTCATTGTAGGCCGGAATCAGCACCGCAATGTCGACATGGCGCACGGCCGGAGAGATCTGCTGGCCAACGGCATGAAGCGCGGCCTCGGCGGCGGCCAGACGCTCATGGATGTTGGCGCTCTTGTCGATGGACATGCAGCCCCCGGGTGTTCCAGACCGGGACAAGCTGCCACGCCCGAATGAAGGAGCAGTTGCCGAAAAGCTGA
>JBEAMJ010000007.1:0-149259 GCA_041166025.1 Pseudomonadota bacterium | reverse complement strand
TGCGCGCTCCACTCCTTTTGGAGGGTTACGACTTCGAACAGGTCTTCGTTCAACACAGCCCCCACCGCCAACGTGTTGAACCGCGTCTGACCAACCACTACCCTATAGTCGCACAAGGCTGCGCCGAGTGTACCCCGGTACAAAAATGCCGATGCAAGTTTGGCAACTTTTGGCAACAGGTCGCAGACAGTAGTGGCGTCGGGATATCGCCGAAACCAACTTAGGTATTTGATTTTGGGGTGTTTCAGGGCTGGTGGGCGGTACAGGGATCGAACCTGTGACCCCTACCATGTCAAGGTAGTGCTCTACCGCTGAGCTAACCGCCCAATTCCAGCCCGTGATCGCAGACGAAGGCTCGCTGACAAGGCGAGGCGCGCTTATTGCCTCGCAGCGCCCCGGGCGTCAATGGCGTGTGCCTTTCCCGGCGGATCGGCCTGATCCAGGCCAAGAAACCTGCTGATCCGGTCCAGTTCCTGATCCAGAGCGGGCGCGAAAGCCCTGTGTCGGGGCGGGGCGCCAGTTGCATAGCCGAAGTCTGCGCTCAGGCGACCATCGTTGACGGACAGATTGCCCCAGCCGATGAGCATGCCGCGCCAGAGCATCGGCAGGGCATAGTGGCCTCTCTTCCGTTTGGCGGCGGGCGTGTAGGCCTCGAATCTGTACGTCCAGCCCCAGAACATCTCGAAGCGTCGGCGATCCCACACCAGCGGATCGAATGGCGCGAGGAGACGAACGTCCGCGTCTGCACACGCGCCACTGGCCCAGCGTGCTGCCCGCGGGTCCTCGCCGCGGGGCCAGAGCCAGAGGACGCCATCGACCTCCGCTGACGGAAGGCGTGTCGCCGCGCGAGCCAGCGCGGCCTTGCGATCATCAGCCCATTGCGGCGCGCCGTGGCGCAGGAGGTAGACCAGCTCTGCGAGCGATCGCGCAGGAAGCGGGGCATACTTGCGCACGATGACATCGACCAGCGCATCCATGGCCGCCGCCGGATCCGCCTGCGCAGGGGTAACCTTGCGCATCTCATAGAGTCGAACACCGCCGGCGCGCCCGGCAACGCGCAGATGGCCGCGATAGTGGAGGCCTTCAAGAAGCTGTGTGCTCGCATTCGAAGCGCCGCCGAACCAGTTGCGGGTCTTTCCGTGCTGGAAATGGTCATCGACGTCGCGTGGGTGGACAGCGCCACGTTCCCGAACGAAGGCAAGGATAGCCTCGGCCTTCTGCTGGTCGGCGCGCGCCCAGGTCATTCGCGGGGACCGCGGATGCATCACGGCGTGGGTGGCGCGCGGCAGGAAGCCGTAGTTGACAAAGACGTCTTCCTCGATGCCAAGCCCGGGATAGAGCCTCTCAAGATCGCCCGCTCGGTAGTTGCGGACACGATGGCGAAGCGTGAGGTCCTGCGCACGCGCTGGCGCGCGGATGGGGTCGGCCTGCACGAAGCCGAGCCTGTCGATGGCGCGGCTCAGAGACGTCGGCGCGAACAGGGTTCGTGACACTGCGTAACGACGCAGATCTGCGGAGGAGAGCGGGCGCGGCGGCGCAGCCATGCAGTGCGGGACCATTCTGGCGCGGCAGGCGCGCGTGACACCCAAGGGCGATTGCCGGAAAATGCGGCCCTTCGCAACGCGTCGCGATGCGGCCGGGCCCAAATGCAAAGGGCCGGAGCATGTGCTCCGGCCCTTGCGGTTTCAACCTTTGTGAAGCCTAGAGATCGATGTCGTCGCGGGCCGGGCGCATGCGGCTGAGGCCGGACGCGGCCATCTCCTTGGAGTCGAGCGCGCCGGAGTTGTCGGTGTCGAGCGCCTTGAAGCGCGGTTTCAGCGACGCCATCATGCCCTTGAGCTCGGTCTCCTGGATGAGGCCGTCATAGTTGTCGTCGATCATCCCGACCGACATGGACGACATCAGCTGCGACTGGAGGTCGTTGCGGATGTTGTCGACGGTCTCGTCGGCCCAGCGATAGTTCACGCGGAAATACATCATCTCCTCGTGGGTCTGCTCGCCCCAGGTGATGTCGCGCTTCGGATCGGGGTTGGCGCGATTGTTGGCCGAGTTGTCGTAGATCCACTTTGCAACGAGCTTGGTGCCCTTCTTGACCAGGATCGGCTCGACCGGGTCGTAGTCGCGCTGCCAGTTGAAGTCATACTTGGGCAGGCTGAGCAGCATCGTTTCCTTGCCGTCCGGCGTCACCGCCTTCAGCTCAACCGAGTAACCGCGATAGTGGGAGTGCGGGTAGAGGGTGTAGATGTATGCGTCTGCCGGGAAGGTCTGGTAGGACACTTCCTCATGGCGCGCCGCATTGGCGGGAATCTTGAGGCCGAAATCGCCGATCACGGTGGAGCGCTTGATGAATTTCGGCGGCGACTTGAGTGTGTAGAAGCCGACCTGGGTGCGGTCGGTCGCCGCCTTTCCGGTCGTGGTGTAGTGCATCTGGAAGTGCAGTTTGCCGCCGCCGGGCACGGGCGCGCCCGCGTCCTTGGCGATCACCTGCGCTTCGGCGCCGGGCGTGTAGGAGCCGACCGAGCCGCCCGGGATTTTCGACTTGGGCAGCTTGGGGTCCGAGACGTGGTTCGACACGACATGGTGCAGAACCGCACGGTCGCCCGGCTTGATCGAGATGGCGCGCAGCCAGGTGTCGTCCTTGAAGGGGTTCTCGACGCGCATGTTCTGGTATTCGACGATGCCCTTGGCGGCAACGTCGAAGGCCGGCAGCTCGACGATCACGTCGGGCTTGCCGAGGAAGGTCGGCCATTCAGGGGCCTCGCCGGCTTCTTCCTTGAGGACATCGCGGCCGGTTCCGCGCGGTGCGCCCGCTTCGAGCCAGTGGATCAGCGTCTTCGTCTGATCGGGGCTAAGCGCCTGGTCGTTCTGGAACGTGCCGATGTGCGGGTCAGCGAAGTAGGGCGGCATGCGCTCGGTACGGACCGACTCGCGGATCATCGGCGCCATGGCCTTGACCACCTCGTAGCTGTCCATCGCGAAGGGCGCGATGCCGCCCTTCTGGTGGCAGGTGACGCACTTGGCCTGGAGGATCGGGGCGATCTCATCGGTATAGGAGATGTTTGCGTGCTCGACGTCCTTGCCACGGTCAGCGAACTTGATCTCGGTCCCGGACTTGACCTCGATGCGCGGCTTGGCGACCGGCTGGCCGGCGATGACGGCGTCGATCGCCCTGGCGGTCTCGGCGAGCGGGCCATGATAGGCGATCTTGAAGCCGCCCTTCGGCTCGATAACGAAGACCTCGCCTTCGCGCTTAACCCCCAGCGAGTCGCCCACGAGCTGGAGTTCATCGACGAGGATCGGAATGTCGAAGCCCTGCGCCTTCGCCTCGGCCGCGGCGGCGTCGCGCGAGTCCGTCGAATTCAGCATGTAGAAGATGACGCCCTGGTCCTTGTATTTCGCCTGCAGCTTTTCGAGGTCGGCGGCAGCCTTGCGCGAGACCTTGGTGCCGTTGATCTGGCTCATGATCACGATGGCCGGGGCGTCCCGGAAATAGTGAAGCTCGTGCGCAAGGCGCGTGTGATCGGTGAGCTGGAAGTTGTCGGCGCGCTCTGGCGTCGCCACGGTCGTGGTGGGCGCAGCGATCGCGGTGAGGCCGAGAACGGCGGCGGCGGCCGTGGCGAGGAACAGGGTGCGTTTCATCGATGACTCCTTCAGGAGGCGGGAAGGCGCGGAACGGGGCGTGTAATGCGAGTTACGAGTTTTTCGCCCAAATGCCGAAAAACGTCAATGCGGTGAGGGGGTTCGAACGCTCTCCCCCTTGGCCCGGCGGGATAACGTTCTCGCTAGCTGACGCTAGGTGAGACGCGCATAGCCGAGGGCTGCATCCGGCTGGATTCGATAGATGCGGGCCAGATTCGCCGCGGTGAGGACATCGCCCGGGCGGCCTTCGGCGGCGATGGCACCCTCGTGCATAAGGACGATCCGGTCCGTGAAGCGGGCGGCCAGAGCGAGGTCGTGTATCACGGCAAGCACGGCGGCGCCCGCATGCGCGCGCGCGCGCAGGACCTCCATCACATGCAGCTGGTGGTAGGGGTCGAGCGCGGCGATGGGTTCGTCGGCGAGGAGGATGGGGGCTTCGACCGCGAGGGCGCGGGCGAGGAGGATGCGGGTGCGTTCGCCGCCGGAGAGGACGTTGATGGGCCGGTCGAGGAAGGCGTGACCATCGACAGCGTCGAGTGCGCGGGCGACGGCGGCGCGGTCCTCCGGTGTGGGGGCGCCGAAGCGCGCGCGATGCGGGTAGCGGCCAAGCATCACGATGTCGGCGGCGGGCAGGCGCCATTCGACGCGGCGGTCCTGCGGCAGGTAGGCGAGTCTCCGGGCGCGCAGGTGGGCGGGCTGGGCCAGGAAATCCTCGCCGTCGAGCAGGATATCGCCGGAGATTTTCGGGCGGAGGCCGAGCATGGCCTTGAGGAGCGTGGACTTGCCCGCGCCGTTGGGGCCGATGAGGCCGACGAGTTCGCCGGATGAGACGCTGAGCGAGGCAGTGTTGACGATCGGCTTGCCGGAGGCGTGGACACGAATGCTGCGGGCTTCGAGCTTCATGACTCGATCTCCGTGCGGGCGCGGAAGATCAGCCAGAGGAAGAAGGGCGCGCCGACAAGCGCGGTGACAACACCGAGCTTGAGCTCTGCGCCAGTCGGCAGGACGCGAACGAGTATATCGGCGGCGGTAAGGAGCGCCGCTCCGCCCAGAGCAGAGGCGAGGAGGAGGCGGCTCGGGCTGTGGCCGACGAGCGGTCGCAGGATGTGCGGGACGATGAGTCCGATGAAGCCGATGCCGCCGGAGACGGAGGTCGCGGCGCCGACGCTGATCGCCGTGCCGCCGATGACCATGTTGCGGGTGGTGAGGATGTTGACGCCGAGGCTGGCGGCGGACTCTTCGCCGAGGCTGAGCGCGTCGAGCGCGCGGGCGGAGAAGGCGAGGACGGCCCAGCCGATGAGGATCAGCGGAGCGGCAAAGGCGACATGGTCCATCGAGCGGTCAGTGACCGAGCCCATCAGCCAGAACATGATTTCGGCCGCGGCGTAAGGATTGGGCGAAAGGTTGAGGGCGAGCGACATCAGCGCGGCGCACAGGCTGGAGATGGCGACGCCGGCCAGCACGAGCGAGAGCACGCCGCCGCGGCCGGCGAGACCTTGCAGCAGCAATGCGCAGAGCAGCGCGCCGGCGATGCCCGTCATTGGCAGCGCAAGCGGGAAGGCCATCGAGAGACCCGAATAGAGAGCAAGCACAGCGCCGAGGCTGGCGGCCGAGGTTACGCCGACGACGCCGGGATCGGCGAGCGGGTTGCGAAGAAAGCCCTGCAAGGATGCGCCTGCGAGGCCAAGACTGGCGCCGATCATCAGGGCGAGGAGCGTTCGCGGCAGGCGGACCTCCATCATGATCAGAGTGGCGGTATCTGCATTGTCGCTGGCGATCATGGCGAGGAGTTCGCTCAGGCCGCCGCCAGCGCCGACGAGCATCGAGAAGGCGGCGAGGAGCAGCAAAGTGAGCGCGAGGACGGCGATCAGCAGCGGGTAGGCGAGAGGCGGTTTCATGGCGAGCGCGCCTGCTTCTCGCGCGCGTTCACGAGGATTTCGACAGCGCCGAGGATGCTGGGCGCGCCGCATGTCGTGTAGCGCTCGGGTATGTCCACTTGCGGCGTGCGGGCTGCCATGGCGCGCACGGCAGGGTGGCCGAGCGCCATGGTCGACATGGAGGGGGGGTGCGTCCACGGTGTCGCGGTGGACATGAGCGCGGGGCGAATGGTGAGGATCTGTTCGAGCGGCACGTTGCGGTAGCCGCTGAAACCGAGCGCCTGGCCGAGCGTCCGGTAGCCGGCGGCGTTCACGACCTCGGCATAGAGTGTTCCCTCCCCCGTGATGAAGTTGTTGACGCCGATGTCCGCGAAGATGGGCCGCGTATCGTCCGGGATACGGGCCTGCAGTGCGCCAAGCCGGGCGTCGAAGTCGGCGATGAGCTGTTCGGCCCTGGCTTGGTCTCCCGTCGCTGCGCCGAGCTTGCGGATGTTGGCGCGCATGTCGTCGAAGGAGTTCTCGGGCGCGAAGGTGATGACGGTGTAGCCGAGACGGCGCAGGAGGGCGGTGGCTGTCGTCGTCGTGAAGGAGCCGGCGAGTATGAGGTCGGGCTTCAAGGCGATCACTTCCTCGGCGAGCCCGTGATTGATCGGGAGCCTGGAAGCGATCGCGTTGAGGCCGAGTGGGGCGTTGATCGGCTGCTGCGAGAGATGGGTGATGGCGGCGATGCGTGACGGGTCGACGATGCGCATGAGCAGTTCGTCGGTGCAGAGATTCATCGACACGATGCGTTGGGGTTGGGCGTGGGCGGCGAGGCAAAGGCCCGAGAACAGAGCGGTGAACATGGCGACAGCAAAAGGCCGCCTCCTTCGCGCATCGCGTGCGACCTCCCCCAGTGCTGCGCACTGGAGGAGGAAAGCGGGGGCCTTTGGTGAGCGTTTCACTTGCTTGCCTCGTCGCGGAAGCGGAGGCCGAGATAGAAGGCTTGCGGCGCGCCGTTGTAGCCGATGACTTCCTGATAAGTCTCGTCGGTGAGGTTTTCAGCGCGCGCGTAGAGTTCGATCTGGTCGGTTGCCTGCCATGAGGCGCCGAGCCGTATCAGCGTGTAGGCGTCGAGTTCCGTCCGCAGGAAGGTGGCGAAGTCGGTGTCGACATTTTCACCGACATGGGTGAGGCCGAGATTGAGCTGGAACGGGCTGCCCGCAAAGTCCCAGCTGGCGTCGAGCGAGGCCTGCTCCTTTGGGCGGCGGATTTCGATGCCGGCAGGTTCGGTAGCGTCGAGCTGCGAATAGGCGCCGTAGAAGGACAGTCCTTCCACCGGCGTCGCAGCGATCGTCAGTTCCCAGCCCGACCTGTCCGAGTCGCTTGTGCTGTTGAGCGGCGTCGTCTCGAAGCTCGGCAGGAAGGCGGTGAAGATCTCGTTCTCCAGCTCGGCCTTGTACCAGGTAAGGTCGACGACAAGGGCGTCGTCGAAGAAGGCCTGCTCGATGCCGATGTCCCAGCCGATGGATTCCTCCGGCACGAGGTTGACGTTGCCGATGAAGGTTCCGGGATTGAAGCCGAACTGCTCGATGAAGGTCGGTGCGGTGACGCCGGTGCCCCACGACGAATGCATGCGCGTGCCCGTGCCGGGAACCTGCCAGGCGGCGGAGAGGCTGTATGTCTCGATGTCCTGGAAATCGTCGTTGGAGTCGTGGCGGACGGTGGCCGAAAGATAGAGCTGGTCGGCAATCTCGTTGCGGTACTGCAGGCCCACGGCCCCAAGCGCGCGCTCTTCGTCGCGGTTGATGAACGGGTCAGTGTAGGTTTCCTCCTCGTGCTCGGCAAAGCCTGTCACGAAGTGCCGCACGCCGTCGTCGCCGAAGCGGACAGTGGAGACGACGCCGAGGCGCAGGCGCGTGGAATCCGAACCGGATGCGAACAGGGGGATCAGAAGGAGGTCCGCTGGCGACGGCACGGGCGGACCCAGGAGGAAGGGGAAGTCGGAGAGACGGCTGCGGCGGCTTTCATCGACATGACTGGCCGAGAGCGTCGTTTCCCAGGCGCCATCCCACGGATCGATGACGGCCGAGGCCCCGAAGGTGAGTTGTTCGTGTTCGGTGCGGCTGGCGTCGTCATAGGTCTGGCCGGCGATCGGGAAGCCGAATGCCTGTCCGTCCGTGTCCGACTCCCTGGTGACGTAGCGCGCAATGCCATTGACGCGGAGGACGTCGCTGAGGCGCTTGCCGCCGCGAAGGTTGACCGAGGTGATGCGATTGCCTTCAGCCTCGCCGCGCTGGCCGCCGACGCCGACGGCGGGAACACCATTTGCCACCTGATCAGGCGAGATGTCATAGCCTGCGGATGTGATGTGATTGGCGCTGATTGCGAGATAGTCGTCCTCGCCGTCGCCTGTGCCGGCGCTGGCTTCGAGGTCGAGCGTTTCGAAGGAGCCAGCCTCGAGGGAGGCGGCCAGATAGCTCGCGTCGATCTCCCTGCGGGTAACAAGGTTCACGACGCCGGCGAGCGCGTTCGAGCCGTAGAGGCCAGACTGCGGGCCGCGAAGGATTTCGATTCGCGCCAGATCATGGGTGACCAGCGTGGAGAAATCGGTTTCGCCCTGGTCAGGGCTCGAGATGTCGATCCCGTCGATGAGGACAAGCGTGTGGTTGGCTTCAGCGCCGCGAACGCGGACCTGGGTCAGGGCGCCCGGCGAGCCGAGCTGGCTGACGGCAAGGCTCGGGACCTGCCGCAGGACGTCCGGCACGTAGGCATAGCCCTGATCCTCGATCAGGTCGCCCGGCAGAACTGTGATGGACTGGCCGAGCTTGTCGGCTTCGAGGGGGGCGACCACGCCGGTGATGATGATCGTGTCATCACTTGTGCTGGTCTGGGCGAGGGCAGGCGCGGCAGCGAGCGCAAGGCTCGCGGCGAGCATGAGGGGGGAAGATAGAGTCATGTTCACGTTGACGTCTCCAATGCTGGAGACCGCGACACGAACGGCGACATCGCCGCACGCGTGCACGGTCCGGGACGTCGCCTGGCGGAATGACTTCCGTTCGTTCGGCCCATCCCCGGACCGCGCGAAAGCGACTGCGGCAGGCAGGTCTCCTGACTCGCGGGTCAACGCCTTTGCGCATCGCCTTCCCGGATCGGCTCGGATGAGCGTCTCCAGTGGCTGTGATGCGCGGCTCGCCGCTCACAGTTGCGGGGGCAGTCCGGGCTGGAAGATCCCGGTTCCCTTTTAAGTCCCTCTCGGGACGCCTGTCGCGCGGGCAGCTTTATCCCAGCTGCGGGCAGGGGCAAGTGCCAGACGGACACAGATGGCCCGAGCCGTGCACGGCTTTGCGCCAGATGACGGACACCTCTGGCAACGTGGTTAACGCAGCCGCTCCCTCGTACGGTGCGGAGCGTTTCCTGCTGCTGGATGGTCTGCGCGGCGTTGCGGCTTTTGCTGTGATCCTCGACCACGTACCAGGCGGCTGGCTCGGCGAGGTCATTCCGGGCCGCTACCTCGCGGTCGACTTCTTCTTTGTGCTGAGCGGTTTCGTCCTGGCCCACGCCTATGGGCGCGGACTTGAGGCGGGAGGGTCTGCGTTCGCCTTCATGAGGGCGCGGCTGATCCGGCTCTATCCGATGTATCTGCTCGGGTTGGCGATCGCGCTCTCGCTTGTGGTGCTGGGCGCGGCGCGGGGATGGCTCGGGCCGGCCTGGACAGACATCCTGACCGTCGCGGCGCTGGGACTTCTGTTCCTGCCGGCGCCGCAGACCGCCACTTACGGTCACGGCGAACTCTATCCAGCCAACCCGCCAGCCTGGTCGCTGCTGTTCGAGCTGTTGGCGAACCTGGTTTACGGTTTTGTCGCACGCCTCCTCTCATGGCGGGTCCTGGTTGCAGCGCTGGCGGCGGGCGCGGGGGCTGTTGCATTTACCGTCATCCGGCATGGCGATGTGCGTGGACCGGGCTGGATGTGGGCTCATCTCGATGCGGGCCTTGCGCGTGTGATGTTCGACTTCTTTGCGGGCGTCGCGATCTACAGGCTGAGGCAGACGGTGAAGCTTCCCGGCTTGCCGTGGTGGGCCGCGACAGGTGCGTTTGTGGCGGTGATCGCAGCTGCTCCAACCGGCGTCTGGCGCGTGGCGTATGACATCGCTGCGGCGCTGGTGCTGATGCCCGCTCTTGTGACGCTGGCGAGTGGCAGCGTGGTGACAGGCGTGGCTGCGCGCATGTGCGCTGCCTCGGGGATGCTGTCCTATGGCGTTTATGTCCTGCACGTGCCGCTGCTCGGGGTGATTAGCACGGCGGCCGCGGTGATGGGCGTGCACCTGGGAGAGGGGCCGCTGCTGGCGCTAGCCGTTGCGCTTGCGGCCGGACTTGTGGCGTGGATCGCCGACCGGCTCTGCGACCGTCCCTTGCGACGCTGGCTTTCCAGCCGCGCGAGACAGGCAAAGCCGTTCATGGCTTCGCAGGAACGCGGTTAACGGCGCAGGCCTCTCTGACATGCCGCTTGCTGACGGCAGGATGACGGGTTTCGGTCCGCGCCTATCCGGCGGACCAGGCATGCAGGTCGTGAAAAAGGCTTTGTCCAGGGTTGCCCACGCGGTCGGTATCGACCGCAAGCGGTTCGCATCCGCGCGGATGTGCTGCGAGCGCCACGTGCTCGCGCGCGTCGGGCGCGCGCGCCGCCGTTATATCGGCCGCATCCTCTGCTATCACACGGTCGGGCAGGACGAGTGGGGCGCCAACGATGTCACGCCGGCGCAGCTGCGCCGCCATATCGAGCTTGCGCTCGATGCGGGCTACCGCTTCGTCCCGGCCTCCGAGATCGCGCGTACCGGCGGTGGACCGAAGGACCTCGCCATAACGTTTGATGATGGCCTCAAGAGCGTGGCGACCAACGCCGCGCCGATCATGAAGGACTACAATCTGCCCTGGACCTTCTTTCCCGTCTCGGACTGGACGGAAGGCAAGGTGGACTGGGTCAACCCGCTTGTAATGGGCTGGCGAGATGTCGAAGCGCTGCTTGCGGGCGGCGCCGAGATGGGCAGCCACTCGGCGACGCATCCCGACTTTGGCCGGATCGGACAGCAGCAGATCCTCGATGAACTCGCTGGCTCGCGCGACCTTTTCGAGCGGAGGCTGGGCCATGCGCCCAGGACGTTCGCGATTCCGCTGGGCCAGTCAGCCAACTGGACGGGCGAGGCGATGAAGGCCGCAAAAGATGCAGGCTATGACGTGATCTATGCTCAGGCGGAAGCAACGCGGCCGCAGGGCACGGTTGCGCGCACATTTGTCACCAAGTTCGACGGCGACCGCATCTTCAAGGCGCTCCTCGACGGGAAATTCGACCGTTGGGAGGAATGGGTTTGAGCGCGCCGACCGCTCCCACGCTGGTTTCGGTGATCGTGCCGACGCGCGATCGGCCGGTGCTGCTGCGCGAGGCGCTCGCGAGCATCCGAGCGCTCGAGACGGACACGCTGAAGTTCGAGATTCTGGTCGGCGACAACGGCATTGCCCCGGCCAACAAGGCTGCCGCCGAAGCATTCGCGGCGCGGTACATGACGGTGTCGAAGGTTGGCGCGGGCGCAGCGCGCAACGCCGGGCTCAGGATGGCCACCGGGCCGTTCATCGCGTTTCTTGACGATGACGATGTGTGGCTGCCTGCGAACATCACCGCGCAGCTTGATCTGCTCCGCGAACAGCCTGGGCTGGAAGCCGTGTTTGGACAGGTGATCTCGACGGACCAGAGCCTGCGGCCCGAGACCGCGCCCTGGCCGGACAATCCCGGCAGCGGCGATGCGCTAGTCAAGGCGATGCTGTCGTCCTGCTACCCCCAGCTGGGCGCGACCGTTGTGAGGGCGAGCGTTGCGCGCGAGATCGGTCTCTTCGACGAGACGCTCCTGGGGGACCAGGACTGGGACTGGCAACTGCGTCTCGCCCGGAGGCGCAAGGTGGGCTTCACGCCAACGCCTGGCGTTCTGTTTCGCCAGCGCCCGCCCGGCTCTTTCGACAAGCTGCGCATGCGCCGCGTGACGTTTGCCAGGCGTGTCTTCCTTCGCCATGCGCTGCCCGAGCGAAAGGTCTTCGCAAGTCCTCTCGAGCTCACGCGCTGCTATGGCCTGACGCTGCGCCAGCACTTCGACTATTTTGTTGATGCGGCCGCCAGCCGCGCTGCAACGGGCCCGCGCGGCGCCGGCTGGATGGCCCTATTCAGGGCGTTCCGCGTGTTTCCGGCGCGCGCGCTCTATCACATGGCGATGAAGCCGAAGCTGCGGGGCGCAGCGCTGCGCCTCATCACGCCCTGGCCTCGGCGTCCTCGCGCGGGAGCGACCTCATGAGCGATCGCATCGACGTGGCCTTCGGGTTCGATGGACGGTATGCCCCGCATGCCGCCAACGTCATGTCGTCGATTGTTCGCCACGCGCCTGGCGCCCGGCTGCGCTTCATCGTGCTGGTCGCGGACGTGACGGCCGAGCAGAAGCGGCGGATCGAGCAGGCGGCGCCGGGTCCCGACTATGTATGGATCGATGTCGCTGACGAGGACCTGCCGGTGTATGCAACGCGCGGGCATCTCAACCGTACGGTGCTGTTCCGCCTCGGATTGGAGAAGCTTGCACCAGCCGACTGCAAGCGCGTGCTCTACGTCGATGCGGACACGATCGTGATGGGCGATATTCGGGAGATGTGGGAGTTCGATCTTGGTTCGTGCGCGCTTGGCGCGGTGACGGATTGCTACCAGGATGCGGAGGCGTTCGCCGAGCTGTGGTCTCTGCCCAAGGGCGGGCGTTACTTCAACGCCGGTGTGCAGGTGATCGACCTTGCGAAGGTGAGGGCGGAGGGGCTCTTCACGCAGGCGCTCGACTTCATCGTCGAGCATGACGCCAAGCTGCTATATGGCGACCAGGATGCGCTGAACTATGTCTTCTGGAAGAAGGCGGCCGCGCTCGAGCCGACCTGGAACGTCCAGCGCTTTCTCAAACCGCACGAGATCACAGCGGAGACGGCGGCGGACAAGCGCTGGGGCCACGGCCGCCCGCGGCTGATCCACTATATCGGCACGGAAAAGCCGTGGATGCGGAATGTCTGGCATCCTTGGGCCTGGGCCTATTGGGAGAACTTCACGCGTACGCCCTTTGCGGCCGAAGTGCGGAAGGCCTTCGGAATGGACTTCATCCAGCTGATGCGGCTGCGGCTGCGCTGGTGGCTCCGCCAGCCCCGCGGGAGGGCGGGCGCATGACAGGCGACGCCCGGACCGCAGACACGATCGACATTGCGCTCGGGTTCGACGCGAACTACGCGCCACACGCCGCGGCCGTGATCGCCTCGGTCGTCGCCCACGCACCAGGCGCGCGTTTCCGCTTCATCATCCTGCATGCAGGACTCGACGCCCCCTTGCAGGCGCGGATTGCGGCTTCTGCGCCGGGCATGAGCTTCGTCTGGACGACGGTAAGCGATGATGACATGCCGCCCTTTGCCGGGCGCGAGCATTTCTCGCGCGCTATCCTGTTCAGGCTGGGGCTGGAGAAACTGGCGCCGCCGGATTGCACGCGCGTGATCTATCTTGATGCCGACATCACGGTGCTCGCTGATGTGCGCGAGCTGTGGGCCGTGGACCTCGACGGCGCGCCGGTGGCGGCGGCGATCGACGGGTTTGTCGATCCGCGTCTGTTTGCTGACACATGGCGGCTTGCGCCGGGTCCGGACTATTTCAATTCGGGCGTGCTGGTGATCGATCTTGCGCGCGTGCGCAGCGAGGGGCTTTTCGCGAAGGCGATCGACTTCTTTGTTCGCAACGATGAACAACTGACGCTGGCTGACCAGGATGCGCTGAACTGGGCGTGCTGGGGGCGGTGGAAGCGGATCGGCGTGGCGTGGAACGCCCAGCGCCACATGGTGATCGTGTCGTTGATCGCAGACATGCCGGAGGACCGTCGGCTCAATGGTGAGGCGCCTAGGATCATTCACTTCACCGGCCCGGAAAAGCCGTGGATCCCGGGCGCCTATCATCCCTGGGCGTGGCAGTACTGGAAGAGCCTCAAGCGCACTGCGTTCGCGCGTGACGCGCGCCGCGCTGCGGGTGTGGGCATCAGCGATCTTCTGCGGCTGAGGCTGCGCTGGCTGCTGCGGCGGCCCGGCAGGCCGCCCGCCGCAAAGGCGACGGGCCCGTTGCCGCGTACGGCGCTCAGCCCAGGTGGTGGACGCTGAGCGCCGCTGCATTCGGCGGGATACGCAAACCTAACGGGGCTTTTCCGCAGACTGCCAGAGCGAGAGCGTGTGGCCGTCAGGGTCGGCGAAGTCGGCGGACCAGCCGCCGGGCGCGTGGCTGACGGGCGTGACGATTGTTGCCCCGTTTTTTGCGAGGGCCTCGACCACACCATCAATGCCGCCATTCTCCAGCTCGAAGACGACGATTGGCGAAGCGCCCGGCTTGCCCGGCGCCTCGAAGAAGATCAGCGACACGCCGCCGGCCGTCTCGGCCTGGAGCCAGTGCGAACCGGGCTCCTCGCCGGGCGTCAGTGTGGTCTCGAGGCCGAGTGTTTCACGATAAAATCGTTCGGTGCGCCTGATGTCGGTCACGTAGTGGACGACGGCGCCGATGCGGGTCTTGCTGAACACGGGCGAACTCCTTTTCCTGTTACCCGTCTGTCTGTTGCCGCCTGCCGGGGGTTTGTGAGCGGCTCACCACAAAAAGATGCCCGTCGGGATCGTGGCTGGCGAGAAAGGCATCCGTCCGCCGGGCAGGACCGAGAAGGGCGCGGCGGATGCGGCCGAAGGCGAGGGGACCGGCCGGATCGGCCTCCGGCGGCGGAGCGGCGTCGAGCGCGCGTTTGAGCTGGCTGATCCGCTGGCGCAGCGCCGTGTCGGTGAGGTTCAGCAGCCATCCGATCTCCTGTCGCGTATGGCCCGACAGGGCGAGGAGTGCGGGAAGACGAAGGCTGGGCGGAAGGCCCGGCAGAGGGGCGTCGCCTTCTGTGGCCTGGCCACTTCGTGACCGCCCGTCCTTGCTGCCTCGCGCCTCATGAGACGCGTCCTGGCCCCAGGCCGTTTCGCGTCTGCGCCTGCGGGCGCTGGTGCGCGCCTCGAAGGCGGCGCGGTTGCGGATGACGCCAGAGAGCCAGCGGCGCGTCTCTGGCGAGGTGAGATCTGTCCGTCCGGCTTCCAGCGCAGCCAGCAGGGCGGATTGCAGGAGATCGTCAGCTTCTTCCGGGCGGCGCGAAGCGCGCCGGGCGAGGGCGTGAAGATCGGCGAATGCGCGCGGGGCGGGCATGGGCCGAGGCTAGCGCAACGTCGCGATTGCGGGAATGGCTTGCAGCCTCAAGCCGCCGGCGTGACTTCGAGCGTCGTCGCATCTGCAGCCGGCAGGGTGACGATCAGGTGCTCCTCGACGGTCTTGATGTCGCCCGAACCTTCCTCGACCCAGGAGCGGCTGACTTTCAGGGTGAACCGCTCGGCCGATTCCTCGACCACTTCCCACGAGTTGAAATCGCCGATCTGGAAGACGCGCGTCCAGCCCTCCGGGGCCGTATAGAGCGCGAGGTAGGTGTAGAGACCGTTGATGGCGGGGTCGCCTCCTGCGGTGGAAAAGACCTTGGCGCCGTCAGCGCCCTCGATCATGCGGACGTCGGTCACCCAGGCTTCGCCCATGGGTTCAGCCTCCGCCGTGATGGCGCGCGGCGGACCGGAGGGTTTGAGGCCGAGGGGCGCGGGCGCCGGCATTGCGGCGGCGGGCGCAGCCGCAGGCGTGGGCGCTGCGACCTCCTGAGCGGCAGGTTGGCAGGCGGCCAGCGCGAGCGCGGTGACGAAAGCGGCGTATTTCATTTCCAGTCCCCGAGTGTTCCAGCGCTTGTAGACAGGTCTGCCGCCGCCGCAAGCGTGCAGCAGACAGGCAAGGGCGGTTTGCCGGCTTTTCGCGTTTGCGGTATAGGGCGCGCCATGGCCCAGAGCCCCTCCTACAAGCCGGTGATCGGCGCCCTGCTGAAGGGCTACAAGGCGACCCTCTCGCCGGCGTTCATCGCGCTTGGCGTGCGTTGCCGGCACGAGCCGTCATGCTCGGAGTATTGCGCGGAGTGTGTCAGCCGGCATGGGGTCTGGGCGGGGTCGTGGATGGGCCTTGCGCGGTTTGCGCGCTGCAGGCCCGGGGGATCGCACGGGTGGGACCCGGCGCCGACCCTCACTAGCAGCGGCGCGCAGTGGTTCACCCCCTGGCGCTATGGCGTCTGGAGCGTGGACCGGTCCGAACCGGCGCGCCCTTGAGTTTCAGGACATAGCTGACAACTGAAACTGCGGAGGTCGCGAGGCTGCCACGCCCGACATCCTGGAAGCTCGAAGCGCTGTCCAGGACCCACTTGAGCGCCCCTCGGGCTGCATAAGTGCGTCACGGCTATCTGCTGCGCTCCGGCCCCGGGGCGACAAGCGAGATGGTGGGTTCAACGGGACGGGAAATCGCCTTACACCTCCGCCGACACGACGAAAGACAAGACGATGATCAACGTATCTTTTCCGGACGGATCAAAGCGGGAGTACCCGGACGGGTCGACGCCCATGTCCATCGCGGAGAGCATTTCAAAGTCGCTGGCCAAGCGGTCAGTGATCGCGAAGGTCGATGGACAGCTCCATGACATGAAGCGGCCGCTCGGCGGCGATGCGTCGCTCGAACTGCTCGACATCAACGCGAAGGAGTCGCTCGAACTCCTGCGCCATGATGCTGCGCATGTGCTGGCGCAGGCGGTGCAGGAGCTGTTTCCAGGCACGCAGGTCACGATCGGGCCGGTGATCGAGGATGGGTTCTACTACGACTTTGCCCGGAAAGAGCCGTTCTCGACGGATGACTTCGCAAAGATCGAAGCGAAGATGCGGGAGATCATCGACCGCGACCTGCCGATCGAGCGCGAGGTGTGGGACAAGGACAACGCTATCGCGCACTTCAAGCGCATCGGCGAGGACTACAAGGCGCAGATCATCGACGACATCATTCCGCCCGGCGAGGCGATCACGCTCTACAGCCATGGCGGGCAGTGGAGCGATCTGTGCCGTGGGCCGCATCTTCCCTCCACGGGGAAGCTTCCGAAGGCGTTCAAGCTGATGAAGCTGGCAGGCGCCTACTGGCGCGGCGATCATCGCAACGAGATGCTGCAGCGGATGTACGGCACGGCCTGGGCCAGCGAGAAGGATCTCGCGGCCCACCTGCATCGCCTGGAGGAAGCCGAGAAGCGAGACCATCGCAAGCTCGGCCGTGAGCTCGATCTCTTCCACATGCAGGAAGAGGGCAAGGGCATGGTGTTCTGGCATCCCAAGGGCCTCACGCTGTGGCGGACGGTGGAGAGCTATGTGCGACGGCGGCTGGACGAGGCGGACTATATCGAGGTGCGCACGCCACAGGTGCTCGACCGCAAGTTCTGGGAGCAGTCGGGGCATTGGGAGAAGTACCGGGAGAACATGTTCGTCGCAGAGACGGCGGAAGAGGAGGTTCTTTCGCTGAAGCCGATGAATTGTCCGGGACATGTGCAGATCTTCAAGCAGGGACAGAAGAGTTATCGCGACCTGCCGATGCGGATGGCCGAGTTTGGCGCCTGCCACCGCTATGAGCCGAGCGGGGCGCTGCACGGGCTGATGCGCGTGCGGGCGTTTACGCAGGACGATGCGCACATCTTCTGCCGCGAGGATCAGATTGAATCGGAAACCGCTCGCTTCATAACGCTGGCGCGATCGATCCATTCGGATTTCGGGCTGGAGACGGATCACATCAAGCTCGCAACGCGCCCGGCGCAGCGCGCAGGGTCGGATGCGTTCTGGGACAAGGCCGAGGCGCAGATGCTGTCGGCGGCGCGCGCCGCCGGCGTGGAGCCGGTGATCGCGGAGGGCGATGGTGCATTCTACGCACCCAAGCTGGACTTCGTCATCAAGGACGCGATCGGCCGCGAATGGACGTGCGGAACGATCCAGCTGGACTATGTCCTGCCAGATCGTCTCGATGCAGAATATGTTGGCGAGGACGGCGGCAAGCACCGGCCCGTGATGCTGCATCGTGCGATCCTTGGCTCGCTGGAGCGCTTCATCGGCGTGCTGATCGAGAACTATGCCGGCGCATTCCCGATGTGGCTCGCCCCGGTGCAGGTCGTCGTCGCGTCGATCTCGGAAGCGGCGGCTGGCTATGCCGACGAGGCTGCAGCAGAGCTGCGCAAGGCAGGTCTACGGGTGACAGTCGACAATCGCGGCGAGAAGATCAACTACAAGATCCGCGAGCATAGCCTGCAGAAAATACCTGTGATCGCTGTCGTTGGCGTCAAGGAAGCTGAAGAACGCAAGCTTGCACTGCGCCGCTTCGGGTCCCAGGCGCAGAGCGTTGTCACGCTCGAGGAGGCGAAGGCTGCGCTGACGCAGGAGGCCCTGCCGCCGGATATCCGACGAGCGAAGGCGTGACCGCCAGGGCGGCTTCAGCACAGGCAAGAGTCCTTGGCCTCAGGCTGAGGCTCGGCCTTGTTGATCTTGCCGCCATTGAAGGCTGGGCGGACGACGCCATCCTGGCGCCCAACGCTCCGCCGGCGCTTGCCGATCTCTGTCTCGCCACCCGGGCGGGCGAACGCATAACCACGCGGATTCTCGCCGACCTTGGCGGGGATCCGCAGGCGATCGATGTCATGCGTGCGATCGCCGTGGCGACCGTGCAGACGGCGGATCAGGACACCCTGCGGCGGCTGGCCGACAATCTCGATCCTATTCTGCGGGAGATCGAGGCGCGCGAAGGCCTGCCGGTCCTCATGAAGCCCCTGCTTCCCCTCGCGCAGGAGTTCTGGAAGGCGCGCATGGTGTCCTCAGAAGCAATGGGCACGGTCGAGGAGCGCATGCGCGACGTGCTGCAGGCGGTTCAGGAGCATGTCGAGTCGCTCGCCGAGCCCAGGCGCGCTGCACCGGAGCCCGAGCTGCACAAGGTGTCGGCGATCGTCGTCAGCTACCGCACGGGATACACGCTTCTGGAATGCATCGCCGCGCTTGAGCGGGAATCGGCCGTGGATGAGATTGTGCTCGTCGACAATGGCAATCCGGCGGAGATGGTCAGCCGTCTGGAGGCGATCCAGGCCGCCTCGCTCAAGTTCAAAATCGTCGGCGACGGTGTCAATCGCGGCTTTGCGGCCGGCGTCAACCTTGGCGTGGCGGCCGCGTCCGGAGATCGGTTGCTGGTGATCAATCCGGACGCCGTGCTGCAGCCTGGATCCGTGGCGGCGCTGGAGATCGCCATAGCGGGCGCTGCGGAGCCCGCGATCGTCGGCGGCAAGATCTTCGGCGTGGATGGTCGCGAGCAGCGCGGTGGTCGGCGAAGACGACTGACGATCCGCTCGGCGGCGGCGACATTCCTGGGGCTGGCCTGGCTGCGGTCGGTCAACCCCGCCTTCGTCAACATCAACCGCAACATGGACCCCGAGCCGGACGGTCCTGTGCCGATGGAGGCGGTGAGCGGGGCGCTGATGTACATGTCTGCGTCGAGCTTTCGCCGTCTCGGCGGATTCGACGAAGGCTACTTCATGCATGTGGAGGACCTGGACCTCTGCCGTCGGGCGGAGGCTGACGGGGGATCGGTGATCTATACCCCGCACGCCTCAGCGCTTCACTTTGGCGCGACGAGCGAAGCGCCCTCGCTGTTCGTCGAGAAGCACAAGGGCGCAGGGTTCAGCCGCTACTTCCTGAAATTCGCCGAGACGCCCGGCGAGAAAGCGGCTGCGCGCGTGTTGGGGCCGGTCATCGCCTTCATGCTCGCGATGCGGGCGCGGCTTAAGGGCGAGAAGCCGCCTAGGATGCCCTCGCCAGCGGATGAGCGGCCTCAAGCAGGTCGCGAAGTTCGTCCGTGACGACGTGGGTGTAGATCTGCGTCGTCGAGATGTCGGCGTGGCCCAGCAGAAGCTGCACGGCGCGAAGGTCTGCGCCGCCGGAGAGAAGGTGGGTGGCGAAGGCGTGGCGCAACGCATGCGGGGTCACACGGTCGATGGCGATGCCGGCCTTCATGGCGAGATCCTCGAGGATCTGGCCGAGACGGCGGCGGGTGAGACGCCCCGTCGAGCCGCGTGAAGGGAAGACATAGCGCTGGGCGGTCGAACGCGTGGCTGACTTCGGCAGAAAGGTCTCGCGCACCGCCATATAGTTCTTCAGCGCGGCAAGCGCAGGCTTGCCGAGCGGCGTGATACGCTCCTTGTCGCCCTTGCCGCGCACGATCAGCACGGTGGCGCCGGGGGCAGGCAAGGCGGAGAGCGGCAGGTCGCAGCATTCGGAGGCGCGCAGGCCCGCGCCATAGAGCAGCTCGACCAGGCAAAGCGTGCGCAGGTCGGCCGGTTCGGTTCCCTGTGCAGCTTCGATGATGCGACTCATTTCATCGCGTGAGAGTACATCCGGCGGATCGCGGCGTGTCGCAGGGCCATCGAGACGCGAGGTCGGGTTGTCCTGCCGTTCATTGTCCCCGAGCTGGAACCGGAAGAAGCGTCGCAGGGCCGACAGGCGCCTTGCGACTGTAGCGGCAGACATGCCGCGCGCGTGGAGGTCACGGACGAACGCCGAGAGCTCGCGCTCGCCAGCCTGCACGAGCGAAGACTGGTTGGCGTGCAGATAGCTGGAGGCGTCCTCGAGGTCGCGGCGGTAGGCCTCGATCGTATTGTCGGCCGCGCCACGTTCGGCGCGGAGCGTGTCGAGGAAGGCTTCGATGCGGCGGGTGTCGAGCATCCGGACAAGGTGGCGCGCGGGAGTTTAGGAGAGGTTAGCCGTGATGCGATGTGGCTCCCGCTAGAGCGCTTTCCACACCTGCATCGCCTCCAGCGCGATGGCGTCTGCATCCGCGATCATGCCGATTTCGCGGAGCTGGGTCAGAAGGTCAGCAAGCCCTGCGAAGGACAGGGCCGACACATCCGGCCCGAGCTGGCCGAGGATGGCGAGGGCAGCCTCCGCATCGGCGTCCTGCCGCGCAGCGGAGGCGATGCGCGCAATGACGGCGTCCGAAACGCCGCGGCCGGCCGAGCGCTGGGCGGCGAGCGTGGCGCGCTGGGCGGCGGTGAGGTCGCGGCCGGTTCCGACCGCCATGAAAAGCGCGCGCGTGGTCTCGATGCGCCGCAGCGAAAGCTGCTGGTCGGCAGCGCCGGGCCTTGCCGGCGCCGAACCAGGGGAGGCGTAGGGGGCTGCCTCCAGCATCCGGTCGAGGATGTCAGACGGCGCTTCGCTCGATGCGCCGGCAAGAACAAGCATCAAATCGAGCCGGGCGGCGGCCCATGCATCCTGCTTTTCGGTTGCCACGGAGCCCAGATGCCGCCGCCAGTCGGTTGCGAGCTTGATGTTTCCGGCCAGTAGAGCCGCCCGGGCGAACGGCTCGGCGTATGCCAGCGTGGTCTCGTTGCGCGGCAGCGACGCGATTGTTTCTCCAAGCGCGATCGCGGCGAGGCGTCCGTCGGCGAGCGTCTCGGATGCGCGCAAGGCCGTGGCGATGGCTGCTGCCTTGGTTTCCGGTTTCGCGTCCTTGTCAGCTGCGCTGGCGACCGCAAGCAGCAGGTAATCCGGCTTTGGCGCCGCGCCGCGCGCTTGAGGTTTCGGGGCCTCCGAGCTCTTGAGCGACAGGATTTCGACCGCTTCAGCCGGCGTCAGCCTGTCTGCGGCAAGCGCGGGGCGAAGGGCGGCGCGGCGCTGCTCAGGTATCGCAGCCTTGTTGCGCGCGATAGCCGCGATTGCGTCGGGGGTCGTGGTGGCGAAGGCGTTGGCGGGAACAGGAAGCTTCGCAGCGACCGAGACCGCCGCTTCCAGCGGCGTTGCGAAACGGCCTTCCGGCTTTGATATCTCGATCGAGTTGATGGCCGGAAGTGCAGCGACGAGCCACACGCCGAGGCTTTCGTCGCTGCGCGCGACCTGCTCGACAATCAGGCTGGCGCCGGCCTCCTTGCTGAAGGCGGCGCACACCGCGCGCAGGGGCATCCAGGCGGTATCGTTTGCCGGCTTTCCAGTTGCAGTTGTGCAGGCTGTGTCGGCATTGCCGGCCAGCAGGTCGAACTCTGCCGCCTGGCGTTCGCCGCTCTTGCCCCATTCGGTGGCCGGGTAGCGCCTGCGCAGATCAATCGCATGACCGGTCTCGCCAATCGCTTCGATCAGGCGCAAGCGTTCGGGCGTGAGCTTGTCGCCATCTGCCGGGCCCTTGCTGCGCGAGAGCAGGATGCGGCGAAGTGCGGCGCGGGCCGCGGGCGAAAGATCTTTCGGATGGAGCGCTGCCATGAGCGGGGCAAGGGTCTCGGCGCCGGCGCGGTCCCAGAAGGTGGCAGGAAGAGCCCCTTCGTTGGCGCCGATCCAGCCCACGCCCCAGGCTTCGACCTGCGCCAGGGGGCGAGCGGAGACCTGCGCCAACACGATGGGCGTCGCGACAAGACTGATCGCCAGCGCCGAGACACCCAGCCTATTGCGAATGCGCATTGCCCCCTCCGGCAGTCTCAGGCTGGACGCCGACATTCTGCGCCGGGACGCGGATTTCCTGCTGAACCGGTCGGCGCGACTCCGCCTGGCCGGAGAACCAGAACATGGCGGCAAGGATCACGGCCAGGCCGACGCCGCCCAGGATGGCATACAGCTTGAACGGCGCGGGGTTGCGCCGCCGTGAAAATCCTCCGCGCGCCATGGCGTGCCTCCCGTCGAACACTTGTTCCGGATTCAAGCAGAGCAGGCGACGAGAATCCAGCGCACACAGCTGTACGCCTTCTCGCGGCCTGAACATTGCCCCGGAAGCCTCCGGCGGTATAAGCCTCGGTTTCGCGAAACAGGGCAAGTCATGTCTGCGCAGTATGGCCCGGATTCACTGGGCGAACCGGTGGGCGGGGCGGTTCCGGCCGGCGCCCGCCAGCTGGCGCGCACGATTGCGCTCGTCGGCATGATGGGCGTGGGCAAGTCCACGGTGGGGCGAAGGCTTGCCGAATGCCTTGGCGCGCCATTCGTTGACAGTGACGAGGAAATCGAGAAGGCCGCCGGCCTCAGCGTGCAGGAGATTTTCGACCGACATGGCGAGGGGGAGTTCAGGCGTGGCGAGCGGCGTGTGATCGAGCGCCTGCTCGGCGGTCCGCCAATCGTGCTGGCCACCGGGGGCGGCGCCTTCATGGATGCCGAGACACGCGCCCTGATGAAGGAGAAGGCGACGACGGTGTGGCTGCGTGCGGATCTCGATCTCATCTGGAAGCGCGTGAGCCGGCGCGACACAAGGCCGCTGCTCAGGCGCGAGAATCCACGGCAGGTGCTGGCCGAGCTGCTCGCGGTGCGGGCGCCGGTCTACGCCGAGGCCGACCTGACGGTCGATTCGGGCGATGGCCCGGCCAATGACGCCGCGAAGACCATACGCGAGGCGCTCGGCTATGCATGAGGTGAAGACTGTCCGGGTCGAACTCGGCGAGCGGGGGTATGACATCCTGATCGGTGGGGGGCTGCTTGCGCGAACCGGCGAGCTGGTCCGTCCGCTCGTGAAGGCGGGGCGCGATCGCCTGTTCATTGTCGCCGATGCCAACGTGGCCGAACTCCACGGCGGAACGCTCATGGCCGGACTCGAGCAGGTTGGACTGAGCGGGCATCTCATTGCGGCGCCGCCGGGGGAGGAATCGAAGAGCTTCGCCTATCTCGCAACCGTGCTGGACGAGCTGATCGGCCTCGGCGCCGAGCGCGACGACCTGATCCTCGCCTTCGGCGGGGGCGTCATCGGAGACCTCACGGGACTGGCCGCGGGATTGCTGAAGCGAGGCGCGCGTTTCGTGCAGATTCCGACGACGCTGCTGGCGCAGGTCGATTCCTCCGTCGGCGGAAAGACCGCGATCAACAGCAAGGCGGGCAAGAACATGGTTGGACTGTTTCACCAGCCTGTCCTGGTGCTGGCCGACCTTGACGTGCTCGATACGCTGCCAGCGCGCGAGCGAAGCGCTGGCCTTGCCGAAATTGCCAAGTATGCGCTTATCGACGATCCGGCCTTCTTCGACTTCCTGGAGGCCAATGCAGCGGCGCTGTGCGCCGGCGACAAGGCGTCTCTGGCCGAGGCCGTGCGCGTGTCGTGCGCATCAAAGGCCCGGATCGTGGCGATCGACGAAACCGAGCAGGCCGAACGAGCCTTGCTGAATCTCGGGCATACGTTCGGTCACGCCCTCGAGCGCGCCAACCGATTCAGGCCGAGCCTGTTGCATGGCGAGGGTGTCGGCGCCGGAATGGCGATGGCGTTGCGCTACTCCGTGAGGCTTGGCGTCTGCCCGGGCCAGGACGCCTTACGCGCCGAACGCCTGCTCAACGCCCTGGGGCTGGCGACCCGCCTTTGCGATCTTGCCGGTGGGCCCTACATCGCCGACGAGCTGCTTGCGCACATGGCTCACGACAAGAAGGCGCGCAACGGCCGTCTGACGCTGATCCTCGCACGTGGCATCGGCCAGGCCTACATCCAGCACGACGTCGAGACGGCGCTGCTGCTCGACTTCCTGAGGTCCGAAGCCGCTTCCTGAACCGTATCAGCCATACTAGGCTTGGCTCCGGGTTATCTCCGGGGTCGGACATGTCTCTGGCTGAGCGTACGCTGGCCTTCGCCGTGCAGGCGTCAGAGGTGCACACACGCAAGCAGCTCATCGCCAGCTTTCAGAGCGTCATCGAGGAGGTGGGAGCGACCCGTCTGGCGTGTCTCTACCTGCGCCGGCACAAGGGTGAGGTCGTGATCAGTCATGCGATCTCGAACCTCCCGCGCGCCTGGCTGGAACTCTATCTCGCGCGCGGATATGAGGCGATCGACCCGGTCTATCAGGGCGTGGTGCGAAGCTCGACCTATGGCTACTGGGATGAGCTTGCGCGCGCGCAAGGCGTCGGCCGGGCTGGGCGTGAAGTCATGTCGGCTGCGCGCGAGTACGGCATGAGCGACGGGTTCACGCGCCGCGTGACGCTGGAGCGTGGCGGCGCCGCGGTGATGATGGTGGCGGGCGTTCAGCTGAAGCGCGGCGCCCGTGTGCGCGCGGCCTTGCGGATGTGTTTCGACGTGTTCGCCAATGAAGGGCTGCGGATGATCAGGGGGGCGGGCAAGGCGCAGGCCGAACCGGACGATGATGAAGCCGGACAGGCGAGGCTGTCGAAGACTCAGCTCAAGGTCCTGATCATGCGGGCGGAGGGCATGTCCAACAAGCAGGTCGCCATGACGATGAAACGTAACGAGAAGACCGTCGAGTGCCATGTGACCGAGGTCCTGCGCCGCCTGGAGGCGCGCAATATGATCGATGCGATCCGGATCGCTGCGAAGCGCAAGCTGATTGTCTGAGAATCACAAATCTCGGGGATAACCCTGATTTTCATTTCTGGCTGTCGAGCGAGGATGGCAGCGGAGACGGGCACACTTCCCCGGAACGCCCTGGGTTGGACCATGGGTTTGGAGGGCGGGCTCGCGAAAGCGGGACCGCCTTTCTTTTTGGGCCTGCCGGCGATCACGCGGCGTCGATGTGGAGGGCGTGGAGGCCGGCGGCGAACTCCCCCTTCAGGGCGTCATTGACGGCGCGATGCCGCGCCAGGCGGCCCAGTCCGACAAACGCCTCCGAGCGTATCTTCACGGCGTAGTGCGTCTCACCGCCGGGGGCTGCGCCGGCGTGACCGTGGTGGAGATGTGACTCGTCCACTATATGAAGCTCGGTTGGGGAAAACGCTGCAATTAGTGCGGCTCGCATGCGCTCTACGCGGCTTGTCAATTCTTGCGGCATTAACGAACGCATCCCAAGATCAGACCCATGTCCGCTGCCGAAAACTACATGCGGGACTACCGCGTCAAGTTCGTCGACATCCGCGTCAACCCGCCGGGTGGCCGGCGGAAGGCGGGCGCTTATGTGCAGCGCTGCGAACATAAAGGTTGTGACGAGCTGGGCCTGTGCAAGGCGCCCAAGCCGTTTTCCTCGCGCGTTGTGCAGGTTCCGGGGCAGAAAGCGGCCCCCGAGGACCATTACTGGTTCTGCCAGCGCCACGCGGCTGAATACAATGAGAGCTTCGACTTTTTCGAAGGCATGACCGAGGACGAGATTACTGCCTTCCAGGCCTCGGCTGGCCACGGCCACAAGCCGACCTGGCGCTTTGGCGGAGGGCCCGTGGGCGCTGAGGGCAGGGCGGCCCGCATGAACAATCCGCGCGGCTGGAAAGGCGCGAAGGACTGGCTCTACAACGGCCACACCGGCAAGGGCGAGGCGGCGGTGGCGCGCGGGCGAACGCGCCTGCAGATCCGCGCGCTGGACGAGATGGGCTTGCCCCATTCAGCCGAACCCGCCCAGGTCCGTGAACGCTATGGCGCGCTGGTGAAGCAGTATCACCCGGACAGCAATGGCGGCGACCGCTCGATGGAGCACCGCCTGCACGTGGTGATTCGCGCCTTCAAGGCGCTGAAGGCGAGCGGGCTGGCATAGACGGCGGCCTGCCGTCACATCGGTTTCGGTTCCCACAGTTCAATCCGCGTTCCCTCCGGATCGCTGATATGGGCGAACTTGCCGTTCGGTTCCGGCGGCAGGACTTTCGCCTCGACGCCGTGCTTTGCGCAGTTCGCCAGCACCGCATCGAGATCGTCGACCGCGAGGTTGATCATGAAGTCCCTGGTCGAGGGCTCGAAATAGGTCGTGTCCTGCTTGAAGGGGGCGAACACCGTGCCGGCGCCGGGGTGGGCCGCCATCGCTTCGGGCGTCAGGAAGACGCCGCCCCAGTCGTGGACATGGAGCCCGAGCACCTCGCGATACCAGTTGAGGAGCGCCGTCGGGTCCTTCGATTTGAAGAAGATGCCGCCAACGCCAATGACCTTTGCCATCTGTCGATGCTCCTTCGTGCCTGAGGGTCTGATCAAGCGGCCTTGGCCGCGCCGGCGCAATCGCCCGGAAGGGTGATTTTCGTGAAATGCAGACGGATTCAGGGGCTGAAGCCGCGAAATCGGGCTTACGTGCTGCGTTGCAATGTGTCCGCGGGAGCGACTATATCCGAAGTCTGGATACGAGAGATTTTCCTCCCATGGCCGTGACTGACGCCTCCGAAGCCCTGATCTCGCTCGCGCCCACGAAAGAGGTGGATGTCAGGAAGACCTTTGGCTTCGATCTCGACTGGAAGGCCCCGGCTTTCGCCGAGAAGACCGCCTATGTCCCTGACTTCGATCCGGCCTACCGGTTTGATCCGCAGACGACGCGGGCGATCCTCGCCGGCTTCAAGCACAACCGCCGCGTGATGATCCAGGGCTATCACGGCACCGGAAAATCCACCCATATCGAGCAGGTTGCGGCGCGCCTCAACTGGCCCCTGATCCGCATCAACCTCGACAGCCATGTGAGCCGGATCGACCTCGTCGGCAAGGACGCAATTGTGCTCAAGGACGGCAAGCAGGTGACCGAGTTTCGGGAGGGGATTCTCCCCTGGGCGCTGCAGCGCCCGATCGCGCTGGTGTTCGACGAGTACGATGCGGGACGTCCCGACGTGATGTTCGTGATCCAGCGTATCCTCGAAGCATCGGGCCAGCTGACGCTGCTCGACCAGAACCGGGTGATGAAGCCGCACCCCTGGTTCCGCCTGTTCTCGACGACGAACACGGTGGGCCTCGGGGACACGACCGGCCTCTATCACGGTACGCAGCAGCTCAACCAGGGCCAGCTCGACCGCTGGTCCATTGTTACGACGCTCAACTATCTCGAGCACGACGCCGAGGTGGAGATCGTCTCCGCGAAGGTGCCCGATCTCGACAAGGCTACTGTCGCGAAGATGGTGCGCGTCGCCGACATGACGCGCAACGCCTTCATCGCCGGCGACATTTCGACGGTCATGAGCCCGCGCACGGTCATCACCTGGGGTGAGAACACCCTGATCTTTGGCGACATTGGCCTCGCCTTCCGCATGACCTTCGTCAACAAGTGCGACGAGCTGGAGCGTCCGGCGATCGCCGAGTTCTATCAGCGCGCCTTCGCCAAGGAGCTGCCGGAGAGTGCAGCCATGGTAAAGGTCGCGTGAGCGATCTCCTCATCACCCGCGCCGCCGAGCGAGACGCCGGAGACCTCGGGGTCATCGGTCCTGCGGCCTATGCGGCCGCCTATCACGATGACTGGGATGATCCGGTCGCGTTCTTCCACCAGCTCAAGACATTCGGCGAGGATGCATTCAGCCTGACCATGGCGAGGCCGGAAGCCCGCGTTTGGATCGCGCGGCAGGATGGCGTCGGCGTCGGCTTCCTCACCATGATCGTGGGGTCGCATGAGCCGATCAACCAGCGCGAGGGCGGAGCGGAGATCCCGCGCATCTACCTGCTGCCCGGCGCGCGGCGCGGCGGCATCGGCAAGAAGTTGCTGGAAGCGGCCGAGGCGCAGGCGCGGGCCGAAGGGCTCCGCTATATCTGGCTCGACGTGATGGAGCATGCCGAATGGGCGCGCGCCGCCTATGAGCGCTGGGGCTTCGCCGACATTGGCGGCCAGACCTTTTCGGGCGGCCTGCGCCCCGGACGCAGTCGCGCCATGCGGGTGATGGTCAAGGAGCTGGCCTGATCCAGCGGCATGCGGCGGGGAGGCTCTGATGGACTGGAGGATGCTGCTGATCAGCATCGTAATGCTGGTCGCCGGGGGCGCGCTGGCCTGGCGTTTTCGCGGTTCGAAGTTCCAGACTGACGCCGGGCCGGGTTGCGCAATGGCGGTTGCGCTCCTCCTGCTTCTCACTGGCGCGCTCATGCTTCTGATCACGTTCGTCTTCCGGGTCTGAAGCCACGATTTGCCGCGCCAGGCTTTGCCACTATTGTCTTTTCGACAGTCACAGGAGACCGCGATGACCGGCAGCATGATCCGCATGAAGAGCCGTGACGGCTTCGAACTCGACGCCTGGCATGTGAAGGCTGCAGGGCCCCGCAAGGGCGGCGTGATCGTGATCCAGGAGATCTTTGGTCTCTCCGACCACATCAAGGAGATGGCGCAACGCTTCGGCGCAGCCGGGTATGAGGCGATTGCGCCGTCGATGTACGATCGCGCCGAGCGCGGCTTCATTGTGCAGCCGCAGGATGTGGCCGCCGGCATGGCGCGCGGCTTTGAACTGGCGACTGGCAACGGGCCCGAGAATGCGATGAACGACATCGGCGGCGCATTCGACGTCCTCAAGGGAGCAGGGAAGGTCTGCATCACCGGCTACTGCTATGGCGGATCGATGAGCTGGATGGCGGCGGCGCGTATCGACGGTCTTGCCGCTGCATCCTGCTACTATGGCGGCAACATCGCGCAGCTGGTGGGGCTGAAGCCGAAATGCCCGACGATCTGTCATTTTGGTGCGAAGGATGCGCACATCCCGCTCAAGGGTGCGGTCGACAAGATCGAGGCAGCGCATCCCGATGTGCCGGTCTACGTCTACGAGGCCGGTCATGGCTTTGCGCGCCGGAACTCCGCTGATTACGACGCCGCATCCGACGCCCTGGCCTTCGAGCGGACAATCGCTCTGTTCGCTGGCGCATGAAGCTGGTTTTTATCTGGGGCGGGCCAGCGTCGGGCAAGCTCACAATAGCGCGCGAGCTTGAACGCCTGACCGGCCTGCCGGTGTTCCACAACCACCTTGTGGTCGATGCGTTGCTCGAACGATTACCTTTCGGCGCCCCGGAGTTCGTTAGGCTGCGCGAAGCGATATGGATGGCGGGGTTCGAAACGGCGATCTCGGCCGGCCGGTCGCTGATCTTTACCTTCCAGCCGGAATCCACGGTCGAGCGGGGGTTCGCGGGGCGTGTCGTGGATCTCGTAACCGCAGGCGGGGGCGAGGTCAGGTTCGCGCGCATCCTCGTCTCGCCGGACGAACAGGAACGCCGCATCGGAAACGACGATCGCAAGGAATTCGGCAAGCTGGTCTCGCGCGACCTGCTGCGGGATTTGCGAGACAGCTTTCTGGCCAGCGAGCAGGAGATGCCGGCTGCGGACCTCGTGATCGATTCCGACCTTGAGGATCCGGAAACAGCCGCGCGACGGATGGCGGCGGCCTTCAACCTGCCGGTGGCGCCCGCCATGCTGTAGCGTCGTCGGCTCACCTGGATCGTGTTCCTCGGCCAGTGTTCCGGTGACGGCGCCAGCAGTCACGCCGATGATGGCGCTGCCTTAAGCACTTTCATTGACGGTGCTGTTTCCGATCGCAGCGCTGGCTGTCTTGCCCCCGGCGGCCCCGGTCTGGATCGAGCGGATCGCCATAAACGCCTCGGCAATCGAGGCTGCAAGGAAGACTTCCAGGGAGATCGCAGGTCTCGCGATTGGTTCGGCTAACCAAACACGCGCCTGATTGTCGCGCTCCTGATTCGGGTTAGCCGTGAAGCTCAATGATCCGTAATCTGACTGTCCGATTCAGGAGCGGGCGGTTGCGGGTTCGATCAATCGGGATTGCGGGCGGCGGCATTGCAGGCCTGGCAAGCGCCGCATTGCTGGCGCGCCAGGGGTTCTCGGTCGTCGTTCATGACCGCATGGAGCGGCCGGCGCCGCTGGGCTCGGGGCTCATCCTCCAGCCTGTTGGCCTTGCGGTGCTCGATGCAATCGGGGTCGGTGATCGTCTTCGCGCGCTCGGCGCGCCGATCAGGCGGCTGTTCGGGCGCGCTCAGCCGTCGGGTCGTGTGGTCCTCGATGTGCGCTATCGCGCCCTGGGCGGCGGCGTTGGAGAGGGACTTGCCGTTCATCGCGGTGCTTTGTTCGAGGCGCTGTTCGATGCTGCTGTGCGCGCCGGCGCAGGTTTCGAGGGCGGGAGGGAGGTTGTGGGCGCGCACGGCGGCCGGCTGGCCTTCCGCGATAGCCGGGCGAGCGCCAGGTTCGATATCCTGCTGGACGCGCTTGGCGTACGCTCGCCACTCGCGCGCGACCTGCCCTTGCCTGCGCTGCGCTTTGGGGCGCTGTGGAGCAATCTCGATTGGCCCGACGGCGGGGATGGGCATGGCTTCGATCCGACTGCGCTGGAGCAACGCTATGAAGCAGCACGCAGGATGGTTGGCGTTTTGCCCATCGGGAGCGTCCGCCCGGAGGCGCCTCGCCAGGCCGCTTTCTTCTGGAGCCTGAGGCACGATCAGCTGGATGGGTGGCAAGCTCAGGGACTCGATGTGTGGAAGATGGAGGTGATGCGTCTCTGGCCACAGACCGCGCCTTTGCTGAATCAGATCACAAACCGCGAGCAGCTCATCTTCGCAAGCTATTGCCATGGCGCCTTGCGCTCGCCCGTGGGCAAAGACGTCATCCACATCGGCGACAGCTGGCATGCGGCGAGTCCGCAACTGGGGCAGGGTGCGAACATGGCTCTGCTGGATGCGCTGGCGCTATCGGGGGCACTGGGTGCGCACCCCGACTCCACGGCTGCAATGAGCGCCTATGCCAGCGCCCGGGTGGCTCATGTCCGCATCTATCAGCTTGCCTCCCGCCTTTTTACGCCGGCCTATCAGAGCGATGGGGTGCTGCCTCCACTGGTTCGGGACTGGGTCATGTCGCCGCTCTCGCGGCTCTGGCCGGCGCCTAAAATCCTTGCCGCGCTCGTGGCAGGAGCAATCGGTTCGCCGCTCTCGGCCATCGGGGCGCTCGGGGACGGTTGACGGGCCTTCCCAGCCGGGCGGGCGGGCCCTAAAGGTCGGGGCATGAGCAAGGCAATCGACCGTGCGGACATGTTCAAATCCGCCCTCAGCGCCGCCACGCGGGCCATTGCGGGGCAGGACGAGCTTGGCGTCGATTTCTCGGTGGATGGCGGCCGCATCAGCGAGGGGCAGATCACGCTCACGACCCCGCCGAAGGAATTGACCCTCGCCGCCGCCGCCCGCGCGCGTGGGCAGGCGGATGCCCTGGCGCTGAAAGTCGCCTATCACGATGCGCGGGCGCATGCGCGCGCCATGCCCCAGCGCGAAGATGCGCGGCGCCTGTTCGAGGCGGCCGAGCGCGCCCGGATCGAGTCGATCGGCGCGGCTGCCATGGACGGCGTGGCTGAGAATCTCGACTGCGTCCTTCAGCAGCGTTGCGAACGCGCCGGCTATCTCCGGGTGACCGACAGGAGCCGCGCGCCGATGGACGATGCGCTGGAATTCGTGCTGCGCGAGGTGCTCACCGGGCGCAAGCTGCCGCCCGCGGCCGAAGGCGTGGCGGCGATGTGGCGCGACGAGCTGTCCGAAAAAGCGGCAGCCCCGCTCGCGCGCGCGCGGGCGAACATGAATGACCAGGCCGCATTCTCGGCCCTGATGCGCGATCTCCTGCGTGACCTCGGCCTGGGCGATGAGGCCTCCAACGGCAAGGACAGCGACGAGGAACAAGGCGAGGACGAGGAAGAAGGCGAGGCGAAGAGCGAGGCGCCCGACGAAAGCGAGGGCGATGGCGAAGGCGAGGGAGAGGCGCAGGAACAGGATTCCAGCGATGCCGGCGAAGGGGAGCCCGGCGACCAGATCGAGGCGACCGCAGCCGACGATGCCGACACCGAAATGGAGGCGACCGAGGACGACGCCGACGAGCCTGCGACACCTCTTCGCCCCAACTGGCGCGACAGCGACGCGCTCAAGTCGGAGTACAAGGCTTTCACCACCGTTCATGATGAGGTGAAGAACGCCGACGAGCTTTGCGATCCGGAAGAATTGACGCGCCTGCGCGCCTATCTCGATGCCCAGCTGCAGGGCCTGCAAGGGGCAGTGTCGCGGCTGGCGAACCGACTGCAGCGCCGGCTGATGGCGCAGCAGAACCGGTCATGGATGTTTGACCTGGAAGAGGGCGTTCTGGATACATCGCGTCTGACGCGCGTGATCGTCGATCCGACCGCGCCGCTATCGTTCAAGATGGAGGACGAGAGCAAGTTCCGCGACACGGTTGTGACGCTTCTGCTCGACAATTCGGGCTCGATGCGGGGCCGGCCAATCATGGTGGCCGCGCTGTGTGCGGACATTCTCGCTCGCACGCTGGAGCGGTGTGGCGTCAAGGTGGAGATCCTCGGTTTCACCACGCAGGCGTGGAAAGGCGGACTTTCGCGCGAGGACTGGATCAAGGCCGGCAAGCCGGCTTCGCCCGGCCGCCTCAACGACCTACGCCACATCATCTACAAGAGCGCGGATGCGCCCTGGCGGCGCGTGCGGCGCAATCTCGGCCTGATGATGCGCGAGGGCCTGCTGAAGGAGAACATCGATGGCGAGGCGTTGCTCTGGGCGCATGACCGGCTGATGGCGCGCGCCGAGCAGCGCAAGATCCTGATGGTGATCTCGGATGGCGCCCCGGTTGATGATTCCACATTGAGCGTGAACGTTGGCAATCCGCTTGAGAAACATCTGCGCGAGGTGATTGCCCACATCGAAGGCGTCTCGCCGGTCGAGCTGATCGCGATCGGCATTGGTCATGACGTCACGCGCTGGTATCGCCGCGCGGTGACCATCGTGGAGGCCGAGCAGCTCGGCGGCGTGATGACCGACAAGCTGGCGGAGCTCTTCGGCGAGGAAGAGGCCGCACGTGCAAAGGCTTCTGCACAGATCGTCGAACCGCGCGAGCGCCGGGCCTCGCGAGGACCCATGACATCTGCGCGACCGGTCAAGCGCACGACATTCGGCGAGGTCGCCAAGGGCAGGAGTTCAGCCAGGTGAGAGCGTGGGTGTTCGGCGCCGCCATGGTCGCGCTCGCAGCGTGCGCCCAGTTGCCGGGGAGCAGCGATGTGAGTCTGGATGGACTGGCGCGCGACTATGTCCGGCTGACGCTCGAAATCGATGCGCACGAAAGCGGGTATGTCGACGCCTATTACGGGCCAGAGGCGTGGCGCGAGGCGGCGGTTCGCAATCCGCGCGATCGCCCTGCGCTGAAGGCCGAAGCCGAGAGGATCGTTGCTGGGCTGGCGCCTTACGTGTCGACCGGCGGAGAACAGGGCCAGCGCGCGCGCGTTCTGCAGGCCAACACATCGAGCGCGCGCTTCCGGCTCGACATGATCGAGGGCAGGCGTGCGCCATTTGCAGAAGAGGCCGAAGCTCTGTTCGCCTTGCGTCCGAAGCTGCGCCCGCTGTCCGATTTCGACGACGCGCTGGCGCGCATCGAGGCGCTCGTTCCCGGACCTGGCCCGTTGTCTCAGCGTGTCAGCGCGTTCCGGGCGAGATACGCGATTTCCGACGAGCGCGTGGCGCAGGTCGTCAATGCTGCAATCGATGAGTGCCGCAAACGCACCGCCGCGTACATCGATCTGCCGGCGGACGAGAACTTCACGATGGCGCTTGTCAACAACAAGAGCTGGGGCGCCTACAACTACTACAAGGGCGGGAACAGGAGCCTCATCGAGATCAACACCGACCAGCCGGTTTCGGTCGGCAATGTGCTGGTTCTGGGATGCCATGAGGGATATCCGGGCCACCATGTGCAGGGCATCTATAATGAGCGGAACTATCGCGATCGCGGCTGGCCGGAATACGCTGTGATGCCGCTCTACATTCCCGCCGCGCCCCTGAACGAGGGCGGGGCGGATTTCGGGGTGGACCTCGCCTTCCCGGGCGAGGAGCGGCTTAAGTTCGAGATGGACGTCCTTTATCCGCTGGCCGGCATCGACCCGGCGCTGGCGCCCGCCTTCGATGCGATGCGCAAGGCGACATCGCAGCTGGATGGCGCGCTGCTGCGCGTCTCCCAGATGCATCTCGACGGAGAAATCACGCGCGAACAGGCCATCACGCTCATGCAGAAGTACCGGATGGCGCCGCGGGATGTGGCGGAACAGTCGCTGAAATTCGACGCGGACTACCGCTCCTATGTGATAAACTACTCGGTAGGCGAGGACCTTGTCCGGGCCTATGTCGACCGTCATGGTGGCGATCCGAAGGCCCGGTGGGCTGCGTATGAGCGGATCATGTCGACGCCGACACTGGCCGCTGATCTTGCCGAGTAGGATCCTGAACATGCGTGATTTCTGGCGTTCCGGCGCCCTGCTCATCACTGTCCTTGCCGCCGGGTGCGCCACGGCGCCGGAGACGCGCCAGGCCGTGGCTGAGGCTCCGGCAAGCGAGGCGGAAGCGCCGGAGAGCCGCATAACGGTGAACAGCGCAAAGACGATCGCCGAGACCCAGGTGGACCGGGTCGTTGTCACAGCGATGCGCAGCGCGCTGCGGACGGGAAATCTCGAGGCCTATCTTCGCGCTCTGGCCAATACCTCGTGCCCCGAAGGCGCATCGACGCGTCGCGGCGAGGCGATCGAATTGGCGGCGGCGCCGACACCGCTCCAGCTGTCCGACCCGGGTCAGCGCCGGGCCGGGCAGCTCACCTTTGTCGCCAGCTACACGCTGTCGAGCCCTGATCCGCGCTTTGGCGGACTGTCGGGGGTGGATGTGCTCGACGACGGCAATCTGCTGGCGGTCTCCGACGCCGGGCATTTCGTGTGGATCGACCTTGGCCGGGACGGCCTGACCCCGATGGCCGCCCGTGTCGCGACGATGCGGGATGTCAGCGGGCAGCCCATGGCGACGCTTGGCGGGGACAGCGCAGAGGGTGTGGCGTTCAACGACGGCATGGCGCTCGTGTCGTTCGAGGGCAATCACAGGATTCTCGCATTCGATATCGGCAGATGCGGGGCTGCCGCCCGCGGCGCGCCCATCGTGTTCGACGAATACGGCCTGTCCCTGAACGATGCCTATGAGGAGGCGCGCATTGCAGTCGACGCCGGCAATGGATCCGAGCCACTGGCTGTGACCCGCGACTGGTATGTCTTTGCCGGCATCGAGCGGAAGGTCGGCCATCTCAATTCCCTGTCGGCGCGACCAATCGAGGCGGAGCCGGAGTTCGACCTGCGCGTCGGCGTCGATGCGCCGGAGTTTGCCGGGATGGATGTCATACCGGGCGCTGGCGGCGACGGCGCCGCCCGCGCTTTCCTCATTCATCGCAAGCCAGCCAGGGGCGGCGCGGTGATCATGGAGACCGACCTCCTTCGGTTCGAGCCGAAGGTCGAGGGAAGGAGACCCTCCCGTGGCGAAATGGAAACGCGCGCGCGCCAGCGCTATGCGGAGGTTGGCTGGCGCGAGCTCGCGCGCCTAGACCAGCTCGGCGTCACTGATGCTTTCGAAGGCATTGCGGCCAAGCAACTCTCCGATGGGCGGATTCGTCTTTATCTTGTGTCTGACGACGATTTCTCCCCGACAAAGCGCACTGTGCTGATGGTGTTCGACCTCGCCAGCACATCGCGCTGACAAGATTGCTTGAGCGTGCGCGCCGCGCAGGCCAGACATTCGGCAAAGATGCAAGAGGTGGTCATGGCGTCGGGCCGCTGCGCAATCGCACTGGTCGCGTTCGCGGCGCTGTGTGCGCCAGCGCTTGGCGAGCAACGTCTACCGGAGCTGGGGGGCCGGATGTCCTGCTCCACGGCATTGGCGCGCGATGAGACTCAACCTGTCCGCCTGGAGGTCACGCGCGTACCGCTTCAGGGCGTCAATCCTGCCCGAACGACGATCGGCGCGCTGAATCTTGTCGGGGGCTTTCACCTGTCGAGCGCCGAGAAGGGGTTTGGCGGGCTTTCGGGTCTCGACGTGCTGGAGGATGGCGACCTGCTGGCGGTCACGGATGCAGGCGAGTTCGTGTGGATCGCGCTGGATGCTGACGGCGTCACGCCTGTCGCGGCCCGCATGGCCGATATGCGCGACATGGAGGACAGGTCGATACGCAGCAAGACGCTCGGCGATGCCGAGGGTCTGGCCGTTGCCGATGGCGTGGCGCTGGTGTCGTTCGAAGGCGAGCATCGCATCCTGGCATTCGACATCGCAGAGTGTGGCGCTGGCGCGAAGGGCGTGCCGATCGTCTCGTCAGGCGATCTGGCGGAGGCATTCGCGCGTCAGGGGCTGAGTGTCGGAGGCAATGCGGGGCTTGAGGCGCTTGCCGTTGCACCGGACGGGTTTCTGCTCGCGGGGCTCGAGACGCGGGCAGGCGAGGCCAGCGCGGTGTCGGCGAGCGCCCTTGAAGCGCCGCCTGTCTTCGACATCCGCATGGGCGAAGGAGCCCCGCCGCTTGTAGGCATGGACATACTTGCGACTGAGGACGATTCCACCGGTTTCACCCTCTACAGCCTGCACCGCGCGACCCGCGCGCTGGCGAGCGAGGTCATCGTGATCCTCGAAACCCGGTTCGAGCGCGATATTGATCAGTCAGGCTTGCCAGCCCGGATCGTCAGCGAGGCCGACGAACGGGCGCGGACACGCTTCAGACCCACCGTCTCACGCAAGCTGGCGGCGATGAATGTCTTCGTGACGATCGACAATTTCGAGGGCATAGCTGCACGTCGCCTGCCGGACGGGCGCGTGCGGCTTTACCTGATTGCCGACGACAATTTTTCAGCGTCGCAGCGGACCTTGCTGATGGTGTACGACGTCGTGGCCCCGCGCTGAGCGCGCCTTTATTCTGGCCTATCGCGGCGGCTGCGCCGCAACCATTGCAATGCAGGTTGATTGTGAAGCCGGCCAATCAGGTGGGGTGATGTTCATGCCGCGGGTGGCGGCGGCTTTACGCCGCCGCCAGAGAGCCATCGCCTAGGCGGCCGGCTTGACGGAGCTCACCGTCCCGGTGCCGCGATCGACCGTGCACAACAGCTTGGCCGAGGAGTCGTCGGCGTTCTTCACCTTGAACAGGAAGACGAATGCGCCGCCGCTCGCCTTGGTTGAGTCCTTGTCGACCTTGACCGATTTCAGGCCGGGATCCTGTTTGGATATTTCGGCCTTGCAGAGGTTTTCCCCGGACTGGACCGAAATCTTGGCGAGGGCAGGGGCTGCGAGCGCGATCGAGAGGGCTGAGAGAAGGATGAGGGAGGAAACGCGGGTCATATTGATCTCCGTTATGGCCGTCAGGGAGGCGCGGCCTGCGGTCACCAGACAGTGTCAGGTTGACGCCGTCAAGTGACGTAGGGGTAAAAAGCATGTGTCACCGCTAACACCTGCGTTAACTGGAGCTTCTCGGGCCTCAATCCGATGGCCGCAGCCGTTGGCGGCAGCTAGCCTGCCTGCCGGTTAGCAGGAGCCCGGCGGGGGGAAAGAACATGACAAGCACGGACCTCGACACTCGCCCAGGCGTGATCCGGCCGACACAGGAGATGTTCGATCTCTACGACCAGTACTGCCACAACGACATCGATCGCCGGACCTTCATGGATCGGCTTGGCAAGCTTGCCGTAGGCGGCGTGACGGCGGCCATGCTGGCCGAGGCGTTGTTACCGAGATACGCAAGCGCCCTGCAGCTTCACGAGAACGACAGCCGCATCCGCGGGGAGCGCATCACCTACGACTCGCCCAACGGCGCCGGCAGGCAGGGCAAGCAGATGGGTGGGTATCTTGTCCAGCCTGCCAGGCCTGGGGCTGCCAAGCTGCCCGCCATCGTTGTGGTGCATGAGAACCGCGGCCTCAACCCGCACATCGCCGATGTTGCGCGGCGCGCGGCGGCCGCGGGGTTCATCGCCTTTGCTCCTGATGCGCTCTATCCGCTCGGCGGTTATCCGGGGACGGACGATGAGGGTCGCACGATGCAGGCGACACGCAACGGCGCCGAGATGCTGGAGGACTTCATTGCGGCCGTTGCGCTGATGCAGAACCATCCTGCCTGCACAGGAAAGGTCGGCATTGTCGGCTTCTGCTTTGGGGGCGGCGTCTGCAACAGTGTCGCGGTGCGGATGCCGACCCTGGCGGCCTCGGCGCCCTACTATGGCGGTGCGGCCGCGCTCGGCGATGTTCCGAAAATCCAGGCGCCGCTGCTGGTGACGCTGGCGGGCATCGACGAGCGCATCAACGCGGCCTATCCCGCCTATGAGGCGGAGCTCAGGAAGCACGGCAAGACGGTGACCGTACACACCTACCAGGGTTGCCAGCACGGCTTTCACAACGATACGACACCGCGCTTCGATGCAGAGAATGCGCGGATTGCCTGGAACCGCACACTCGACTTCTTCCGTGAGCACCTGACGTGAGGACGATCATGTTTCGCGCCTGTGCTGCGCTGGCGGCAGTCATGCTGTCTGCCTGCGGAGCGGCGGATGCGCCGGCCAAACCCGCCGAAACCGCTCCTGCGCCCGCTGCAGCCCTGCCTCCGGCTGTCGATGGCTGGCGCGAGTATCCGCTACGCGCGGGCGTCATCTCGATCCAGCCGGCGAAATGGCGGACCGATGTGATCGATGTGCCCGTGCCTGCCGGCAAGGGGCTCGAATACAAGCTGGCGATGAAGGCAGGCGAAGGGCTCGTCTACAGTGTGAGCTACCAGGGCCTCGACCATCCGGGGCTGCTGGTGGTGGAATTCCACGGCCATACCGAGCAGGTCGATGGCGTCGGGGACCTGATGTTTTATTCGAAGACCGGCGGTTCGCCCGAAAGCGGCACATTCGTGGCGCCCTGGGATGGCATCCACGGCTGGTACTTCAGGAACGACAGCACCAAGGATGTGGTCGCGCGGGTGGAACTCGCTGGCTTCTACGCGCTCGTCGCGAAGTAGTCTCGCCTCAGGTCGTGTGTTGTTCCTGAAGCCAGCGCGTCATCACGCCGCCCGCAATGCATTGCTCCCAGGCCTGTTCAGGCGTCTCGGCATAAGTGAACAGCGTCTCGTCCACCTTCGAGATGACGCCATGCTTCACAAGGGCGTGGAAGTTGATCACTTCCTCCCAGAATGTCTGGTCGTAAAGCACGATCGGAATCGGCGGTGATTTGCCGGTCTGGCGCAGCGCCAGGATCTCGAACAGCTCGTCGAGCGTGCCGACGCCGCCCGGGAAGACCACCAGCGCGTTGGCGCGCATCGCAAAGTGCATCTTGCGCATCGCGAAATAGTGGAAGCGCAGCGTCAGGTCGGGCGTGGAAAAGGCGTTAGGTTCCTGCTCCATCGGGAGCGTGATGTTGTAGCCGATCGAGGGCGCGCCGACATCGTGTGCGCCGCGATTGGCCGCCTCCATGATGCCTGGCCCGCCGCCGGTTGCGATCACGTTGTCGCGCAGTCCGCCATTGTGCAGCTTGGCTCCACCTTCTTCCGACACGATGCGCGCGAAACGGCGCGCGTCATTGTACCAGCGGCGATGGTCAGGTGATCCCTTCTCGCTGAAGCGCGCCGAACCGAACACGACGATGGTCGAGCGCACGCCCCAGCGATCGAGCGCCTCCTCGGCCTTGTTGTACTCCAGCATGAAGCGCACCCCGCGCATGGAATCGCTGAGGAGATACTCCTGGTCGAGCGCGGCGAGGCGATAGGTGGGCGAAGCCATCTGGGGCTTGTTGGCCCCCTTGCCGCCGGCAAGTTGCGGGATGTCCGCCTTGGTGAGCGTGCCGGCGATGGCGACCGGCTTCGGCTTGGCGGCGGGCTTTCGTGTCGGCTTGCGGGTCATCAGCGTCTCTTTGGAAGGGCCGACTGTCTAGCCATAACCGGTAAAGGAAGCGACCCGGAAAGCAGCGCAAATCGCTGCTATTTCATGATGTCTTCATCCCATAACGCAGGGTTTTCCGCGATGAACTCACGCATCTGGCGAATTGAAGGCGCGTGGGCCGCGTCGATCACCTCGACCCCGTGGTTGCGCAGGAAGGCTTCATTGCCGCCGAAATTGACCGTGTCATTGATGACGACGCGCGGGATCTTGAACTGCACGATCGTCCCCGCACACATCATGCAGGGGGACAAGGACGTGTAGAGCGTCGTGTCGCGATAGGTCGCCTGCCGCCCGCCCTTGCGCAGGCAATCCATCTCACCATGCGCGATGGGGTCGCCCTGCTGAACACGCTGATTGTGGCCGGAGGCGATGAGACTTGCGCCGCGCGCGAGGGCGGCGCCGATCGGCAAGCCGCCCTGTTCGACCGAACGGCGTGCTTCCCCGAAGCTGAGCTCAATGAAGCTTGCGTCGAAAGGTGTGAGTGGCACCTAGTGCGCCTCCGCCCATGATTTCGCGTGCTTGGCCTCTACCACGAGCGGAACATTCAGCTGGACGACGGGGAGGGGCGCAGCTGACATCGTCTTTACCGCCACTTCAGCCAGCTTCTTCGCCTCCTTCTCGGGGCATTCGAAGACGAGTTCGTCATGCACCTGAAGCAGCATGCGAGCCGTGAGCCCCGCATCCTTCAGCGCCTTCGGCATCCGGATCATCGCACGCTTGATGATATCGGCGGCTGAACCCTGCAGGGGCGCATTGATCGCCTGACGTTCGCCAAAGGATCGTTCGGCGCCGTTGGGCGACTTGATCTGCGGCAGCCAGACCTTGCGTCCGAAGATCGTCTGGACATAGCCATGCTCGCGGCCGAAGGCGCGATACTGCTCCATGTAGTCCTGGATGCCGGGGAATTTCTGGAAGTACTGCTTGATGTAGGCGGCCGCCTCCTCGCGCGGGATGGAGAGCTGGCGGGCAAGCCCGAAGCCCGAGATGCCGTAGATGATGCCGAAATTGATCGCCTTCGCCTTGCGGCGGATCATCGGATCCATGCCCTTCACCGGCACATTGAACATCTCGCTCGCCGTCATTGCGTGGATGTCGATGCCGTCATGGAAGGCCTGACGCAGGCTCGGGATGTCCGCGACGTGGGCGAGCAGGCGCAACTCGATCTGCGAGTAGTCCGCCGAGAGAAGAACGTTGCCGGGGGCGGCGATGAAGGCTTCGCGGATCTTGCGGCCTTCCTCAGTGCGGATCGGGATGTTCTGGAGGTTCGGATCCGTGGAGGCGAGGCGGCCTGTCTGTGCGCCGGCAAGCGAGTAAGACGTATGGACGCGGCCGGTGTCCGCATTGATCGCTTCGCTCAGCGTCTCGGTGTAGGTCGAGCGCAACTTCGAGAGCATCCGCCAGTCGAGCAGGACTTTCGGCAGTTCATGGCCGTAGGCGGCCAAGTCTTCGAGCGCATCGGCGCCGGTTGCCCAGGCGCCGGTCTTGGTGCGCTTGGCGCCCACCACGTCGGCAAGCTTCATCTCGTCGAACAGGATTTCGCCCAGCTGCTTGGGGCTGCCCAGATTGAACGGTCGGCCGGCAAGCTTGTGTGCTTCGTCTTCCAGCGCAGCCATGCGCTGGGCGAACTCGCCTGAGAGCGCGGACAGACGATTGCGATCGACCAGCACGCCATGGCGCTCCATCTCGGCCACAACGCGGACGAGCGGGCGATCCATCGTCTCGTAGACTGCTGTCACACTTTCCTGCGGCAGGCGCGGCTTCAGCCGCTCCCACAGACGAAAGGTCACGTCGGCGTCCTCGGCGGCATAGCGCGTCGCCTTGTCGAGCGGTGTCTGGTCGAAGGTGATCTGCGACTTGCCCGAGCCGATCAGCTCCTTGATGGGGATCGGCGTGTGGCCGAGGTGCAGTTCAGACAACTCATCCATGCCGTGATTGTGCTGGCCGGCCTCCAGCACAAATGACAGCAGCATGGTGTCGTCGATCGGCCCAACGTCGATGCCCAGCCCGCTGAAGATGGAGATGTCGTACTTGATGTTCTGTCCGATCTTCAGGACCGCCCTGTCCTCCAGAAGCGGCTTCAGCATTTCGAGCGCGACATTCATGTCGATCTGCCTCGGCTTCTCCCCCGAGAGGAGGTCGGTCCTGTTGGCGCCGTGCCCCAGCGGGATGTAGCAGGCCTTGCCCGGCGCCAGCGCCATTGAGACGCCGGCGAGTCGGGCCGTCATCGGATCGAGGCCATCGGTTTCGGTGTCGACTGAGAAGAAGCCCTGCTCCTTGGCGGTCACGATCCACCACATCAGCCGATCGATCTCGACCACCGTCTCGTAGGCGTCGAGGTTGAGCGGGTGGGCCTCGGGCGGCTGTGGCGCGAAGCTCTCGCCAGGAACGCCATTGGCGGCGGGCGTTGCTGCTGGCTTCACCGCTGCCCCGCCATTGGCCGCCAGCGCCTTCGACAGCGCCTGGCCTCCCGCCGAAGATGAAACGGGGGGCGCGCCCGGCACACCGAGCGTCTGCGACACGCGCGTGCTCAGCGTACGGAACTCCATCTCCTGCAAGAAAGCGAGAAGGGGGCCCGGCTCGGGATCGGCGACGCCCAGCTCTTCCAGCGGTATCTCCACCGGCACATCGTCTTTTAGCGTGACCAGAACTTTCGAGATACGCGCCTTGTCGGCATGCTCGATCAGCGACTCGCGGCGCTTGGGCTGCTTGATCTCGCCGGCGCGGGCCAGCAGCGTTTCGAGATCACCGAACTCGTTGATCAGCAGCGCCGCGGTCTTGACGCCGATGCCTGGCACGCCGGGCACATTGTCGACGCTGTCGCCGCAGAGGGCCTGCACGTCGATCACCTTGTCCGGCGAGACGCCGAACTTCTCGAAAACTTCCGGCGCGCAGATTTTCCGGTCCTTGACCGTGTCGAGCATGCAGATGCGGTCATCAATCAGCTGCATCAGGTCCTTGTCGGCCGAAACGATGGAGACACGCGCGCCCTTCGCCGCCGCCTGTCGCGAGTAGGTGGCGATGAGATCGTCCGCCTCGAAGCCCTGCATCTCCAGCGCCGGCTGGCCGAAGGCGATCGCGGCGCGGCGCACCAGCGGGAATTGCGGGATCAGGTCTTCCGGCGGGTCGGGGCGATGCGCCTTGTACTGGTCGTAGAGATCGTTTCTGAACGTGTGCGAACCCGCATCGAAGATGCACGCGAAGTGGGTTGGCTGTTCGCCTGCCTTCAGGTCTTCCAGCACCTTCCACAGCATGTTGCAGAAGCCCGAGATTGCACCCACCGGCAATCCATCCGACTTGCGCGTCAGATGGGGCAGGGCGTGGTAGGCGCGGAAGATGAAGCCCGACGCATCGATGAGATAAACATGGCTCGAAGCGTCAACGGGGCGGTGCACGGGCATGAGAAACCTCTTCTTGCGCTCCTCACCTAACAGTCGGCGCGCGCGAGGGCCAGATTGCCGCGGCGAGGTCAGTCGAGGCGGTTTCCCGCCGCCGCCCGGATCGCGGGGCAAGTGGCCCCGAAGGAGAGTGTGGCGGCGCGTGGCTGATCAATGCTCGATCCGACGCCGCCGAGGGCATCAACGCAAACTTAACCCCCGAGGCGGTCGTGGAGCTGCACCTGTCCTTAACAGCTTTCGCGTATCTGTCCCTGTCACGGTGAAGGTTCGTCAAGACACGCAGTGGGGGCGACTCTTGGAAAGAACGCTCGGAACGCGGCGACCGCCCCTTGAATGGCTGAGGCAGGAGATCTGGGCTCCCGCGGACAAGAGCGGCATTGCAGTCGTGTCGGTCCTCGCCCTCTTCGCTGCGTCCTACGTCAACCACTTTCTCGGCTTGCAGTATGCAGTGACGTTCGTCGCGCTGGCGATAGCGTTGAACCTCGCCGCGCTGGTGCTTGCGGGGCGGTTCCTTGCGGGTCTCGACCGATCGCCGCTGGCAGCCACGCTGGCAAGCGTGGCCTATTATGCAACCTGGGCCGTGTGCGCGCTAAACCTGTATGCGACAGGCAATGTAGGAGCGGCTGTGATTGCCGTCGCCACCTCGACCACTTCGGCGCTCTATGCGGTCTTCAATCGCCACATGTCCGTCTGGCGACTGGCTCTTGATGTCAGCATCCCGGTTCTCGCGTTGCTCTACATGATGCTGCACACCGTGTGGACGCAGCTCCCCACGCCCATGGCGCTCGCCGGTTCGGTTACGTCCTTGGGCACGGTTGTGTGCATCGCGCAGGCTGCATGGTCCGCATCGCAGTCCAGTCGCCAGCTCAACCGTGCGATCGACGCAAGCGACTCGGCGCGCAAGAAGCTGGAATTCGTCGTGTCCTCGACTGGCGACGGCTATTTCGAGATCGGCCTCGATCCCCTGACCTTCAACCCCGACGCGACTTTCGCCGCCCTCCTCGGTATCGAACCTGTCGAAGCCCCGCTGTGGACGCTCACGGAACGCACCCATCCCGACGACGTGCCGCTGGGGTCCGACCGGATCAGGCAAGTCCGCGCCGGCCGAATCGACGCGACCGACCAGGAGATCCGGCTTCTCACCGCCAGCGGCGAATACGTCTGGTTCCAGATGCGCTCGCGCGTCCTTCATGCGAATGATCCGGCCAGGCGCCGCGTCATCGGCATGATCGTGAACCTGTCGCGCTGGAAGGCGCTGGAGGGCGAACTCCGCGCTGCGAAGGAATCCGCCGAGGCTCATTCGACCGCCAAATCGCAATTCCTCGCCAACATGAGTCACGAAATCCGTACGCCGCTCAACGGCGTGCTCGGCATGGCCCAAGCGCTCGAGGCGGAAGAGCTCTCTGCCGCGCAGAAGGAGAAGGTCGGCGTCATCCTCGACTCCGGCAAGTCGTTGATGGCGCTCCTCAACGATGTTCTGGACCTGACAAAGATCGAGGCGGGAAAAATGGAGATCTCGGCGGTTCCCGGAGACTTCCTCCACACCATGAAACGTACGCGGCAACTCTTCCAGTCGACGGCAGAGGAGAAAGGCCTGGATCTTCTGGTGCGCTATGACGCGAATTTCCCGCAGCGCCTGAGCTATGACCCGACGCGCGTCCGCCAGTGCGTCAGCAACCTGGTGTCAAACGCGATCAAGTTCACCGCCCGGGGCCATGTCGAAATCTCTCTGTCGTCCAAGCGGCAGGAGACGGGCGAGCACCTCGTGCGGGTCGAGGTCACTGACACCGGCATCGGCATGACCGCCGAGACCGTCGACAAGCTCTTCTCGGTTTTCACCCAGGCCGACGGCGCCACCACCCGCAAGTTCGGGGGCTCGGGCCTCGGCCTCGCCATTTCGCGACAGCTCGCCCGCATGATGGGCGGGGACATCACAGTCACCAGCCAGGTCGGCAAGGGCTCGACATTCAGCTTCACCTTCCGCGCGCAGGAAGCCGCGGCCGTCGCGCCGAGCACAGCGCCCTCACGTGCAACTGAACCCGCGCGCAAGTCTTTGCGCGGCATGCGTGTACTTTTGACCGACGACAACGCCATCAACCGCCAGGTCATCAAGCTGTTCCTCGCACCGCAGGGCTGCGACATCGTCGAGGCAACTCACGGCAAGGAGGCGCTGGACCTTCTCGCCCAGCACGAGTTCGACATCGTCCTGCTCGACGTTCACATGCCAGTCATGGACGGCAAGGAGGCGATCCAGCGCCTGCGCGCCGAGCCGCGCTGGAAGGACCTGCCGGTGATCGCGCTGACCGCCGACGCCATGAGCGGAGACCGGGAAAAGTACATCGCGCTCGGGATGACGGATTACGTGTCCAAGCCGGTCGACCAGCGTGAGCTCGTCTCCAAGATGCTCCAGGTCAAAGGCCTCGAGGCGCCGGAAGCCCCTCGAGCGGCGCGCACGGCCTGAGGAAGCCGCCGGGACGGGGCCTGCTCCACCGCCCAATCGGCCATCATTGTTCCGCAATTGCTGGGTTCCATGACGCCTGGGATGCTTGTCCAGGCGCGCAGGGTCGCCTTGCGGTCTTGGCGCTTTGGGGTCAGTGTCTGCATTCAGACCGCCCCCGCGGCGGGCGGCTGGTATTTTTGCTGACTGGGAGTCCTGAACTAATGCCGGGCACGTCGTCCAAGCGCTCGCTTCTCATCAAGGTTGGTATCCCCGTCCTGGCCGTCGCGGCCGTCGCCGGCGCCTTCTTCGCCCCGGCCCTGCTGAGGATGGAAGCCCCGCCGCAGGCCATCGCCCAGCCGGGCGTCACCCTGGCGCCCATCTCGGGCCGCGCCGTCGCAGGGGAGGATTTCTCGGCGCTTGCGCGCAGCCTGATGCCGGCCGTGGTCAACATTGCGACACGCCAGACGGTTTCACGTGGCGACGGCCTTCCGGCCTTCGGGCCAAATTCGCCGCTCAACGAGTTCAACGACCTGCTGGGCCGGGGGCAGGGCGGCGTCCGTCGTCAGTCCTCGCTCGGCTCGGGCTTCATCATCGACCCGACCGGCTATGTCGTCACCAACAATCATGTGATCGAAGGCGCTGACGAGATCGACGTGGTGCTGTCGGACGGTTCGGTGCTGGCCGCCAAGCTGGTCGGAGCAGATGAGGATGTCGACCTTGCCCTCCTCAAAGTGGAATCGCGCACGCCGCTCACCGCGGTGCCGTGGGGCAATTCCGACTCGGCGGAAGTCGGCCAGTGGGTCGTCGCCATCGGCAACCCGTTCGGCCTCGGCGGCACGGTGACGGCCGGCATCATCTCCGCCCGCAACCGCGACATCAGCGCCGGCTCCTATGACGACTTCATCCAGACTGACGCGGCGATCAACAAGGGCAATTCGGGCGGTCCGCTGTTCAACCTGCGCGGCGAGGTCATCGGCGTGAACACGGCCATCATCTCGCCGGGAGAGGCGGGCGGATCGGTCGGCGTCGGCTTCTCGGTGCCGGCCAACTTCGCCAAGGTCGTGACCCAGCAGCTTCGTGAGTTCGGCCAGACGCGGCGCGGCACGATGGGTCTCACCGCCCGCTCGGTCGACCAGGCGATTGCCGAATCCTACGGCCTGCAGAAGCCCGAGGGCGCCATCATTACCTCCGTGGAGACGGGCGGCGCGGCCGAAGTGGCTGGCCTCCGCCAGGGCGACCTGATCACCGCGATCAACAACCAGCAGATCCGCGAGAGCCGTGATCTCTTCCGCATCATGGGCGTAACGCAGGTCGGCACGCAGGTTTCCGTGCGCTATCTCCGCAACGGGCGGCAGGCGACCGCCACGTTCAAGCTGGCCTCGTCGAGCGCCGCTGCCGCCGCGACCCAGCCGGTCGAGAAGGACGTCGCCACGGCGCTTACCAACATTCTCGGCATCCAGTTCAAGGTGATCGAGGATGCCGATCGCCGCCGCCGCGGAATTCCCGCTTCCGTGCGCGGCGTGCTGGTGCAATCGATCGAGACGGGTTCGGACGCGCTGGGCAAGATTCCCATGGGCGCGGTCGTCACCGAGGTGCACTTCCAGCCTGTGTCATCCCCCGAGCAGGCGATCGCCGCAGCCGAAGCCGCCAAGGCCGCGGGCAAGCCCGTTCTCCTCCAACTCTGGGGCGAGGACGAGGTGACCTATGTCGCGGTGCGTCCGCGCTAGGCTGTGATGATGTCGTCAGCTCCATAGCCCTGGAAGAGCAGAGCCGCCCGCAGATCGGTGTGCTCGATCCGTGCGAGCGTTTCGGCCGCCACGATGGGCTTGGCCTTGTAGGCAACACCAAGTCCGGACGCGCGGATCATGTCGAGATCGTTGGCCCCATCGCCGAGCGCGAGCGCGTCATTCGCCGTGAGGCCCAGCGCGGCGGTTTCCTCCTGCAGGGCGGCCAGCTTGGCTTCGCGTCCCAGGATCGGTCGGGCGACCTCGCCGGTCAGCGCCTCGCCATCGTCGAGCAGCGTGTTGGCGCGATCGGCGTCGAACCCCGCCATCGCAGCGACGCGCGAGGTGAAGTACCGAAAGCCGCCCGACACCAGCAGGCTCCGCGCTCCATGCGCCTTCATGGTGGCGACCAGTTCGCGCGCGCCGGGATTGAGCCGGACGCGCTCGCGGTGGCAGGCATCGAGGGCGTCGAGCTTCAGCCCCCTCAGCATGGCGACGCGTTGGGTCAACGCCTGTGCGAAGTCCAGCTCCCCGCGCATCGCCCGCTCGGTGATGGCGGAGACCTCCGCCTTGAGTCCGGCAAAATCCGCCAGCTCGTCGAGGCACTCCTGACCGATGATGGTGGAGTCCATGTCCGAGATCAGCAGGCGCTTGCGCCGGTTCGCGGCCGGCGCGATCGCCCAGTCCACGCCGCGCGCGGGCGCTTCAGACTCGATCCAGCCGATGATCTCGCGGTCCTTGTGGAGGCGGACTTCCGTCACGCTCCAGCCCGCCGCCGACCTGTCTGAAACCGTGGCGCCCCGCACTGGAACCGAGGCGGCCATCGCCACGGTGTCCGCATCGCGGGAGACCAGCGTCAGGACGCTGTCGCCAGGAGGGGTCATGCCGGTAAGAGTCATGGACGTGGATGCCGCGTCGCGTTAGGGCGAGCCTCGCGCTCTATCAGTGGTCGCCGCCATGCGTAAACAGGCAAGCTGAAAGCCTTTTGAGGAAACACTGAGTCGATGCGTCCCGCGATCCTGATCCATGGACCGACGGCCAGCGGCAAGACACGGCTGGCGATCGCGCTCGCGCGCCGCCACGGCGGCGAAATCATCAATGCTGACGCGATGCAATGCTATGCAGACCTCAACGTGCTGACGGCGCGGCCGGACACTGACGAACTCGCCGCTGCGCCGCATCATCTCTTCGGACATGTCGATGCAGCCGTGCGCCATTCCGCCGGAGCGTGGGCGAAGGAGGCTGCAACCGAAATTGCGCGGCTGCGGGCGGCGGGCAGGCTGCCCATCGTGGTGGGCGGGACGGGTCTCTATCTGGCGGCTCTGACTGATGGGCTGTCGGACATTCCCACCATTGCCGACCGCTTCCGGGAGAAAGCCCGCACAACGGTGGAAACCGACCCGGCCGCCGCCTGGGCGCATCTTGTGGAAAAGGATCCGCCGGCAGCGAGCCGAATTGACCCCAACGACCGCCAGCGTATCGCGCGGGCGCTCGAAGTCCTGCTGGCGACAGGCAAGCCGATCTCAAGCTTCCACGGGCAGGCTGCGCCCGTGCTGGCGCCTGGCGACTGGACGGGCGTCGCGCTCACGCCCCCGCGCGAGGAACTCTATGCCCGTATCAACGACCGCGTCGACACGATGGTGCGCGGGGGCGTACTGGACGAGGCGCGGGCGCTCTGGGAACGCAGGCTCGACCCGTCTTTGCCTGCGATGCGGGCGCATGGAATGCCGGGCTTCTGCGACCATTTCGAAGGCCGCGCCTCGCTCGCCGACGCGATCGAACGCTGCAAACGCGACACGCGCCGCTATGCCAAGCGCCAGATGACCTGGATTGCCCACCAGTTCACGCTGTGGCCCCGAATTCCCTCGCAGGACCTCACCGTCCGCACGCGCGTGATCTCCGATATCTGGGCGGAGGGTTGAGGACGCGGTTTTGCGCAAAGTGACTGGCTCCTGGAGTGCACAATCCAGTCGGGCCAGCATTCTCGGGTCAATTCTTGCCCGCCTGACCCCGTTGACCCCGCGCCTGCGAAACGGTATGGCCCTTTTCCACGTGGTTTTGGGAGAAACCGCCATGCCGGCTCGGCCGCAGGCGCTCGTACTCGTAATTGGATCGCCGCCGGCCCGCTGATGCATCGGGCGGAACGGCGAGCGACGACATCAGAGGGCCCGAGTGGCCCTTTTTCTTTTCCCTGAAACTGAAAAAAATACTGACGAGCGGCGAGATGGACGGAAACAGCAAGATGGATGCGGCGACCCAGAAGCAGGGTGAAGAACAGCTGACCGGCGCGGAGATCGTGCTGCGTGCGCTGGCCGACCAGGGCGTCGACACGATTTTTGGCTATCCGGGCGGTGCGGTGCTGCCGATCTACGATGCGATCTACGCCCAGCAGCAGGTGCGCCACATCCTCGTTCGCCACGAGCAGGGTGCAGGGCACATGGCCGAAGGCTATGCGCGCTCGACCGGCAGGTGCGGCGTGGCGCTCGCGACCTCAGGTCCAGGCGCCACCAACATGGTGACGCCGCTGGCCGATGCGCTGATGGATTCCATCCCGATGGTCTGCTTCACCGGTCAGGTGCCGACGCATCTCATCGGTTCGGACGCGTTCCAGGAGGCCGACACGGTCGGCATTACGCGGGCCTGCACCAAGCACAACTATCTCGTGCGTGACGTGAACGACCTCGCCCGTGTCATCCACGAGGCATTCTATGTCGCAACCTCGGGCCGCCCCGGCCCCGTCGTCATCGACATCCCGAAAAACGTGCAGTTCGCGCGCGGGCGCTATGTCGGCCCCGAGGCGATCGAGCATCGTACCTATCACCCGCGCTCCGAACCGCAGGACAAGCGCATCGAGGAAGCTGTCGCCCTTATGCAGACGGCCCAGCGCCCGATCATCTATTCCGGCGGCGGCGTCATCAATTCTGGCCCTGCCGCATCCGAAGCTCTGCGGGCGCTGGCGAGGGCGACAGGCTGGCCGGTCACCTCAACTCTGATGGGACTGGGTGCGTTTCCGGCGTCGAACCCGCAATGGCTCGGCATGGTCGGCATGCACGGCTCATTCGAATCGAACAACGCGATGCACGATTGCGATGTGATGCTCTGTGTCGGCGCCCGCTTTGACGACAGGGTCACGGGTCGTCTGGATGCGTTCTCACCGGGTTCGAAGAAGATCCACATCGATATCGACCCGTCCTCGATCAACAAGAATGTCCGCGCCGATGTTCCGGTGGTGGCCGACTGCGGCAAGGCGCTGAAGGCGATCACCGCAGCCTGGAATCGCAAGGCTGCCCGCAAGCCGGACATTTCAGCCTGGTGGAAACAGATCGATACCTGGCGCGCGCGCAAGGGCTTCGCCTATCCCAACTCTCAGACGCTGATCAAACCGCAGTATGCGATCGAGCGGCTCTATGCGCTGACGAAGGACAGGGACGTCTACATCACCACCGAAGTCGGGCAGCACCAGATGTGGGCGGCGCAGTTCTTCCATTTCGACAAGCCCAACCGCTGGATGACGTCCGGCGGTCTCGGGACGATGGGTTATGGCTTGCCGGCTGCCATCGGCGTGCAGGCGGCGCATCCCGATGCGCTCGTCATCGACATTGCCGGTGATGCCTCGGTTCAGATGACGATGCAGGAGATGTCGACGGCCATCCAGCACAACCTGCCGGTCAAGATCTTCATCCTCAACAATGAATGGATGGGCATGGTGCGCCAGTGGCAGCAGCTGCTGCATGGGGAGCGTTACTCGCATTCCTACTCCGAAAGCCTGCCCGACTTCGTGAAGCTGGCGGAAGCCTATGGTTGCCACGGCATCCGCTGTGAGGATCCGGCCAGCCTGGACGAAGCCATTCTCGACATGATCAACACGCCAAAGCCGGTCCTTTTCGACTGCCGCGTCGAGAAAGCCGAGAACTGCTTCCCGATGATCCCGTCGGGCGCGGCCCACAACGAGATGATCCTCGGCAAGATCACGGGCGATGAAATCGGCGAGGCGGGAAAGGTTCTGGTCTGAGCATGCCGTCGCGCGCGCCCCTTGCAGCTTCTGTCATGCTTCTGTTCGCAGCCTGCGAACCGGGCGCGCCGGCGCTGGAGGGTGCGCCCGCACCGGCCATGGAGAAGGAGCCCGCTGCGGGTGAGCTGGCGGGCGCTGGTCCATCGGCCCCGACCGCGCCAAACAGTGTCATGGGCATCGTCCCTCCTCGGGGCGTGCAGGTGATCGACCGCTGTGAGGGGGTGATCGCGGCCGACTACTCGAATCCGCCCGAACTGGCCTGCCTCCTGTTCCAGACCGAGGATGCCGAAGCCGGAAAGCTCGATGCGGGCGTGTTCGTCGCGATCTCGGAGGCGGGCTGGTCCTTCATCCGGGCGCAAGGCGCCGAACACTATTTCGAACGCCCCCGCGCCGGGACCGACTGCGCCGAGCTTGCGGTTGTCTCAGTGATCAAGGATCGCCTGCCGGCGCTCCTTGCCCATGCCGCCGCGCCGAAGCCTGCGGGTTCCGCCGAATGGCAGGCCTACGCAATCCCGGTCGCAACGCGCGAGGCTTGCGGCGCCGATCGCATGAAGCCCGAGGCGCCGTGATGCAGGCCTTCTTCGAAAGCGTCAGCATCGAGCAGTGGCTTGCAATCGTCTCCGGCGTGATTGCGCTGGTGTCCTTCTTTCTCAATCTCTCGCTCGTTGCGCGCCAGGAGAAGCGCAATCGCGTGGCCATGAAGATGGCGCACGACAGCGATGTCATCGCCTGGTCGAACGAGGTGGTCCGGCTGCTTGCCAGCGCACAGGAAATGCTTGTCGAGAAGGGCATGTCATACAACGACGCTGAGTTCCGCGGACGCCGATCCGGCGTGCGGGCAGACCTCTCCGCCCTGATCGACCGGGGCCGTCTCTTCTTCCCAAATCGCGAAGACGGCGATTATGGCAAGGAGAAGGAGGCAGGCTTTCAGGGCCGTCGCCATCCTGCGCTCGACGTGCTGGTCGACGCCTACGCGATCATAGACGCCGCCGGCTCTGCGCCTGGGCCGGATGGGGCGAGCAGCGAGAAGTTGACCTCGCATCGCCGCAAGTTCATGGCGGAAATCTTCACGTCGGTTGACCCCGTCCGCCGTGGCCAGAACATGAAGGAGCTCACATGATGGCTCGCCCCGCCCGCCCACGCGCTCCGGCCAGGTCCGGCGTCCGCGAAGACCCCGCCTCCGCCTATGACATGACCCATGCCGACGAGGGCGAGGAAAAGCGTACCCTGGCCTGCATCGTCGACAACGAGCCTGGCGTCCTCGCCCGTGTCGTCGGCCTGTTTTCCGCGCGCGGCTACAACATCGAATCGCTCACCGTGGCCGAGATCGACCGCAACGCCCACCAGTCGCGCATCACCATCGTTACCTCCGGCACCAACCACGTTCTCGAGCAGATCGAGCAGCAGCTGCTGCGTCTCGTGCCCGTCATCAAGGTGATCGACGTCACCAATTCGACAGGCGGCATCGAGCGCGAGCTGGCGCTGGTGAAAGTCGCGGGAACAGGGGAAAAGCGCGTGGAATCCCTCCGCATCTCCGAAATCTTCCGCGCTCGCGTGATCGACACGACCAATGAGAGCTTCATCTTCGAGGTGACAGGCGCGAGCCAGAAGATCGACCAGTTTGTCGAACTCATGCGCCCCCTGGGCCTCGTCGAGGTCTCGCGCACGGGTGTATTGTCCATCCAGAGGGGCAAGGAGAAGGCAGGATGAAACGCAACGCTTTTCGCCACGCATTCAGCGCGGTTCTGCTCGCGCTCACCGTGGCCTGTTCGGCCTCAACCGATGTTGGCCTGACCGTCGATGTCGGCGGCACGCCGGAGAAGACGCTGGAAGCCGCCATGCAGGCCGACCGCGACTTCGCCGCCATGGCCAAGGCGGAGGGTCCGAAGGCAGCCTTTCTCAAATACATGCACCCGACCGACAGCCAGTTCCTGCAGCCGGGCGGGGTCGTGAAAGGCGCAGAGGCGATCGCCGCCGGCTTTGCTCAGTCCCCGCCTGATTTCGCGATCGCCTGGGCGCCGGATGGCGGCCATGGCGCAGCCTCGGGCGACCTCGCCGTCACCACCGGCCTCTACACCATCAGCATGGGGGCCGAGACCATCGAGAAGGGCCGCTATGTCACGGTCTGGAGCAGGGACGACAAGGGCGAGCTCAAGGCCACGATGGACATGAGCGTCCCGGATCCCGCCGTGCAGCCGAGCAATGTGCCTGACCCGGAAGGGCGGCCCGGCTGATGCTGGAAAAAACACCGAATTGAGTTTTCGACCATCGGCCGTTCGCGTATGGGGCGGCCCAACCACCCAAGGGCAATGACGATGAAAGTCTACTACGAAGCCGACGCCGATCTTTCGATCATCCAGTCGAAGAAAGTCGCAGTTATCGGCTATGGCAGCCAGGGCCACGCCCATGCGCTCAACCTGCGCGAGAGCGGCGTGAAGGACCTCGTCGTTGGCCTGCAGGCGAACTCCGGCTCGAAGCCCAAGGCCGAGCAGGAAGGCCTCAAGGTGGTCTCGCCCACAGAAGCCGCAAAGTGGGCTGACGTGATGATGATCCTCGTGCCTGACGAGAAGCAGGCCGTACTCTACGCCAACGAGATCGAGCCGCACACGCGCAAGGGCCAGCACCTGATGTTCGGCCACGGCTTCAACATCCATTACGGCCTCATCCGTCCGCGCGCTGACATGGATGTCTCTCTTTCAGCGCCGAAGGGCCCCGGCCACACGCTGCGTAACCAGTATCAGCAGGGAAGGGGCCTTCCCGGCCTCATCGCCATCCACCAGGACGCCTCGGGCGTCGCTCAGGCCGTTGCGCTCTCCTACTCGAAAGCCATCGGCAACACGCGCGCCGGCGTCATCCAGACCTCGTTCCGCGAGGAGACAGAGACCGACCTCTTTGGCGAGCAGGCCGTGCTCTGCGGCGGTCTCGTCGAGCTGATCAAGGCCGGCTACGAAACGCTGGTCGAGGCGGGCTACGCGCCCGAGATGGCGTATTTCGAATGCCTGCATGAAGTGAAGCTGATCGTCGACCTGATCTATGAAGGCGGCATTGCCAACATGAACTACTCGATCTCCAACACCGCCGAGTTCGGCGAGTATGTCACCGGCCCGCGCATCATCACCTCGCAGACCAAGGCCGAGATGAAGAAGGTGCTGGAAGACATCCAGCAGGGTCGCTTCGCCCGCGACTGGGTGCTCGAGAATCAGGCCGGAGCGCCAAGCTTCCAGGCGATGCGCAACAAGATGAGCAACCACCCGATCGAGGAAGTCGGCGAGAAGCTCCGCGCCATGATGCAATGGTCGAAGTCGAACCGGCTGGTGGACAGGAAGCGGAACTAGGCTTGAGCGGTCAGGGGCGAGGGGCGTGAATAGGCTTTTGATCGCTCTGTTCACGATCCTTGTGGTCACCATCACCTCTCAGCGCGCTTGGAATCCAGGAGGCGATCTTTCGCCGATGATCCTGTCGGCGATACTGGCTGCCGCGGCATTGCCAGCGCTCATGATCATTTTGACAATCAACATGCGTCGTCTTCGATGGTTTGTGAACCATCCACGAGCCGCGCGTGTGGTGAGGATGGGTTGCTTTGGGGTGATAGCGGCTGCGACGATTGAATCGTTCGCGAGATTGATGGACCAACACGTCGATGTCCTGGCAATTGCGATCCTGCTGCCCGTCGGGTTCATGGCGATTCAGTCGAGCTATCTTCTCGTTCGGTGGTACCGGCGGAACAAGGAACGCTGAGTTGTTCTGACCAAATCGGCAACCGGCCGTTCTCTACTCCGCCGCCCTGATCGTGTCCGGATCGAACACCGCAAGGTCGGACGGCATGAACACCACCGCGATTTTCGTCGCCGACCCGGGCAGGGGGAAGAACAGCCTCTGCCCGCCCTCGGACGGTCCCAGCATCCCGCACGGCAGCGTTCGTTCGTCCGCCGTGCCGTTGAGGACCAGCCGATACCGCTCGGCCAGCGCGCCCGTCGCTTGCAATTCAAACTGGCCCGAGCTCGTTTCAGACGGCGCAAATGCGCATTCCACGTTGCCCGGCGCAGGTGATGCCGCTCGAACCGTCGGCAGGATCGAGGCCATGTCGGCGCCTGCGGAAATCTCGAACAGCTGCATGACCGGGAATCGCTGAACGGCCTTTGTCTCAGGGCCCGTCAACACTTCAACGATCCCCGGCAGCGCCGCGTCGGCCTCATAAGGCTTGTTGTCGTAGAAACAGGTGAAGCGCCACATCGAAACACCCGCGCCCCGCAGCTCGCCCCATGTGCACCCCGGCATCGCTTCGGCGAGGCTGGCCGGCGGCGTTGGCACGGCGGCGAGTGTCCCGACACCCGGCGGTTTCTCGCTGGCCGGCGCCGCTTGACCTGTGGCCGGAGCTGGGGGCGAGCACCCCGAGAGCCAATCTGCGCCGGCTGCCAGCGCCAGTTGCCTCACTCCTGCTCAATATCCTGCACCGACGGTCACCAGCATTTCCGCATGCCTGCGCAAACCTGCGAAGTGCAAACTTGGGTGCGACCTCATTCGACAGGATCGGGCGTCCCCATATCGGCAACCCACGCCTGCCGGGCGTCCGCGATGTCCTCTTGCGGAGGCATATCTTGTTTGAACCGTTCAAGGAGGGTTGTTGCGTTCTCCTCGCCGGCCTCGGCAGCGAGCTGGAGTAGAGCGAAGCCCAGTGCCGGATACGCTTCGCCTCCCTCGCCTATCACCAGCATCATGCCCAAGCCGCGCAAGGCGTGCGCGGAGTGTTCCTGAGCTGCCCTGAAATACCAGTCGCGTGCAGCTTCATCGTCTTCCTTAACGCCCTGTCCGGTCGCCAGCATGACAGCGCGCGAGATCATTCCATCCGTATAGCCGGCTTCTGACGACTTCTTGACGAGTGCGTAGGCCTCTTCCTCGTTGACCTCTGCGCCCTTGCCCTGGATGATCATCATCGCTGCATGCCATTGCGCGCGACGATCGCCTCCATCCGCCGCCTTGCGCATGTGGTCAAATGCCCGCCCTTCGTCGACCGGCACCTCCCATCCATTCTGATACGCGCGTCCGATCAGGTAGTTGGCGTCTGATTGCATCATGCCGTCGTCATGAGACTGCGCCACGAAGGCTTCCAGATAGGCCACGCCCCTTTTCATGTCCTGCGGCACGCCCCAGCCAAACATGTAGGCGCGACCCCAGGGATGGGCGGTCACAGCCCTCAGCTTCTCTTCCGTGTCGGCGAACCTAAGGAGGTCGATCGCTCGCGAGTGGTCTGCATCCTGATCCATCATCAGATCGATTGCGATATTCATCGCGGCAGTCTTTGATCCCGCCCGGAAGGCTGCTTCGCGCAGTTCGCGTGCGCGTTCTCCATTCGGCTCCCAGTCGGGTCCGCCGTACTCGATCAGGGTCGCCAGAAAATTCAGCGCCTCGCCATCGCCCTTGTCCGCCAGTGGCTCAATCAGCTTCCGCGCGCCGGCCGGATCGTCGCCCACGATGTCCAGCGCCCGCTCAAAGGCAGCGTCGTCCTCTGAGGCGCGCTGGGCGGACGCGGGCGAGGCGCACAGCGCCGCAAGCAGCACAAGCCCGCCGAGGATCGCGCGAGGCTTCATGGCCCCCTCCCTGCAAATGACCAGACTGCCTCATTCGCTTGTCTGATGCTATCAAGAGCAGCACGGATTGTCTTTATGAGCGGAGTTCCGCGTTGTTCACCCACCGCCTGGCCACCGAAGCTGACCTGCCGGCCATTCGCACCCTGATGGATGTCGCGATCGCGGAGCACCTGAAGGCGTATCTCGACCCCGCGCAGATCGAACTTTCCAGATCGATCATGGGGCTCGACACTCAGCTGATCGCGGACCGGACCTATTTCCTGGTGGAAGAGGGCAGTCGGCTTGCTGGGTGCGGCGGCTGGTCGAGACGCGCGACGCTCTATGGCGGCGACCACTCCACCGCACAGCGCAACGCCGCCCTGCTCGACATCGCGAAGGACGCCGCCCGCGTGCGCGCCATGTACACACATCCGGATTTCGCCCGCCGCGGCGTCGGCCGCCTCATCCTCGATCTATGCGAGAGCGCCGCGCGCGCGGCCGGCTTCAGGTCTGTCGAACTGATGGCCACCGTGTCAGGCGAGCCGCTCTACCGCGCCTGCGGCTACACAGACATCGAGCGCATCGTCGCCGCCTCGAAGGACGGTGTCGATGTCCCCGGCGTCAGGATGGGCAAGGCCCTGTGATGGCGCGTGCTTGCCGCCGCGCACGCGAGACGCCATCTTCCTCCAATGCCTGACGACACCGCCGCAGAACCAGCCCAGCGCGAAAAGCAGCCGCCGATCATCAACGCGCCGCTTGTCGTCATCCTGATGACGCTCGCGCTGCTCGGCCTGCATGCGGCGTACGAGTTCGCATCCTTCAGCGAGCGCATGGCCATTGCCTATGATTTCGCGCTCGCACCGGAGCGTTTCTGGGCGCCGGCGGGTTCGCCCAAGGTCTATCCCGATGCTCTCTCCGGCTTGCTGACGCTGGCCTCCAGCGCGCTGCTCCACGCCGACTGGTTCCACGTTATCGTCAATTCGATGATGCTGCTCGCGCTCGGCGCGCCGGTTGCGCGCGCGCTCGGCGAAGGCATACGCGGCGCGGCGCTCTTCATGCTGCTGTTTGTGGGCGCGGTGATCGGCGGCTCGGCCCTCTATCTCGCGATGACGGATGTCGCCTCGCCCTATGCGATCGGCGCCTCGGGTGGCACGTCCGGCCTGTTCGCTGCGGTTTTCCTGCTCGACCACAACGGGGGCAAGCATGCGTTGTGGTCTCGCCATTTTCTTGGCATCACGCTCGCGTTTGCGCTGGCGAATGCCCTTCTGGTGGTGGCCGGCCCCTCGCTCATGGGCGCCTTCATCGCCTGGGAGGCGCATGCCGGTGGTTATCTGGCAGGTGCGCTGCTGATGGCCCTGATGCCCATCCGGCGCCGCGATTGGGCCGGATCATGACCGAAAGTAGGCCGCCTCATTCGGGCCGCGTTCATGTGGGAACGCGCTAATGTGGATCTGGACGGCGCTGGTTTCGCCGCGGGCGTTAGGAGACGTGAGATGAAGAAGCTTCTGGTCATGGCGGGTGTCGCCGCGCTGGCGATCTGCACAGCCGCCGCCGACACCGTTAAGGATGGTTCCGTCTCTGTGAAGCCAGGCCGCTGGCTGTGGAAGCAGGAAACCAACATCCTCGCCATCCCGATCAAGGAAGAGAACATCGAGTGCCTCATTCCCGAAGAGGCCCGGATCACGCTTTCGAAGCTGGCCCGCGACCTCGAGGAAGGCTGCGGTGTCGACAATGTCCGCTCGATCCAGGGCGGCTACCTCTTCAAGCTCAAGTGCACCGGCAAGACCAAGGGTGAGGCCGACGCCTCGATCCTGCACACCGACACCACGATGAAGATCAATGCCAAGGGTTCCGCCACGGTCGGCTTCATCCCCGCGGGCTTCTCGATGAAGGCCGACGCCACCTACCAGGGCGACTGCTCGACGGCCGAGATCGCCAAGGCGAAGGAACGCTACCTCCGCGAAAATCCCGGCCTGGCTGCGCCGCAATAGTCGCATAACGCCAGATATGGGAGCGCCCCGCAGGAAACTGCGGGGCGCTCCTCATTACCCCTGGCGCATCTCAGAACGACAGCGTCAGTCCCGCCTGAACGACGGGATAGATCTCGTAGGCGTCGATGTCGTTCTGCAGGTTTTGCTCTTCCTGGGCCAGCTGGGTCTGGAAGTTGGGGTCATTCGAGAGCGTTCCGCCCGAGGCGGTGAGGTTGACCTGCGGCGAGCCGGTGAACATCGCGCCAGCGATGAATTTGAATGCAACGCCCGGGTTCTCGAACGTGGTGTCCCAGCCGATGCCGACGAACGGCGCGGTGTCTTCGAGGTCCGCGGCCATGTTCAGCGTGCCGACTTGAGCCGGTGTGAAGCTCTGATTGCCGATCTGCACAGTGCCGGTCGGCGTGGCCAGCAGGTCCAGCGTCTTCTCGCCGAAATAGGCGCCGCCGGTCAGCAGGAAACCATTGCCGAAGGGATGGAGGTCGACGAACGCGCCCAGCGTATTGAGGTCGAGATCGCCTTCGTAGGCGATGCCGTCATAGGTGTCGTCCGCTTCATACTGAAAGTAGTTGTATCCGCCGCGCAAATGCAGGCCCGGCGCGACCTTGAACTGGGCCTCAACTGCGACCCCCGTGGTGCCGATGCTGCCGCCTAAGGCCACCTGCGCCTGCGCTGTGCCGGCGGCTGCGGCCCCTGAGGCCAGGAGCGTGGCAAGTCTGACCGTCCGTTTCATGGCGTGTCTCCGCGTCCATTGAGGTGGGATGCTGGAGGGGTTCGCCGGGCCCGGCAAGCCGTCAGTCGGCAACCCCGCGCGCCTTGCGCCGGCGCGCATCCCACGCTGACATCATCACGGCCGCCACAACCACGGCTGCGCCCGCCCAGACCTGCCAGCGCGGCACTTCGGCAAAGAAGACATAGCCGAGCAGCGCGCTCCAGATCAGCGCAGTGTACTCCGCCGCCGCCACATTCTGCGCCTGCGACCGGGAATAGGCGGAGGTCAGCATGAACCACATCGCGAACCCGGTCGCGCCGGTCAGCGCAAACAGTGGCAGGTCGGCCGCCATCGGTGCTGCGCCCATCGCGATGGCGACGGGCAGGAGATAGATCATCGGGAAGAGATTGCTGAGGAAAGCGACTGCCACCGCGTCATCCTTCCGCGAGAGCTGTCGCAGCAGCACCATCGACAGCGCATAGAGCGCTGCGGCCGCAATGCCCGAGGCGATGCCCTCGACACGGCGCGCGGTGTCGGCTGCGCTTTCCGCACCCTGCACGGTCACCAGCACGCCGATGAAGCCGACCACGAGCGCGGCGGTCGCCGCTGGTCGCATCGTCTCGCCGAGGATCCAGCGCGCCAAGGGCGAGATCATCAGTGGCGCGCAGAACACCAGCACGGTCGCCTCCGCGATCGGCAGGATGGTGAGGCAGTTGAAGAACAAGAGCGAGCAGGCTGTGATGACGACCGCGCGAAGCGCATGCCGCTTCATGCCGGCCGGATCCGGCAGGCGAGCGTTGAGGGCCAGTACGGCGGCCCCTGCAAACAGTGATCCAAAAACGTAGCGGGCTGTAGCGATCAGCACGACGCCGTAGGTAAAGCCCAGCTGCTTCACCATGGCGTCCATCACACAGCCAAGCAGAACGCCGGTGACAGCGAGCGCAAGGGGAGGGGCATTCGCCAGAAAAGAGGTCGCGGGCTGCATCGACCCCATCCATCACGAACGCGCCCCGACCTCAATCGCGTCAGGACGGCCGAAAAGCGGCAGCTTTCCGCTACGAAACCTGTGCGACTTCAACAAACTTGCGCGTCCGGATCAATTTGGGCATGGTCCGCGCCATCCTGCGGGCGGGCCAACCGCGATTCCGTTGCTGAATCGCGTGGGAAGTCGTCCAATTTCAACATCGTAGAGGACGACTGATGAGCGATCTTTCGCTTTGGCTGCCCATCATCGCAGGCGCGATAGCTGTCGCGTACGGCGTATTCACCACCCAGCGGCTGATGGCCCTGCCCACCGGCAGCGCCCGGATGCAGGAGATCGCCAAGGCGATCCAGGAAGGCGCCAACGCCTACCTCAACCGTCAGTACACCACGATCGCCATGATCGGCGTCGTCGTCACCGTGCTGATCGCGATCTTTTTCCGCAACTGGCAGGCGCCGGTCGGCTTCCTCATCGGTGCAGTGCTTTCGGGCGCGGCCGGATACATCGGCATGAAGATCTCGGTTCAGGCCAACGTCCGCACGACGGAAGCCTCCTCCAAGGGGCTCGCGCAGGGTCTCTCGGTTGCCTTCCAGTCGGGCGCCGTTACCGGCATGCTCGTGGTCGGCCTCGCGATCATCGGTCTTGGCGGTTACTACGCACTGCTGACGACCGGCCTCGGACTTGAGCCAGGCAGCCGCACCGTCGTCGACGCGATGGTCTCGCTCGGTCTTGGCGCCTCGCTCATCTCCATCTTCGCCCGTCTGGGCGGCGGCATCTTCACCAAGGGCGCCGATGTGGGCGGCGACATGGTGGGCAAGGTTGAAGCCGGCATTCCCGAAGACGATCCGCGCAATCCGGCCACCATCGCCGACAACGTGGGCGACAATGTCGGCGACTGCGCCGGCATGGCTGCTGACCTCTTTGAAACCTACGCCGTGACGATCGTCGCCACCATGGTGCTCGCCTCGATCTCGTTCTCGGGCGACGCCCAGGCCGGCATGATGGTGCTGCCCCTCGTCATCGCGGGCGTGTGCATCGTCACCTCGATCATCGGCACGTATTTCGTTCGCCTCTCCACCGGCTCGCGCAATGTGATGGGCGCGCTCTACAAGGGCTTCATCGCCTCGGCCGTCCTGTCGGTGCCAGCGCTTTATGGCGCCATCTATGTCGCCCTCGGCGATCCGATGACCACGACGGTTCAGATGTCGAACGGGCTCGACATTCCGGCGATGAACCTGTTCGCGTGCGGCGTCGCCGGCCTTGTCGTCACCGGTCTCATCGTCTGGATCACCGAATACTACACCGGCGTCGGCTATCGTCCGGTGAAGTCGATCGCTCAGGCCTCGGTCTCCGGCCACGGCACCAACGTGATCCAGGGCCTCGCTGTCTCGCTCGAGGCGTGCGCGGTACCCGCCCTGATCATCATCGGCGGCATCATCTTCACCTACACGCTGGGCGGCCTCATCGGCATCGGCATCGCCGTCACCACGATGCTGGCGCTCGCCGGCATGGTCGTGGCGCTCGACGCCTTCGGCCCGGTCACCGACAACGCCGGCGGCATCGCCGAAATGTCGGGCCTCGATGACTCGGTGCGCGAAACCACCGACACGCTCGATGCGGTGGGCAACACGACCAAGGCCGTCACCAAGGGCTACGCGATCGGCTCGGCCGGTCTCGGAGCGCTGGTGCTGTTCGCTGCGTTCACGACCGACCTCGAGTTCTTCTCGAACAACGCTCCGGCGGGCTCGCTGCTCGAAGGCGTGGTGGCCGACTTCTCGCTGTCGAACCCCTACGTCGTCGTCGGCCTGCTGTTTGGCGGCCTCCTGCCATTCCTCTTTGGCGGCATGTCGATGATGGCCGTCGGACGCGCCGCGCAGTCGGTGGTCGAGGAGGTCCGCCGTCAGTTCCGCGAGATCAAGGGCATCATGGATTACTCGGCCAAGCCGGACTATGGCAAAGCCGTCGACATGCTGACCAAGGCGGCGATCAAGGAAATGATCGTGCCCTCGCTGCTGCCTGTCCTGTCGCCGATCGTGCTGTTCCTCGTCATCTGGGGCATCGGCGCCGCCATCGGCCTCAACCAGCCTGCGGCGATCAGCCAGGCGCTCTCGGCCGTCGGCGCCATGCTGATGGGCGTTATCGTCACCGGCCTGTTTGTCGCCATCTCGATGACCTCGGGCGGCGGTGCGTGGGACAACGCCAAGAAGTCGTTTGAAGACGGTTTCCGCGACAAGGACGGCGTCGTCCACAAGAAGGGCTCCGATGCGCACAAGGCGTCGGTCACCGGCGACACTGTCGGCGACCCCTACAAGGACACGGCGGGTCCCGCCGTGAACCCGATGATCAAGATCACCAACATCGTCGCCCTGATGATGCTGGCCGCGATGGCGGGCGGCGCTCACTAGGAGCCGGTCTGATCAGGCATGCAGCGGGCCGCGGATGATCTCCGCGGCCCGTTTATTTTTGTTCGGGCGACATCCCGAAATAAGCCGGCGCATTCTCGGGTAGCGGAGGCCAACCCGAGCTGGCCACACTCTCACGATCGCGCGTGCAACCGGACTACTCCCCGGCGTACTGCGCCTCATTCCTCACGCGATACCCCGTGATCGGGAAGTCGGTGAAGAAGCCGTCGACGCCCAGCGCCATCGCGCGCCGCATCGCCGTTTCCACCGGTTCACCTTTCACAGGCGGCGCATCATCACGGAATGTCCAGGGATGAACCGCGATCTTCCGCGCATGCATCGCCTCGAGGACGCCGGTCGACTTTCCCGCCGCGTCGAACAGCATGCCGATATTGGGGCCGAGTCCCTGCCAGAAAGGCGCGCCGGGCTTGGCCATCGCGGCGTCGAGTGCGGCCTTGTCCGAGACCAGCATCACCACCGGCAGGTCGGTGCGTGCATCCATCGCCTTCACGAAGTCCGGCTCGAAGGACTGGATGAAGACCGGCGATCCAGCCGCCGCCATGTCATGCCGCTCCAGGGCCGCAAGGATCGCGCCGCCCATGTCCGGCAGTCCGGGGATTGCGGCGTGGTAGGCGGGCGACTTCGCCTCCGGATAGACGCACACCGGCTGGCTTGCCACCGTGACGCGCGACTTTGCCAGCTTCAGCACCTCCTCGAACGTCGGAATCTGGTAGAGCCCATCGAACGCCTTCGAACGCCCGGGGAAGGACTGCACGGCGCGCAGCGTCTTGAGCTCCGCCATGGTGAAGTCCGCGACCCACCAGTCCATGCGGCCTTCGTATTCGGGATCGGTCGAGCGCCGCTTGCGGCTGGCAAACTCCGGCTTCGATGCGATGTTCGTCGTGGTCGAGAGATATGTGTCGTGCCGTACGGCGAGCTGGCCGTCCTTCGTCATCACGAGATCCGGCTCGATACAGTCGGCGCCGTCATTGAGCGCGCGCTGATAGGCCTCCAGCGTGTGCTCGGGCAGGGCGCCTGATGCGCCCCGGTGTCCGATCACCAGCGGCCTCGCCCCGCCCAGTGTCGGATAGGCCCATGTCCCGCCGCCGCCTGTCGCGCCGGGCAGGGTGCCGCACCCGGCCAGACCCAGCATCGCGGCAGCTGCAATTGTCGAAAAGGAGCGCAAACTTGTCATGCGGGAACCTTGCTCAGGAGCTGTGCCCCTGTCGAGGGGGCGCAGGCGGATCAGGCAGCGGGTATGGCGCCGGAACCGTGACTGATTCTTGACGCCGCCTGCCCGAGGGCGCAAACGGGCCGCGCATGAGCAAGCTAGGCGCCTTCGTCAACAATATGGACGCCCGCGCCTGGCGCACCATCTGGGTGTCGATCGCGCTCCTGGGCGGCGTCATCGTGGTGGCCGTCATCGGCGCTGTCACCGGCATCGGCGACCATCTTGACCAGCAGCTGGTCGGCCTGCGCAACGGCCCCTGGGGCCTGCCGATGACGATCTTCCTGTTCATCGTCACCAGCTTCCTTGCGGCGCCGCAATTCGTGCTGTTCGCCGCCGCCGTTGTCGCCTTCGGCCCCTGGCTCGGCTGCACCTATGCCATGATCGGCACGGTCGTGGCGGCCTGGATCCATTTCGTGATCGGCCGGGTTGGCGGCGCCAAGCTGGTCGAGCGCTATGGCGGCAACACGATCAATCGCCTGTCGCGCTTCATCGGGCGCAATGACTTCCTGGCAAGCCTGATTGTCCGTTCGGTTCCCACCGCACCGGCCGTCGTCGTCAACATGGCCTTCGGCGCCAGCCAGGCCAGTTTCTGGCGCTATACGGCCGGCGTCATTGTCGGCTCGATCCCGAAAATTCTGATCGTCGCCCTGCTGGGCCAGTCCGTCCTCTCCGCGATGGGAGGAAGTCTTGCGCTCGCCGTCGGCGCCGTGATCACGGTCGTGGCGATCTGGATCTCCGTAGCCCTTGCGGCCCGCCGCGCCGTCAATGACGAGCCGGCCCTGCAGAAGCCGTCCGAGGCCCAGTCGGGGTCCGATCCGGTCGCCGACTAGGCCTTGCTGGGCACAATCTGCCTCGGACTGGCGGGTGCGCCGCTTTCGAATTCCAATACTTGACGCAAACAGCGCCTGCGATCATAGAACAATCATGCGCAATCAGGGGCTCATCCTCCTTTCCCGGCCGGGGCTGCTTAGCAGCCCCTGGGCGCGTTGGTGATCCGGGCCTAGTTCCGCGGGTCGCGCGTCCAGGGGTGACCCACCCAGCCCCCACGACGAAGCCCTGACAGGACGCCTGCGATGACCACTCCCACACCGAACGCAAACACCGGAAAAGATCGCGTCTTCATTTTCGACACCACGATGCGCGATGGCGAACAGTCGCCCGGCGCCTCGATGACCATCCGCGAGAAACTGGAGCTCGCCGAACTCCTGCAGGAGATGAAGGTCGATATCTGCGAGGCCGGTTTCGCCGCCTCCTCCGAAGGCGACTTCCAGTGCGTCTCCCAGATCGCCGAGCTGGCGAAGGACATGGCGATCTGCACGCTCGCCCGCTCCACGCTCACCGACATCGACCGGGCAGGGGAAGCTCTGCGCAAAGCGAAACGCCCGCGCATCCACACCTTCATCTCAACCAGCCCCGTGCACATGAAGCACAAGCTCAAGATGGGCCCCAACGCCGTGCTTGAAGCCATCGGCGCTTCCGTCACGCACAGCCGCAAATACGCCGGCGACGTCGAATGGTCCGCCGAGGACGCCACCCGCACCGAGTTCGACTTCCTCTGCAAGGCGATCGACGTCGCGATCTCATCCGGCGCCACTGTCATCAACGTGCCCGACACGGTCGGCTATTCGCATCCTGCTGAATACGGCGCGCTGATCCGCCGACTGATCGAGACCATTCCGAACTCGGACAAGGTCATCTGGTCGACGCACTGTCACAACGATCTGGGCCTCGCCGTCGCCAACTCGCTGGCAGGTGTCATCAACGGCGCGCGGCAGATCGAATGCGCCGTCAACGGCATGGGCGAGCGCGCCGGAAACGCTGCACTCGAAGAGTGCGTCATGGCGCTAAAGGTGCGCGGCGACTCGATGCCGTTCTACACCGAAGTCGTCACGCAGAAGCTCTCGCGCGCCTCCAAGATGGTGTCTTCCATCACCGGCTTCCCGGTGCAGTACAACAAGGCCATCGTCGGCAAGAACGCCTTCGCGCACGAAAGCGGCATCCACCAGGACGGCATGCTGAAGAACCGCGAGACCTACGAGATCATGCAACCCGAGGATGTTGGCGTGCCCTCCACCTCGCTGATCATGGGCAAGCTTTCTGGCCGCAACGCCTTCCGCGACAAGCTGGAAGCGCTCGGCTACGTCCTCGAACCCGCCGCCCTGAACGACGCCTTCAAGAGATTCAAGGATCTCGCCGACAAGAAGAAGCACGTCTTCGACGAAGACATCATCGCACTCGTCGACGAGCAGATGGCCGGCGCGCAGGAGCGCATCAGGTTGCAGCGCCTGAAAGTTGTCGCCGGCACCGATGGCCCGCAGACCGCCGAGATCGAACTCACCGTCGAAGGCGAAGCGCGCTCCACGACGGCAACCGGCAACGGCCCGGTCGATGCTGTCTTCAACGGCATCCGTCAGCTCTGCCCGCACACGGCGGTTCTTGAGCTTTATCAGGTCAGCGCCGTCACCGAAGGCACCGATGCCCAGGCGACGGTCTCTGTCCGCCTCACCGAACAGGGCCTCGTTGCCACCGGCAAGGCGAGCGATCCGGACACGCTCGTCGCCAGCGCTCGCGCCTACATCCACGCACTTAACAAGCTGGACGTACGCAGGGCGAAGGCCACGGGCGCCGCAGCGTAGGCGGGACGCGAGTCACCGCCCGCTGCCCCGCTGGCCCTTGCCGGCCGGATAGCGCCATCATGCCAAACATTGACATCTACCCCCGCCTGCATCACAACGCGCCACCTCTGGAGGCCGCACACATGAAGCCCGCGAAACCCGCCTGATCGCGCGCGTCGTTTCCACTCCAGCTTCCGTGCCGCCATGTTTCCCTCCATCACGCTCGACCGCGTCGCCGCGAAGACACCTGGCGATCGCGTCCTCTTCGAAAACCTCACGGTCACGCTGGGCCCCGAACGCGTCGGCCTTGTCGGCCGCAACGGGTCCGGCAAGTCCACGCTGCTGCGCCTGATTGCAGGGCAGGGCGAGCCTTCCTCCGGCGCCATCACCGTCCACGGCCGCATCGGCGAACTGGCCCAGCGCTGGCCCGACGATACGATCACCCTCGCAGCGGCCCTCGGCGTCGCCGATGGCCTCGCGCGTCTTGAACGCCTCTCGTGCGGGGCAGGCAGCGATCAGGATATCGCCGAAGCCGACTGGACGCTGGAGCACCGGATCGCCGAGACTCTGGCGAAGGTCGATTTGCCCGAACGCGACCTCGCCCGCACCCTCCGCGGCTTCAGCGGTGGCGAGCGGACGCGCATCGCCATCGCCCGGCTCTGGCTCGAAGCGCCCGACATCCTCCTTCTCGACGAGCCGACCAACAATCTCGACGCGCCCGGCCGCGCCGCCATACTCGCGCTCATCGACGACTGGCGCGGAGCCGCCTTCGTTGCCAGCCATGACCGCGACCTGCTCGAGCATGTCGACCGCATCATCGAGCTGACCCCTGTTGGCGTCACGATTTTCGGCGGCGGCTGGTCGGCCTTCGCCGCCGCGCGCGAAGCGCGCCGCGCTGCAGCCGCCGATGCGCTCGACAAGGCGGCGATGGACCTCAAGCGCGTCAAGGATCAGGCGCAGGCCCAGCGCGAGATGAAGCAGCGCAAGGATGCCGCCGGCAAGGCTGGCCGCGCGACGGCCGGGCAGGGCAAGATGCTGCTCGACTTCAAGCAGGATCGCGCCGAGGCCTCGCTTGGCGTTGCAAACCGGCTGGCCGAGCGCCAGCTCTCCGCCGCCAGCGAGGCGCTCGAGGAGGCCAAGGCGAAGTTCGAGATCCTGATCCCGCTCAACATCGTGGCCCCCAGCGTGAATCTGCCGGCGCAGAAGCGTGTCCTCGAAGTCGAGAATCTCGTGGCGGAGGCCGGCGGCCGCGTCCTGTTCGGTCCGCTCAGCTTCAAGGTGACGGGCCCGGAGCGCGTCCACATCGCGGGCGGCAATGGCGCCGGAAAATCGACGCTCCTGAAACTCATCACGGGCGAGCGTGCGCCCGCCTCAGGGTCTATCCGCCGGCTCGACGGCCGCATCGCCATGCTCGACCAGCACGCGGACACGCTGGATGATACACGCACGCTCCTCGAAAACATGCGCGTTGCAAACCCGGAACTCGATGACAACACCGCCTACGCCGCGCTCGCGCGCTTCGCCTTCCGCAACAAGAAAGCGCATCAGGTGGTCAGCACGCTCTCCGGCGGCGAACGCCTGCGCCTGTCGATGTCGATCATCCTCGCCTCATCGGCGCCGCCGCAGCTGCTCCTGCTCGATGAACCCACCAACCACCTCGATATCGATTCAATCGAAGTGATCGAAAAGGCGCTGACCGCCTATGACGGTGCGCTCATCGTGGTGAGCCACGACCCGGTGTTCATTCAGGCGATCGGGTGCAACAGGGAGATCAGGCTTTGACGCCGCCGAGCTTGCAGATGTGCTTCCACTCGCCATCTGACACGGGCTGCACGGACAGACGCGTGTTGTTGACCAGAACCATGTCCTTCAGTGCGGGATCGGATTTTGCGGCCGCCAGCGTCACGGGAGTCTTCAGGGGTTCAAGCGCGCGAATGTCGGGTGAAACCCATGGACCGCTTTCCGCGGTCGGATCGGGGTAAGCCGCCTTTACGACTTCGCCGATGCCGACCACGGCCTTGTCGTCGTTCGAATGATAATAGAACACGCGCTCGCCCGGCTTCATCGCCATCAGGTGCAGCTTGGCGCCGTGATTGCGAACGCCAGTCCAGGGCGTTCCCTTTTTTCCGGCCTTCACGAGGTCGTCCCATGAAAAGACGTCCGGTTCCGACTTCACAAGCCAGTAGGCCATCCCATCTCCTTCACTCCGGATGCTCGACGTCCTTGCCGTCCAGCCGCCGGGCGTTTCGCAGGCCCGGGAACATCCACGCCCAGGCGCCGGCCACCACAATGGCGCCGGCCCCGCCTATGACAACGGCGGGAATGGCGCCGGCCGCGCCCACGCCGATAACGTGCGCCATCGTCCCGGCGCGGAACTCGCCCAACTCGTTTGAGGCCGAGACGAATACCGAATTGACCGCGTTCACCCGTCCGCGCACCTCGTCCGGCGTCCACAGCTGCAGCAACGTCTCGCGGATCACCACGCTCACCATGTCGGCTGCGCCGAGCAGGATGAGCGCGAGGATCGAGAGCCAGGCGACGGTCGACAGTCCGAACACCACGGTGAACGCGCCGAACAGGGCGACGCACACGAACATGATCCGGCCGGCATGGTCCCGGATCGGAAAGGCGGCCAGCACAGCCGCCATCGCAATCGCCCCGATCCCCGGCGCCGCCCGCAGCCAGCCCAGGCCCTCGGGCCCGAGCTTCAGGATTTCCTCGGCATAGATCGGGAGAAGGGCGATCACCCCACCCATCAGGACGGCGAAAAGGTCCAGCGAGATCGCGCCGAGAATGATCTTCTGCTTCCAGATGAAGCGAAATCCTTCCAGCATGTTGGACAGCGTCGGCCGTTCCTTGGGCGGCGCCTTGGGCGGTTTCGGGATCGCAAAGACCAGAAGGGCGCCCAGCATCATCATGACGAAGGCGGTCGTGTAGGCGATTTCCGGCCCGTGCCCGTTCAGGAACCCGCCCAGCTCAGCCTGGCCATTTCCCGCCAGCCAGCTTGCAAACGCCGGCTCGCCAAGACCCAGCAGAAGCCCGCCTGCCGCTGGCCCGACGATCGTCGCCGCCTGCCAGGCCGACGAGTTCCAGGTCACGGCGTTGGCGAAGTCCTCTGCCGGAACAAGCGACACGACCAGCGATGAAGACGCCGGGCCCAGGAAAGCCCTCGCGACCCCGAACACCACAAGCACGCTCAGCATCAGCACGGCCGTGATCATTCCGGCGCCGGTCAGGAGCGCCATGGACGCGGCGCAGGCAGCGGCCAGCAGGATCGATAGACCCATGATCATCCTGCGCCCGAACTGGTCGGCCGCAATGCCTGTGACGAGGACGAGAAGGGCAAGCGGCAGGAACTGCACGAGCCCGACCAGTCCGGTGAACAGCGCGGACCTGGTCAGCGCGTAGATGTGCCAGATCACTGCAACCGACAGGATCTGGGCCCCAAATGTCGTGAACACGCGGGCGAGGAAATAGAGCACGAAGGAGCGATGCCGGAAGGCGGCGAACCTTCCGGCGGTCTGATGGTCCGGGGCCCCGCTCGGGGCGCCTTCGGCTGTCGTTTCGGTCATGGTGAGAAGGGGAGGCGTTCAGGGAAACTCATCGGTCAGGCCCATTGGCGGCTTGCCTGCGCGCCTGACAAGGGGGCGGGCGAAAGAAGCGGAACCTGCCCCAGGGAACGGAGCGTGCCGCCTTCGGCGCCGGATCTTTCGGCGTGGATGTGGCGAACACCCCGGATTCGGAGGCGCAGAGTCTCCCCAAACAAGCCCGATTTCCTTGCGAAACGCGGCGTTCCGGCTGCACGGATCATTATTGGCAGTGCGCCCTTGCGTTAGGGATTCCGAAACGCGAGACAGGTTATGGGGAGCGATGAGAATCCGCGCGCAGTGAGTCGCGCGACCCGGAGCCCCGTGCCCATGTTCGGCAAACTGTTCAGCCTCATGTCGACGGACATGGCCATCGACCTGGGGACAGCGAACACGCTGGTCTACGTCAAGGGGCACGGCGTCCAGCTCGATGAACCCTCCGTCGTCGCCTATGTGAACCAGAATGGCCGCAAGGTCGTTCATGCGGTCGGCAAGGAAGCCAAGCAGATGCTTGGCAAGACGCCGATCTACATGGAAGCCGTTCGCCCGATGCGCGATGGCGTCATCGCCGACTTCGAAGTCGCCGAGGAGATGATCAAGCGCTTCATCCAGAAGGTGCAGGTCCGCCGCTCCTTCATCGCGCCCGTCATCATCATCTGCGTTCCGGCCGGCGCCACGCCCGTTGAACGCCGCGCCATTCAGCAGTCGGCTCAGATGGCCGGCGCGCGCCAGGTGCACCTGATCTACGAGCCGATGGCCGCTGCGATCGGCGCCGGCCTGCCGATCGACGAGCCGTCGGGTTCGATGGTGGTTGATATCGGCGGCGGTACGACCGAGGTGGCTGTGCTGTCCCTGGGCGGCCTCGTCTATTCGCGTTCGGTCCGCGTGGGCGGCGACAAGATGGACGACGCCATCGTCAATTACCTCCGCCGGGAGGAGAACCTCCTCATCGGCGAGGCGTCCGCCGAGCGCATCAAGAAGGAAATCGGAACGGCCAAAGCCCCGGACAACGGCAAGGGCATGTCACTTGACATTCGCGGCCGCGACCTGATGAACGGTGTGCCGAAGGAGATCGAGATCACCGAGGCCATGGTATCCAAGGCGCTTGCCGAACCCGTCACGCAGATCGTTGAGTCCGTGAAGACTGCGCTCGAAGCCATGCCGCCGGAACTCGCAGCCGACATCGTCGACAAGGGCATCGTCCTCACGGGCGGCGGCGCCCTCCTGCGCAATCTCGATGTTGTGTTGCGCGAGCGAACCGGTCTTCCGGTCACCGTGGCCGAGGACCCGCTGAAATGCGTCGTGCTTGGCTCCGGGAAAGTGCTAGAGAATCTCGACAAGATGAAGGGCGTGCTGGCGCCGGAGGTCTAGGCATCCGGACCGGAACGCGGAACATCGGCATCCGCGAGGAGCCAGGATGGCCTGGTATGGCAACAGACGATCCGGACAGCCGCGCCCCGGCGCGCGGGCGGTCGTCGTCGGCCTCGGCCTCGCCATGGTCGGCGCCCTCGCCATCCAGACATCAACAGCGGTCCGCTCCGGCATCGAAACGTCTCGCAAGTCGATGGATGGCACGACGGCCAGTCTGGCGGGCGTCGCCTCCGGACTGGCCGGCTGGTCCTTTGGCTTCGGCCGCAACGAGGAAGACCAGGCGCGGATCGCAGAACTCGAAGCCCAGGTACGCGACCTTCATCGCTGGAAGGATCTGGCCGAGACCATGGCGCTGCGCATGGAGCGCTACGAGAAACTGCTCGACCTCGTCGGCGAAACGCAGGGCCAGTCCGTGACAGCGCGCGTGGTCGCCGAGGAAAATGGTCCTTTCGCCGCCTCGCGCATCGCCAATGCCGGTGCGGCCAACGGCGTTCGCGAGGGCTTTGCCGCCATCAACGAGTACGGGCTGGTTGGTCGCGTCGTGCGTGTCGGGGAATACACCTCGCGCATTCTGATGCTGACCGACTTCGCCAGCCGCATACCGGTCCTTGGCACGCAATCGGGCGACCGCGCCTTGCTGGTTGGCGATAATGGTGTTGGCGCGCGCCTGCTCGAACCGGAGACGCCGGACAAGATTGTTCCTGGTGAAGTCTGGGTGACGTCAGGCGACGATGGCAAGATGCCGCTCGGCGTGCGCGTTGGCACTGCACGCAAGGTTGGCGAGGAGTGGGTGCTCGACCTCGCGCTTGATGCCGGTCCGATCGATTTCGTCCGCCTCGTTCCGCCGCCCGATTTCGCCGACCCCGATCTTGTCCCTCCCCTGGGCGGCGTCCAGCGCAATACCGATTCAACACTCCGCACCGTCAGCGCCGCCCCCATCGCACCGGCGCAGGCGACAGCAGCGCCCTCGGGTGCTGCGCCCGCGGCCGCCACGCCCCCAGCGCGGCCCGCTGGCGCGACGGCCGCCGGGCAGGGGGGCGTCCAGTGACGACAGCCTGGCGTTTGTGGGTGCTGATCCTCGTCGTGCTCGCAGGCCTCACCACCGGGTTCGGCATGAGCCCTGGCCTCGGCCATTTCTGGTGGCCGATCGCCGGCCTCTGGCTGGCGGCGGGCCTTGCTGCTTTCGGTCTTTCTGTCTGGGTCGCCGGTTGCCTGATCATGCTGGGCCTGACGATGGACTATATGGGCGAAGCGCCGATCGGGTCGTGGTCGCTTGCGCTGCTCTGCGCTTATGGCGTCGCGCTCGTGGCCTGGGATCGCCAGCCGCCGATCCCGGTCGTCGGAGCAGAAGCGATCGCTGTGATTGGCGGGTTGATTGCAGCAATTCTTGCCCTTGGCATCGCCGGCAGCATTGCCGGCCATCCCGGTTTTGCGCGCGCTGCCCTTACGGGTGATTTCATCATGACCGCCGCCCTGTATCCTCTAGCACGCTTCGTGATCCTGCCTGCCAGCATCCGGATAGCCAGACGATGAGCAGAGACTGGAAGAATCTTTTCCCTTCACGCCGGATGATCTTTCTCACCGGCGGCGGGGTCGTATTCCTTGGACTGACCGCGCGTCTTGCCGAACTGCAGCTGTTTCGCCAGCAGGAGTTCGAGACCAAGGCGCGTGAGGTCCGCATCAAGCTGGAGCCCGCCCCGCCGCATCGCGGCACGATCTACGACCGCAACGGCCGCGAACTCGCAAGCTCCAAGCGCAACTTCTACGTGACGCTCCGCCCCGAGGTCGCCAGCGACGCGCGGGACAAGCAGACCCGCCAGGCGGAGATCGGCGATGTGATCGAGCGCATCGGCCGGCTGCTGCGCCTCAGCGACGCCAAGAAGCGCACCCTGCTGCAGGACGCGCTGACGCCGCCGGCCCACCGCGATGTTCTTGTTGCAGACGACCTCACCTGGGAGGAGTTCGCGCAGGTCAATGTGATGGCGCCTGAACTCAACGGCATCAGCGCCGAGGTGGGCGAATTGCGTTCCTATCCGTTGCGCGAGGCGTTCTATCACACGATCGGCTACGTCCAGAAAGCCAACGAGGCGGACATCACGCGGATGGTTGATTCCGAACTTGCCGCTGTCGGCGAGGCGCCGGATTCGCCCGAAGGCAAGAAGCGCGCAGCGACCGTGCGCAGGTTGTACAAGCACCCCGCCATGCGCGTCGGCAAGCAGGGCATCGAGGCCTATGGCGAGATGGCCCTGAAGGGCGAGCCGGGCAATGAACGCCTGCTGCAGAATGCCACCGGCCGCGTGATCGACCGCCTGCCGAGCGAGGACCTTGCCGGAAAGCCGGGCGCCGACGTTGTCCTCTCGATCGATGCCGAGCTGCAGAACTTCGCCATCCAGCGTTTCGCGGCGAATGAGGCGACCCGGGCCGGCAGCGCCGTGATGATCGATGTCGCCACCGGCGAAGTTATCTGCATGATGTCGACGCCCGCGCCGGACCCCAACCTCTTCGTCAGTGGTATTCCATCCGGCCCCTACAAGGCGCTGCGCGAAGCGGAAGAGAACCCTCTCTATCACAAGGCGTATGACGGCGTTTACCCGCCGGGATCGACGTTCAAGATCGCCGTCGCGGCTGCAGCGCTGGAATCGGGAAAAGTCGACCCCGAGCAGTCCGTCTACTGCTCGGGAAAGGCCTGGTGGTACAACCGCTTCTACAATTGCTGGAAGACCGAGGGACACGGAACGGTCAACCTGCATCGCGGGCTGCAGGTGTCGTGCGACTGCTATTTCTATGACGTCGCTGCAAAGATCGGCATCGAGGATATCGCCTCGGTCGCCAAGCGCCTCGGGCTCGGGCACCGCTATGAGCTTGGCATCACGGGCGGGAAGTCCGGCGTCGTCCCGAACGACGAGTGGAAGCGCACCAAGACCAAGCACGGTCGCTGGATGGCGGGCGACACGATTTCGGCGGGCATCGGGCAAGGCTATGTGCTGGCCACCCCGTTCGAGCTCGCGGTCATGGTTGCGCGCGTTGCAGGCGGCCCCTCGACGCCTGATCCCCGCCTCATCGTCAGCGGTCTCCAGGTGCCTGACCCGACGGTCATGCCGATGGGCGAATTCAAGCCTGGCGTGCTTGAAGCTGTCCGCGCCGGCATGTTCGCCGTTACGTCCGAAGGCGGCGGCACGGCCATTCGTTCAGGTGAACTTGATCCTGAAGGCAAGCTGCCCGCGCCCTACACGAATGCCCGCATGGCCGGCAAATCAGGCACGGCGCAGGTCATCAGCCTCGACAAGCTGCGCGATTCGCGCGGCAAGGCGATTTCAAACGACAAGCTGCCCTGGCGCCTGCGCGACCACGCGCTGTTCGTGGCCTACGCGCCCACCGACAAGCCGCGCTACGCGGTTGCAGTCGTGGTCGAACACGGCGTCTCGGGCTCGAGCACCGGGGCGCCCATTGCGCGTGATCTGCTCGCTCATGCGCTGCGGACGGATCCCGGCGCCAAGAAGCCATTCGTGCCACGTGCGCGCGATGTCGCCGCGGCCGAGACCGGAAGGCAGCCGACATGATGATCCGCAAGGATACGCTGCTCTACAAGCTGACGCAGCTTCACTGGTTCCTGCTGCTGACCATCATCGCCATGGCGATCTTTGGCGCGCTGGTCCTGTTCTCGGCCGGCTCGAGCGCTCACGATCTCGAGACCGGACTGCTCAAGATCGATGCGCGTTATGCAATCGACCACATCACGCGCTTTGCGATCATGCTTGGCGTTGCGCTGTTCGTCGCGCTCCTGCCGCTGAGGCTGTGGGCCTCGCTCGCCTATCCAGGCTATGCCATAGGCGTCGTGCTGCTGTTCGGCGTCGAGGTCGCGGGCAATATCGTCAACGGTTCGCAGCGCTGGCTCACGATCGGACCGCTCACCCTGCAGCCGTCCGAGTTGATGAAGATCGCCGTTCCGCTGGCGGTGGCGCGCTTCTACCACCAGATGTTCGCTTCGGGCCGCAACGCTCTGTGGATCCACGTCTTCGCGTTCGTGATGGTGGTGATACCCGTCGTCTTCGTCTTGCGGCAGCCGGATCTCGGTACTGCGCTGATGATCCTCGGCACGGGATGCGCCGTGATCTTCTTTGCCGGCATCAGTCTGCGCCTGGTCGTGGCGATCCTGGTTCTGGTCGCGGCCATGGCGCCCGTCGTCTACTTCTTCGGCCTGCACGACTATCAGCGCGAACGCATCCATACGATGTGGGATCCCAACGCCGATCCCCTCGGCGCCGGTTACCAGCTTCAGCAGGGCATGATCGCCATCGGCTCGGGGGGGCTGGCCGGCAAGGGCTTCATGGAAGGCGCCCAGAAGGAGCTTGAATACATTCCCGAACAGCACACCGATTTCATCTTCACCATCGTGGCGGAAGAGTTCGGCTTTGCGGGGTCGATGGTGCTGCTGGTGGCCTGGGCGATCGCCATCCTCCAGGGCATGCAGATCGCGGGCAGTTCGCGAAGTTCGTTCGGGGCTCTCGCCGCGTCAGGCTTCGTGTCCACCCTGCTCTTGTATGTGGGTATCAACATCGGAATGGTTATCGGCCTGCTTCCGGTTGTGGGCATACCCTTGCCTCTAATCTCGTATGGCGGCACGGCTATTGTCACGGTGATGATCGGATTCGGGTTGTTGATGGCTGTACACCTCAACCGCGCGAACGATATGACCCTTCGCGGCCTGCTCTAGGCTCCGGCGTTCGGCCGGACCCTGGCAAAGGTCCGGTCTGAGGCGGAACAGGGCGGGACATCATGACGATTGCCGGGCGGGTCGACCGCAAGAGCGAAACCTGGTCATCCCGGTTCGGTTTCGTCATGGCGGCGGTGGGTTCTTCCATCGGTCTCGGCAATCTCTGGCGTTTCACCTACACGACGGGCGAGAACGGAGGGGGCGCCTTCGTGCTTGCCTATCTTCTCTGTCTTGCGCTGATCGCCTTTCCGCTTCTGGCTGCCGAATACGCGGTCGGGCGCCGCTCGGGGCATTCGGCGGTGGAGAGCGTGCAGGCGCTGGCGCGCGCTTCGGGCAAAAGCGAGCTGTGGGGCGGCGTTGCCTGGCTTGGCATGCTGGCGGCGTTTTTCATCCTGACATTCTATTGCGTCGTGTCGGCCTGGTTCATGGCCTACATCCCCTTCGCGGTGTCAGGCGCGTTTGCAGGCGACGGGGGGTCGATCGCGGCCTCGGCTGCCAGGTTCGAGGATGTGACAGGCAGGCAGAACCTGCCAACGCTGCTGGTCTATCTTGCGGTCTTCATCGGGCTCGCAGTTGCGGTGGTCGGACGCGGCGTCAAGCGCGGGATCGAACGGGCCTCAACCATCCTGATGCCGGTCTTCATCGGTGTGCTGCTGATCCTGCTGGGCTTCGGCATCGCCGAGGGCGCCTTCGGCGATGCAGTGGCCTTTCTGACGCGGGTGAGGGCGGAGGACTTTTCCTTCTCCATGCTGCTTGATGCGCTGGCGCAGTCCTTCTTCGCCACCGGCGTGGGCGCTGCCGTGATGATCACCTACGGCGCCTATCTCAAGACCGATGCAGACGTGCCGCGCTCGTCCGCCATAGTCGCGCTGTCGGATACGGCCGTGGCGCTGGTGGCGGCGTTCGTCGTCTTCTCGCTGGTGTTTGCTGTCGGCAGCGAGCCGGGATCCGGCTTCAGCCTGCTGTTCGTCAACCTGCCGATCGGCCTCGCACAGATGCCCTTCGGCGCCGCCATCGGAGGGGCGTTCTTCCTGCTGGCGTTGTTTGCGGCCCTGGCATCGTCCATCTCACTCATGGAGGTTGCGGTCTCATGGCTGGACGAGCGCACCGGCGTCACGCGCTGGGGCGCAGCCCTCGGCGTCGGGTTCACCGTGTTCGTCATCGGCGCAGGCTATGTCTATAGCCGCGAATATGTCGGCTTCGTCGACTTCGTGGCGGCTTCGCTGCTGATGCCCGTCGGCGGATTCCTCATGGCGATCTTCGCCGGCTGGGTGATCGAGAAGAAGATGATGCAGGCCGAATTCGGCATGCCCTTCTTCCGCGTCTGGAGCGTGCTGGTGCGCTGGGTGATCCCCATCGCGATCGGCGTGATCCTCGTCCTTGGCATTCGCGAGAAGCTCGATGCGGCGCAGGCGCCAGCTTTTGTCCAGGGCGCGCTGACGCCGACGGAGTGAGTTACCCTACCTTCTCCGCCAGCCAGTCGCTGGCCTTCACGAGTTCGCTGATGATGCCCGGTTCAAGCGAGGAGTGGCCGGCGTCTGGCACGATCTTCAGCTGTGACTTTGGCCAGGCCTTGTGCAGCCTCCAGGCCGAATCGAGCGGGGTCACCACATCGTATCGGCCGTGCACGATCACGCCGGGCAGGTCGCCGAATTTCGTCGCCTGTTCGAGCAACCAGCCGTCAGTCTCGAAGAAGCCCTTGTTGACGAAGTAGTGGCACTCGATGCGTGCGAAGGCGTCGAGGAAGTCCGCCTCATCGAAGCGTGGCGGGCGTTGCTTGGGCCCCTGGATCGACAGCGTCTCGCCCTCCCAGCGCGCCCACGCCGCCGCAGCTTCGGCGCGCGCGGCTGCGTTCTTGCCGGTGAGCCGTTTGTGGAACGCTTTCAGCAGGTCAGCGCGCTCGCTTTCGGGTATCGGCGCAAGGTAGCGGTCGAAGGCGTCGGGAAAGATATTGCTGGCGCCTTCCTGGTAGAACCACCTGATCTCGTGCTCGGTCAGGAGGAAGATGCCACGCAGCAGGAGCCCCATGACCTGCCTGCGGTGTGTCGCCGTATAGGCCAGCGCGAGCGTCGAGCCCCACGAGCCGCCGAACACCACCCACTTCTTGATGCCGAGATGTGCGCGCAGCGTCTCGATGTCGCGGACAAGATCCCATGTCGTATTCTCGCGCAGTTCCGAATGCGGCGTCGAGCGGCCGCAACCGCGCTGGTCGAACAGGATGATGCGATAGCGGCGCGGATCGAAAAACCGACGCATTTCCGGGCTTGAGCCGCCGCCGGGGCCGCCATGCAGCGCCACGACAGGGATGCCGTCAGGGCGCCCGCTCTCCTCCCAGTAGAGCTCGTGCAGCCCGCTCACCGCCAGGCGGCCGGTCCGACGCGGTTCGACTGTGGGATAGAGCGTTCGGCGCGGGCGATCATCATTCATCGTTGTTTCATCTACCGGCAGCCATCCTTGCGTCAACCGATACAGCCGATGTTTGTATTTCGATGCAACGCATCTATAACGACCTGACACTCCAAGAACTTTTCCGGTTAGGTTCGGTGCCGAAGCTGCGTTCGATCGTTCTGTGCCTGGCGTTGGCCACACCCCTTGCGGGCTGCGCAACAGTCTCGGTCTATGAGCCGGTCAGCGCCGAGCTCTCGCTCACCGCCGAGCAGTCTCAATTGCAGAAAGCCTCCGAAGCCTTCAACCAGGACACGCGCAGCAAGAAGCTCGCAACCGGCGAGGCGACCTTGTCGACGCTGGCGGATATGCTCGCCGGCAGGCGCGCGGAGGAAAACGCCTATTGGCGCGCGATCGGGGCCGACCGGCTCTCGCCCGCGGCGGCTGTCGCCCGTGTCCGTGAGGACATGGCGCGTGCGGCGCAGGACCTTTCCCGGCTCGATAGTCTGGCCCGGACACTGATCGGCACGGGTGACATGGCCCGCGACGACGTCTCCGCCTTTGAAGGCGCCCTGATCCACGCCCGCCAGGCGCGCGATTCATTTTCGGACGCCATCGTGGCGGCCAACAAGCGATCCGATGCGGAGTACCAGGTATCGCTTGAACTCAAGCCGCTCGATGATGCGCTGTTGCGTGCGCGCGAGACCGCAGATGATCTTGCCGCCGCACGCGTGGAGGCCGACGAGCCGGTCGGGAGCTGACCTTCAGCGCCGCGCGATGATCGCCGACAGGCCCAGCAGCAGCCAGCCTGAAATGAACGCCACGCCTCCGACCGGCACCAGGAAGCTCACGGAATCCAGCGGTGTCGGCGTCGTGGCGATGCCGCCAAGCATGATCTTGCCGATCTGCACTCCGGAGAACAGCGGCACGCTGAGCACGAAGGCCCATCCGGCGGCGTACTGCAGCAGATTGTGAAACGGCAGGATCGCGGCGATCATCGCTGCGAGCGTGTGCGCAAACCCGTAGAGGAAGGCCCCCTGCCAGCGCGCGGCCGCGTCGGACGGCACCATCGAATGCCCGCCCGCGGCGCCAGCCGCAACCAACAGCAAACCAAGTAGCGCTGCTGCAACGATCAGTGCACGCATCAATGCTCCGTGGGAAGGACAGCCTTTCCAGCAGGTAAACACCAACACCCGGCCGAAGTTAAGGCGAGGATGAGGATCTGACCGCCCGCAACCTCCACGCGAACCGCATCGCGACCGGGTCCGGTTTGGTGTTTCCTACATGTTTCTAACGTAAACCTGCACAATGGCGATCAATTCAACACGATTTCAGGTGGATACCACCGCGGAGGGCAGGCAGGTCCTGCTCATCGCCGGTGACTGGACCGTGTGGACTGTCGCCGACGTCGAAGAAAAGCTGCGCAACACAAAAATCTCCTATGACGCGATCCTCGATGTCTGCGAGCTCGAGCAGTTCGACACGTCGGGCGCCTACCTGATCGACCGGGCCTTTGGCGCGCTCGACGGGGTCGACGATCCGATCGAGATACGCGGCAGCCATCCCACGATTGCGCGGCTCCTCGGCAAGGTCCGCAAGGCGAGCCCTGCAGCGCCGCCCGATCCCGTGCGTCCACCCGGCCTCATCGCCCTGATGGACCGGGCCGGGCGCGGCGCTGTCGACGCCTGGCAAGAATTCCTTGGCCTCCTGTCCTTCATCGGCGAAACGATGGCGACGCTCGGCCGGCTCGCCATCAATCCGCGCCGCATCCGCATCCGGTCGGTCGTGGCGATCATGGAAGAGGTCGGGCTCGATGCGCTGCCGATCGTCTGCTTCCTGTCCTTCTTCATCGGCCTGGTGATCGCATTCATCGGCGCCAACCTGCTGGCGATGTTCAACGCATCGGTCTTCACCGTGGAGCTAGTCGGAATCGGGATGCTGCGCGAGTTTGGCGCTGTCCTGACCGCCATCCTTCTCGCCGGGCGCACCGACAGCGCCTTTACCGCGCAGATCGGCGCGATGAAGATGCGCCAGGAGATCGACGCCATGCGGGTGATCGGGCTGGACCCGATGGAGGCCCTCGTGGCCCCACGTCTCATTGCGCTCCTGATCATGACGCCACTCCTCACATTCGCCGCGACGATTGCCGGCATCGGCGGCGGCCTCATCGCAGCCTGGGGCGCCATGGATATCTCGCCGCAGATGTTCATCACCCGCTTCCAGGAAGTCATCCCGCCAAAACACTTCTGGGTGGGCATGATCAAGGCGCCTGTGTTTGCGCTCGTGGTCGCGATGGTCGGATGCCGCCAGGGCATGCTTGTCGAGCAGGATGTCGTCTCGCTCGGGCGGCGCACCACCTCAGCCGTCGTCCAGGCTATCTTCCTTGTCATCGCGCTCGATGCGCTGTTCGCAATCTTCTACTACCAGCTGGACATATGAACGAACCGCCCGCCCCCACGCGCGAGACGCGCGCCGACGTCAACGGCAAGGCCGTCGCCGTGCGCGTGCGCGGTCTCGTCAACCGCTTCGGGACCAAGACCGTGCATCACGGCCTCGACCTCGACATGATGCGTGGCGAGATCCTTGGCGTGATCGGCGGATCAGGCACGGGCAAATCCGTCCTGCTCCGCTCAATCGTCGGGCTGCACACGCCGAACGCCGGCGAAATCGAAGTTTTCGGTCGCCGGCTGAGCGCCCTTTCGCGCGAGGAGCGAGTGACGATCGAACGCCGCTGGGGAGTCATGTTCCAGGACGGCGCCCTGTTCTCCACCATGACGGTGCGGGAGAACGTCATGGCGCCCATGGTCGAGCACACGAAGATTCCCGACGGTCTGATGCGCGAGTTGGCGGATCTCAAGATCAGACTGGCCGGCCTGGAGCTGGAGGCCGCTCCGAAGCGTCCCGCAGACCTCTCGGGCGGCATGCGCAAACGGGCCGCGCTGGCGCGCGCGTTGTCGCTCGACCCGGAGTTGCTCTTTCTCGACGAGCCCACAGCGGGTCTCGATCCGATCGGGGCGGCGAAGTTCGACGAGCTGGTGCGCTCGCTGAGCCAGGCGCTAGGATTAACTGTCTTCCTTGTGACGCATGATCTCGACACGCTGGCGGCGACTTGCGACCGCATTGCGGTGTTGAGTGACGGCAAGGTGCTTGCAATTGGTCCGCTGGATGAGGTCCGCCAGAACCCCCATCCGTGGATCCAGGAGTACTTCTCAGGCCCGCGCGGCCGGGCGGCGGTGAGATAGGCCATGGAAACGAAGGCCAATTACGTACTGATCGGAGCGTTCGTTCTGCTTGCAGCCGGCGCGCTCGCCCTGTTCACGCTGTGGATCGCCGGCAATCCGTTCAGCCGCAGCTACAAGGACTACGATGTTATCTTCAGCGGCCCGGTCAACGGACTGTCCGAAGGCGGCGAGGTCCGGTTCAACGGCATCAAGGTCGGGGAGGTGACGACGCTGAGACTTGACCGCGTCGACCCCAACCGCGTGATCGCCCACATCCGGGTCGAAGGGCAGACCCCGGTGCGGACCGACTCTGTCGCGCAGCTCAACTTCCAGGGCATAACGGGTGTTACCTTCATCCAGATCCTCGCCGGCGATCCGGCGACGCCGCTGCTGGACCCGGTCAACGGCGAGACGCCGCAGATCCCGAGCAGCCGCACGCTGGTGGACGAGCTGTTCTCCGGCGGCCAGGACCTGCTCAGCGTCTCGGGCGACACGATCCGGAAGGTGAATGAGGCGCTTTCGGAGGAGAACATCCTTCATCTCACCTCGACGCTCGCCAGTCTCGATACGGCGCTCGCCAAGATCGCGCGTGAGGACGGTATTATCGACGAGGCAACCAGGGCCATGGTCAACATCAATACGGCGGCTGTTGCCCTCGAATCAGCGGCCAGATCGTTCGACCAGGCCGCCGCCAGCGTGACAAAGGATGTTGCGACGCTGTCAGCCGACGCCTCAACGGTGATGCGCAAGCTCGATCCTGTGCTCGACGATGCACAGGTCGCAATGGAAGGTGTCCGCGAAACGGTAACCACGATCAACTCGGAAATCGCTCCGGCGGCCAGCCGCGCGATCCGCCAGGTCGGCAACACGGCGAGCGATCTGCAGATCGTGATGACCCGGCTGCAGCAGCTTCTCGCCCAGGTCGAGCAGGACCCCAGCCGCTTTGTCTATCAACAGCCGCCGCCGGTGGAGCGCTAGATGATGAGACCCGCCCGCCACCTCTTCGTGCTGGCCTGCGCAACCGCGCTTGGCGGCTGCGTTTCGGTGCTGCCCGAGCCTTTCATTCCCTCCGCGCTGATCGCGCTGCCGGCCGAGCGGGCCGTCGCTCCTGCCTCGCCATTGCAGGCTGATGTCGCCGTCTACCCACCGGAAAGCTCGCGCGCCTTTGCCGGCGTCGACATTGCGGTGCGCCAGGAGCAGGAGCTGGTCTATCTCAACGATGTCCGCTGGTCGGACAATGCGCCCTCGCTGTTGCAGGGCGCCGTCGTCAATTCGCTCACCAAGGCCGGCGGGCCTGGCCGTGCAGCGCCTGCAGCCCTCGGCGCCGATGTTGATTACGAGGTGCGCTGGCGCATTGTCGACCTTTCTGCCGGTCGCGAAACATCGCCGGGGAGGGTCGAGGTGCAGGTCAGCCTCCTCGACGCGTTCAATCGCCGGATGGTTGCGCAGGAGACATTCTCGGCGGAAGGCTCACCCGTGGACCGTGCGCCACGCGCGCGCGCGGCTGCGTTGGCCCTGGCCGCACAGCGGGTCGCTGACGAGGTGGCGGCCTTCGTCGCGCGGAATGCGCTCGCGCGGCTGCAATAGACTGCTGCTAGCTCAAAACTGCGTGCCCAGCGCTGCGTCAAGCAGCAGGTAGGCGGAGAGGCGCGGGTGTGCATTCTCGCGTGCGCGATCGGCCGTCGACAGCACGCGCAGGGCATCCGGCTCTTCGGAGGCGACGAAATTGCGGGCCGCGTGCTGGAGGTCGCGGTCAGCCTCGAGCATGCGGGTGACGCGCTGGATCTCGCTCGGCGCAGTGTCGCGGATGGCGCGGCGGCGCTGCCGCTCGCCCTGGTGGGCGGCGTTCGCGATACGGCGCAGGTCGGAGGCCTTGACTACGTGCAGGCGCACGCCGCCGCGATCGAGACGGTCGATGATTGAGCCGGCGGCGGTTTCGCCTGGACGCGGGCCAATGTCGTCGACGCTGTCGAGAAGACCGCGCCACGTTCCCTCGACTTGGGCTCGCTGGCTGCGAACGGGTCTGCGAAGTAGGGCTCCGCGCGGGCAGGGACTGCAGGGCGGGCCGGCGGCGCCGGGCGGTCGAGTATCAGCTCTGATTCCGGCGCGGGCTCTGGTTTGGGCGGGCTAGGAGCGGGCCGCGCCTCTTGCTTGAACCAGGCCGCATCGGAAGCCGCGGTCGGCTTGTTGGCGAACAGCGGAATCGCAACAGGAGCAGGCGCTGCCGGCGCCGGTTCCGGCTTGGCCGGCTGTGGCGCCGGGGATTGGGCGAAGGGTTCAAGGATGAGGTCGTCGACGGACGAGGGTTCGCTGTCCTCCTTCATCCGGCCGATCAGGAGCGAAGCCTTTTCGATCCGCGCACGTGCGCGCTCAAGACCCCCCTCGGCAGCGTTGGTCGCCTTGGTCGCGGTCTTGAACAGCGTGTCGGACAGCTGGTTGATCCGCTTTTCGGTCTCATCGGCATGGGCGCGGGCGGCGTGGGCGGCGGCGCGCGTGGTTGCCTCGGCCTGTAGGCCGGCCTCCTTCAGCAGGGCCATCGCCTGGCGAGCGTCATCGGAGGCCTGAGCCGAACGCGTGTTGATGGTTTCGGTCGCCTTGAGCGCCGAGCCGATGGCGTCGGAAACAGTGTCGCGCAGGCTTTCGGCGGTTGAGCGGGTCGCAGCTGCAGCAAGCTCGCCCGCCTTCGTCGCGGCTTCGACCATGCGGGTCGACTGAACCAGCTGCTCGTCGAGACGCATCAGCACGCTCGCGAGGTTCTGCGCACGCTTGCGGCTTTCCGCGCCCATCGTGTCGAGCTGGGCAATGCGTTGCGCAAGATGGCCGGCGGTCTCGTTCATGTCGCGCAGGCGCTGGTCGATCGTGGCGTCGGCCTGGCGGACCTGCTCCTGGGCTGCGCGGGTTGCGTCCGCCATCAGCTGGGCGTGGCGCGGAATGGCCTTGGCGAGCGTGTCGGACTGATGGCGCAGGTTCTCGGCAAGCTGCGCCAGTCCCTGGCGCTCGGAGCCCATCTTGTGGACCAGCACTTCGCTGTCGGCGCGGACGATCTCCGCGGCCTTGAGGGCGGCGGTGACGCTGACCTCGATATCGCCCTTGAGCGAATCGAGGCGCGAGCGGGTTTCGGTCAGCGCGCGGTTGATGGTCTGCGTTTCGCGAGCGACGGCTTCGGCCAGGCTCGCTACTTCCTCGCGGGATGATTCGGCCGGCTCAAGCAGCAGCTTGGCGGAGGTGAGGACGACGGCATTCGCCTTGGCCGAGCGCACGCCTTCGCGCGCCATCAGACCCGCGCAGACCAGGGTGAGGCCGATGGCAAGGAGTACCGCGAACCCGCCAGCAAGCACGGTCGGCGGCTGGTTGATCAACCCCTCGATGCCCAGCGTCGCGACCAGCCAGATGCTGATGGCCCCCCAGAGCGCAAGCGCAACACCTGCGCCTGCCCACGGCATCCATGCGCCAGCGGTGCGAGCTGTCTCCAGCTGCGCCTTGATCCGGGTGCTAGCGCGGCGTTCGAGCGGGTCCATCATAAAGGTCAGCTTTGCCCAGTCACTATGGCGAACTCGCGCCAGCAAGCAGGCGCGGTGTGGGCTCCGGCAAATAACGCACCGAGCCCAAACCGGCCCGCCCTCACAGCAAACGGAGTGTGCAGGTGCGGCGCCAGATTGGAAAGGGGTGCGAGACAGGCCCGCAGCAGTTTTACCAGACCTGGCGGCCGGACGGGTTAATAGACCTTGGGCGCCTGTTGTTGAACGGGTTTTTCGGCTGCTGCAGGCTGGCTGTGCGAAACCTGATCCTTCTGGGGCTTGGGCGGTTCGGCATCGCCGACACCCGTCCAGGCAACCAAAGCGGCAAAAACCGCGTCCCTGACGTTCACTATGACTTCGATCATCGGGCGTACCCCTGTACCCGCGGATTGGTGATCCCAAGCTGATCCAGCTTCAAGGCCAAAGTTCGGCGATTGCCCGAGAATTGAACGATTTGAGGCCGGGGGGGCCATGCCTTGGGACAAGCGGGCTTAACCCAATGTTTCCGGGCCTCCCTGATTCTCGGGCGACAGGAGTCCTCCCCCGGGGAGGCCAGGGGGCCATGGCGCAGGCGATCCAACTTTCCCAGCTTGAAATGATGACCGGCGGGGATGCTGGTCTTGCGGTTGAAGCGCTCGGCATATTCCGCCAGTCGGCCGACCTGTGGTCGCGCCTGCTCGACCATCAGGCTGAAGCGGAGCAGTGGGCGGACGCCGCCCACGGCATCAAGGGCGCTGCGCGATCGGTCGGGGCCATGGACCTGGGCGATGTCTGTGAAAGGGCCGAAAAGCTCGGTCGGAGCGGGACTGCCTCACGCGTCGAGGCGGCGGTGGCGATTTCGGCCGTCAAGGACGCCCTTGGTGAGGCGCTCGAAGCGATGGCGCATGTCGAGCACCAGCTGGTGATGCGGCGCAGCTTCGAGGGCGTCCGGCTCGACTAGAATGTCCAGGTGAGTTCGCTGAAGCCGTAGACCGGATCGCCCTGCCGCGTTGCATTGGGAGCGGTCTCGAGGAAACCCCCGGTTGCAACGATCGCCGCGCCGACGGCCAGGCGCAAGGAATCCCTCACCAGCCAGCGGCGGTAGCGGCCCTCGATCTGAAGGCCCGCATGATCGCCTGAAAGGCCGGCAGGATCGCGCACGCCGGAGTTGCCGAAACTGTCAGTCTCAGAAACAAGGCGGACGTCGCGCGCCATGATGTAAGCGTCGCTCTCTGCATCGGGTCTCACTTCAAGGCGGATGCCGGGGGAGGCGAGGTTTGTCCGCGCAATGAAGCCGTCGAGGGCGGTCGGACCAAACTCGAAGGCGCGGTCGCCGAAGAGCGTGTCAAATCGCTGGCTCGCGCGGTCTGCGGGCGAACGGTCGCCTGAGGCGAAATCGTATTGCAGCGACAGGTAAGGCGACCAGGGCGCATCGAAGGTGTAACCGATGGCGGCGTGCGCCATCTCTGCGTCCTGATCGATGGGCGTGACATCAAGCGGGCTGCTGCTGGCGCGCGCCGTTCCGGACTGGTGAGCATATTCGAGCTCGAAATCGAAACGCCCCTTGGACTGCAGCTGGCGCAGGCGGGCGCCAACCGTCACAAAGTCGCGATTGCGCGTTGCAGCGTTGCTGGAATCGTCCTCGTCGAGATCCAGGACGTAGAGTTCGCCGCGAAGACCCAATGGGAGCGGCGCATCGAGGTGAGCGAGGCCGAGGCGCGTGTTCGAACTGCGATTGAGCGCGACCTCATTGTCGAGCGCCGAGCTCGCGTCGGCGGGCGCGCGAAGGGCCGACGCGACATAGGCGAACGTTACGGCGAGCTTGTCCGGGGCGGTCCAGACGGCGCGGGCGCCGTCGAACGAGGTCAGGATGCTGCGATAAATCGCGCGCGCGACCAGACGCCGCGAGCCCAGATCCATGGTGAAACGTCCAGCCGTGAGATCGAGCGTTGCGCCCGTGAGCAGCACGTCACTCGGCCGCCAGGACAGGTAGAGCTGGGCAGGTTCCAGCGTATCGATCTCCCCGGCTGCCCCGCCGCTTTCATTGCCGAGGATGAAGCGGGAATCGAGCAGTTCGCCGCCGAGCGTGAGCGCCGGGCCGAGGTCGGCCTCGATGCTGAGGAGTGTGCGCACGCTTAGGAGTTCATCATCGTCCGTCCGTCCCGCAACGAAGGGGTTGGCGAGCGCCTCGTAGCGCGGACGGATCGAACCTTCGATTCGAACTCCATCGGGCAGGCCAAGCGCATCCTGCAGCGTCCAGGGCTCCCTCGCGCCAACCTCGCCCTGAGCGAGCGCCGCTGGCGCCAGCAGCCCTGCAAGAACGGCCAGGGGGAGGTGTTTCAGGAAGCGATGCAAGGTCGTCGGTCCGAATTGCCCATACTGTGAGGGGGCATATGTCATGAATGCGTCACACGGCCAGCCCCGCCAACCCATTGAGGGGCGCCTCCGTTTACTTACTCTACAAAGCCAATATAGTTTCGTGAGGAGTCGTCCCGGTTGAGGGGCGATCGGTTCGTCGACAGGCTGAGTTGTCAGGCATGATTTCCCAGAAGGCCAAGTATGCCCTGCGGGCCCTGGTCGCGCTGGCCAGGCAGCCGACAGGACAGCCTGTTTTCATCGGCGATATCGCCGAGGCGCAGAACATCCCGAAAAAATTCCTTGAGCAGATCCTCCTCGACCTCAAGCACCATGGGCTGGTGGCGTCCCGTCGTGGAAAGGCCGGAGGATATGGGCTTTTCCGGCCTGCTGACACGATTTCCTTCGGCGAAGTCCTGCGCATCATCGATGGCCCGATCGCGCCCTTGCCGTGCTTGTCCAAGATTGCCTACCGGCGTTGTGAGGACTGCGCGGAGGAAGCCAGCTGCGAGGTCCGCCGGGTGTTCGCCCAGGTCGCCGATGCAACGCGGGCGGTGCTTGACCGGACCACCATTGCAGATGCGATTGCAAGCAATCTGCCGATCCGGCTGCGCGAGCTGGTGGCCTGACTTCAGCGGACGGTCGGGTTTGACAAACACGACTGTCGAACTAGCGTAAAGCTGTTCGGAGGAAGCAAGATGCGCGGTGGATGGATCGCCTTGGCCGCGGCGTTGGCGCTTGGGGCGTGCGGCGGCGCCGATTCCGGCGAAGTGACCCTGCTCAACGTCTCCTATGACCCGACGCGCGAGCTCTATGAGGATTTCAACGCGGCATTCTCGGCGAGCTACCGCACACCAGACGGCAAACCGGTCAAGGTTTCCATGTCGCATGGCGGGTCGGGCAAGCAGGCAAGAGCCGTGATCGACGGCATTGATGCGCAGATCGTGACGCTGGCGCTCCAGAACGACATCGATGAAATCGCCAAGGCGACGGCCAAGATACCCGCCGACTGGCGCTCGAAGCTTCCCGCGAATTCCTCCCCCTACACCTCGACCATCGTGCTGATGGTGCGAAAGGGAAATCCGAAAGCGATCCGGGACTGGGGTGATCTGGTGAAGCCGGGCGTCTCGGTGGTGACGCCCAATCCCAAGACGTCCGGGGGAGCGCGGTGGAATTATCTTGCAGCATGGGGCTATGCGCACCGTCAGTTCGGCGGCGACGAGGCCAGGATGCGGGAGTTTGTCGCCTCGCTCTATCGCAACGTGGCCAAGCTCGATTCCGGCGCGCGCGGGTCGACCACAACGTTCACCAATCAAGGGACCGGCGATGTGCTGATCACCTGGGAGAACGAGGCGCTCTACGCGCTCGCCGAAATGGAGCCCGGCGCCTATGAGCTGGTTTATCCCTCGCTGTCCATCAGGGCCGAGCCGCCGGTTGCTGTCGTGCCGGGCAATGCACGCAAGGACGGGCAGCTGCAGGCGGCTGAGGATTATCTCAAGCACCTCTACTCGCCTGAAGGCCAGCGCATCGTGGCAAAGCACTTCTACCGGCCGAACGATGCATCGTCCGCCGACCCTGCCGACATGGCGCGCTTTGGCGAAGTGGAAATGCTCAGCATCGACGATCCGATCTTCGGCGGCTGGGCGCAGGCCCAACCTCGGCATTTCGACGCTGGCGGCCTGTTCGACCAGATCTACCAGCCTGCGAGATAGCGCATGACGGCAGCAGCGCCGGGCGCGGCCAAAAAGACCAGCTGGCGACGGCGAAGCGTTCTGCCCGGGTTCAACCTCACCCTGGGCTATACGCTCGCCTATCTCTCGCTGATCGTGCTGATCCCGCTGGCGGGGCTCGCCATCCGCACGGCGTCACTGGGCTGGAACGAGTTCTGGGCGCTTGCGCTTGATCCGCGCGTTGTTGCCTCCCTGCAGCTGTCCTTCGGGGCGGCGATCCTTGCCGCGGTGGTCAACACGGTATTCGGCGTGCTCGTGGCCTGGGTGCTGGTGCGCTACCGCTTTCCCGGAAGGCGCTGGCTCGATGCGGCTGTCGATCTTCCCTTCGCCCTGCCGACGGCGGTGGCCGGCATCGCGCTCGCGACGCTCTATGCGCCCAACGGCCCTTTCGGGATCGTGCTTGAGGACCTGTTTGGCGTGAAAGTCGGGTTCACCTCGGCCGGGGTCGTGATGGCGTTGATCTTTGTCGGCCTGCCGTTCGTGGTGCGCACCGTGCAGCCTGTGCTGGAGGAGATCGACCGCGAAACCGAGGAGGTCTCGGCCACGCTGGGGGCAGGGCGCTGGCGCACGGTGACGCGTGTGATGCTGCCTGGCCTGCTGCCGGCTATTCTCACGGGTTTTGCGCTGTCGTTTGCGCGGGGTGTGGGCGAATATGGCTCGGTGATTTTCATCGCCAACAACCTGCCGTTCGAGAGCGAGATCGCCCCGCTGCTGATCGTCATCAAGCTGGAGGAGCACAACTACGCGGCCGCAACGGCGATTGCGACAATCATGCTCGTCATCTCCTTCGCCATGCTGTTCGTGATCAACCTGTTGCAGGCGTGGAGCCGGAGATGGTTCGGCCATGAGTGAGGCGGCAACCGCAGCCAGGCGAAAGACGCCGCGCCAGGTCATCGGCGAAGGACCGCGCACGCGGTTCGTGCTGATCGCGGTGGCGCTGGCGTTTCTCGGCCTCATGCTGATCGCGCCGCTGCTGGTGGTTTTCATCGAAGCGTTCAGTCGCGGGCTGGGCGTCTATCTCGAGGCGCTCGCGATGCCAGATACGATGTCAGCGCTGCAGCTTACGCTGCTGGTCGCAGCGATCGCTGTACCGGCCAATCTGGTGTTCGGCGTTGCTGCATCCTGGGCGATCGCCAAGTTCGACTTCAAGGGCAAGTCGTTCCTCTTGACGCTGATCGACCTGCCGTTTGCGGTCTCACCGGTTGTCTCCGGCCTGATCTTCGTTCTCCTGTTCGGCGCCAACAGCGTGCTGGGACCGTGGCTGCAGGACATGGGGATACAGGTCCTGTTCGCCGTCCCGGGCATCGTCATCGCGACCATCTTCATCACCTTCCCCTTCGTCGCCCGCGAACTGATCCCGCTGATGCAGCAGCAGGGTTCGTCCGAGGAGGAGGCGGCTGTCTCGCTCGGCGCCGGCGGCTGGCGCACCTTCTTCCTCGTGACCCTGCCCAATGTGAAATGGGGGCTGCTTTATGGCGTCCTGCTCTGCAATGCGCGGGCGATGGGCGAGTTCGGCGCGGTCTCGGTCGTCTCGGGCCATATTCGCGGGCAGACCAACACGCTGCCGCTGCACATCGAAATCCTCTACAATGACAACAAGGCAGCGGCCGCTTTCGCTGTCGCCTCCTTGCTTGCGATGCTTGCCCTTGTCACCCTGGCGGTGAAGACCATGCTCGAAGCGCGGTTCGCCGGTTCCCTTGCCGCACAGCGGCGTCACTGAGTTCTTTCGATGCAGGTCCGGGCCGAGCACATCAGCAAGCATTATGCCGGCCTGGCCGCGCTTGACGACGTGTCGCTGACGGTGGCGTCGGGCGAACTCGTGGCGCTGCTGGGGCCGTCGGGCTCGGGCAAGACGACGCTGCTGCGCACGATTGCGGGCCTCGAGGTTGCCGATTCTGGCGTGGTCTATTTCAACGACCGCGACGCCGCCCAGAGCCGTATCCAGGATCGCGGCGTCGGCTTCGTGTTCCAGCACTACGCGCTGTTCAAGCACATGCGGGTGATGGACAACATCGCCTTCGGCTTGCGCGCGCGGAAGAGGAACAAGCTCAAGGAAGCCGAGATCCGCAAGCGGGTGATGGAGCTGCTGGACCTCGTGCAATTGTCCGGGCTCGAGAAGCGCTTCCCCTCGCAGCTCTCAGGCGGCCAGCGGCAGCGCGTGGCGCTGGCCCGCGCGCTTGCGATCGAGCCGAGCGTGCTCCTGCTCGATGAGCCGTTCGGCGCGCTTGATGCGCGGGTGCGCAAGGACCTGCGCCGCTGGCTGCGCGAGATTCATGAGCGCACGGGGCATACGACCCTCTTTGTGACCCACGACCAGGAGGAGGCGCTGGAACTGGCTGACCGCGTCGTGGTGATGAACAAGGGCAAGATCGAGCAGTCGGCGACGCCGGACGAAATCTATGACACGCCGGCGACACCCTTCGTGTTCTCCTTCATCGGCGAATCGAGTGTGATCCCCGTCGTGGTCGGAAATGGACGGGCGACGCTGGATGAGCGGGTTATCGACCTCGAGGTCGGCACACTGCCGGACGGGCCGGCGCAGCTTTATCTGCGCCCCGAGGATATCGCCATGGTGACGGATGGCGGGCCTGGCATTCCAGGTCTCGTCGTCTCGACGCGCCGCATCGGCGGCATGCGCCGGGTCACCATCGAATGCGGCCTGGCGCGGCATCGCATCGAGTTCGATGCGCCGGCGGAAACGCCGATCGCCAATTCGCAGCGCCTGCAGGTGCGGGTGATCGGCGGACGCGTCTATGGCGCTGGCTCGGAAGGCTACGAGACCGAAAAGCTGGCGGCGTCGGCGACGTCTGACTTCAAATGGGCCAAGGCGGAAGGTTGGCTTGATCGCTAGCAGGCATCCCTCACGCGCGTGCGATTTGCCTGGCCGGGGCGAAGGTGTAGGCTGTAACCATCCGGTGGGGAAACAACGCCAGCAGAAACGACAGGGAGAGACGCCGCCATGTGTGACGAGCATACCGAACAGGACAATGAGGAAGGCTTTGCGAGCGGGCGGCTGTCGCGCCGGGGCTTCAGCGCGATGTCGCTGGCGGCCCTTGCGGCCTGCACGACCGCGCCGCCCAATCCTGCCGTCACGGCGGAGCGCGAAGTCCAGGTGACGACGCCGGATGGCGTGATCGATGCGCACTATGTTGCACCGACAACCGGAAAGTGGCCGGCTGTTCTCGTGTGGCCTGACATCATGGGTCTTCGGCCGGCCTTTCGTGTGATGGCCAACCGGCTTGCCCAGTCAGGCTATGCGGTGCTGACGGTCAATCCATTCTACCGGCTGCAGAAGGGGCAGGTGTTCGATGCGACGACGGAGAAGTTCTCCGATCCGCCGGTCCGCCAGAGGCTTGTTGCGCTGATGGGGCCGACGGTCGGCAATCCGGAGAATACGAAAAAGGATGCGATCGCGGCGGTGGCCTGGCTCGACCAGCAGAAGGAGGTCGACACCTCGAAGGGGATCGGCACGACCGGCTATTGCATGGGCGGTCCGCTCGTGATGCGGACGATGGGCTTTGTTCCGGAGCGCGTTAAGGCCGGCGGCAGCTTCCATGGCGGCGGCCTGCATACGGCGCAGCCGACGAGCCCGCACTTGCTGATCCCGCAGATGAAGGCCAAGGCGGTGCTGATCGCCGTGGCGCAGAACGATGACAAGCAGGACCCGACGGTCAAGGACAAGGTGAAAGCCGCGTTCGACGCGCAGGGCATTCCAGCCGAGGTCGAGGTCTATCCTGCCGACCATGGCTGGTGCCCGCCCGACAGCCAGGTCTTCGACCAGGTCCAGGCCGACCGTGCGTGGGCGCGCTTGCTCGCGACCTTTGAGAAGGGCCTGGCCTAGCGACATCTTTAGATCGCAAGGATGCGGCTCGCCCCAACCGGGGCGGGCCGCATCTTCATTTCTTCCTCGTTGCGGCCTTCTTTTTCCTGGCCGCGGCGCGTTCGCCGGCCAGTTCGAGATTCTGCACGATCCGGGCCCTGACGATCTTCTTCACCAGGCTGGCAGGCAGAGGCTTTTCGGGCTGGAACTGCAGCGTGCCGGAGGAGGTTGCGAACCGCGCTGCTTCAGGGAATTTCGCGATGATGGACGAATTCATCGGGAAGAAGCTGAGATGCTTCTTGAAGGCGCCGAAGGCCACGAGATGGCCGTGCAGCACGAACGTCGGCTGGCCGTAGCTGATCTTCTCCTCCGCCCCTGGCGCGGCCGCGTGGATCTGAGTGCGGAGATTTTCCAGCGCGGCGCGCGCTACAGGCGCGAGGCGGGACAGCCAGTGGTCCACGTCGGTTGCGACGGGCTCGTCTCGCATGCTGCGCTCACTTGCCGTCCGGCGCGGTGATCGGTCGGGCGTCTTCCCAGCGATAGGGATAGATGTCCGGCTTGACGTAGACTTCGGTGGTCACCTTGAGCGGATACCTGCCGCCGGTGGGGTAGGTGAGTTCGACGAAGTAGGCCGTGAAGCCGCTCGCGGGTTGTTCGACATTGCCGACATAGGTTCCATCGGATTGGGGGGCGAGGGGCGTTGCGGTGAAGGCCTTGTCGCCGAGGGTTGCGACGCGGAAGTCGCGCGCGCCGGGGTTCGTGCCCTGCCAGAGGAGGACGGCGCTGGGCCTTGCTGGGCCGGGGTCGACGACGAGCGCGCCATCCTCGCGCACAGTCCACGCATATTCCGGTGTCGCGCGATTGTGGATGAGGTTGTCGTACCAGGCCGTCATGCTCTCATTGATGTCGGTGCCCGCCGTGGAGTGGCGCGAGTTGGGGAGCATGCGCAGCTGCTTCGAGCCTGGAAGAAGATGGTAGGAGAACTTCGTGTTGTCGGGCGGGAAGAACTCGTCGCCCACCGCGTTGATGATGAATTTGGGCATCGTCATCGACGGGCGGCCGCGATAGACGAAGGGGTCTTCGATGGCGTTGATGACGTTCATCTTGCCGCCGATCTCGCCGGGTATCAGTCCGTGGGTGACATAATCGCCGACGGCAGGGGAGAAGTAGCCCAGCGTTTCCCAATGGTGACGCGCCATGGCGTCGAAATCGAGCACCGGAATGACGATGGGCATCATGCCGATGACGCGCGCGTCCAGGAGGCCGACGAGCCAGCTGGTCCAGCCGCGCTTGGAGCCGCCCGAGACGACGAAGCCGTCGATTACGCGGGCCCCGCCCTCCGGGCTGGCCATGAATTGCTGGACGGCCGTCATGGCGGCGGTTGCGCTCTTCACCATGGGCAGGCGAACGAGCGCTTCGGGGTTCTTGTCTGCGTCATAACGGGCCTGAAGGTAGGCGATCATGTCGTCTTCGCTGCGCGCCGTGCCGGGCGTGTCGGCAAAGCGGATCGGCTGGTTGGGGACCTGGCCGAGTTCGGCAATCACCGAGCCGGTATCGACCGCCATCTGGGCGAAGCGGGCCGATGCGGTTGACGGCGCCGCGGAGGCTGTCGAGCCGCCGCCGATATAAAGGAAGGCCTTGTTGCTGGTGAGCCGGTCAGGGACCGTGATCGTGAGCCAGTGCTTCCAGATGGGGCGGTCAGACTCGGCTGCCGTCATCCAGGTTTGCGAGGTGAGTTCGACCACCGCGCCACGGAAGCCTTCACCGGTGAAGGTCTTCTCGACCTTCCAGGCGAAGGCGGGGTCAGGCCTCGCAACATAGCTGTCGAGGATGGTGGGCGGGTTCGGCGGCGGCAGGGACGGCGTTGTCGGCGTCGCGCAGGATGCTGCAAGGCCGAAGGCGAGGAGAGCTGAGAGCGTGTGAATGAAGCGCATGAGCCTCTCGCGTTTCTGACGGTTTGGCAGATTGGAGCGCGGGTCGCGTGGCGATGCAAGCGTGGGTTCTGGGCTCGCTTGGGCCAAGGAGGGCCCGGCCGGGGACGCGGTCGGCCCGGCGCGGTGTGGCGTTTCCAAATGTCTCGGAGCTACCGGTCAACCACAGGGCGCCCAACGTGTCGCCGAAGTGGTTGCCCGGACGGGCTCGCCTGCCAAGGCATGGGCGTTGGTGGCTCATCGGGGCGCGTCAGGACGCCTCTCGGCTCAGACGCCTGTCACTTCCGCCGACTGGGCTTCGCTCTTGAGCCACGCCATGAAGGTGCGGGCGAGTTTCGAGGGCGTGCGCCATTTTGGGTAGACGATCCAGTAGGCGAAATCGATGTCGCTCGACCCATCCGCAAATGGCGAGATGAGGCGGCCGCGTTCGAGATCGCCCGATGCGATGGCGAATTTGGCCAGCGCCACGCCGCGGCCGGCGGCGGCCGCTTCGACGACGAGCGAGGACTGCGTGAAGCGCGGGCCGCGATTGCCATCGACTGTGGTGACCCCGCGCGCCTTCAGCCACGAATTCCAGTCGGGGCGCGAAGGATCGTTCTCGGGGCTTTCGTCGTGCAGCAGGACGTGGTGGGCGAGGTCGGCGGGCGAGCGCAGAGGATGCGGACCGCTCATGAGATCGGGCGAGCACACCGGCAGACAGGACTCCGACATGATTTTCTCAGCGCGTAGGCCTTCGTAGACGCCCTTGCCGTAGCGCAGGGCGAGATCGATGTCGGATGAGTTGAAGTCGGTCATGGCGAGGTCGGCGGAGACCCAGACTTCGGCCTCGGGATTGAGTTCCTGGAATTTCTCGAGCCGCGGGGCGAGCCATTTGGCGGCGAAGGAGGGGGCGGACGAGATCATCAGCCGGTCGCGGCGCGCGGGCGCGCGCATGTGGTGGACGGCTTCAGCCATGAGCTCGAAGGCGTGCGTGAGAAGCGGCAGGGCGGCCTGGCCGGCGTCGGTGAGGAGGACCTGGCGGCCCGTGCGGCGGAAAAGCGGTGCGCCGGCGAACTCTTCGAGCTGTCGGATCTGCTGGGAGATGGCGCCAGGCGTGACGTTGAGCTCCTCGGCGGCGCGCGTGAAGGAGAGATGGCGGGCGGCTGCCTCGAAGGCGCGTAGGGCGTTGAGGGCGGGGAGGCGATCTTCCTGGGCCATTTTGCTTCAGGTTTTCTGCATGTGAAGGCGGGTGAGGGCGCCTAATGGTTCTGCTTAGGAATGGTTCATTGCGTCGTTACTGCCTTCCGGCCATTTGCCGCGTGGGACCACGTCCGGTAGGCTGGGTGTCTCCCCCTTATATGCGCATGCGTGAGAAAAACTAAAGGGCCAAAATCGATGCCGGACGCGCCGGGCTCTCGGACGGGAGAGACAGGGACGCAGCCCCAAAGCTCAGGGTTTGGGCGGGCGGGATCCGTCGCACTCGTGGGCGCGGGCCCGGGCGATAAGGACCTGCTGACGCTCAAGGCTGCGCGACTGATCGGGCAAGCGGATGTGATCTTCGCTGACCGGCTGGTGGGCCGCGACGTGCTGGCGCTGGCGCGGGGCGATGCCGAGATCGTGCCCGTCGGCAAGAGCAAGGGCGAGCATTCGGTTGCGCAGGATGAGATTCACGCGCGCATGATTGCGGCCGCCCGCGACGGCAAGCGGGTGGTGCGCCTCAAGGGTGGCGATCCCTTCATCTTCGGGCGCGGCGGGGAGGAAGTGGAAGCGTTGCGGACGGCAGGTGTTGCGGTTGACGTCGTGCCGGGCATTTCGGCGGCGCTGGGCGTGGCGGCGGCGGGGCAGATACCGCTGACGCATCGCGATGTGGCGCAGGCGGTGACGTTCGTAACGGGCCATGCGAAGCTTGGCGCATCGCCCGATCTCGACTGGGCGGCGCTGGCGCGCGGCAACCAGACAGTCGTGGTCTATATGGGTGTTGGCACCGCAGGCACGATCGCGGCGCGGCTGATCGCGGCGGGGCGCGATGCAGCAACGCCCGTGGCTGTGGTGGAGAATGCGACGCGGCCGGAGGAAGTGCGCGCGTTCGGCGTGCTCGGCGAGGTGGGCGAGGTCATCGCGCGCGCGGGCATCGAGGGGCCGGGGCTGCTGGTGATTGGCGAGGTGGTCCGCCTGGCGCGGGATCACACGAGGGAGGCTTTCCGTCAGCCCGCGCAAAGTGAGGGCGGGGAAGCAGCGACCAAGGGATCAGGACGCGAGGATTGGGCGCCCCGGTCTGCGCTGCGGTCCGCCCGGGATGACAGGTCAAGTCCCTCCCTCTCAGATCTCTGGAGGATGTTGTCGTGAGTTCCGAGCGGCCCAAGCTTTCCCCTGAGACGCCGAAGGTGATCACGGCGTGGCTGTCGGCGACGGGGCGAGTTGTCTACCTGACGAGGGATCGCGCGTGGTCGGAGGATCTGCGCCAGGCCGAGGTCATGACGGGCGTCGGCGCAAACGACGTGCTGGCATGGGCAGCTCAGGACCAGACGCGCGTGGCGGACCCTTATTTCATGCAGGTCTCGCCCGAGGGTGCGGTTGCGGGACGCGAGACGATCCGCGAGACCATCCGGGCGAGAGGCCCGACCAATCATCCGATGTTCGGCAAGCAGGCGGGGAACAACTGATGCTCGATCGCGCAATCACCAAGCTGACGCTCTATGGCGACTCGATCTCGGGCAACTGCCTCAAGACGAAGTGGACGGCGGATTATCTCGGCGTCGACTATGACTGGATCGAGGTGAGTGTTGTCGAAGGCGGCACGCGCTCGGATGCATTCATGCGGATGAACCCTTCGGGGCAGGTGCCGGTGATGCGGCTGCCGGACGGGCGCATCCTTCCGCAGTCGAACGCGATCATCCTCTATCTCACGGAGATGTATGCGAGCGAGTCGCTGGTTCCTGCCGATCCGTTCGAGAAGGCGAAGATGATGAGCTGGCTGTTCTGGGAGCAGTATAGCCACGAGCCCTATATCGCTGTGCGGCGGTTCCGGAAGAAGTTCATGAACATGAGTGATGACGAGCTTGATCCGCAGCTTCTTGCGCGCGGGCGGCGCGCTCTGGGCGTGATGGAATTGCAGCTCACCTTCTCGAACTACTTCGTGGGTGAAAGCCTGACGCTCGCCGACATCGCGCTGGTGGCTTACACGCGCTGGGCGGATGAGGGCGGGTTCGATCTCAACGAATTCCCGAATGTGCAGCGCTGGGTGGCGCGGGTCGAGACGGATCTGGGCATCGGGCACGCGAAGAAGGCGGCCTGATGTACCGTTACGATCAATTTGACGAGACGCTGGTCCGGGAACGCGCGAGGCAGTTCCGCGGGCAGGTTGAACGTCGTCTGAAGGGCGAGCTGCGGGAAGAGCATTTCAAGCCCCTGCGGCTGCAGAACGGCGTTTACCTGCAGCTGCACGCATACATGCTGCGCGTGGCGATTCCGTACGGCCAGCTGGATGCGAGAAAGCTGCGCCAGCTCGCAATGATCGCGGACACATACGACAAGGGCTATGGGCATTTCACGACGCGGCAGAACATCCAGTACAACTGGATCAAGCTGGCTGACATGCCGGACGTGCTGGATGCGCTCGCGGATGTCGAGATGCATGCGATCCAGACGAGCGGCAACTGCATCCGCAATGTGACGTCGGATCATCTGGCAGGCGCCACTCTCGATGAGATCGAGGATCCGCGGCCGTGGTGCGAGATCATCCGGCAGTGGTCGACCTTCCATCCGGAATTCTCGAGCCTGCCACGCAAGTTCAAGATCGCGGTGACGGGGGCTGCAACGGATCGCGCGGCGGTGCGCGTGCACGACATCGGACTGCACATGAAGACGAACGCCGCAGGCCGCGTGGGCTTCGAGTTCATCGTTGGCGGCGGGCTGGGTCGGACGCCCTATATCGGCCTGACCGTTCGCGACTGGGTCGCGAAGGAGGATCTGCTCGACTATCTCGAAGCCAACATGCGCGTCTACAACCGCCATGGGCGGCGGGACAACAAGTACAAGGCGCGGATCAAGATCCTGGTCAATGAACTGGGGCTGGAGGAGTACCGCAGGCAGGTCGAAGCGGAGTTCGCCGCGCAGAACACATGGGAGAAGGTGGTGCTTCCGCAGGAGGAGGTTGATCGCATCTCCGCGTATTTCGCGCCTCCAGCATTTGCGAAGCTGCCAGCCGTGTCCGCGCCTTTCGAGGCCTTCAAGTCCGCCAGCCGCGAGCAGGCGCGGTGGGCCAGGAACAACCTCAGGCCACACCGTGTGGCAGGCTACGCTTCGGTTCATGTCGCGTTGAAGCAGCAGGGCGAGGCGCCTGGCGATGCGACGTCGGACCAGATGCGCGTGCTGGCGGACATCGGCGAGCGCTATGGGCTCGATGACATCCGCGTCGCGCATGAGCAGGACGTGGTGTTTCCGCATGTGAGGCTGGATGATGTGCCGGCCGTGTATGCCGAGCTGAAGGCTGCGGGCCTGAATGCCTCAAACGCCGGCTTGGGGTCTGACATCATCTCCTGTCCGGGGCTGGACTATTGCAACCTGTCGAATGCGCGCTCGATCTCGGTCGCGAACGAGATCCAGGCGGTGTTCGCCGATCCGGAGTTTGAGGACGAGGTGGGCGCGCTGCATGTGAACGTGTCGGGCTGCATCAATGCATGCGGGCACCACCATGTCGGCCATATCGGCATCCTTGGCGTCGACAAGAAGGGCGAGGAATTCTACCAGGTGCTCTTCGGCGGCCGCGCCGACGAGAAGGCCGCGATCGCCACGATCCAGGGCCCTGGTCTGAAGCACGAGGAGGTGGCGCCGGCGATCCGTCGCGTGATTGACACGTACCTCGCGCTGCGCCGCGATAGCTCGGAGAAATTCATCGACACGATGGGACGCGTGGGACAGGCGCCGTTCAAGGAGGCGCTCTATGCCGCTGCTTAAGGACGGCAAGGTGGTCGACGATGTCTGGGCGTTCGTCGAGGACGGGCACGAGCTATCGCCGGGCGGCTGCATCGTGGTTTCGCTGGGGCGCTTCCTGTCGGAGCATGATCAGCTCCTGACACGCAACCGCTCGATCGGTGTTCGCTTGCAGAACACGGATGACCCAAGCCAACTGGAGCCATTCCTCGACCGGCTTCACCTGATCGAACTCCAGTTCCCGAAATACACTGACGGACGCGCTTTCAGCCAGGCACAGCTGTTGCGTCGCCGGCATGGATACAGGGGCGAAATCCGCGCGACCGGGCAGGTTTTGCGCGATCAGTTGCGCCTGATGATCCGGACGGGGTTCGATGCCATCGTTCTGGACGGAGACGACGCTGAGACCGTCTACGCCGCTTCCTCACAAGAGTTTTCAGAATTCTACCAGTCTGCCGCGGACACCTCCGACTCTATCTTCGTCAAGAGACAGAAGGCCCGACAGTCGAAGGCAGCGGAATGAGTGCGCTCGCAATGGCAATCGAAACGCCGGATCAGATTGTCGAGCGGCTGAACGCGGAGCTGCGCGGGAAGGGGCCGCACGAGATCATTCGCGTCGCTCTGCGCGAGTTCGGGCGAAAGCTGACCTATGTGTCGTCCTTCGGCGCCGAGAGCGCGGCGATGCTGAGTCTCATTGCCGACGTCGACCAGAGCATGCCGATCGTGTTCATCGACACGGGCATGCACTTCCACCAGACGCTCCAGTATCGCGATGAGCTGGGCCGTCTGCTTGGCCTTTCCGACATCCGCACCTTTCATCCGGTGAAGGAGGAGGTGAAGGCGATCGATCCCAGGGGCGTGCTCAACAAGACGGACCCGAATGCGTGCTGTGAAGTGCGCAAGGTGCGGCCGCTGGCCCCGGCGCTGGAAGGGTTCGATGCGTGGATCACGGGGCGCAAGCGCTTCCACGGCGGAGGGCGGGCGAAGCTGCCGGTGGCCGAGTACTTCGAAGGGCGCTTCAAGATCAATCCGCTGGCGGACCAGACGCCGGAGGAACTCGCCGCGCTGGTGCAGGACAAGAGGCTGCCGCCCCATCCGATGGTGGCGGAGGGCTATCCCTCGATTGGCTGCTGGCCCTGCACGGCGCGTCCGGTGGACCCCAACGACATCCGGTCCGGGCGCTGGGTCGGCTTCACCAAGGAAGAGTGCGGGCTGCACCTGAAGCGGCAGGAACGGCCACGCGTTTTCTAGACCACACCTGACATCTCGGTAATGACGTTGTGACTTCGTGCGTTTCGCACGGGTGGGCAGGGCGCGTTTCATTTGTTAAAAGTCGCCGGGGAACGGACGGGCGGTGCAGCCCATTCGCGTGGAATGCGCTCGAGCGTAGGAGTGGCGGCATGTCGATCTGGTGGCTCATACCGGCCTTTGTCGGGCTGGTGGGCGTGCTGATGCTGGTGGGCGGCTTCGCCAAGCTGTTCAAGGCCAATTTCGGCGGCGGCCTGCTGCGCGTGCTGTTCGGCGGGCTGACGCTGGCGGGCGCGATGATCGTCGGTCTGGTCGGGCTCAACCTGCAGACCTACGCGCAGCTTTCGAAGGAACGGCTGGCCGGTCAGGTGACGCTCAAGAAGGTCAGCGATTTCGAGTACACCGCGACGATTGATCTTGCCGATGCGGAGCAGAAACTGCGCGGCCAGCCGGTCGACTACCAGATCACCGGACAGCGCATCCACATCGAAGGGCCGGTGGTGAAGTTCAAGCCGTGGGCGAATGTGATCGGCATGGACTCGCTGTTCAAGGTGACCGAGGTCTACGGCACCTATGTGAACCCCAACTGTACCAACAAGTATGCGCCGCGCCGCGAGACGACGGAGGAGTGCGCGACGGGCGATTTCATGGGCTGTCTGGGGACCAGCTGGAAGCTGCTCAACCTCGCCGATTTCAGCCACACCTCGGCGAGCGGCCAGCTGATGGGCGATGGCGCAATCTACGACATCTATGCCAGCCAGGACGCGTTCGAGCTGAAGCCCAATCCCAGCAACGCCGTGGCGATGGCGCTGCAGGAGCAGGTGGCGCCGCGCGGGCCAGTGGACTGCGATCCGGTGACGACGCCGGTCGAGACGCCCACGGGTGCGGTGGAGTATCGCGCGCCGACAGCGACGCCGCAGGCGCCGCCGGCGCAGAGCACGCTGCCGCCCGTGCAGGGCACAGTGCAGCCGCAGGTGATGCCGCAAGCCCCGGCGCCGACGCCGAACTGAGTTACCGCCCCTCGCCCAGATCGGCCAGCGCCCAGTCTGCGAACTGGGAGAGGTCCCCGCCGGTGAAGAGGAAGCCGCGCACGCCGGCGGCCTTTGCAGCGTCGAGATCGGCCTGCTTGTCGCCGATGAGGAAGGAGCGCTCCTTGATGACGGGGAAGTCCGTCATCGCGCGGATCAGCATGCCGGGCTTGGGCTTCCGGTCGTAGCTGTCGCGCCGGTAGCGCTCGATCGTGCCGTCTTCATGGAAGGGGCAGTGATAGATCCGGTCGATGCGGGCGCCGGCCCCTGTGAGTTCGGCGTTCATCCAGTCGTGCAGGACCTGCATGTCGTCTTCGGTGTAGAAGCCGCGGGCGATGCCGGACTGGTTGGTGACGACGAAGACCCACCAGCCCATGGCGTTGAAACGGCGGATGACATCCTGCGCGCCCGGCATCCATTCGAAGTCCTCGCGGCGGAAGATGTAGTGGCGGTCGACATTGATGACGCCGTCGCGGTCGAGGAAGAGGGCGGGGCGGGCGTCTGGCATGTGTGGGCAGGCTGTACTCTATGCGGACTGCGAGGCGGACGCCTGCGCGGGTTGTGGGACGGGTGTGTCCTCGACCTTCGGGGCGACTGCAAGGCCGCGCATCAGCGGCAGCAGCGAGACGGCGCAGAACACCGCGGCGAGCGCGAAGGCCGCGCCGGGGAAGAAAGTGGGCGCGCCGGGTGCGGTGAAATAGTGGAAGGTCTGGGTGAGGGCCAGCGGCGCCACCATGTTGGAAAGTGAGTTGACGCTGGCGATGGCGCCCTGAAGCTCGCCCTGCGCATTCTTTGGCGTTCGCACCGACATGATCTGGTTCATTGCCGGACCGAGCACGCCGGCAAGGGCGCCGAACGGGATGATGAAATAGACCATCCACCCCTCGGTCGCCGCAGCGTAGGCCGCGAAGGTCACGACACAGATGAGGAAGCCGAAGACGGCAGTGTTGGTGGGGCCGAAGCGCTTGATGATCGGGCCGATGAGGGCGCCCTGTACGACCGCCGAGCCGATTCCGACGATCATCAGCGCAAGGCCGATCATGCCCTCGCCCCAGCCGAAATTGACGCCGGCGTAGTAGTTGAAGGTCGCCGGATAGACCCAGTAGGAGAACTGGAAGAGGCCAAGCGCCAGCATGAACCAGGCGAGGAAGGGCACCTTGCCGAGATGGGCGAAGGCGCCGAAGGCGTTGGCGCGCTTCCACTCGAAGCGACGGCGGTTTTCCTTGCTGAGGGATTCCGGCAGGACGAAGAGGCCGTAGCAGAAATTGATGAGCGCCAGCGCGGCGGACGCGAAGAAGGGGTAGCGCGGATCGAACTGGCCGAGGAAGCCCCCGATCGCCGGTCCGAGGATGAAGCCGAGACCGAAGGCGGCGCCGAGCATGCCAAAAGCCTGGGCGCGCTTTTCCGGCTCGGTGACGTCGGCGATGTAGGCGGCGGCGGTGGAATGCGTTGCGCCGGAGATCCCCGAAAGGACGCGGCCGAGGAAGAGCAGCCAGATGGTGTGGGCAAGGCCCATGATGAGGAAGTCGATTGCCAGTGTGCCGATGGAGACCAGCAGGACCGGGCGGCGGCCGAAACGGTCGGAGAGGCCGCCGAGAATGGGCGCCGAGAGGAAGTTCATGATCGCATAGACCATGGTGATGTAGCCGCCCCAGGGGGCAGCTTCCGACAGCATGGCTTCCAGCGGAAGTGCGTTACCGCTCGCAGCGAGGTCACGGGCGTTGGCCAGGGCCGCTTCGCCGTTGATGAGCTCAGCCATCAGGTAGGGCATCGACGGCATGATGACGGCGAAGGCCATCATGTCGATGAACACTGTGACGATGATGAAGAAGAAGGCGTTGCCGCCGGCGCGCCGCGCGCCGGGAGGTGGAGACGTGGCCTGTGCAACAGACATGTCCGGTTCCCCAACGTGCGACGAGCGCGGATACGCCGGGCGGCCTCCGGCGGTCAATCTGGGGCATTCAATCAGGAAGGCGTGGACGAATTGTTGCCATCACACATTGCCTCAGGGCTTCAAGTCCGGCGCGCCATTGTTCACCCTGGCGCTGGTTGGTGGCCTGAAGCGGGAAGCCATGCCGCGCGACATGTTCTTGTGGCACCGATTCCCAGCCACGATGTTCGACGCTGACACGCGTCTCAAGGCCGCCTTTGCCTTCAACAGGCTCAAAGCGGACCTCGACCTCGGTGGCGTGATCCGGGCCGAAGCTGGCGTGGCGCCAGCCGACAACGAGTCGCTCACCCGGGATCCAGACGCGCACAGGGCCGATCTCGAAGAGGCTGCCATTGCGCAGGCGCTCGACGAGACGGCCGCCCCTGCCGGCGGCATCGGGCGGTTCAAAGGCGAGCCTTCCCGGACTGCGCGGGGTGAACAGGAAGAGATCGCTGTCGGTCCACCATTGGCCGATGTCCTGCGTGAAGTAACGGAAGGCTTCTTCTGGCGTGCACGGAACGCGGAGCGAGACGAGGACGCGAGACGTCATGTTGTGCGGCGCCGGCCGGGCTTTTTCCGCTGCTGGTCGGCGACGTGCGCCGCAAAGGATGAGAGCTGCTCGCTCCGGCCCTGTTCGGCGCGCGCAAGCCAGGCCTTGAGGTCGGCTAGGCGCTGGCTGTTGAGAGCATAGACGCGAACGCGCGCATCGAATGCCGGATGGGTTTCGGCGACGAGGCCGGCGGACTTGAGTTCTTTCAGGTGGCGGCTCATGGCGGAGGCGGGGAGGCCGAGAAGCTCCGCGAGTTCGCCTGCGCGCCGGGGGCGCTGTCCGAGGAGTTCGACGGCGCGGCGGCGCGAGGGATCAGACAGCGCCGCGAACAGCTCATCGATGCCGGGTTGGCTGCGGGGCTTGCGGCTGGCGTTCATGCCTTGCCATAGCCTTCGCGCGCCCATGTGCGAAGGCCGGTGGCCTTGTCCCAGTCGGCGGGTTCGACATGGCCAATGGTTTGCGCGAATGACCAGATGTGGCCTTCCGGATCGCGCGCCTGATAGGTGCGCTCGCCATAGAACTGGTTAGCTGGCTCCACGAGAATTTCGGCGCCGGCGGCTTTAGCCGCCGTGCAATGCGCGTCTGCGGACTGCTCTGCCAGGTGGACGTGGATGGTCTGCGTGTTGCGGCCCTCCACCGAGGCAGGGCTGCGGCGCTTTTCGTCCCATTCCGTGCCGACCATGATGAGGCCGCCGCCGAAGCGCAGCTGCGAATGCTGCAGTCCGCCATGTTCGTCCTCAATCAGAAGCTCGAGTTCGAAGCCGAACGCCTTATGCAGGAAGGCGAGCGCGGCGCGTGGGTCGCGATAGAACAGGGCGGGCGTGATGGCGGGATGAGTCATGGCTGGGATCCCGGCGTGACGAAGTCAAAGTTACGCAGAACAGAAATATTTCTACAAAACAGAAAATAATAGCTCAAGCCGGATCGCGGCGACCCAGACGATCCGGTTCGGCCGGAGGCGCATATCAGGGGAACGATCAGCGAAAGGGTAGATGATGCGGCGGAGCGCAGCGTGGGCAGGCGTGGCGGCGTTGGCGGCGGGACTTGCCGGTTGCGCGGGCCTGCCGGCGTGGACCGGCGCCATCGGAAGCCTGGACGGGCGATGGACAGTCGACCTCTCGACCAACCCGGCTGAGCCCTACACCAAGGCGATGGAGCTGGCGCTCAAGCCGGACGGCACGGTGACGGGGTCGTTCTACGACAGCGAGATTCTCGGCGGACGATGGAAGACAGATCGCGGCCGTACATGTGTGAGCTTCCGCACGACGGACGGGGCGGGGCCGTATCATTCTGCAGCGTGCCTGGTCGATGCCGGGACAATGCACGGCCAGACCTGGGCGGAGCATCGCGACTTCCTGTTCAACTGGAACGCGGTGCGACAGTAGCGCAGGCGCGGCTACTGGCGCGGCCAGTCGGGCTTGCGCTTTTCGAGGAAGGCGCGGAGGCCTTCCTGCGCGTGGGGCGTCACGGCGGCCGTGCAGAAATCGTCCACGGCCCGCGCGACGGCTTCGGTGTAGTCACGGTCGGCCTCGCGGTGGAAGGCTGCGCGGCTCAACGCGATGGCGGCGGGAGATTTTTCCGCGATGGCGCGAGCGGCCTCGATCGCTGCGGGCAGGGCGGCAGGCGCGAGGCGGCTGGCGAGTCCGAGAGACAGCGCTTCATGTGCGCTGAACGTGCGCGCGGTGAACAGGACGTCAAAGGCGCGATAGCGGCCGATGACCCTGTGCAGGTGGGCGAAGTGGATGGCCGGGGGCAAGGCAAGGTTGATCTCGGGATAGCCGAATGTTGCAGCCTCGCCGGCCACAATCATGTCGCAGGAGATGGCGAGCGTCATGCCGCCGCCGCGTGCTGCGCCATCGACAGCGGCGATGCTGGGCTTGCCGAGGTTTCGCTGCACATCCCAGAGCTCGATGTAGAGTCGGTTCAGGAAGGCGCGGATCGTCGTCGCATCGCTGCCAAGGATGATGTCGAGGTCAAGCCCGGCGCAGAATATCAGCGGGATGTCGCTCGCCAGGATCACGACCCGCACATCCGGGTCGGCGCCGGCGCGGCGGAGGGCGGTGATGATCTCGTCGAGGAAGGCGAGCGAGAAGGCGTTGAGCGGAGGCCGCGCCAGAGTGATCGTGGCGATGCGGCCCGCGACAGAATAGTTGATATAGTCGGTCGTCATCGCCGGGCTCCTATCCCGATCAGGTAGAGGAGAGGTTTGCTGTGCGCTGGATCCAGCCCCCAGACCCGACGCGACGGGGCGGCGCTCTAGTCGGGTCTTGGGGCCTTGCGCGCGTCAGCGATGCGGCCCCCGAGCAGGATATTGTTCATCGCATAATTGCCCTCATGACAGGCGTGCTCATAAATGCCCCCCTCAATCGGGTAGATGGAATACTCGGCCAGCCATGGTTCGGTGTAGACGTCCGGATCGATGACCGTGAACTGATAGAGCAACTCGTCCATGCCAAGGCGTGTGTAGCGTTCGATCACGGTCGCCTTGCCTGACACCACGAAGGACGGGAACAGACGCACCCTGTCCGCCTCCGGCAGACCGATGGTTTCGATGACCAGCGTGTTTCCCTCCCAATGCGCGATGGCGTCACCCAGGAGATCCCAGAACATTTTCGGCTTGTGCGTGTCGCTGAACGGGATGATCCGCGCCTCCCCGCCATACTCGGTGAAGATGATCACCTTGTCGGGTCTCTGGATGATCTGGCGCGGCGTATTGCCGATGGGGTATAGCGGCGGCTGGCCGAGGCTTCGCACGCAGCGCTCCCAGTTGGGACGCTCTTCGGGATTGTTGTAGCCGCCGCCGGGCTGTCCGCGTTCGGATTCGGCGCGCGCCTTGGCGGTGTAGGGAAGCATGCCGTTGGCCGGAATCACCACGGCCCGTGCGCGCCGCTCGCCGCGCACCAGGGGGAGGCCTTCGACATTGCGCATGGTCTCGGGCACTTCGGGATCGAGCTGCCGGTCAAGCGCGTCACCAACCCCCTTGGCATAGGCGGCGGCATAACCCTGCGCGACTTCTTCCGGCAGCACCAGCATCGGCACGCGCGAGGATGCCTCGAGCGGCAGGACCCAGTTGGAGCCCCAGACACCTTCGAGGCTGGGATGGCCGAAGGACGTTCGCGGCAGATCGGGATCGGCGCGCGTTTCGGTCGGCACGTAGGCCGCTGGCGCTTGCTGCGGCGTCTGTGAGATAGCGATGGGAGCGAAGAGGGAAGCGACCAGCCCGGCACGTACAAGCTCAAGGAAGCGCTTTGGGATTGGCATGGGGGTGTCGACCCTTCTTGTTGTTATGCAAGCGAGTGTTTTGGATATCCGGTTTCGGGTCAAGCTGGACGCACGCGCCAGAGCTTCAGCTGCGCGCTGCCTCAATTGTCATTCTTCGCGGGGCCGCGATGGGTCCGGAAATGCTGCGCGTGCGAGGAGCGGCCCAGTCCTGACAGGTTGCACGCGGCTGGAGGCCTGTGGCCCGTCTCAGGACGCCGGCCTCTCGACGACGAGCGGCTCGGCCGCGCGGTCCGGCTGCGGATGGGCGGCCTGATAGCGCGCGAGTGAGGCCTCGATCGCCTTGTCGATCTCGCTGTCGAGGCGGGCCTGGGCTTCCTCCTCGGTCGGGAAGGAGCCGTCGGCGCGCGGCGCATACGCGTTGCGGAAGGCCTGGGCGAAATCCTCGCGCAAGAGGATGGCGGCGGGCACGCGCGTGATCATGCTGTCGGCAAATTGCGGATACTGCCTGCGCAGCAACTCCCGGATGCGGCCGGTCTCATCGCGCATGTCATAGACGGGATACTGGCTCGCCGTGCCGGTGAGCGCGGTAAGGCCGAGCGTGAAGATGTTGTCGAGCACGCCGGCCTGAGCCGTGACATCGACCACGTCCATGTTGAAGGTTCCAAGATAGACGACCTCGTTCGGCTTTACCTCCGCGGTGTCGAACCAGAACATGATGCCGCCCATGTCGCCGACGGCGGCGGCGCACTTGCCGAAAAAGAGCTGGTAGTTGCCGGGGCGCACCACGGCCGCGGCGAGATCTCCGGTGGGGATGGTGCGATCGAAGCTGGCCTTTGACTCCATGTCCATGAAGGCGAGGGTCGTCGTGCCGCAGCCGAAGCTGTCGGTCGCGGAGAGGAGGACGAGAGCATTGGAGTCCTGTCCGAAGGTCGCGAGTTCTTCTTCGTTCGGCAGCTGGTTCAGCGTCTCGCATGCGCTGAGCGAGGCCACCGCGAGGGCGGCGGCTAGAGCGGCTTTCATGTCATTCTCCCCGACAAAGCTGGCGCAAGGGTAGGAAGCTTCGCGCCGCCGAGGCAAGCCGCACGATCCGGCGCGGTGTGACCCTCACTCCCCCAGCAACGCCTCGCCCTGATTGCGCACATTGCCAACGCCGGGACTGGCGGGCCAGGTGCGCAGCCAGTCGGAGGGGCATGGTTTGAGGAGCGCATGGGGATCGCGCTCGCTCGTGTCCAGCCAGCGCGCATAGTGTTGCGGCGCCAGGATCACCGGCATGGATGAGGCGAGGCCGGCAAGGGCGAGGTTGGGCTCGCAGGTGATTATGGCGAAGGTGTCGAACTCCGAGCCGTCGATCATGGCGCGGCTCCAGAGCCCGGCGAAGCACAGCCAGGGCGTGTGCGTCGGCGCGAAGGCGAAGGGCGTGCCGCCGGACCACTGATAGAAACCCGAGGCGGGCACGAGGCAACGGCCCTGCCGGAAGGCGCCGGAAAAGGTGTTGCTGGTGGCGATCGTCTCTGCGCGCGCGTTGAAGGTCGCGAACTTCTTTTCCGTGAGCGGCTGTTTCCACCAGACTGGCACGAGGCCCCAGTAGGCTGGTGCAACCTGGATGGCGTGGCGCGGGGCGTATTCCCCGTCGGGCGCGCGACGCAGGATCGGCACGAAGCTTCCCGGCGCAATATTGTAGGCTGGCTCCGGCGCATCAACGCCCGGCGGGGGCACGAGATCAATGGCGGCGCGATACGCCTCCCACGAGATGGCGCGGCGGAAGAAGCGCGAGGTCATAGGGGCAAGAGTAGGCCCTGTCCGTGACGGGTGAAAGCGGCGTTGACGGCGATGCACGGGCGCACTTACCCGTGCGCCGGGACCTTTGCGGTGGGACAGCGGACATCAGGCAATGAAGATCTTTCTGGTCAGTGGCGTCATCCTGCTGGCTGCGGCGTGTTCGCCCGCACCGGCGAACGAGGCGGCGGCCCCTGCCGCGCCCACGACGCCCGCCGCACCCGCAGGTGAGCCGGGGCCGGCCGGCATCCGGCCGGAGATCGCGATCCTCAACAGCGTCGCGGGTCGCTGGGGCATCACGATGGAGGCCTGCGGGCCCACGAATGATGCAAAGGATGGCGTGGTCGAGATCACGCCATCGACCCTCGCCATCGGGCTCGATGCTTGTACGATCAGGCGGACCGAGCCGGAAGGCGCAGGCATCCACATGGTGCTTGAGTGCAAGGACGGCGAAGGCGGCCCCGACTATGAGCGCGACTTCAGCCTTGTCTCGTCATCGCCCGAGACATTCACCTGGATCGATGAGGGTGGCGCGGCCTCTCCCTATTCCCGCTGCCCGTAGGTCGGTCGCAGGCGCCGCCCGACCTGAAAGCAGTCGCAGCAGACCTAGAAAACGCCTCTGCTAACCGTGGTTCAGATGCAGCCATCTGGCCCTGCTGTGTCTGCGCCTCACGCAATGCGCGGGACGCTAGAAGTCCATCGCCAGATAGAGGCTGGCGACCCGTCCGGGAATGATGTCATAGGCTCCGCTGCCGCGCAGGTCGAAGCCATCCTCGTTGAAGATGTTCGTGATCGCAAAGCGGAGCGTTGCAGCCGTGCCGGAGATGGAGAACCTGTAGCGGCCGCCAACGTCCATCAGCGTGCGCGCTGGAATCACGACGCTGTTGTTGAGCGTCGCCGTGACGTCCCCCTCGTGCGAAAGGGCGACATCGAAGGAGACATTCTCGAGGCCGGATGGGCGCCAGTCGAGATTCAGCTGCAGGCTGGTGTCGGTCTGGCCGACCGGGTCGGTCCCGACGCGCCCGAGCGCAACAGCTTCGCCTGTTACCTTCGCATCAAGCAGAACGGCGCCAGCGACGATGTTCAGCTCGGGCGTCAGCGCGCCGGAGAGTGAGAGCTCAACGCCCCTGTTGCGGACTTCGCCAAGTCGCCCGAACCGGCCCGCCTGATCAAGGTTGAAGTATGGCTTTTCGACCTCGAATAAGCCGGCGACGAGGTTGAGGTCCGGCGCAAGGGTGTAACGCAGTCCGAAATCGCGTTGCGATGTCAGGATTGCCGGAAGCGCCTCGTTTCGGTTGACTGCGTTGCCGGGAGCAACTCCGCTTTCTTCCAGCCCGCGTGTATAGCCTCCGTAGACCGCAAGCCGGTCCGTGAGATGGTAGGCCGCCGTCGCATCGTAGAGCCATGGCGTGTCCATCGTCTCGGTGACGCCGATGCCGGGAAGATCGATCGTCTTGCGATAGTCCGATTTCTGAAGACCGATCCCGATTTCGCCAACCCCCTTCCAGCGCCCTTCATAGGCAAGGCCCATAGTGAACTGCCGAACGCTGTCCTCTGTCTGGTCCCCAAAGGCATAGATCGGTTCGGGCGTTCCGAACGGCAGTCCCAGACGTGTTGGTCCGAAGTCGAATGTCTGTGATCCGCCATAGCGGCTTGCGCGGTCGCGTCCCTTGAGGCTGAGATGAAAGAGATGGAGGCGCGGCCCCTCGATGCGGGTGTGCGTTGCGCGAATTTCGCCGCTGGTGGAGCCGGTCTCGGTCGGCGGATCCGCGATGATGATGCGGTTTGCTTCGCCTGTCGGCGTCAGATCAGTCAGGAAATGGGAAAAGCTGCTCTCATCGTCGAACAATGAGCGGAAGACACCGGCCCGGATCGTCCAGTCAGGTGACGGGCGCATGGCGGCAAGCACGCCGAAGTTGCTGGCCACGCCGCGATAGTCGGCCCAATCAGGTCCATCAAACTGGCGCCGCTGGACCGGCGGCGGCAACGTATCACCAGCGGGAATGTAGATGGGGCCGGTGTCGTCATCATACCCGTCCGAACGCTGCCAGAATGGCATGATTTCAACGCCGTCTGCCGGCGTCCAGCGAAGCAGTAGCGCTTCATTGTGATAGTAGGCATCGGTGTGGTTGTAGTAGTCGTTGCGGTAAGCGGCGCCTCCGATTCCGAGGCTGAGTTCGCCCGCGATCAGCGGAATGACGGCGTCGGCCTCGACATAGATGGCGCCATAGCTGTCTCCTCCCACCGTCAGGCCTGTCATCGCCTCGTCGCCGGGTTTGCGAAAGGCATAGTCAACGATGCCGGTCGGGGCCGGAAACGGATAACCCTGCGCGGATATTCCGACGCGAATGGTCGTTGATTGTCGCAGCCGCGACGTGACGCCCCACACCTGGTCGAAGTAGAGGCCATCGATGCGGGCGTTGCCTGCGGCGGTCGGGGAAAATCCGCGCACGCTCGATGTGCTGTAGATGCCGATGCTCTCGCGACCGACACTGGTTCCGAACGCATCCTCGGCGGATGTGATGGCATTATCGGCCGCGCTTTGGGCGATCGCGGGCGAGCCGGTTGCGACGATGGCAATGCCAAGCAGGCGCACAGTGAAGGCTGCTTTGCGGCCGATCCGTTGCCGGCTCCATCGTGACATGTCCGGCCTGTCCCAGAAGTGCGCGTCGCGCGTCTACCAAAGAGTTATATTATAACATCACAGCAATCTGCAAGCCTCTCTGGGCAATGTCGAGACCGAGGGTGGCATTCGTTTCGCGTGCGCCGCCAGGCAGCGCTTGCGCGTGCGCATGGCCCTTTGTTCGGGTCAGACAATCGCCTCGCGATTCTCGGTGAGTTCGCTCGTGTTCAGCTCCTCGCCGAAGCTGCGGGCTTCGCGCTTGTGTCGGCCGTGCCGGGAGGCTCGCAGGATCATCTGCCTCGTCCGGGCGAGTTGACCGTCACCGCTGCCGATCGGGCCGCCAGGGCGGTGGCGATGAGCGAGGCAGGTGACATTGGCCTTCGCCAGCAGGATGTGTCTGCCATGAAAGTTGAAGCCGCTCGGCGAGGCGCTGCCGGTCTCGATCAGGAAAGCGCAGCCGCCCCACCCGAAACTGGAAGCTGAGCAGGTCCCCAGCGTTGCCGTGCGGGCGCCGCAGGTGAGGCGCCAAACCCTTGAAGCCCATCGCGCGCAGACCGGGCAGGATGAGGCTCTTGCCAGCCGCGTCCATCGCCTCGCGCCTGGTCGTCGTCAATCAATCGCCTCGCGCTTCTGCCCGCTCTCGCTGACATAGAGCGCCTTCCCGACTTCCGCGAACTTCGCGCTCATGTCGGCCATGCCGACTTGCTGATCGTTGAGCTTCGCAGCGTAGTCGCGGACGTCCGCCGTGATCTTCATTGAGCAGAATTTCGGGCCGCACATCGAACAGAAGTGGGCGACCTTGTGGGCGTCTTTCGGCAGGGTGGCGTCGTGGAATTTCTGCGCGGTCTCGGGATCGAGCGAAAGGTTGAACTGGTCTTCCCAGCGGAACTCGAAGCGTGCGCGGGAGAGGGCGTCGTCGCGGAGCTGAGCGGCGGGATGGCCCTTTGCGAGGTCGGCGGCGTGAGCGGCGAGCTTGTAGGTGATGACGCCCACCTTCACATCGTCGCGGTCGGGCAGGCCGAGATGCTCCTTCGGCGTGACGTAGCAGAGCATGGCCGTGCCGAACCAGCCGATCTGGGCGGCGCCGATCGCAGACGTGATGTGATCATAGCCGGGGGCGATGTCTGTGGTGAGGGGACCGAGAGTATAGAAGGGGGCTTCGCCGCAGACCTTCAGCTGCTTTTCCATGTTCACCTTGATCTTGTGCATCGGCACGTGGCCGGGGCCTTCGATCATCACCTGGCACCCCTTGTCCCAGGCGATCTTGGTGAGCTCGCCGAGCGTTTCGAGTTCGGCGAACTGGGCTGCGTCATTGGCGTCGGCGATGGAGCCGGGGCGCAGGCCGTCGCCGAGGGAGAAGGAGACGTCGTAGGCGGCCATGAGATCGCAGATCTCCTCGAAGCGTTCGTAGAGGAAGCTCTCCTTGTGACGGCTGAGCATCCAGCGCGCCATGATGGAGCCTCCGCGGCTGACGATGCCGGTGACGCGCTTGGCGGTGAGAGGCACATAGGCGAGACGGACGCCAGCGTGGATGGTGAAGTAATCGACGCCCTGTTCGCACTGCTCGACCAGCGTGTCCTTGAAGACGGACCAGTCGAGCTTGTCGGGATCGCCGCCGACTTTTTCCAGCGCCTGGTAGATCGGGACGGTGCCGATGGGGACGGGTGAGTTGCGGATGATCCAGTCGCGGATGTTGTGGATGTTGCGGCCCGTGGAGAGGTCCATCACTGTGTCTGCGCCCCAGCGGATCGACCAGACCAGTTTTTCCACTTCCTCCTCGACGCTGGAGGTGACGGCGCTGTTGCCGATGTTGGCGTTGATCTTCACCAGGAAGTTCCGGCCGATGATGACCGGCTCGAGCTCCGGGTGGTTGATGTTGGCGGGAATGATGGCGCGGCCGCGGGCGATTTCGCTGCGAACGAATTCGGGTGTGATGAAGGCGGGGATGTCAGCGCCGAAGCTTTCACCGTCCTCCAGGCGGACTTCTGCGCCTTCGGTCATGGCCTCGCGGCAGAGGTTTTCGCGGTGGGCGACATAGGCCATCTCGGCGGTGATGATGCCGGCGCGGGCGTATTGCAGCTGGGTGAGCGCATGGCCGGGCCTGGCGCGCAGAGGCGTCGCGACGTGCGGGAATTGCGTGACCAGCTTGTCGCCGGTGACGTGGCCATTGTCCTCGGGCTTCACATGGCGTCCGGTATAGGGCTCGGCATCGGCGCGCTGAGCGATCCACGGCGCGCGGATTTTCGGAAGACCCTCGTGGACGTCGATCTGAACGGCCGGGTCGGTGTAGGGGCCGGTCGTGTCGTAGACGCGGACCGGCGGCTCATTCGCCGTCGGGTGCAGCGCGATCTCGCGATAGGGGACCATCACACCCGGGAAGCCGGGCGCAGGCGAGTAGAGCTTCTGGCTCGCGGGCAGCGGCCCGGTGGTGACCTTGAACGGCTGCAGCTCGCGCGGGTTGATGGGCTTGTTCATGAGCGGGGCTCCGTGGGCATGGCGAGGCCGGCGATGCCGGCGATAAGCAGGACGACGCCGATCAGCAGCGCCACGATGTTGGAGAGCGCGTAGAGGCGGACGTTGGCGGGGCTGTCGATCCTCAGCCGGTGGCCGATGGCGAGGAGGCCGAGGCCCTCGATCGCCCACCAGATGGCGGTGAGGGTGACAAGCGCTGAGGTGATCGAGGAGAAATCGAAGTGCGCGACGAGCAGGCCGCCCCCCGCGAAGGCCGTGACGGCGGCGGTGGCGTGCATGACGCCCGGGGAGTTCTGGATGCTGGTGAGCAGAGACTGGGCGATGGGCGGGCGCACGAGTGCGCTGGAAGCGGCGAGCAGGAATGCCCCGAGGAAGATCGCCAGCTTGAGCGTGAGCGGATTCTCTACAGTGAGGAGGTCCATCACCCGTTGGCCCCCGACGGAGGCGGCGCAAAGGATTCCTCGATGATTGCCTTGGCTTCGAGAGGGCGGTCGATGTGTTCGAGGGCGAAGACGTGGGCTTCCTTCGGGTCGTCCTTGCGGAGGACGTAGATGTCGGGGGTCTGCGGGCGGCCGCCGGCGATGACGCCGTCGATGTCGGCGCCCGGCATTTCGTTCACCACGGCGCCGGAGGCGTCGAGCGCGAGGAGGCGGCTGCTGGTGGCGGCATAATGATGCGCGGCCTGCGGCCTGGCGCCGAGGCGGGCGAAGCTGCCGATGGCAAGCACGGCCATGGCGAGCGCGAATGCGCCGTAGAGCGGCGTCACCAGTGAGGCGCCCATGTTCGCCGTGGCGTAGCCGCCGACGCTTTCGAGGAAGCGCAGGCCGAGGAAGACGGCCAGCACCGCCGCGACTATGCCCCAGGCGAGCGCGATGGTGGCGCGGCGACGGCGCGTGGCGCGCAGGAGATCAGCTGAGACGCTCGCGCTCCAGACCAGGCGCTCGCCGGGGCGAAGATGCGGCGTCCACAGATCGCCCTTGCTGGCGGGGGCGGCGCTCACTTCGTCCGGTCCTCGATGGGCTGGTCGATGTTCAGCGTCTGCTTGATGAGCGCAGCGATTTCGAGCGGGCGCTCGGCGTTGAAGAGGATGTAGGGCGGATAGGCGCGGGTGTTCTGCGGCGCGCGGTTGAGGCGGATGTGGCCGCGCTGCTTCGTGCCGGTGACGATGATGGGATGAGGTGGGGCGTGCTTGCCGTCGGCGCGGCCTTCCCCGCCAAGGGTCACCATCCAGTTGGTGATCGGGCGCAGCTGGTCGATCGAGATGAGACGGCGCGTGGTGAGCATGGCGACCTGGCGGGACGGGGTGGCGGAGCTGCGCCAGACGAACCAGGCGAGGCGGCCCGCAAGCACGGCCCCGAGCGCCCAGGCGACCCAGTTGTAGGTCGACGAGCGGTTGTCGAGCATCAGGTAGATGAGCAGGGCGACGCCGACGGCGAGCAGGCTGAGGCGGACGATGAGCGCGGGGTTGAACGCATCGAGCGCGCGGCCCGAGCCCTTGCCTTGCCAGAGAACATGCTCGTCCTTCTGCAGCTGCCCGCGCAGGCCGTTGTAGAGGCGATCAACGGGGATGGCGTCGGGAGGGGCCGATGCCTGTGTCTGTGAGAGCTGAGTCGGATCCGTCATCGTTGCTCCTGTCCCTTCGCCGGCATGACCCGGATCAGGTTCTAAGGGTACTCGCGCGGAATGGCGACAATCTCAGCGAACATCCGTTCGCGCCCCTCGGGATGGGGGCAGCATAGTCGGATCGCCAGGATGTGGGAAGTTCCAGCGCGGGCGAACCCCATGGCGGCGCGTCAAGCCCTTTCGACCGGCAAGCCCATTCATGGGGAGCCTGTGAAGGGCATTCGCACTGTGCCTCTGTCCTCGACGCACGCCGCGCTACTGATCGCAATCGTCCCGTTGCATTCAGGGTTGCGGTTGTCAGGCGCGAGGAAGATCACAGGGCCCACCGCCCCCTTTGAGCAGTCCCAACCTGATCAGCATGCTGCGATTGAAGGCTCCCCTGCTGCCCTGGCCCTGTCACAGGGCGTGTTCGTTCTTGTGGAGCTGTCCACCCGGGCCAGGGAGCAACTTATCGGCTGGGCTGACCTCAGGTCGCGGCGCGCCATCCGCGGCAGGGCGTGATGTTCGTGCTTCTGCGCGGGTGTGTGCGGGGGTTGGACTGTGCGGGTGGGCTTCACTCGCTTGTGGGAAGGAGGGGGATGGCCCGATGGCGTCAGCTGCGGGCCGGGAGCAGGTCTTCGAGGAAGAAGGCGGCAAGGTCGTTGCGGCCGCTGAGGTTTGACTTGCGATAGAGGCTCCGGGCCTGCTCGCGCACAGTGCGTTCGCTCGTCTGGCGGATGTCCGCTATTTCCTTGTGGGATAGACCCTTGAGCAGGAGCAGGCCGATATCGGACTCAGCCTCTGTCAGGGACCACGCCTGAAACTGCGCCTTGATCGCAGCGCTCAGGCCGCTGACAAGCTGGTGGTTCTCGCCGCGCCAGCGCTCCGCATCGCCCTTGGCCTGTGCGAGGGCGAGACTAACGGCGCGCATGCGTCGCGACATCATCAATGCGCCGAACGCGGCCGTCGCAAGCACGATGGTCTCGACGGAGAGGTGCGTGAATCCTGCGCCCTCGCGGCTGTCCGTCCAGAGGTCCGTCGCAATCAGGATGGCGATGAATGCAAAGAGAATTGCGGCCCCGGTCCGCCAGTTTCCAGATGCGTCATCCGACATAGCGGGCTCTCCGGGCGTGCTGAATGCTCGTTGCACGTCGCATGACAAATGGGAACCCGGCCAGCCCGGCTCCAGACTTCAGGCTCGGATAACCCAGGAGACTGTCATGACCGAGCCGGCAAAAGCGGATGCAAACAACTCTGAACTGCAACAGACGCTCAAGGCGACGCGCAGGGTGAAGGTATGGGACCCGCTGGTGCGGATCGGCCACTGGGTGCTGGCTGGCGGATTTCTCCTGGCCTACCTCACGGCGGAGGAGAACCAGGCCATCCACGTGCTGGCCGGGTACACTGTAGCGGTGGTGGTTGGGGTGAGGGTGATCTGGGGGATCATCGGAACGCACCATGCGCGTTTTGCAAACTTCGTGAAAGGGCCTGGCGCGGTGCTGGGCTATCTCGGCGGGCTGTTCACGGGCAGGTCAAAGCGCGCGCTGGGGCACAATCCGGCAGGGGCCGCCATGATCCTCGCATTGCTACTTGGTGTTGGCGGGACTGCAGTCTCGGGAATGGCGCTCTACGCCATTGAAGAGGGGCAGGGGCCGCTGGCGGGCTGGATAGCGCCAGCCGGAGAAGGTGCAGCCGGTGAGACGGCGGGACACGAAGAGGCCGAAGATGAGGCGGACGAGTCGCGTGAAGCCGCAGGCGGTGAGGAGACGGGTGAGGGTGCGGAGGAAATGTATGAGGATGTGCACGAGGCCTTTGTGAACTTCACGCTGCTGCTGATCGCCCTGCACGTGGCTGGCGTCATTGCATCGAGCCTTGCCCATCGTGAGAACCTGGTTCGCGCAATGATCACCGGCCGCAAACGCGCAGAGGACTGAGGCCGGAAACCGGTCCGGCATGTCGTGCGGGCGCTACCGGCCGGGAGCGTCCGCACGGCAGTTGGCCCAGTGATCGGCCAGGAGCCCGCGCCAGACGGCCGCGCCGTCCGTCGCTGCCGTCGCCGATAGGAGCTTCAGCATGAAGTTGTCATAGCCGGTGTGGTTGGGACGACCGAAGCGGGCTTCGATGACGTGGCCTGTCCTTGCATCGGTAATGAGTTCGCCGCCGCGGTCGCCGACGACGGGGTCGGCGAAGGCGGGGCCGCTGATGCGGTAGTGATCCTTGGCGCCCTTGTCGGAGCTGTAGAGAAACTTCGCGTTGACGGCGCCGAGGATGCGGAGGGCGGGCGATGCGCCATCGGGCCAGGCCATGGCGAAGCCAAAGGTGAAATCCTGCTGGTCACGCGGTCCGAAGAGCGCGAACTCGGCGAGATCGAAATCGTACATCCGCCACGGCGCAGGCGGTGCGGGATGCGTTTCGGCGGGCGCGGCGGCCGGATCGCCGAAGCGGACGTCGAGCGTGCGGGTGGCGGGCGTGAAATCGAGAAAGACCTGTGGGGCCTGCGTGCTGTCGCGCGCGAGCCGGCCGCCGACAAGGCGCGTGGCTTCCTGTGTGACGGGGTCGAACACGGCGGTGACATAGGCGGCGTCTGTGCAGGGCGCGACCATCTTGGCGACGTGAACTTCCGTGGGCGAGACGACGTGGACGATGATGCGCTCGGGCTGCGTACCGTCCTGGTTGGAGCGGATGTAGCTCAGCGTCGTGCCGGTGGCATCGAAGGGCGGCAGTGCGGCTGGCGCAGCGGTTGCCTGCGGCGCAGCGGCGGGCGCGAGGGGCAGCACGAAGCTGGCCGCGGCCATGGCGAGCAGACATGCGAGCGATGCCTGCACGCGGGCGCGGAGTCTCTTCTGGAGCGTGGGATCGGCCTTGTCCTCCGGCGTGGGCGCAAAGGCGGCGCGGAGGATGCCGGCGAGGGTGCGCGAGCGGGTGGACAGGGCGGGCTGCGGCATGCGGCGCGCGGTGGCGACCGCCATCAGCCACGCGGCGACGGCCCCAAGGCCGAGCAATGCCATTGCGATCATCAGTGCAAGAGCCATGTGTGGATTTGCGCTGGAACTTCGCACCGCGTCCAGAGCGGTCACATCTCCTTCGACGGGGCGTGGGCCTTGATTTCGATCCAGGTCTGTTCGGAGAAGGCGAGGAGGCCTCCCGATTCGCTGAACAAGGCGGTTCCTGCGAAGTGCTTCCGGCGGTCCTGGCCCCTTGCCCAGCCAACCACGACGAGCGGCGCATCGGGCGTGGGACGAGCGACAATCTTCGCTGCCATCCGGCCGAGGAGGATCGGTTCGTGGTCGATCGCGAAGGCGCCGGGGCAATCGAGCGCGGCCCAGATGAATTCCGGCGCGATGCGGCCGGAGCCGTCGGCAAGGTCGGGCGTTGGTTGCCAGGGCGCTGCGACAACCGGAAAGGGGTTGGGATTGTCGAGGCCGGACGGGTCCTTCAGCCAGTCGGCAAAGATACGCAGGCCGTCGCCCACCGCGCGGTTAGGGCCGCAGACGAAGCAGTGCGGCAGCACATGGTCGTCCGGATCCCGGAATGAGCGCGCGGCGACGCGCGCGGCGGCGAAGCCGGGCGAGCGTATGGTCGGCGTTTCAAGCTGCGTCGGCTTGAGCGACATGACGAGGATGCGGGTCGCAGCGTCGTCCGTCATGATGTCGAGGCCGTCGGCTGTGGCATGCGCGCGCAGCGTCTGGTCGAGGGGGATGGGCGCACGCAGCGTTGCCTCGGCGGTGTCTGCATGTGGAAGGAACTGCGCGGCGAGGCCGGCTGAATAGCCGCCATTGCCCGAATCATGCGGGCCGTTGAAGCGGCGGGCGATACGTAGGGTGTCGGTCATGGGCGGCGAGTCTAGCGCGCGAATGTCCAGAATGGCCAGCGCTGCTAGGTCTCCACCGCGCGCCCGGCTTCGCGCCAGGCCTTCATGCCGCCGTCGAGGGCGCTGGCGTGCTGGAAACCGAGGGCGCGGAGGGTTGCTGCGGCGAGGGTGGAGATCTTTCCAAACTCGCAGACGGCGATGATGCGCACGGTGGGGTCGGGGAAGGCCTCGTTGACGCGCAGTTCAAGTTGGCCGCGCGGCAGGAACATGGCCCCGGGCAAGTGGCCTGCGTCGAAGGCGTCCTTTTCGCGCACGTCGAGCACGACGAGGTCGTTCTGACGGGCGGCGAGGCGGCGGGCGAGTTCGTCCATCGACATGAAGGGCACCGAGGCGCCGGCGTCCGACAGGAGGCGGGCGACGGACTTCGCGCCGCTCATGTTGACGCGCAGCGCTTCGGTGAGGTGGGTCGGCGCCTGGATGTTGAGGGCGCGCATCATTGCGACGAACTCCGCTCGGTCGGCTTTCTGCAGGCGCGGATTGCTGGCGATCTCCTCGCCGATGGTCGAACCTGTGCGGCCCTTGTACTCGTGGGCGGGGTGGATCTCGGTTGCAGGGTCGAGCTTCAACAGGCGGCCGAACAGACTGTCGTAGAGCTGGTCGGGATCGCCGGTGGGCAGGTCGGTTCGGCCCGTGCCGCCGATGAGCAGAGCATCGCCTGTGAAGACATGGCCCGGCGCCAGGAAGGAGAGCGAGTCGGCGGTGTGGCCGGGCGTCGCCATCGCCTGCAGCCGGATGTCGCCGACCAGCAGCTGGTCGCCATCGTCGAGCCGGATGTCGACATGGGGCGCCGCCGAGAGATGGCTCATGACGATCTGCGCACCCAGCGCCTTCGCGATCTCGCGGGCGGCCGAGAAATGGTCGGCGTGGGTGTGCGTGTCGATGGCGTAGCGCAGCGTGAGGCCATGGCGCGAGGCGAGGCCGCGATAGCGCTCGACGGCGCTGCTCTCGGGATCGATAACGGCGCCGACATGTGTCTTCGGACAGCCGAGGATGTAGGAGCGGCATCCGCCGACTTCGATGGTTTCGAGGATCATCGCCGCCTCCCGTGCGGAACACTCTATCCCTGGCGATGCAGCGCCGCCAGTCAGTCGTCTCGCCGCCCGTCGCGATAGCCGTCACGATAGCCGTCGACATAGTCCTCGTCGCGATCATGGTGATGATGATCATCGTCGCCGGAGGAGTAATAGACGGGGGCGGCGCAATAGGAATAGCCGGCGCCGAGCGGGTCGACCTGGTAGCCGACCTGTTCATAGGCGTAGCGCGGGTAGGACGTCGCCAGCGTGTCGGCGACGTGCTGTCGGTAGAGGCCGACCGGGCATGGCGCGTTCCGGTACGAGTCGAGTTCGTAGGCCACCTGGTTCAGCCCCGCGGCAAAGGCGTCCAGGTCGTCCGTCGTGCAGGCGCCAGCTGCCAGAAGCGGCGTGATCAACAGGATGCGTTTCAAGATCAAGCTCCCCAGCTTTCCCAATCCGCTGGCATCAGGACGCAGGTTGATGGCGAAATCCAGCCTAGACGTTGGTCTTCGCAGGGATTTGCTCAGGGCAGATCCTTGCGCATCTCCACGAGATGGAAGTTGCGGGTGGTTTCTCCGGAGGTGTCGCTGAAGGGGAAGGGGAGCGTTGCGCCGGTGAGGCGGTAGCCGCGGCGCCTGTACCAGTCGATCAGTTCGGTGCGCAGGTTGATGACGGTCATGACCATCTGGTTGGCGTCCCAGAGGTCGCGGACGCGGCGCTCGGCTTCCGCGAGCAGCTGCTTGCCGAGGCCGCCGCCGTGGATGTCCGGATCGATCGCGAACATGCCGAAATAGGCTGCGTTCGTCTCCGTGACTTGTGGCGTGCACGGCGTCGATCCTGCGCCGGGTAGGTGGGTCTCGTCCGCGCTCGACCAGTTGCGCGCGGGATCGCGGCCGAGGCCCTGGAGCAGGCAGCAGCCCGCGATCCGGCCGTCCGCCTCGGCGAGCAGGAAGCGCGTATCCTCGCGCGCGATGAGGGTGGAGATTTCCGGGTTGCTGGTTCGTGGCCCCCTGAGGAGGTGGGCTTCTGAATTCCAGCGGCCGGCGGTCGCCTCGCCGCGATAGGCGCGCTCGATCAGGGCGACGAGTGCGGGCGCATCGGCCTGGTGGGCATAGCGAAAGGACGTGCTGCTCATGGGATTCTCCCTGAAGCCGGCTAATCCATGCGGCGGGCGGCCCGTCAAGCGCCCGCGGAGGGGTGCGATTGCGGGCGGCGGTGTGGCGTGGTCTGCTGACGCAAGGACGAGGCGTGGAGGCGTGATGCGGCGCAGGGGTGGATTGAGGGGGCTTGGCCTTGCACTTGCGCTTGGCTGCGCCGGATGCGCCGGCGGCGTTTCAGCGCAAAGCACTGCGATGGGACCGCCCCGCGTTTCGACAGAAGTGCTGAAAGGTGGGCAGCTGCTGCAGCCCTGGCTCGGCGATGCGCTGACGCGGGCGGCGCTGCATCCGCTGGGCTCTGACAAGAACCCGGTTCGCGCCGACATGCCAGACGGCCAGCGCGCCTATCTCGCGCGGCTGCGTTGCACGAACGATGCGCCGCCGATCTGGCGGCGGGTAGGAAATCTGGGCTCCGGCGCTTTCGGATCGATCGTCGATCAGTATGATGTGCGCTGCCCGGGCGCCCATCCTCCACGCACGATCATCGTGATGGACATGTATTTTGCAGGCTATGTCGAGGCGCGCGCCGTCGACGGGTTCAGCATCGCCCCGCCCTGAGCGGTTGGAAAGGAGAGGGCTCATGCGCATTGCCGCCATCATGCTGGTTCTGGCCCCTGTCCCAGTCGCCCTGGCGCAGCAGCATCTTCCGCCCGAGCGGATGTTCTGCGAGCCGGAGAGCCATCCGCACGATGCTGTGGCCGCCGCGCCCTATTCGCATCGGGTGATGTATGAGGATGAGCATGTGCGCGTGCTTGAGATCCGTCTGCCGCCGGGCGCCAGCGAGCCGATCCACATCCATGCACTGCCCAGCGTTATCCATGGCGAGACGGGCGGAACGGGCGCGAAGTTTGTCTACACCGAATACAGGATGGAGAATGGAAAGTTTGTCGAGGTGGCGAGCAATGAGGTGACGCCGACAGGCGGCGTGCGCGCCGTGTGGTCGCCGCCAGAGGGGCCGCATGCGATCACCAATGTCGGCGCGGTTGGCGTGCGGTTCACCCGGGTCGAGATCAAGCCCGAAAGCTGCGCGGCGCGATGAGCGACGTCCTCGGCGCCAAGCTGCGGCAGGCGGGACATTATCTTGCGACGGGTGACCAGCGCGCGGCCGAGGCGCTGTTGCGGCGGACGCTGGCGCAGGCGCCGGGTCAGCCGGATGCGCTGGTGATGCTCGGCGTGGCGCTGGCGATGCGTGATGCGCATGCCGATGCGGTGCTTGCCTTCGACGGTGCGCTGCGTGCACGACCCGGCTTCCCGCAGGCGATGGCGCAGAAGGCGCGCAGTCTCGATGCGCTCGATCGGAGCGATGAAGCGGTGGCGCTGGCGGAAGCAGCGGGGCGCGGCGCGCAGGATTCCTACACCCTCGACACGGCCGGCGTTGTGCTAACGCATGCGGGCCTGCACGAGAAGGCGGTGGCGCTCTATGCGCGAGCGGCGAAGGCGGGCGGCGCGCCGGGCTATCACTACAATCACGCGATGGCGCTGGTCTATCTCGGCAGGTTCGACGAAGCCCGGGGGGCGTTCCGTGAGTGCCTCGCGCGGGATCCGCAGCATGGGCCGGCGTGGGCCGGGCTGGTGCAGATCACGAAGCAGACGCCGGAGCAGAACGAGATTCCGCGACTGACGGCGCTGGCGCAGCGCATGGCCGGCGACCGGATCGCTCTGCATGCGATCGGTCACGCGCTCGCCAAGGCGCATGAGGACATCGGCGATCCCGCGCAGGCGATGGCATGGCTCCTGCGCGCGAAGGCCGGGCTCCGCAGGCCCGGCGGTGAGGCGATCGACGCTGCACTGTTCTCAGCGGCGGAGGCGAGCCTGAGCGTGCGCATGCCCGGGGCGGCGCAGGGTGCGCCGATCTTTGTCACGGGCATGCCGCGTACGGGGACGACGCTGACCGAACGCATCCTGTCCAGCCACAGCGCGATTGCCAGCGCTGGCGAGCTGGGCGACCTGCCGGCGGTGCTTAAGGCGATTACGGGGCTTCGCAGTTCGCGCTTGCTGACGGGGCAGCTCGTCGCGGCCGCCGGGAAGGCTGATCCTGATACGGTCGGAAGCAGTTACATGGCGCGGGTGGCCAAACGTCTCGGGATCGACGGGCGGTTTGTCGACAAGCTGCCAGAGAACATCTTCCTTGTGCCACTGATCCTGCGCACGCTGCCTGACGCTCGGGTGATCTGCCTCAAGCGGCATCCTGCCGACACGGTACTGGGCAACTACCGGCAGGCGTTTGCTCCAGGGGCGGGCGATGTTGATTATGCTTTCGATCTTGCCGAGACCGCGCGCTACGTCGTGCGTTTCGAGACGATGGTGCGGCGGTTTGCGGAGGCGCTGCCGGCTGACCGCTTCATCGTCGTCCGGTATGAGGACATTGTCGGCGATCTCGAAACGCAGGTGCGGCGCATGCTGGCGTTCTGCGGGCTGGCGTTCGAGGAAGCTTGCCTGCGGTTTGAGGAGAATGCCGCACCGGTGGCGACAGCGAGTGCTGCGCAGGTTCGCCGGCCGATCAATGCCGAGGGCGTCGGGCGCTGGCGGCGCTATCGCCCCGCGATCGATGCGGCGCTGCGCATCCTGATCGACGGCGGCGCAATGGACGAGAACGAGCTGGGCTAGGGCGCGGGGATGAAAGACTCCCCCGAGCCGGGCATGAAGACGGGCGGGAGCGGACCGACCACGCCTTCGAGAAATGTGACTTTCGTCTCGATGGTGAGCGACTGGCGCACAGCGAGGGCTGCCTGCAGCGCGGCATAGTCCGGTCCGTCGCCGCCCATAGCGGCTGCATCGCGCGTAGCGGCCCAGTGGTCGAGACTGGCATAGCGTGTGGTGAGGTAGACTTCGTCATAGTCTGGCGAGGCTTCCGGCTCGCCTGGCGCAGGGATGACCTTCCACATGCCGACGATGCGCGCGCCGATCTTCTCGAAGTAAGGCCAGATGCCGTCCTGGGAGGCCTTCAGGAATTGCGGGAACGTGCCCTTCCTGATCTTCCAATAGCGGATGGTGGTGATCTCCTGTCCCGCTTGCGGCGACAGGTTTCGCACCGGACCGCGCGAGCCGGGCGTGTCACGGTTCATCGCGATTGGGCCGTTGCTCGGCGGCTCCGATAGCGGCGGCGTTGCGCAGGCGGACAAGATCAGGAGCAGGGCGGCAAGACTGCGCATGGGATTCTCCGTTTAAGCCATTGCAGCGGAGCTGAGCGTTCGGCGCAAGTCGTGACACGGCGTCGGGGGAGACTTGCGCTTCGGATGCAACGCCACATCTTTCCAGGAAGCAATCATCAACACGGCCTTAAGGGCGTGCTGGTAGCCTTTTGTGTCCGCCCTCCAGCCTTCCGGTTTGCCATGAACCTGTTCGACGGCCTCAAGAGCGACTGGATCTACATCAACGGCTTTCGCCGCATTATCGGAGCGATCGGCAAGTTCGACCCCGAGGCGGAATACACCCTCGCCGACGCGATCGAGGATGCGATCGACGATCACCCGGAGCGTGTCTTCATCGCATTCGAGGGCCGTGAGATCACCTATGCGGATTTCGAAGCGCGCGCAAACCGGTTTGCACACTGGGGACAGGCGGCCGGCCTGAAAAAAGGGGATACGGTCGCGCTCTTCATGGAGAATCGGCCGGACTACATCGCCTTCTGGTTCGGGATGGCGAAACTTGCGGTACGGACGGCTCTGATCAACTACAACCTGTCCGGGGCAGGGCTCGCGCACTGTATCAAGGTTGCGGACTGCAAGGCCATCGTCATGAATCCGGAACTGGCGCCGCAGTTCGCATCGGCACGCGATCAGGCGCAGCTGCCGCTTGGTGCGTTCGTGCTCGGCGGACGGGCTGAAGGTCTGACGCAGATCGACTCGGCAGTCGATCAGGCCGGGCCGGGCAGGCCGGACAGGTCGATCCGCGAGGGCGTCAAGGGCGGTGAAGTCGCGCTGTACATCTATACCTCAGGAACGACAGGCTTGCCGAAGGCGGCGAAGATTTCTGGCGTCCGCGCGCGCGGACTGATGCGTGTTTTCAAGGACGCGACCGAGGCGAACCACAACGAGCGCATTCTGCTCACTTTGCCCCTCTATCACGCCACCGGTGGAATGTGCGGCGTCGGCACGGCGCTCAATGCCGGCGCGTGCATCATTCTAAGGAGAAAGTTTTCGGCATCGCACTTCTGGCAGGAGGCGATCGACAACGACGCCACGATGCTCGTCTATATCGGCGAGCTTGGTCGCTATCTCATGAACCAGCCGCCGAGCGCGCTGGAGCGAAGCCACAAGATCAGGAAGGGCTTCGGCAATGGCCTGCGGGCGGACGTGTGGGAGCAGTTCGTCGCGCGAACGGGGATCAGGCATCTCGTCGAGTTCTACGGCTCTACAGAAGGCAATGTGAGCTTCTTAAATCTCGACGGAAAGATCGGGGCCGTCGGCCGTATCCCGCGCCTCCTGCGCACGCGCCTGCCGGCGCGGATCATCAGGTTCGATGTCGAGACGGAAGAGCCAGTGCGCGGACCGGACGGTCTGTGCATCGAGGCGGCGCCTGACGAGGTTGGGGAGGCGGTGGGGCCGATCACGCACGAGCCGCGGCAGCGCTTCGACGGTTACAATGACGAGAAGCAGTCGCAGAAGAAGATCCTGACCGACGTGTTCGCCAAGGGCGACAAATGGTTCCGCACCGGCGACCTCATGAAGATGGACGCGGACGGCTATGTCTATTTCGTCGACCGCGTCGGCGACACATTCCGCTGGAAGGGGGAGAATGTGTCGACCAGCGAGGTCGAGCTTGCGATCGCTTCGATGCCGGGCGTCAAGCACGCCATCGTCTATGGGGTGAACGTGCCCGGGCAGGACGGGCGTGCGGGCATGGCTGCGATCACGCCGAAGCAGGGCGTGAACCTCGAGGCGCTCTACGCACACCTCGCGAAAAACCTGCCGGCCTATGCGCGGCCCGTCTTCATCCGTTTCCAGGACGAGGTGGAAACAACGGGTACGCTGAAGTACCGCAAGGTCGATCTTGTCTGCGACGGTTTCGATCCAATGAACACGAGTGATCCGCTGTTCGTCGTGGACCCTGAAGCCAAGCGCTATATGCCCATCAGCGTCGATGTCGTGCGCGACATCGCAAGCGGGAAGCTTCGGGTCTAGCCGCTGCCGCCCGCCGACCCTCAGCTCCACAGATCGCCGAGCGCCAGGTCGTCCATGAAGGACGCCCGGTAGTCGCGCGGATAGGCATTGCCGTTCGCCCAGTCGTCGAGGCGGCAGGAGATGTTCTGCACGGAAGGACCGGTGCGGACCCCCTCCATTTCAAGAATGGCCGCGAGGTTGCGCAGGAAGGTTTCGTCGAGATCGACATTGTCCGGCGCCTTTGCTTCCGCCAGGCGCCAGCCGGCCGTATCGCGGCTGAGGGCGATCGCGGCGGGTGGGTCGGCGCGCCAGACATAGACGGCAAGGCGGCCTTCAGCGACACGCGCGGCGTGTTCCGCAAGGCAGTTGCGGAACTCGAGGGCGATAGCCTGCAGCTGCTTGCGGCCCGTGACGGGGACGAGCGGCTCACCGAAGCCTGGCGGGGCGGTGGCGTGACGGAAGACTTCGGGCGTCAGGTCCTCGACCGCGCGGCCGAAGACGGCGCGAAGGTCGCCACCCGATCCCCAGCGGCGCGCGATCCTGGCGGCGGCGCCGGGTTCGCGCATGCGGACAGCCAGTCGAAATGCGCGCGCGAGATCGTGAGCGGCGGCCGCCGAGGGCAGCACGCGCACGATGGCGGCCATTCGCAGCGCCTCGGGCAGGAGCGCGATCGGGCCGAAGGCCGCAGGACGTACGTCGTCAAGATGACGGAGGACCTCGTTCGCCATGGGCTCGGCCATGAGACTGACGAAGGTGTCATAGTCTTCGCGGCGCCAGAGCTGTTCGCCGGCCTTGGCCAGGGCGCGCATCAGGCCAGTTGCCGGAAGGCCCGGAAACGCTTCCGCGACGGCGGCGTCGCGCTGGAATTCGACCAGGCGGCGGAGCTCGGCCTCCGTGGTGGGCTGGCGGACATAACCGGCGAGTGCGATCGCCACGGCATGACGGCGTGCAGCGGGCAGGGCGAAAAACTCGCCATGCGGTGCTGGCCAGATGCGCGCGATCGCGTCGGCGAACTCGCCGGCCACGAAAGCGAGCAACGGGCTCGCCATGCGCGCCCGCGGAGGCGCGCGAAGGAAAAGTTGCGCGACCATGGTCGCGTCTCCTCTCGACATGCGCCCGCAACGTCGCTCGAAAGCGGTTCATAGCGAGCGCGGCCTCGCGCGCGCGGGACTGCGCGTCGCGAGCGGGGTCAGTTGTGTGAGGTCAGACGCTGCCGGAGTTGCCCCGGGAGCGCTGACCGCCCCCTGGGATACAGAGGGGCGAGCTGGCTGGTTGCAGTCGCCGCATTGCTGTTCGGCTCCGTAGTGTACGGGAGAGTGCCCCCCGACCTGCGACGATTTGGCCGAAGATTCGGGCAGGATTTTGGCGCCGCGCGAATTCGATCTACTCTGGTGTCTGACGACAGGAGGATTGTGGGATGAAGCGTGTGCTGACGGCTCTGGCCTTTCTGGGCGCCTGTACGCCGCAGGATGCGCCGCCACAGGCGCCAGCCGAAGCTGCGAGGCAACCGGGCCTGCCGGACGCCGAGATTCCTGCGCCTGCCGGCGAGATCAGGCTGACAGGCGTGACGTCGCAAACGCGTGTGACAAGCCCGCTTACCATCGAGGGACTGGTGAAGGCCGACTGGGTTTTCGAGGGCCAGTTCCCAACCTGGATCGAGGTCGACGGAATGAAGGTCGCCGAGGCGCCTGCGCGGCATGTGCTGCCGGAAGATGGCAGCTATCCCGATCCCCTGAGTTTCAACGCCGAGCTCGTATTCGATGTGACCAGGGAGACGCCGGCGACCTTGGTGCTGCAGGAAGACATGCCGCAACCCGTTGCGCCCGGTACGGACGAGGCGGGTCCGGCGCGCACGCTGCGCATTCCCATCTTGCTTGCGCCGCCGGCGCAGTGACGTGTATCGCCCCGCGCGCGCCATTCTCGATCTCGACAGCCGCTTCTACCGCGAAGTCGCTCCGGCTGATTTTCCGCAGCGCAGGCTGCGCTGGCGCAACCAGCGCTGGGCGGAGCGCGTGGGGCTGGGCGGGTTGAACGATGCGGAGTGGATTGCACATTTCGGCAGATTCGCGCCGTTGCAGGGTTCGCTGGAGACGCCGCTGGCGCTGGCCTATCACGGCCATCAGTTCCAGGTTTACAATCCGCAGATCGGGGATGGGCGCGGCTTTCTCTTTGCGCAATTGCACGATGACCACGGCCGGCTGCTCGACCTCGGCACAAAGGGCTCGGGCCAGACGCCGTTCTCGCGGACCGGCGATGGGCGACTGACGCTGAAGGGCGGGGTCCGCGAGATCATGGCGGCGTCGATGCTTGAGGCGCTGGGCGTCTATACGTCGAAGGCGTTCTCGCTCATCGAAACAGGCGAGCAGCTCTACCGCAACGACGAGCCGTCGCCGACACGATCCTCAGTTCTTGTGCGCCTGTCGCACAGCCATGTCCGGTTTGGCACGTTCCAGCGGCTGGCCTATGAGGGCGATGCCGATGGCATCGGCAAGCTGGTCGACTATTGCATTCGCCATTTCTATCCGGCGGCGGCCGGCGCCGACATGGCGGCCTCCGCCAGCGGTCTGTTGCGCGCAGTCGTACGGGCGACGGCGGAGCTGGCGGCGTCCTGGATGGCCGCCGGCTTCGTACATGGCGTGCTCAACACGGACAACATGGTGGTGACGGGCGAGAGCTTCGATTATGGGCCGTGGCGTTTCCTGCCGTATTCGGATCCCAGTTTCACGGCGGCCTACTTCGACGAGACGGGGCTCTATGCCTTCGGGCGTCAGCCATCAGCGGCGCTGTGGAACCTCTCCCAACTGGCCGAGTGCCTGACGCTGGTGAGCGAGACCGGCCCGCTCGAGGGGGCGCTTGCCACGTTCGAGCCAGAGTACCGCGCCGCGTTCCGCACCCGGATGCTCGCCATGCTGGGCCTGCAGCCGGCCGGCGAGAGCGCCGATCTCGACCTCCTCAAGGCGCTTTTCGGCTGGATGGCGGCGACGCGAGCGCCCTGGCCGCAGGTTTTCTTCGACTGGTTCTGTGGCGCGCCAAGCGAAGGGCGGGCCGGCGCAAGCCCGATAGCTGCGCTTTACCAGGCGCGGGAGTTCGACCCTGTCCGTGCTGCGCTCATGAGCCATCGTCCCGAGCGGCCGGAGCGCCTCGCTCACGAATACTTCGCAGGTGCGGCGCCGGCGAGCCTGCTGATCGAAGAGGTCGAAGCGCTGTGGGCAGCAATTGCCGAAGCTGACGACTGGGCCCCTTTCTATAAACACATGCAGAGTATGGACATGGCCCGCACGGCGCTGGACTTGATCAACGTTAAGCACGCATGAAGCAGCATTCGGCCTGATATCATACCCGAAATTGGGCGCCGGACCGCAATGACCTACGGGTTTGTTAACAGTTCACCCCGGAGATGGGGGATCGAAGATTTGCAGACCGAGCGCGTAGATGACGTCAGCGCCGCTTCCCTTAGGCCCGGCCTCTCCACCGGAGGTCATTGAGCGCTGCTTTGCGAGCGCGACCGAGCATTTTCTCAATGCCGCGACCGAGGCTTTCGCCCTGATCGACCAGGAGGGCAGGGTCGTCCGCGCGAACATCGCCTATCGTCGCCTGACGGGTCCGGCGGGCGGGGCGCATGACGCCTCGATCCTCTCCTATGTCGAGCCCGACCGGCGCGAGGCGCTTCGCGAGATGCTGCGGACGCTGAGCGAGAAGACGCCGACACGCACGATGCAGGTGCGTTTCCGCATCGGGCGCGACACCCATCTTGTCGACGCTGATTTTGCGTGGCTTGGCCCAGCTGGCTTCATCTCCTTCGTCGGGCGCGACGTGACCAAGCAGAACCAGCTTGAACGGGAGCGCGTCGAGACGGCGGCCTCGCGCGATGCCGTGGAGCAGGTCGGCGACATCGGACACTGGCGCGTAGGCCGCGACCTCAAATTGCAGTGCACGCCAGGGACGGCGCGGATACTCGGGCTCGATCCAGCTGCGCCGGCGCTTGTTCTCGATGGGCTGGCGGAGATGATCTTGCCGGAAGACATGGCGGGCGCCGTGGCTGCGGCGCGTGAGGCCTATGAGAAGCGCCGCGCCATCAAGCATACGTTCCGGGTCCGGCGCGCCGACGGCACGACGCGGATGGTGCGGATCGCCGGTGCGCCGTCGATCGATGCACGCGGGCAAGTCGAGTCCATGCACGGTGTGATTGTTGACAAGACTGACGGCCATGCCGCGCTGCAAGCGGCGCTCAATGCGGACTCTACCGTGCGCCGGTTCGTGCAGGCGGCGCCGATGCCGATCTGCATGTGCGACAAGGAAATGCGCGTGATGATGGCCAGCGCCAGCTGGATCGCCGAGCAGGGGCTGACAGAAGCAGATGTCCTCGGGCGCAATGTCTACGACATTCTGACCTGGCTGCCGGATAAGTGGCGCGCGATGCACCGGCAGGTACTGCGTGGCGAATCGATGAGCCATGATCGCGATCCCTATATAGGCTCGAACGGCCGCCAGCGCTGGCTTAAATGGGCATCGGCGCCTTGGTATGACGGCGCGGGGCAAGTTGGCGGCATGATCTCGGCGCACGAGGACGTCACCAAGCTCGTCCGCGCACAGCACGAGATCGAATCCTCGAAGGAGCGACTCTCCTTCGGCATGTCGATCACCCAGATGATGATCTGGGAGCTCGATTTCGAGATGCGGGAAACCTATCTCGAAGGCGACTGGAAACATTTCTTCCCGCAGAGACCGACCTTCGACTCGCTGACCGGTGGCGATGCCTGCATCCATCCGGCCGACCGCGATCTCGTCGCAAACAGGTGGCGGGCGCACCTCGCCGGCGGCGCGCCCTACACGGTGGAATACCGCGTCATGTTCGGCGACGGGCGGGAAATCTGGCACGCCGCCTCGATCCGCATCCTCAAGACAGTCAAGGGATCCCCGGCGCGCGCCTTTGCCGTCATTCAGGACATCACCGCGCGCAAGCTTATCGAACTCAAGGCGATGGACGCCGAGCAGCGCGCGCTGGTGGCCGCCGCCGCGAAGTCGGACTTCCTCTCCAACATGAGCCACGAGATCCGGACGCCGCTCAACGGCGTTCTGGCGGTGTCGGAGGTGCTGGCCCGCACAACGCTCGATGAGCGGCAGGGCGAGATGGTGCGCCTGATCTCGACATCGGGGCGCACGCTGCTGCGCGTGATGGACGATCTGGTGGAGTTCTCGCGTCTTGAGGGCGACGACATCCAGTTCGACATTCGGCCGTTCGAGCTTGAGGAGACCCTGCGCAACACCTGCGAGGCGGCGCGGACCCGCGCCGAGGCGAAGGGCCTGCGTTTCGACACCTTCGTGTCAGCGAGCTGTGATGGCGTCTTCCGTGGCGATCCGATTCGGATCGGGCAGGTGTTGGGCAACCTGCTGAACAACGCTGTGAAGTTCACCGACGAAGGCCATATCAGCGTGTCGGCGCATGTCGAAGACCTACCCGACGGCAAGACTCAGCTGCGCCTCGTGGTGGCAGACAGCGGCGTCGGATTTGCGCCGGAACTTGCGGAGCGGATTTTCGAGCGGTTCCAGCAGGCCGATATCTCGACATCGCGCAGGTATGGCGGGCTTGGTCTCGGGCTCTCCATCGTGAAGCGCCTCGTCGAATTGATGAACGGCACGGTGATTGCGCATTCGAAAGAGGGCGAGGGTGCGACTTTCGAGGTAACCGCACCGATCGCGCGGGACCGCATCGCTGCGCTGGGCGCCATTACGGCGGTGGAGGTCGAGGATTTCGACGCCGAGACCAATCTCGACAATCTCAGGCTGCTGGTCGCCGAGGACAATCCGATGAACCGCAGGGTTGTCGAGTTGTTGCTGGCGCAGAGCGGGCTGCAGATCACGTTTGCTGAGAACGGCAAGGAGGCCGTCGAGAAGTTTGCCGCAATGCGGTTCGATCTTGTGCTGATGGACCTGCAGATGCCGATCATGGGCGGTCTGGCCGCGATGCGCGCCATACGCGCCTGGGAGATTGAGAACGGCCGCACGCCGACGCCGATGCTCGCCGTGTCTGCCAATGCCACCGACGAGCATGTCATTGAGGCGCGTGAAGCCGGGGCCGACGATCATGTCGCCAAGCCGATCGTGCGCGAGATCCTGTTCGAGGCGATCGCTCGTCACGCGCGGCGTTCGCGGCCCCAGTACGGGATCGGAGCTGTCGACGACGGCGAATTCGATCTCGATGCATTTGATATCGCGGTGTAGGGCGGACCAGGCGCCACGCAGATCCGTGATCCTCTCAACCGGCAAACGTGCGGCGGAAGAAGTCGCCGACTGTGCCTGGTGCGTAGACGCCAAACATGATGAGGCCGAGCGTGAGAACGTGCAGCGCGGTGATCAGCGCGGTGACCATGACGAAGCCGGGCTTGTGGGTCTTGTGCCTCAGGACGTGCTGGGCAAGGAGCCCGCCGACGATGCCGAAGGTGAGGTCGGCAAGATGCAGTCGCCGTTCAGGCGCGCGCCAAGCCCGCCTTTCGGCGGCGCGCTTGTCGGCCTGGTAGAACATGAAGGCGGCGACCGTTCCGATAAGGTAGAGCAGGCCGACCCAGACAGGAAAACGCCCCAGCACGATATTGTTTCCGAGCAGGACGATGATGGTGGCGGCAGCAGCAGTGCGCATCGAAATGTGTCGCATGCCGGCAGTCGGTTCGCGGCCCACGGACTGGGCGGCAATGCGTTTTGAGCCTTTGCCGGGCGCTATGCCGGCGGTCGTCGACTGCAGCGGCCGGATGATCGTGACGTCGACGGCCGCGGTGCGGCCGTTGGCGCCGGTTCCGACCTGGTAGGATAAAATGTCGCCAGCCTTCGGACGTTCGGTGCTTTTGCCAATCGACTTCATGTGCACGTAGATCTTGTCGCCGCCGGGACGGCGGATGAAGCCGAAGCCGCGCTGGTCGTGCCAGTCTTCAAGTATGCCTTTTTCGCGGGCCACGCTTGGGAGTAACCCTATTTGTTTGCGCGGTTCCTAACGAGGTCGTCGACCACGGCCGGGTCGGCCAGGGTTGAGGTGTCGCCGAGATTGGAAAAATCGTTCTCGGCGATCTTTCGCAGGATGCGCCGCATGATTTTTCCCGAGCGGGTCTTCGGCAGGCCGGGGGCGAACTGAATAAGATCAGGCGAGGCGATGGGGCCGATCTCCTTGCGCACCCAGCTGACCAGTTCCTTGCGGAGGTCTTCGCTCGGCGTTTCCCCTGCCATCAGCGAAACATAGGCATAGATGCCCTGGCCCTTGATGGCGTGCGGGTAGCCGACCACGGCGGATTCGGCCACTTTCGGATGCGCAACGAGCGCGCTCTCGACTTCCGCCGTGCCGAGACGATGGCCCGAGACATTGATCACGTCGTCAACGCGGCCTGTGATCCAGTAATAGCCGTCGGCGTCGCGGCGGCAGCCATCGCCGGTGAAATACTTGCCGGGATAGGTACGGAAATACGTGTCCACGAAGCGCGCGTGGTCGCCATAGACGGTGCGCATCTGGCCCGGCCATGAATCGAGGATGCAGAGATTGCCGGAGGTTGCGCCTTCAAGCACGGCGCCCTTGTCGTCAACGAGCTGCGGGCGGATCGAGAAGAAGGGCTTGGCGGCCGAGCCGGGCTTCAAGGCATGCGCGCCGGGGAGGGGTGTCATCAGCGTGGCGCCGGTTTCGGTCTGCCACCAGGTGTCGACGATGGGGCAGCGCATCTCGCCGACGGTGCGGTAGTACCACTCCCACGCTTCGGGGTTGATCGGCTCGCCGACCGAGCCCATCAGGCGCAGCGATTTGCGGGACGTTCCGGTGACGAACTGGTCGCCGGCGCCCATCAGCGCGCGCAGGGCCGTGGGGGCGGTGTAGAAGATCGTCACCTGGTGCTTGTCGATCGTCTTCCAGAAGCGCGAGGCGTCGGGCCAGGTGGGAATGCCCTCGAACATCACGCTGGTCGCGCCGTTCGCAAGGGGGCCGTAGACGACGTAGGAATGCCCGGTGACCCAGCCCACGTCGGCGGTGCACCAGAAGACATCGCCTGGCTTGTAGTCGAAGACGATCTCGTGGGTCATCGAGGCCCAGACGAGGTAGCCGCCAGTGGTGTGGAGCACGCCCTTGGGCTTTCCGGTCGAACCTGACGTGTAGAGGATGAAGAGCGGATCCTCGGCGCTCATCTCCTCAGGCGCGCAACTATCGGAGACCTGTTTGGCCAGCACGGAGTAGTATTCATCGCGCCCGGGCTTCAGCGTGATGTCGCCGCCGGTTCGTTTGACGACGATCACCGAGTTGACTGTTGAGCGTTGACCCAGGCGCTCGATGGCCGCGTCGACATTGGCCTTGAGCGGGATCGGCTTGCCGCCGCGCACGCCTTCGTCCGCTGTAACAATGCAGGTCGAGCTGCAGTCCTCGATCCGGCCGGCGAGCGAGTCGGGAGAGAAGCCGCCAAAGACAACGGAGTGGATGGCGCCGATTCGGGTGCAGGCGAGCATGGCGTAGGCCGCCTCGGGGATCATCGGCATGTAGATGGTGACACGGTCCCCCTTCTTCACACCCTGGCTCTTCAGCACGTTGGCGAAGCGGCAGACCTCGGCATGTAGCTCGGCGTATGTGATGTTCTTCGAAACCGACGGATCATCGCCCTCGAAGATGAAGGCGGTGTCGTTGGCCTTGTGGGGCAGGTGGCGGTCGATGCAGTTGGCCGAGACGTTGAGCGTGCCGTCCTCGAACCATTTCACGTAGAGGTCCTTCGGGTCGTTCGTCTTCGAGATATCCCAGTTGACGTTCTTGACCTTCGTGTAGGGCTGCATCCAGTGGAGCCGCCTGCCGTGTTCGCGCCAGAAAGCCTCCGGGTCCCGGATCGAGGCGGCATACATCGCCGCATACGTGTCCGCATTCACATGGGCCTTGGCCGCAAATGCGGGCGGCACGGGATAGACGGCGGATTCGGACATTGGGGCAGACTCCCTTTGCGGTGGGCTTGGCGTTCTGACGCGCCATACCGATTAGATCGCCCATTTTCCTGCGGGGGTGAAGGCGCATCCTGGAGCGCCCGCACGGCATTGTGCCGCGGCGAGCCCCGCGCAAGATTGTGGTGTCATTTCAGGCAGATTGATCGCAGGATCGCCCATGATGCCCGCCAAACGCCCCAAGGCCACGAGCAAGCCGCACCATGTCGACGTGCTGATCGTCGGCGCCGGCATATCGGGCGTGGGCGCAGCCTATCACCTCAAGACCCAGCTGCCGGGAACCACGTTCCTGGCCCTGGAGGCGAAGGAGACGTTCGGCGGCACGTGGGTGACGCACCGCTATCCCGGCATCCGCTCGGACAGCGACCTGCACACCTTCGGCTACCGCTTCAAGCCGTGGGTGGGACCGCCCATCGCCTCGGCGGACGAGATTCTGAAGTACATGGGCGAGGTGATCGCGGAGAACGACCTCGGCAAGCACATCCGATACGGCCACACCATTACGCGGGCTGAGTGGTCGGGCAACCGCTGGCTTGTCGAGGCCGTGAAGACAGCGAGTGGCGAGGTTGCAAGCTTCACCTGCGGCTTCCTGTGGATGTGCCAGGGCTACTATCGTCATGACAAGGGTTACACGCCCGAGTGGCAGGGCATGTCGGACTTCAAGGGTCGCATCGTACATCCGCAGACCTGGCCCGATGATCTCGACTATGCAGGCCAGCGGATGATCGTGATTGGTTCGGGCGCGACCGCCGCGACCCTGGTGCCGGCCGTGGCGAAGGACGTCGCCCATGTCGTGATGCTGCAGCGGTCGCCGACCTGGTTCATCCCCGGACGCAACGCCATCGAGATCGCCGAGCAGCTGCGCGCGCTTCAGGTGGACGAGCACTGGATCCACGAGATCACGCGCCGGCAGATTCTCAAGAACCAGGACGATTTCACCCGACGTGCGCGCGAGGAGCCAGAGACCGTGAAGGCGGAGCTGCTGGCGGCGGTGAAGCTGTTCCTCGGCGAGGACTACGACATCGCCACGCACTTCACGCCGAGCTATCGCCCCTGGCGCCAGCGCATCGCCTTTATCCCGGATGGCGACTTGTTCCGGGGGATTGCATCCGGCAAGGCGTCAGTCGTGACCGACGAGATCGATCGGTTCACCGCGAAAGGCATCATGCTGAAGTCCGGCAGCGAGCTTGAGGCCGACATCATCGTGACCGCCACAGGCTTCGAGCTGAGCCCGCAGGGGGGCATCGAGATCATTGTCGATGGCAAGCCGGTCGCGCTCAGCGACACGGTCACCTATCGCGGCATGATGTTCACGGGCGTGCCCAACATGGTGTGGGTGTTTGGCTATTTCCGCGCCAGCTGGACGCTGCGTGCCGACATGGTGGCCGATTTCGTCTGCCGGCTGCTGGCGCACATGAAAGCCAAAGGCGCATCGCGCGTCGAGGTCGCCATCCCGCCGCGCCTGAAGGACATGAAGCTCCTGAGCTGGATCGATCCGGAGGACTTCAATCCTGGTTATCTGATGCGCGGCATGCACCTTTTGCCGAAACGCGGTGAGATGCGCGACTGGCAGCACACGCAGGATTACTGGAGTGAGAAGGACGAGTTCCCGAAGATCAACCTGGACGGGGATGAGTTCGTCTATGGCGGGGCGAAGGTGGAGGCCTAACCCACGAACGCCTTCTCGATCACGAACTCGGCCGGGTGAGCGTTCGAGCCTTCGGTGAGGCCGGCTCTCTCCGTGAGGGCCTTGATGTCGTTGATCATGTCCATCGATCCGCACACCATCACGCGATCTGTTTCGGGATTGAGCGGCGGCACGCCAAGGTCCGCATAGAGTTGGCCGTCCTCCATGCAGGTCGTGATGCGCTTCTGGTTGTGCCAGGGCTCGCGTGTGACCGTCGTGTAGTGCACGAGGCGATGGGCATGCTCGCCGACAAGCGGATCGTCCGGCAGGGCGGCCACCAGCTCCTGGCCATACTTCAGTTCGCCGACTTCGCGGCAGGTATGGGTGAGGATCACCTGTTCGAAGCGTTCGTATGTGTCCGGGTCGCGGATGATCGAGGCGAAAGGCGCGATGCCGGTTCCGGTCGAAAAGAGGTAAAGGCGCTTTCCCGGCGTCAGTGCGTCATGCACGAGCGTGCCGGTCGATTTGCGGCCGAGCAGGACGGTGTCGCCCGGCTTGATCAGCTGCAGCTTCGAGGTGAGCGGTCCGTCGGGAACCTTGATGGAGAAGAATTCCAGCTCCTCATCCCAGCTCGGGCTGGCGATGGAGTAAGCGCGCAGCAGAGGCTTTCCGTTTGCGCCTTCAAGACCGATCATCACGAACTCGCCGGACCGGAAGCGGAAGGCGCCGGGGCGGGATATGCGGAAAGCGAACATCCGATCAGTATAGTGCTTTACCGACAGGACGGTTTCGTCGGTCGGGGCATTGGGCGACCGGGCGGGCTTTTCCGCGGATTTGTCGGCGGTTTGCGTCATCGAAATCTTGGAAGCGTCCTGGACGGGTCCTTGCGGGCCCGGTGCGGCGCGCGGTCCCGACCTAGGGGGTTGGTCTGGCAAATGCAACTAATGCCAATGTTTAGGAGGGAAAGGCGGCTGGCGGGGTGCGGGAGGCCGCCCTGCCATAATCTCGCCTGCCACGCCTTTTTGATACCGGGGCGGCCTGAAGGCCCCTAGTATGCCGGTCCGGCCGGAATCGCCCTGGAGGTTGAACAGAACTTGCCCCGGATCCTCAGCATCACGCTTGGCGCGATTGCGCTAATCGCGGCCGTCGTCGGCATCCGCTCGCTCATGTCGGGTGGGGATACCGTCGCCCGCGTGCAGGCCAGCACAATTCCGACTCTGGACAAGGCCCTGCCGGGACCTGCGGAGGGCCATGGTGGAACTGTGGTGTTCCTCCGTTCCCGCGCCGAACAGAGAACGCTCTATCTTTCCCTCGGCGGGCGAAGCGAGGCCGAGATCGCACCAGTGGCCTTCGGCGCCCCGGGCAAGGTGGCGTACCTGCCGGTGGCGGAAGGCGCGATTGTCAAGGCGGGAGATCTGCTTTGCGGTCTTGAGGGTGATGGCTCAAACGCGCGCGTCCGGCAGGCGGAGGCCACAGCGGCACGCGCACGCGAGCAGCACACGAGCGATCAGAAACGGCTGGCGGAAGGCTGGGTGTCGCCGGCGCGGGTCAAGGCTTCGCGCGCCGCCCTGGACGAGGCGCAGGCAGCGCTCGACGTTGCGCGCGCGGCGGCCGCAGAGCGAAGAGCGGTTGCGCCCTTCCGCGGCGTGTTCGAAAAGCGCAATGCCGCTATGGGGCAGTTCGTTGCGCTGGGCTCCCCGTGCGGGACCGTTGTCCGGCTTGACCCGATTACCTTCGTCTCGGGCGCCTCGGAGAACCAGGCGCTGCGCATCCGCACGGGCGCGCCTGCGCGTGTGAAACTTCCCGACGGCAAGGAAGTGGCCGGCCAGGTCGAGAAGCTGGCGAGCGTCGCCGATCCGCGAACGCGGAATTTCGAGGTGAAGGTTGCGGTGCCAAATGCCGACAATGCGATCCCCGTGGGCCGCACGGCGGAGGTCAAGATCGACATTGGCCTCGGCAAGGCGCACAAGCTGACGCCCTCGCTGCTCAAGACTGATAGCCAGGGCCGCATCGGCGTCTACTATCTCGATGTCGGCGGCGTCGTCGGGTTCGCGCCGGCGGACATTGTCGACGAAGGCAAGGACGGCATCTGGGTTGCCGGACTGCCGGATGAGGCTCAGCTGGTGGCAGAGGGACAGGACCATGTCGTTGCCGGCATGCGTGTGACGCCCGTCGTGAGGGAAGCTGCCGCAAGCGCTGGGTGAGACGCGCTATTCCTCGCGCTTGCCGACCACGCTGGCCTCGAACTCCGCCGTGCGCGGGGCCTGACTGTAGCCGGAGGCGAGATAGAGTTTGAGCCGCCGGTCGCGTTTCGGCGTGAGGGGAATGTCGACATAGCCCAGTTCGCGGATGGAGGCGAAATCGGCGCGGATAATGACGCGCTGGGCCTCGCTGCCGCTGGCGAGCAGGATCGCACGGTCCTCGCCGGGTTGCAGCTTGCCTTCCTCCTCGGCGTGGCTGCGTGGCGCGGGCCCGCGCTGCCAGACGCGCAGCGGCGGCATGTCGAGATTGCGCCCGTAATAATCGAGACCGTGCCAGAGTTCGCGGTCGTCCACCATGATGGCGCTGGCGTTACTGGCCTTTGCTGCGGCCAGGAGTTCTTCCGCTGTCTTTTGCCATCCGCGCACGCCCTTCATCCCCGCCGAGGCGCCGACGGCATCGGCGATCATGGGAGAGACCCATGTGACGGTGAAAAGCAGGCCGATGAAGATGTTGATTCCAAGCCCGGTCTTGATGAGGGTCCCGGCCCGCAGGCGTGCGCCGAAGCTGCGGTCGATCCATGCGGCGAGCAGGACGCAGGCGGCCGGATAGGCGCATACCGCCCAGTTGGCGTGAGCGCGCGACATGATCTCCTGCGCCATGATGACGAGCAGGGGCGGGGCGATGAAGCAGATGAGCCAGATCTCGCGCGCCGTGGTTTCCTTGTCTTTCCGCCCCGCGATGAACGAGAAGCCCGCGAGCAGGACAAGCAGCGTGAGCGGGCCGAACACGGCCGACTGGTCCATCAGATAGGTGAAGATGTTGAGTGGGTCAAAGCCGGCCTCGGCCAGGTTCGCGTTGTCGGCCGTGTGGCTCACGGTCGCGAAGTCGTTGGCGTAGTTCCACCAGAGATTGGGGCCAAGCACCACCAGCGACGCCAGCAACAGCACTCCGCCTGCCGGCGAGAGCACAGCCTTGCGCATGTCGCGGTCGAGCAGGGCGGAAAGAGCGGCTCCGCCATAGAGGTAGAGCGCCGCGTACTTGCCGAGCATGGCGAGTCCGATGCAGGCGCCTGCGAGGATCGCGTGTGTCCAGGTTGGCTGGTCGCGAAAGCGCCAGAGAAAATAGAGCGCGGCCGAGACCGAGGCGAGCAGCACAGCATCCGTCGTGATCAGCGCCGAAGACAGCCAGATCGCCGGCATCAGGAGGTAGAGTGCTGCGCTCCATCCGCCGGTGCGGGCGTCGAACGCGCGCCGTCCGAGCAGGAAGAGGAAGAAGGCGGCGATGCCGTGGAGGATGGGCCCTGAAAGGCGGATCGCCCAGGCCGCGTCGCCGAACAGGGATGTCGTGGCGGCGATCGCCCAGGCGATCAGCGGCGGCTTCGAGTAATACCCGAAGTCCAGCGTCTGCGACCAACGCCAGTATTGCGCCTCGTCGGGACTGATCTCGGTCGGCGAGAGGAGAACGACGATCAGGCGCAGGACCACGACAACCAGGATGACCAGCGCGGCGCAGGCCGGCGGATTGCGTCGCCAGAGATCGGAGAGGACATTCATGCCGGGGGGTGCTCGTAGGGTTCGATTTCACCCTACAGGGTGAGAGGGGAGGCCAGAAGCCCGCGCGATTCGGGGGGCCGTGCGATCTATCGCCCCGTCCCTGTCTTCGGAAGCGCCTGGCGTGTCGCGGGCGCCACATCCGATGCAGAAAGTTGGATGCTTTTCGGGCTCGCCAGATCGAATTCGAGGCGCCCCGCGGAAGGCGGGCCGATGTGGTGTCTGCGCACTGTCGCTAGGGCAATGCGCCGTATCGCCGGGAGGCGGGAAGCCAGCAGAATGCGGCGCTGCAGAATTTTCGGCCACTATCAAGGACGCCTGTGCATCTTCCAGGTTTTCCACCGGCTGTGAGCAAGTCGTGACCGCCAGTTCCGCAAGGGCATGAGTTGCTGCGCGACCTTCTGGGTGGGGCAGGACCACCCCACGCCACGTCAGAAAACTTTCACAACGCGGTCATTGAGCGCCCGCGGCCGACAGGCTATCGGCGCGGGCAATCGAGAGGGGCAGAGGCGCCCCTTTCCCGGTGTTCGAGGGGTCAAAATGATCGGGTTCAAACGACTGGCTGGCGGCGTTGCGCTTGTGGCGATGTCGGCGGCGTTCGCGCCAATGGCTATCGCGCAGGTCACGTCCTCGGGCGTGCAAGGCACGGTGACAAACGCCGATGGCTCGCCCGCTGGCGATGCAACCGTGACGATCGTCGACACCCGCACCGGTCTCACCCGTTCGGTCGTGTCGACACCGACCGGCGCGTTCGACATTCGCGGGCTCAACGTTGGCGGCCCATACACGGTCACGGTTTCGGCCCCGGGCGAGCAGTCGACCCAGGTCACCGACGTCTTCCTCGACCTCGGCTCCACCACGGACGTCAACCTGCAGTTCTCCGGAGCGAACTCGACGGACGTCATCATCATCACCGCCTCTCAGGCCGGCGCGGCCCCGATCGCCATCGGTCCTGCCTCGGTGTTTTCGGCTGAAGACCTTGCCGAGCGGCCCGCGATCAACCGCGATATCAAGGACATTATCCGCAACGACCCGCGCATCTATCTCGACCAGACGGCCGGCGGTACGGCCGGCTCGGATGGCGTGCAGTGCGCGGGCGCGAGCCCGCGCTTCAACTCGGTGACGGTCGACGGCATCGGTCTCAATGACGGGTTCGGTCTCAACAACAACGGCTATCCGACCGAGCGCCTTCCGTTCCCGTTCGACGCCGTCAGCCAGGTGTCGGTCGAACTGGCCCCGTTCGATCCGCAGTATGGTGGTTTCACGGGTTGCACGATCAACATGGTCTCGAAGTCGGGCACCAACGAGTTCTCGGGCTCTGTGTTCTATGACTACACCAGCGACGCGCTGCGCGGCGATACCATCGAGGGCCGCTCGGTGTTCGTGCCGGAATTCGACGAGAAGCGTTATGGCGTCAGCTTCGGCGGACCGATCATCGAGGATACGCTGTTCTTCTTCGGCTCCTATGAACGCTTCGAAGGCGTCAACCTGTTCGGTCGCGGCCCGGTGGGCTCGAACGCGACAACCATCGTTACCGGCTTCACGCAGGCCGAGTACGACCAGATCGTCAACATCGCCAATACGGTCTACGGCATCAGCGATCTCGGCGGCACGCCGACCTCGGATCCTGCAATCGATGAGAAGTATCTCGCCCGCCTCGACTGGAACATCAACGACCGCCATCGCGCGGCGCTGACCTACAACTACAACAAGGGCCTCAACCTCACCGAATCGGACTCGGGCTCGTCAAACTTCGAATTCGGCAAGCACCTCTATGACCGCGGCGCCGAACTCAAGGCCTATTCGGCCCAGCTCTACTCCGACTGGACAGACGAATTCTCGACCCAGCTGCGCGTGTCGTACAACGACGTCGATTTCTCCCAGTCCTGCCGTGACGGCGGCATCATCGGCGAGGTTCGCATCATCGTCGATCCGGGTCGCAACGCCTATTTCGGCTGCGACGACAGCCGCCACTTCAATGATCTCGACTACACGGTCCTGACCATCAAGGCCGGTGCGACCTATCAGTTCGGCGATCACACGTTCGGCTTCGGCGCCGAGCGCCAGACGTTCGACATCTTCAACGCCTTCACGCAGCACGTCGAAGGCGAATTCGTGTTCAACTCGATCACCGACTTCCAGAACGGCCTGCCGAACCAGATCTTCTACGGCAACGCCGCAGGCACCAATGATCCGAACGATACCGCTGCGCAGTTCAAGTACGACATCAACACGGTCTATCTGCAGGACGAGTTTCCGATCGGCGACAGCGCCGACGTGACGCTCGGGGTGCGCTATGACTGGTACACGAACGACGACTTGCCGACGAGCAATCCGTTCTTCCTGGCGCGCAACGGCTTTGCCAACACCGAGAACCTCGACTCCAAGGGCATCCTGCAGCCGCGCTTCGGCTTCAGCTGGGATGTGGATGATCGCCTGACGGTGCGCGGCGGCGCCGGCCTCTTCGCCGGCGGCAACCCGAACGTCTGGGTGTCGAACTCGTACTCGAACGACGGCATCCGTGCTGTCCAGCTGCAGTACGGCCCGGGCGCCCTGCCCAACATGCCGCTGGGCTGGAACATCCTGACCAATCCAAACTCTGCATCGGAGCGTCCCAGCGGCCAGACGGTGAACCCCAACAATGCCCTCTGGGGCGTGCCGACGCCGATGTTCAACAACGTCGGAACCGCAGCGCCGAACTCGGCGGTCGCCGCCATCGACCCGGACTTCGAGCCGGCGTCGGAGTGGAAGTTCTCGCTCGGCGCCACCTACGAGATGGACATGGGCATGTTCGGTCTTGGCATGCTGGGCGACGGCTACCGTTGGGACTTCGATTATATCCGCGGTGTCACCAACAATGCTGCGACGATCGTGAACAACGGCCTTGTGCGCGTTGGCACGGCGCCAGACGGCTCGCCGCTCTACAAGCGCGCAGACAAGTCCGACCCGGATTGCCTCGACTCGACGACGGCGCCCACGACGGCATGCGCCACCCGCACGGCCGATGACCTGCTGCTCACCAATGCAGGCGATGGCGGCGAGACAAATGTCTACTCGGTCGCGCTGTCGAACCGTGTCGATGACTGGAACATCGACTGGTCGGTGGCCTATGCGCATATCGACGCCAAGGACACGCGCTCGATGACCTCCTCGGTCGCGGGCTCCAACTTCGGCTCGATCGCAGTGCGTGACATCAACAATCCGCAACAGGCCAGGACCAACTTCCTGATCCCGAACCGCTTCACCACGAGCATCTCGTGGGAGAACGAGTTCATTCCGGAGTTCACAACCCGCGTGTCGCTGTTCGGCGAACACTACCAGTCGCGGCCTTACTCATACACCTTCACGGGCGGCGGCACGGTGGACACCTGGGGCGACAACAATGAGGGCCTGCACCTCCTCTATGTGCCGACGGGCCCAACCGACCCGAACGTCATCTTCTGCTCCAATCAGACGGCAGCGGACGATGCGGTGTGCGGTGGCGCAGCGACGAACTTCAACACCAGCGACTTCTTCGCATGGTCCGACGCGGTCGGCCTGCAGCGCGGTGCGCAGACCAAGCGCAACGACTTCGATGGCGGCTGGAACAACAAGTTCGACCTCAAGCTGGAGCAGGAATTCCCCACCGGCTTTGGCAAGGGCTCGGCCTTCCTCGTCGTCGAGAACATCGGCAACCTGATCAATGACGAGTGGGGCGTGATCTATGAGACCCCGTTCCCGCAGCGCGTGGGCGTGGTCGAAATCGACCGCAATGCGACGACGAACCAGTTCGTCTACCGTCGCCTTGCGACGCCGAACATCGACGATCCGGTGGAATCGGTCTCGTTCTGGACGGTGCGGGTCGGCGCGAGCTGGGGCTTCTAGCCTCGGCCAGCTGGCCGAAAGCAGGCAGGAGGCGGCCTTTAGCGGGCCGCCTCTTTTCTTTTGCCGAACAGGGTCCATATGCGCTCGCTTGTGTCCGGGCCTTGTCCCCCGGGCTGCACCTGCTAGAGGGCCGCCATGAGCGAGATCAGCCTGCATCCTCCTGCCGAGTGGGCGCCGCACAGCGCCATCTGGACCGCCTGGCCGGCGGATGAAGAGCTGTGGCTCGATGATCTTGCGCCAGCGCAGGCCGAGGTCGCGGCGATGGTGCGCGCGCTGGCGGGGCCGGGGGCGGGCGGGAAGCCAGGCGACAGGGTGCGCGTGCTGGTGAGCGGGCCCACGGCGATGCTGTCGGCGGAGAAGGCAATCGGCGAGGTCGCCGAGCTGATCGATGCGTCGTACGGCGACATCTGGCTGCGCGATACAGGGCCGGTGTTCTATTCGGCCAACCGCTGCGCGCTGTTTACCTTCAATGGGTGGGGCGGAAAATACGTCCTCGACCATGACGATACGGTCGGCGCCTTCATCGCTATCGAGGCGGGGGCGGATGCAACACGTTGGGACCGCGTGCTTGAGGGCGGGGCGGTCGACTGGGACGGGGAGGGTACGATCCTCACGACCCGGGAGTGCCTCCTCAATCCCAACCGCAATCCGCTGATGACGCCGGACGACGTGCGCGGCCTGCTCGGCGATGCGCTGGGAGCGCGCGCGGTGATCTGGATCGAACGCGGACTCCTCAATGACCACACGGACGGGCATGTCGACAACATCGCGCGGTTTGTGGCGCCGGGCGTCGTCGTGTGCCAGTCGCCGTCAGGTGCGGACGATCCGCATGCCGAGCGGCTGAAGGAGATCGCGGCCTTCCTGAAGCAGCAGCGCGATGCCCGCGGGCGCATGCTGCAGGTCATCGAGATCCCCTCGCCCGGTCGCGTCGAGGACGAGGATGGCGAGGTGGTTCCGGCGAGTCACATGAACTTCATCATCGGCAACGCCACAGTTGTCGTGCCGACTTACGGGACGACAACTGCGCAAGCCGCGGTCGATGCGCTGAAGCCGCTTTTCCCCGGGCGCAATGTGGTCGGCCTGCCGTCGAAGCATATCCTTACCGGCGGCGGATCGTTCCACTGCATAACCCAACAGCAACCGGCCTAGGAGGCGATCATGGCGCGCAAGATCACCCTCGCGGTCCTTCAGACAGCGCTGAGCGACGATGCCGCAACGAATATCAGGCGCGTCAGCGACCTTGTGCGCGAAGCGGCGTCGAAAGGCGCAGACGTCATCCTGCCGTCCGAACTCTTTGAAGGACACTATTTCTGCACCTCGCAGGAGGAAGAGAATTTCGCACGTGCGCATGCCTGGCGCGACAGCCCGGCCGTGAAGGCGATGGCGAAGCTGGCGGGCGAGCTTGGCGTAGTGATCCCTGTCTCGATCTTCGAGAAGGCGGGGCCTGCCTACTTCAATTCGGTGGTGATGGCGGATGCCGACGGCTCGTTGCTCGGCGTCTATCGCAAGTCGCATATCCCGGACGGACCTGGCTATCAGGAGAAGTACTACTTCCGTCCTGGAGACACCGGCTTCAAGGTCTGGAAGACACGCAAGGGCGCGATCGGCGTCGGCATCTGCTGGGACCAGTGGTTCCCGGAGGCGGCGCGCGCCATGGCGCTGATGGGCGCGGATGTGCTGCTCTATCCGACGGCCATCGGATCGGAGCCACATGACTCCTCGCTCGACACGGCCGCGCGCTGGCGCCGTGCGATGCTCGGTCATGCTGTCTCGAACGTGACGCCGGTGGCGGCTGCGAACCGCGTTGGCAACGAGAACGGCCAGGTGTTCTATGGCACCAGCTTCATCTCCGATCACACCGGCGAAATTCTCGCAGATTTCGACCGCAAGCAGGAAGGCGTGCTGCTCGCCAGGATCGACATGGACGAGGTCGAGCGCGCGCGGGCGGCGTGGGGGTTCTTCCGCGATCGACGGACGGATCTCTATGGCCCGCTCGTCGGTCCGCTGTCCGACGGTGGCTGAGCCTTCTCCTCCTTGCGCCGCGTCTCGCGGTCGCGCAATTCGTCGGCGAAGGCGCTGGCGAAGATGCCGGCGGGAAGGGCGACGACGCCGATGCCGGCAAGCGCGATGATCGCGGCGGCGATCCGCCCGGCCACGGTCACCGGGTAGACATCGCCATAGCCGACCGTGGTGAGCGTTGCGACCGACCACCACACCGAGCGAACAACCGAGGCGAACTCGGCGCGCCCTTCGCCGACGCCTTCGATGAAATAGAGCGCGACGGCTGACACGTAGACAAGCGCCAGCGCCAGCGCGAGCGCCGTGACAAGCTGCGAGCCGGCGCGGCGCATCGCGGCGCCGAGGACGTCGAAGGCGGGAACGAAGCGCGCAAGCTTAATGAGGCGCACGAGGCGCAGCACGCGCAGGAACATCAGCGTCTGGTCATTCGCTTCGGGGTGGGCGAAGGCAAGCCAGAGCAATTCCGGCAGGAAGGCCGCAAGATCGGCCAGCGCGTAGGGCGTGAAGATGTAGTGGATGCGGCCGCCGAGGCCGCGATAGCGCGGGTCCTCGCCGATCACCCACAGCCGTACGACATATTCGACGCCAAACGCTGCGAGGATGGCAAGGTTGATCCATGCAATCCACATCGACGCGTCCGCCGGCATGTCCGGCTCGGTCTCCAGCGCGAAGACGATGAAGCTCGCGATCACCAGCCAGACGAGCGCCACATTGGTGCGCGACAGGCCGGGCCGGCCGCGCGCCGACGGCTCCAACTCGGTATAAAGGCGATGGCGCAGGCCGGCTTGAACGGCAACCTGGTGCGCGACCATCTTGGCAATCCCCCCGGCTGGCGGCATGTCTCGAGGCTGACGCCGACGATTGTCGGCGGCGGTCCGGAGTCAAGCTGCGAATGACGCGAGCGCTGGTGTTCGACTCCGGGGTGGGCGGCATCACAATTGCCGATGCCCTCCGCAAGGCCGCGCCGGATTGGGTCGTCGACTATGCCGCTGACAGCGGCTTTTTCCCCTATGGCGTCAAGACGGATGCGGAGCTTCGCGCGCGACTGCCCGGGCTCTGCGCTGCGTTGGTG
>JBEAMJ010000006.1:0-17076 GCA_041166025.1 Pseudomonadota bacterium | reverse complement strand
AGCGGTGACCGCGCAAGGGGTTGGTGCGGCCTGCAGGACCGAAGGTCCGAAGCCTCGGCCCCTTGAGCGGTCATGCGACGGACGCTTGATGGGCGTGATACGCAAACATGGGACCGACGGGATGGTGCGGGAGATGGAGCTCACATCGTCCCAGGCAAACAACTCAGTCGGGCTCGGCGAGATGGTAGCGATGAAGCCGGATCGGTAGTGAAGACTTGTTCGCGCGCTACTGGGAGTCGCCATTTATCCAGTTCGGACACACCCTGAAAAAAGATCGGCTCCGGCCGAGCCGGAGCCGAGTTGATCGTCGGGCCCTCAAGAGCTTCGACGAGGGGAGTCCAAGGAGGCGCTTTCCATGATCATAAACGGCTTGAGGAAATCCCGTATCCGAGCAGCGGGCACTTAACCCGAGACCCCATCGCTGTCGGGCCCGCTGTTCACCGCCGGTTGCGCAGTTCCTGACGTCAGGAACTGCGAGTAGAAGGAACTGCTACCGTGACCTTCTGCCTGTGCGCGCCTCATCGACTCGAGAGACGCAGTAAGAAGCGGAGCCCGCATCCCTGCCTGCTGCAGCTCTATCTGCCAAAGGCGAGTCGCGGCACAGAATGTATCGAGTGTCGCCTCCTGTGTTCCCCAGCGCCTCGTCGCAATGGATTCAGAGGCCTGCGCAATTGACGAATTGAAGCTAGGCCAGAGTTCCTGGATCAAACTGCTGAGCACTTCTACTCTGACGCCGCGCGCCTCCACGTACGCGGCAGCTTCAACGAAAGCAGCAAGGGTGGTTTGGAAGAAGGCGCCAGTCGCGGCGGTGTCAAGGATGGCGGAAAGCCCGTGGTTGGGCCCCAACCACCGCGACCTCCCCCCGAGCCGCAAAAGTGCTGGCCCCCACGCCGTCCATGCTTTCTCACTGCCGCAATAGAGAACGGTCCCACTCGATTGTCCGATCTGTGAGGGGTAGCTCAGTATGGCGCCATCGATCGCAAGTCCGTCGGCGCTTGCCACCAGTTCCGCAAACTTTCTCGCGTCGCTTTCAGTTCCCGTCATCAGATTGACAATCGTCTTTCCTGCAAGATCAGCTTCGCAGCCACGTAGCAGCGGTCGCGTGGTTTCAAAGTCGGTCAGGAGCAGGATTGTTATGTCTGCGCTCGCGATCCCGGCTTCTGCGCTAGCGGCAACTGGAAACCCTTCTTCTTCAAGCGGTCGCGTGCGCTCGCGTGTCCGGCTCCAGATTGAGGTCTTGTAGCCCGCGCCATGTATGGCGCGGGCTACGGCAGCTCCCATCAGGCCTGCGCCAACAACGCAGAAAGTCGGACGGTCGGCGGCCTGCATGAAATACCTCCCATGCCGAACTCACTCGGGCTGCTTCGAAGGAAGAACGCAACCTTCGCGCTTGGCCCCAGGACAGGCTTGACGCCCTACAGACCTAGGTAGTGAGCGAGCTCTTCATAGTTGTGCTGCCACAGGCTTCCGCCGTGTGGGTTTCGCTGGTGGAAAGAGCGGAAGCCGATCAACTGCTGCATCCGAGGCGACATCTTCCGAACCGCATCCAATGGTACGGTGAAAGGGTACGCCTCTTCGGGCACGAGGAAGCCAGGATTGTATGGCACGGCGATGACGCGCCGCTTCACATCGGAGGTCACGTTCGCGCCTCCACCGTGAACAAGCTTGCCGCCATAGAATAGCGCTGAGCCGGGCTTCAACGTCGCGGGGATCGTCATCTCGGGAGTGTAGGTTTTGTCAAAGGACCATTTGTGACTTCCCGGAATGACGCGCGTGGCGCCCGCCTCTGCCGTCACATCCATCAACGCAACAATCATGTTGACCATGACTTCCGGCGCATCAGGCCCATATCTGTAGAATACGGGATAGTTGCCCATGTCCCGGTGGAGCATTTGAGCTTTCTCGCCTGGCTGTATCTCAATCACCTGACATGTGTTGAGCCAGTAGCTGTCACTCACCCCCGAGAAGATGCCCGCGATGTATTCGATCGTCGTGGGATGAGCGAAGAGTGCTTCTTGGAGGATGGGGCTCAGCATAACGACATTCGTTAGCCTCTTTGTCTTTTCTCCAAAGAACGCCTTCATGAACTCATCACCCGTTTCTGAACCACAGCGCAGACGCTCCAGTTCTGCATCAACATCACGGTTGACCTGGGCGACAGTTTCGGGACTCAGCACATCATCCAGAATGACGCCTCCATCGCGGTCGAAAGCCTTCAAGATTTCCGCGACGGGCGCCCCGAACGGGAGATGCTGCAGGCTGTCGCTCTTGGATTGAACTGAATCAAGCATTGGGTGCTCCTTGCTAATCAAGCACGAGCCTAGCTAGCACCGGACTGGCCGACAGGTGCGACCCGGCCAAGCTCGATTTTCCGGGCAGTGATATCTGGCACGCAAACGTCGAGCTGCTACGAGGCGGGCCATGGTGCCGCGTACGTTCTCGGAAAGCTTGCGGCCGAACCTTTCCGCTGCTCCGATTGTGAACGTCTCCAAGAGTAGACCAAGAGCGTCCGGATTCTGACGTCACCACCAATTCAGGACAACGACACGAGCACACCAAAAGGCCAAACGCTTTTGGTCCGGGCGCACGTCGGCGGAGGCAACCACAAGCCTCGAAACTGGTGAGAAGGTGGGCTGCGGGCACTCGGGGGGAACGACTGCCGCCACCCAGAGCGTCAGCGGCATCGTCGGACCCGGTTGAAACCAAGAAAGGCCTCTTGACAGCGCAAGCCGCGAGCATATCAATCCATTGAATTCGATATTTACCGGGTTTTGTCGCCGCCATGTCTCTCGCCATTTTGCCACTGGTACGAGGCAAATGTCCTACTCGCGTGGGTCAGCTGAAACGCGCCTCAAAGATCGACGAAGCATTGCTAAGGAGGGTACGTTGCCAATTTGGGTGGCTGGATCACCATGTCCCGTCATTGACTGAGGTAGCGCAGTCGCTTGCTGTTTCCGAACGCACGTTGCGCAGATACCTTAGATCCTTGAACACGTCCTACAGCGCAATTCTGCAGCAGGTTCGGCAGGAGATTTCGCAACAGGCGTTGATCCACTCAGACCTTACCGTAGACGAAATCGCCGCAAAGCTCGGCTATTCGGAAACAACCAACTTCCGGCATGCCTTTCGACGATGGGTAGGCTGTTCGCCACAAGTTTTCAGAGTTCAGGCCCGCAGCTATCGCCAAAACGTTCTGAGTGATGTGGCAGCCTAGCGACAAGGTCGCGTTGTCGATCATTCACGTCGCAACGTTCTGGCCGTGGCATCAGCTCGTGGCGACTGAAGCCGTCAGGTGAAGCAATGCTTTGGTTGTACAACCGGCTGAGGTTTCTTGCGCCGGCGTTGGCCAGAGCCATGCAGGGACAAAGAGCCCAACGGCAGTGTGAGATGTCGAGCGCCAGCGCACCATGGTCGCTTGGGTTGCTTGCAAAGGGTGAAAAGCGATATTCCTGTACCGCCAAGTTCGCTGAGCGCTGAACTGGAGTTCGGCCGATGTCCCCACGCGAGGCTGGAATACTTGAGATTCAGAAACTCTGCCACGGCAAACACCATGAGGCTGCGCTAGCGCTGACAGAGCAACTCTTGGCAAAGGAAAATGTCTTTGGCGCACTCCACGCGATACGAATCGACATTCTTCTAAGTCTAGCCCGTCGACATGAGGCAGAGACCGCGTTCGACAATGCGCTGAATCAGGTTGGATCACATCCCGACGCGCTGGATGGTCTGGCGTTCTATGCTCGCCGCTTGGGCCGGCACGCATTGTCGAACAAGCTCTACGGTCGCGCAGTGGCCGCCCGTCCTCGCGACGCACAACTCTGGTATAATCTTGCGACGAGCGAACGCAGCCTCGGTCGCCTGCTTGAGGCCCGGGAAGCATGCCAACGCGCGTTGTCGATACAGCCGGGTCACATGCCAGCATTGCTGCTGAGGTCTGAGGTAAGGACCGCAACCGCTCTTGAAAATCATGTCCACGAGTTGGAAAGCAAGCTTTCATCTCCGCTCGGCAATCGCGAGCAGATGTTTGTAGCGTATGCGCTCGGCAAGGAACTGCATGACCTGAACCGATACGAAGGCGCTTTCGCCGCCTTCGCGCTTGGAGCGAGAGCCCGACGGAGCAATCTAGCATACGATGTCGCCACGGATGAGCGCAAAATCGACCGCATCATTGAGGTCTTTGATGAATCACCGGTCGCCGCGGCGAACGCAGCGTATGATCGCCACATATTCATTGTCGGACTCCCACGATCGGGCACAACCTTGGTGGAACGAATTCTCGGTTCGCTTCCGAACGTGGAGTCTAACGGAGAAACGGACAACTTCTCGGCCGCGCTGCTTCAGTCGGCGCCTGCTATCCCTGGAGATGTCTTCGAACGCTGCAGAGCTGCGCCAGCCGACGAGGTTGCCCGCCGGTATGATGCGCTGGCGGGCCGCAACACCCCGACAACCAGGGTCATCGAGAAGCTTCCACTGAACTACCTATACGTGGGATCCATCGCAGCGGCCTTTGCTCATTCGCCCATAGTCTGGGTCAGGCGGCACCCGCTCGACAGCTGCTTCGCCATGTTCCGCACTCTGTTCGGCGAGGGCTATCCTTTCAGCTATGATCTTGACGACCTGGCTCGATACTATGCTGCCTATGATCGCCTGATGCGCCACTGGATTGAACGCCTGCCCGGCAGGATTGTCGAAGTGGATTATGAAGACCTGGTGCGCGCTCCCGCGATAGCCGCACCGACGCTGGCGGAGGAATGCGGTCTCTCATGGACAGATGACGCGCTTGATTTGACCCGGAATCAGTCGGCGTCGCTGACGGCAAGCGCCGCCCAGGTTCGGGGATCAATTTACTCCACTTCCGCGGGTATACGGCAGCGCTACCGCGCGCAACTCGCGCCCCTGGCTCGACGCCTCCGAGAGCTTGGCGTCCACGTGCCCGACTAGCTGGGGCGGCAGAATGGCCGGATTGCATCTCCTCCCCCACTGACAATGCCGGCATGTTTCGCGGTCTTACCAGCGGCGGGCTCCCGTCGCTGGAGAAGGCTGAGTGGGGAGAAGCTGCGAGTGACCAACCTGAGCGCTCAACACCAGTCCCAGCCGCTGTCCACGCAGGCGCTATGGCTCTTCGCCGCAACGGCCTTTCCCTTGCAAGCGATCATGATGGCTGTGTCGGTCTATCTGCCTCAGTACTACGCGCGGCACACGGGCCTGGACCTTGCGAGTGTAGGAGCTGCGTTCGCGCTCGTAAGGCTGATCGACCTCCCGATTGACCCTCTGCTGGGCATTGCCATGGACCGCACGCGAACGCGTTGGGGGCGGTACCGCTTCTGGTTGATCATAGGCGCACCCATTACGGCGGCGGGCGTGTTCATGCTCTTCATGGCCGACGCCAACGTTGGGGTTGAGTACGTGATGTTCTGGCTCCTTGTGCTTTATGTGGGTACATCGAGCCTGACGCTTTCCCACTCTGCCTGGGCAGCCGTCCTCGCGCCCACGTACAATGAACGATCGCGAATGTTTGGTGCGATCGGTGCAGTGGGTGTCGCCGGCATGACGCTGGTGTTCGCCGTGCCGTTGCTTGCGCCGGCCGCCGACGGCCAGAGCCTCGGCGTCCCTGAGATGGGATGGTTCATCCTGATATCCATTCCAATCGCGGTGATTGCGAGCTCTGCCTTCCTGCCGGAGCCATTGGCAGTTCAAGCAGCTGACCATCGCGTCTCACTCAAGGACTATCTCGAGCTTCTGCGACGCCCCACCATGCTGCGTGTTTTTCTTGCGATGCTGCTGTTCACGATGGGCACATCCTGGGAGGGCGCCCTCTTTCTATTCTACTTCACGGACGTTCGTGGATTCTCCGTTCAGGAGGCCTCGCTTTTGCTGATTGCAGCCTTGGGTATTGGTCTGTTCGGCGCCCCTGCGATTGGTCGCCTGTCAACCAGGATTGGAAAGCACGGTGCAGCTATAGTCACCGGCGTTGCCTACGTCTCGGCCCTCGCAAGCCTTGTGCTTGTTCCCCTGGATGCACCTCTGCTCTCATGCGTTCCAGTTGTTTGCACGGGCTTTCTCTACGCTGGCTTCCACGTCCTGCTCCGATCGATGACTGCAGATATCGCCGATGAGATAAGATACCTGCAGGGGTTGGATCGTGGCGGGCTCCTGTTCTCGCTGATCACGCTGGCTCCCAAATTGTCCGCCGCAATCTCCGTCGGATTGACGTTTAATGTTCTTGCATTCATCGGGTACAACCCTGCCGCCGAGGCAGAAAACACCCCCGAAGCGATGGCCGGTGTTGCCGCTGCCTACGTCCTGGGGCCGATCGGGTTTGTCCTGCTCGGCACAGCCTGCATGTTCGGCTACAAGCTCGGTCCGGCGCGCATGGCGGAGATTCAGCTGCAACTCCGGCAGCGCGCTGAGGAACAGGGATCATAAATGCATTGTGCTTCAATCGCCGCCAATTATCGCGAGCCATAGCTGTCAGCGAAAGTTCCAGGCGCGGGGTGCATGATGTTTGTCACACCCTGGAATCCCCGTGGTCCGTCGCGGCGCTCGGACACAGTGAAGGTTTCCCGCCGGAGCGCGCGCAAGGGCCAGTGGTTGGTCCGCGTTGGCCGCGCGTCGGAACACCCGGACTATCCGCAACAGAGAAAGTGCCCGCGTGCGAGATTGCATGCGGGAGGCGTCTTCCATGGCGGGATTGGAGCTCGAAGACGTATGGGTTAAGACCTCTGTTGCCCTGCGTCCAGGGCTTCGGGGTAGAGAGGAACCCGCGCCGGCAGTTATTGCGCGGCGGCGACTGCCTGCCTCTCGACGTAGTACTTGGAGCGACAGGCCGGACTTGCGACGCAGTGGTCCGGCCTGCCGCCATTTTCACCAGTTGTAGCTGAGCTGGACTCCAACGGAACGTGGCCGTGTGACCGCGTTGAGATCATCCAGCGGACCAACAAATGCTGACTGGCGCAAGTTAACGGCCAGGACCCCGCGCTCATCGAACAGATTGCGCGCATAAAGGGTCGCTCTCCAAGGACCCTGCCCCCAGGACGCGTTTGCGTTGACGGTCCAGAACCCTTCAAGTTCCGGGTTCAGCAGATTCGTCGTTGGAAGCGTCGTGAACACGCTGCCCTTGTAATTGGTATTGATGCTGAGCTCGATGTCGCTGCCGTCTGACAGTTGGCGAGCATATGCGAGGTTCAGTGTTGCGGTGTGCTTCGGCGCACCTGGGAGAGCCGTGCCATCGAGACCCTGAATGCCGCAAGGAATGGACCCGCCTCCACCATCGCCTGCCGGAAGACAGAAGTCTTCTGTCAGCTTGGCGTCTGCATAGGCGTACCCGATGTCGAAGCTCAGGTCTTCGGCGATGTTTCCGTTGACCTCAACCTCAATGCCAACCGACTGAGCTTCGCTGCCATTCACGACAGCCGGATATACGTTGATTGGCGTGAAGAGCCCGATCTGCGGGTCATGCCAATTATCCAGGAAGACGTTCGCGGAGTAACGAAGTCCATCCGGGAAGCGTCCTTTGGCGCCGATCTCGAAGTTGTCGACCGTATCGGGCGTATAGTCCAGCAAGGCTGCAGGCTCGCTTATAATGCCGGACAATGCGAACGAGTTTGCGCCGCCTCTCCGGAAACCCTGCGAGATCGTGCCGTAGACATTGTGGCCGTCCGTGTACTCGTAGGACGTGTTCAGCTTGAACGTACTGTCGTCAACGGTGGTGGAGTTCGAATTGACCGCCGTGATGCCAAACAGCGGGATCTGAAAATCGATCGAGCGTTCAAACTCCTGACGGAAGAAGCGGGCGCCGCCTGTGATCTGCCACGCATCTGTAACCTGCCAGGTCAGCTCGCCGAAAATCGAATTGTCCGTGAACTCGTTGTCACCCGAGAGTTCCAACGACTGATCGCCCGGCAGAGTGACAACCGGGAGGCCGCCGCTTGCTACAGTCTGTGCGGGTGTACCGGGTATGTAGATGTACCAGGTATCGTTTCGCTTCTCGTTCTGGAAGTACGCGCCGGCGACGAATTGCAAGGGCCCTTCGATCTGCGAAACCATCCGGACTTCCTGCGTGAACACCTCACTGTCGTCAGCGTAGTTGTTGATCGACATGAAGCGTGGATTTGCAGGATTGCCGATATAGTAGGGCCGGAACGCGGCAGGCAAAGCGAGGATTCCGTAGGTGCCATCGAACAGGCTCGTGCCAGCCGTCTCGGTGTAGCTCGTCGTCGAGGACAGGGTCGCAAAGCCAGCGTCGTAACTGGCGTCCAAACTGACCATTTCGGAGGTCCGCTCATACGGCTCCTCAGCACGTAGGATAACTTCGTACTCACTCAGCGCCGGATATGTGATGCGCGGATCGAGAGGATCGAGCCCGCCGGGATATCCTGGATTGTCGACAGGCCCTCCATTTCCCTGAAGTTCGGAGCGGTTATAGGCTGCGACGATGTCGATTGCGTCAGTCGGGGCCCAGTTGAGGCTGACCCTCAGGTTGTCGGACTGCGACCAGTTGGCATCAGGATCGTTGCGTAGGGCAGCCTGGCTGTTGGCGACATCACCGGGGGTAACAAGAACGGGTGGACTGAAAGCATTTCCCTGACGGACGAAAACGCCGAATTTGTCGATGAAGCCAGCGTCCTCGCGATGCGCAGCGGAGGCGCGCAGCGCTAACGTGTCTCCGAGAGGAACGTTCACAACGCCGGATAGACCGTAGTCCAGATCATCTGAGTGGCTCAGCGTTCCTATAGAGGCCTTAACTGAACCCTCGAAAACTCCCAGCTTCGGATCATTGGGAATGATCCGCACCGCACCGCCAAGCGCGCCCGCGCCATAGAGCGTGCCTTGAGGGCCGCGGAGCACTTCAATTCGCTCGACATCATCGATCGCGAACAAGCCGGCGGGGCTCGGCACGTTACCAAGATACGTCGCAACGGGGGCCTGCTCCTGAGCCTGACCGGGCCGGTTCGAAGTTGAGGCATTGAGGCCGCGTATCACAGGCCGCTGCGCTCCGACGGATCGATCGCCGACCGAGTTCAGGTTCAGGTTCGGCACCTGCGAGGCCAGAGACTCGAAGCTGACTATACCGAGGCGATCAATCTGTTCGCCTCCAATTGCCGAGATGTTGTACGGAATGTCTGTGACGTCCTCTGCCCTTCGCGTTGCAGTGACGATGACAACGTCCTCTTGGTCACTCGCGGTCTGAGCTTGTACGGGCTGACAAAACAGCGCCGCCAGAACGCCGCCCAGGCTGGTCGCTGCGAACAGTCTAGATTTCAACACGAGCAATCCCCTCTCCGTCCTTTTTTGCAATCGCCTTGCCTGCGGACAGCGCGGATCAAGGCCAAACGCCCTGAAAACGGAGCCTACGTGCCTGCGACTTATTGCCGATGTTTATCGATTTTGAGACCGCCTGCAACTCTAATCGACAAATATCGAGTCTTACTTGAGCTCGGACGAGCCGCGAGCCGTGCAGGTGCATCTCCGAATTGAACGATTGTGCATTTGCATCATCAAGCAAAGCTGGCGCTTATTGCAGGTGAGGGCACAAGAGCGGAGCGCCTTGAATCAGATGAACTTCATGGTCGAACCGGGCTTGCGAAGCATGAGATGCCTTTTGAGCGAATACCTGCCCTATCGAAAAGTGTTTCGCCCGCCTGACTACACGCAGCAGAGGGCGTCCTCGCCCAAGGCAGCTGACTTTCCGCGCTTTCAGAATCTCGATGTCTGGACGCGACGGGCGCTTACATGAGGCGTAGGGGCGCCAGCGAACTGAGATCCGATCACTTCCAAGCCACCTGCCCTTTGACTATGAGGGGCCGGCTACCCGAAATCAGATTGAACATGTGAGCCAATGGCATCCGCCCGACCAAAGCAGATTGAATCCTTAGACGAGAAGAAGGCTGTCGGTCCGCGCAGGCCATTGCAGGAGCGTAGTCGCCAGCGTGTTGAAAAATTGTTGAACGCAACGGACAAGCTCTTGGCCGCCCAGGATCCCAACGAAGTTGGTCTGTACGATATCGCACGCGTTGCCAAGGTTCCGCCTGCTTCTGTCTATCACTTCTTCCCAACCAAGGAGGCAGCCTTTGTCGCGCTAGCTGAACGGTACTTGCAACGCCACCACAAGGCCGTTCGTGAGACTCCTCTGGACCTCAAGCGCATCAGACATTGGTCTGATGTTTTTGTACTTGGCAGTCAGCGCATCCTTGACTTCTACGACCGGAATCCGGTTCTGCTCAAACTGTTCTTTGGCGGGGCGCTCAGTCCGGAGATACGCGAAAGGGACACCGAATATGTCCGGGGGCTTTCGGCAGGTGGTTATGACTGGCTGAACCGCTATTTCTGCATGCCATACCTTCCGGATGCAGAAATGAAGTTCTCCGTTGTCTGGTCGATCTATGATGGCATTACGCAGACATCCTACCAGCGCCACGGGCGCGTCACGGAGGAATACAGGGAGGAATTGCTCCGGGCGGTCATTGCTTATTGCCGGACGTTTCTGCCCGAAGTTTTGCCGCTTCGTCCGCCGGTCGACAGCACCGACTAGGCAGGTCGAAGTCGGTTAGGTCAGTGGACCGAAGCCGACACGGCCAGCGGGCTGCGGGACCTGGGAACGCATAGGCAATTTCTGACTCGCATTTCAGATCAGAGGGTCTGCGAGTTGCTCGGATTCGCTGCGTGCCGTCCGCGGAATCCGCACGTCAGACTTCCCATCCCTTGTTGGCGTACCCGTGTGTCGGCGGGAGCTTCATACGGCCGCTGGAAGCGCATGATTCTTCTTCGTCACAGACGAGATTTCACCATGCCGATCATGCAGCAGAACGTTCGGATCAGCCATCTGGCCGTCGATCTCGACCCAACCCATCGCATTGCTGCCCGCAGACCATCCAAGAAGGCGCTGGATCTCCTCGGGGTAGCTTGCAACGAGGCCGGGACTGAGCGCCAGGTACATGTTTTCCTCCTGACGAACGCTTGAGGAATCCAGCGCCATCGTGAGACCGGTCCGATATTCGTTCGTCGTGCGGTTCTCACCGCCCGCGTGGAAAGCGGAGCCTAGGAATATCAGGGCAGATCCCGCGCGCATTGTGGTGGAGATCGCCTCGGAGGGAAGCGGCTGCCGCTCGTCGTCCCACATGTGGCTGCCTGGAATAACGAGCGTCCCACCATTCTCTTCGGTAAAGTCCGATAGCGCCACCATGATCTGGACCCGGCCTTCTCGACCGTTGGTGGGGTGCCGCCAGAGAAACGCATTGTCGTCCCTGTGAAGGACCTGGGCGCCCTGGCCGGGTCCGATCTGGATAGCCTGGGTCATGCCAATCCGGACGTCTGGCGCGAGAGGAACACGCTGATTGCCGATCCAGACTTCATGAGGCTGGGTCAGGAATTCCCTGGCCACAGGAAGGTATAGCCGGTGGAGTGCTACTTCGGCGCAGTGGCGGCTGTGTGCGAACAGCGCGCCAAGGCGGCGGGTCCGCTGGCCAGAAAATCCATCCCGGCCAGCAGACCGTTGCGCAAGAAGCGGAAACAAGTCTGTCCGAAGTCCTTCCAGTGTGTCGGCCAGCAGAAATTGCTCGACAATGACGGCGCCATCTCGCTTCAAAACCTCCACGACATCGCTCGCACGCGCTGTATCGTCGTTGGTAACGCGGCTCAGCTCGACCATCGCGGGCCCCTCCTCTTGAAAACATGACAGATCAGACGCCTGCGTTCCGGCGCAAGCGGAGACAATAGTTGGCGCGGGAGACCGTCATCAGGTGTGGATCGGCCAATCATCGCTTGGCCTCACATCACGCCGCATGCACGCGGACCTCAGAGATCAAGGTGCTTCTCCAGAGGCCGAGTGTTCACGCGCCAGAAGAAGCCGGGATCTTCGCCATGATGCGACTTCGAACGGAAGCCGAGCATGGCCTGAACCTGGCGTGGATAGTTGCGGACCTCTTCGGCGCTCACCGTGAATGGCCAGGCCTCCTCTCCCATGACAAATGGAAAACTGAATGCCGTCGCGAGGACTCGCCGTCGCTTATCTTCGGTTCTGTTGGCCCCGCCGCCATGGAGGACCTTTCCGTTGTAGAACAGCATGTCGCCGGCATTCATCGTTGCCGGGATGGTCTGTTCGGCCGATCCAAAACCCGAGAAGTCCTTCCAAAGATGACTTTCAGGTATAATCCTCGTCGCTCCCATCTCTTCAGTAATGTCAGTGAGAGCAAGCAGGCAATTGACCAGGTAGCAGACGCTATCGGCATTGTTCAGGCCGAGGAGACCGAAATAGTTTTCACCGTCTCGGTGAAGCCCCTGTGCAGTCTCGCCAGGGGAAATCTCGATCACGACGGATGCATAGATGGAATGAGTTCCGACAGGACCGGGCATGGTTGCGGCGACGTATTCGGCCAGATCGCGACTTCCCAGGACTTTTTCCCGGTAGACCCTGCTGCGCATGTAGCAATGCTGAAGGTGCTTCGTCCGGCTTCCACTATATGCGCGAGCATCTGCCTCAGTTCGCTTTGTCACGGACGATACTTCGGAGCCGAAATTCCCCAGAGGAAGCTCGGACACCAGCGAGTCGAGGTCACGATTTACGGCGTCGACTTCGTCACGAGCGAGAACGCCCGTGAGCACGACCGCTCCCTTGCGCCGCACGATGCTGGAGACGTCTGCAACTGGGGAACCGAAAGGAATGCGCTCAAGGATTTTACCCGCGGCCGGCTGATGGTTCGCAACGTGTCTTTCGAGGTGTTCCATCTCTCTTCTCCCTTGTAGACTCAGCTTGCGTCCGACCGTCCTTGATCAATGACCCGGGCCCTGCTTCAAGCGACGCTGACCGAGTCGACAGAACAGGGATGCGCCCTTCCTGGGACCAGCCGGGATCAACGAAGCGAGCCACAACACCGCGGACCGGTAAGGCTCAGGATCGCATAGCGGCCAGAACCTCTTCTGCTGCCCGCTCACCAGCCTGGATGGCCCCTTCGACATATCCGTTCCAGAAGGTGGCGGTTTCGGTACCGGCCCAGTGGATACGACCCACCGGGGCCCTCAGCGCGGGACCGAACGTTGTCCAACTGCCTGGCGTCATCGTTCCCGCATAGCAACCGCGCGAGAACTCCTCGTCCATCCACGATTTTTCGATGAACTCTCGCGGCTGTGAGGCCTGAGCGCCGAAGCAACCCACAGCTGTCCTGATTGCTTCCGCCCTGCGGGCTTCTGGTGATGCGGCGACCCAGGCGCGGGCCGGCAGGCCCTCCGTGAAGCCCAGGAGAATGCCGCACGAACCATCCTCGGGTGAGTTATCGTAGATTAGTTGCGGCACATCGCGATCAGTCAATGCAAAGCCGGACATGCCCTCTTCCCGCCAGAAGGGTCGGTCGTAGACCAACATCATCTTGATTGCGGTTCCCATTGGCATGCGCTGGGTCAGCGCATCCCTCAACGGGGGCATGGCCGGCTCATAGCGAATTCTGCCAGCGAGGGTCGGCGATATCGCAACAATGGCCCTCTTCGCCTGTACGCGCCACAGGTCAGTGGTCAGTTCAACGCCATCGCGCGATTGCGAAATCCTGCTCACGACCTGATTCAAGCAAACACGATCTCCGAGCGTTCGTGCCAGACCCAGCGACAGGGCCTGCATGCCCGTGGCGAAGCGACTGTCCTGTCCGCCTCCGCGTGTGCCTATGACAACCCCGAACCCGCCACCCGCCCCAAAATAGAAGGCGACGTGCAGCATCGACAACTCACTCGCGTCGACCGAAAACACTCCAGGCGCATTGAAGTTGAAAAGCCAACGACCAAACTGCGTCTTGAGGTTCTGATTGATCCAGTCGGCATAGGTGATCCGGTCGAGTTCCTTCGCATCGGGATGTGTCCATGGCGCGTCCAGCGGCACCGACTTCGCCAGCGCCTCGAGCTTGTCCCGCCCCTGCTGCACATCGGCGGCTTCCTCGGGATCATCGCTGCTGGAGCGTCCCGAGAATAAGGTTCTTTGTCCGCCCGAATAGATGACGCCTTCGCCATCCTCATAGGTATGGAAGGTGTGGAGGCCGAACTCTTGAATGAGACTGTGGACGCGCTGCTGTGTAGGGGCCACCCACTGACCGCCAACATCAATGGTAACTCCATTGTCCAGGGTCCGGCTCAGGGTGCGGCCGCCGACCCGATCTCGAGCCTCAAGCACGATCGCATCCACACCGCGACGCGTGAGCTCCCTGGCGGCAGCCAGGCCCGAGGCTCCACCGCCTACAACCGCCACGTCGCAGGTCCTGAATTCCATTGCCTAACTCCCAGAACAGAGAGGCGCCGCAGCAGATGCCTTGCGACAGCAGAGCGGGACGCCAGGCGGTGAATGCTAAACTCGATAAATGTCGAAATCAAGGGCCGCTTGAGCGCCACGTTGTGCGCGGGTGTCGCTTTTGGAATCTCCGACTCCTACGATGGCGGCATCCTCAAATGCGACTTCGCGCGCTGATGGCGTTGATGAGCGCTAGCCTCAGAATGCTGATGAGTTCTTGTGGCGCATCGATCCAGCGTGAGCGGATCGGTTGGAGCAAAAGGCGCCTACCCTGGACGGTCTTTCCAATTTCACCTTCAAACCGATGCGACTGTGCGTGTAGCGAGCGGTCTAATCCGTTGCGCTTCGGACAAACTACCAGTGCGGTAGGTTCAGAGTGCCGAATGCTGGTCCGTTGGATTGGTTCGACAGACGTCGTCTCAATCGTCGATATACTCGGCAAGCAGATTGATGATCATCCGCTGGAGTTCACGTACAAGGAGTCTCGCCTCTGGCGGTTTGCATTGTAGAGCGACATCCAGGATGCGATTTGCGGCCTCGATGATGGTTCTGCTGAGGGCTCCTAGGTGGGAAGCGGGAATCGAGACACCTAGATCTCTCAGCCCCTTTGCGAGGTCCCGCGCCAACTCAGCACTTAGTTCATCGTCCAGGGCTTTGATCTGCGGCACAGCCTGGCTCGCCGCGCGCAAGGCAGCGTATCCGCGTCGACGCGATGCCGCTCCGAAGTACCCGGAAATCGCCTCGCGAACCGCTTCACGCCAGTCGGGCGGCCCAGCGAGCGCTTTGAGATCGCCCACCCATTCGCGTTCGAGGTCGCGAAAGCGTTCGGCCAAGGCTAGGATTATCGCGAACTTGTTCGGGAAGTAGCGGTAGATGGCTCTTGTACCAACACCGGCGCGCGTTGCGAGCAGGTTGGTGTTGAAGCCATCCAGGCCAACTTCCTCCAGCAGTTCTGCGCTGACTTCGAGAACATGTTCGATCGTTGCGCGACTGCGTGCTTGTCGAGGGGCGACTCTCTGAGCGAGATCCGTATGGGTCATAGAGCAACGCCTATCACTGGCCCAAACCGGCGCCTACGTCTCGATTGACTGCGGCAGTCTACAGTCATATGGACGCAAAAGCGTCCATTTCCGCGCGAGGGTACGGGCGGTACAGGCGGCCCCCTCGAGGCTTGAATCTTCGCGGCGTGACGAAGGAGACGACGATGAATGGTGACGATTTCGATCCATCCGTGGAGGCGCGTCAGCGTGCCTATGAATTGCCGCTCCAAGACATCAACGTTTGCGACCTGGAGCTCTGGCGAAACGACACCAAGTGGGCTTACTTCGAGCGGCTGCGCCGCGAAGACCCCGTCCATTTGCATCCGCCAGAGCATCACCGTGGCGGGGCTTTTTGGTCCGTGACCCGGTTCAATGACATTGTCGCTGTCGACACCGATCACGCGACCTTCTCGTCGGAACCAGCCATTATGCTTGATGATCCGATGGAAGGTTTTGAGCTTCCAATGTTCATTGCCATGGATCCTCCGCGTCACGACGTTCAGCGTAAGATCGTGCAGCCCATCGTCTCACCGTCAAATCTAGCATTTTTTGAACCCCTGATCAGGCGCCGCATCGAGTCCACGCTAGATGAGCTGCCGATCGGTGAGACGTTTGACTGGGTAGACCGGGTGTCAGTAGAGCTTACCGCGCAGATGCTTGCGACGTTGTTCGACTTTCCATTTGAGGACAGACGAAAACTGACCTTCTGGTCGGATGCAGCAACAGCCGAACCAGATTCCGGGATGTGGGACATCGAACAATTTGACGAGCAGTGGACCGGGGTAATGACCGATTGCCTCGCTTACTTCACAGGTCTCTGGAACGACCGGGTCAACACCCCGCCAAAAGGTGATCTGATATCAATGCTCGCCCATGGCGAAGCGACTCGTCAGATGGATCCGCAGGAGTATCTTGGAAATCTTCTTCTGCTGATTGTCGGAGGCAACGACACGACACGAAATACGATGTCTGGTTCGGTATTGGCGCTACACCAGAACCCAGATCAGCGTGCGAAGCTTGAAGCCGCTCCTTCTCTCATCCCGTCAATGGTCTCAGAAACCATTCGTTGGCAGACACCGTTGGCCTATATGCGGCGCACAGCGATGCGCGACGTGGAACTGGGAGGAAAATCAATCAGGAAGGGCGACAAAGTCGCGATGTGGTATCTTTCGGGAAACCGTGACGAGACGGTGATTGAACACCCAAATCGCTTTATCGTCGATCGCCCCAGAGCGCGCCATCACTTGGCGTTCGGCTTCGGGATACACCGCTGTCTGGGCAATCGCCTGGCCGAACTTCAACTCAAGATTCTCTGGGAGGAGATCCTCAAGCGCTTCCCCGAGATTAATGTTCTCAGTTTGGAGCGCGTGCCGTCGGCCTTCGTGAACGGCTATAAGTCGATGCAGGTTGAGATACCTCGTCGACTGTAACAAACGACCGCGGGGCGAACAAAACTGACCTGCCCCAGGATTTTCGGGCCTCCAAAACTTGAATGACGAACGGCCGCTTAGGGGCCCAGTGCCGCTGGAATACGGAATTTGGCTATCCGGCAGAGTCGATCCATTTGCGTCGTTCACGGGAAGCACCGCGCTTCGGCAGGACCTCGCCCAACAGCCGCCATTCGCACCTGAGCCATCCTAACGACGCTGGTTCGCTGAACTGCAATCAGGCGGCTTGCGCGTTATATTTTGCGCCGTATAACGACTCGCGTCGGTGATAGTCGCGCGACCGGTTCCGCAGTCAGCGGAGCTGCGCCCCACGCCTTTGATTTACGAG
>JBEAMJ010000005.1:0-2935 GCA_041166025.1 Pseudomonadota bacterium | reverse complement strand
CGCAAGGACATCCTGCTTCCGGTGGATTCCACCGCGCAGATCCAGTCTGACAGCCTCCTGGGCGGCAGCTATATCTTTGTTTTGGTCGGCGGCGATCCCGACGCCAACCTGCCGACCGATGGGACCGGCGTATTCGATTACACCCGGGGAACCGTGGACATCATGAGCCTGCTGCTCGAAGCAGTTGGCAACGCCTCCGGCGGAGCCGATCCTGGGGGTGGAATGGCGGAGGAGGCTCCCCTATGAAATGGCTTGCCGGACTCATTGCAGCGGGCGTCGCGGCGCTCGCCCTTGGATTAGGCGCGTCCGCGCAGGAGGGCGAGGCCACGAACCGGCTCCAGCCGGCCAGCGCAGTGAAGCTGCGCGCGCTCGACAAGATCACCGGCAACTCGACCGACATCAGCGCCCGCGTCGGCCAGTCGGTCGATCATGGCCGTCTCAAGGTCACGGTCCGCGCCTGTTACCAGTCGAGCCCGCAGGATGCGCCCGAGGCGGCGGCTTTCCTGGAAATCTATTCGACGGCTCCGCCGAAGGAACAGAAGACCCCGATCTCGGATTCAAACATGAACCGCGGCCCGCAGCCGATCGGCCCGAACGGCCTGCTGTTCTCGGGTTGGATGTACGCGTCCTCGCCTGGCCTCAGTGCGCTGGAACACCCGACCTACGATGTCTGGGTGATCAGCTGCAGTGCTTCCGCGCCGCAATAGGTCTGCGTCCCGAACTCTGCCTCATGTTTCAGCGCGTCCCTGAGCAGGACGTGAAAATTCTCGCGCGGGACTTCCTCGACGCCGAAGGTCTCGAGATGCCCGGTCACGAACTGCGTGTCGAGCAGCCGATAGCCGCCCGCCCTCAGCCGCGCGACAAGGTGCGCCAACGCAACCTTCGATGCGCTCGTGGCGCGAGAGAACATGCTCTCGCCGAAGAACGCGGCCCTGAGGCTCACACCGTAGAGTCCGCCCACCAGTTCGCCATCGCGCCAGGCTTCGACGCTGTGCGCGTACCCTGCGCGATGCAGCGAACTGTAGAGATTGAGGATCGATGCGTTGATCCAGGTGTTGGGCCGGTTCGGCGCCGCTTCCGCGCAAAACTCCATGACGCGCGAGAACGCTGTATCGATCCTGATCTCGAACACGTCGCGCCTAATGACCTTGCGCAGGCTCCTCGAGACATGAAAGCGATCCAGCGGCAGCACCCCGCGCATGTCCGGATCGACAAGAAACAGGCGGGGATCGTCGTGCGAATCCGCCATAGGAAAAACGCCGCGGCGATAACAGTCTAGGAGTTCGCTGGGGCCGAAAACCCGGCTCACGCGCGGAGGCCCCGATACCCGAGGCACGACGGCCTGCTCACAATCAGCGCCTACTTCTTCATCCCGAGAAACTTCTCGAGCCAGTGAATGTCATACTCGCCCTTGCCGACATCGGCGTTCGACGCCAGCCGACGATGCAGTGGCAGCGTGGTTTCCACACCGGCCACAACCGTCTCGTCCAGCGCGCGGCGAAGGCGAGCGAGCGCTTCTGCGCGTGTCGGCGCGTGCACGATCAGCTTGCCGATCAGGCTGTCGTAATGTGGCGGTACGCGATAGCCGGAATAGGCCGCGCTATCGAGGCGCACGCCAAGTCCGCCCGGTGCATGGAATTCCTGGATCAGGCCGGGCGAGGGCGTGAAGGTTTCCGGGTTCTCGGCATTGATCCGGCACTCAATCGCGTGGCCCGAGATCTTGACGTCCTTCTGCTTAATCGAGAGTTCCTCGCCATAGGCTATGCGGATCTGCTCCTGAACCAGGTCAACACCGGTGATCATCTCTGTCACCGGATGCTCAACCTGCAGGCGCGTGTTCATCTCGATGAAGTAGAATTCACCGCTTTCGTAGAGAAACTCAATGGTCCCAACGCCGAGATAGCCGAGCTTCTTGATGGCGCTTGTCACGGTCTTGCCGATGGCGGCCCGCGCGGCATCGTCGATCACGGGCGAGGGCGCTTCCTCGAACACTTTCTGGTGGCGGCGCTGCAGCGAGCAGTCGCGTTCGCCCAGATGGATCACGTTGCCGTGGCCGTCGGCGACGACCTGGATCTCGATGTGGCGAGGCTTCTGGAGATACTTTTCCATGTAGACCGCATCGTTGCCGAATGCAGTCTTTGCTTCCGTGCGGGCCGTGGTGAAGGCGAGCTCCAATTCCTCCGGCGAATGCGCGACCTTCATGCCGCGGCCGCCGCCGCCGGCTGTCGCCTTGATCAGCACGGGATAACCGATGCGTCTGGCCGTGGCCCTGGCATCGTCAAGATCGGAAACTTCTCCGTCGGATCCCGGCACCACGGGTACGCCTGCCGTCTGGATCGCTTCCTTGGCGGTGATCTTGTCCCCCATCATCCGGATGTGTTCCGGCTTCGGGCCGATGAAGGTGATGCCGGATTTCTCGACGATCTCCGCGAATTTTGCATTTTCCGACAGGAAGCCATAGCCCGGGTGGATCGCCTGGGCGCCGGTGAGCTTCGCCGCCGTGATGATCGCAGGGATGTTGAGATACGATTTCGGGGAAGGCGCTGGCCCCACGCAAACGCTCTCGTCAGCGAGGCGCACATGCATGGCGCTGCGGTCGGCCTCTGAATGGATCGCCACCGTGTGAATGCCCATTTCGCGACAGGCGCGGTGGACACGGAGAGCGATCTCGCCGCGGTTGGCTATGAGGATTTTCTCGAACATCGCGCTACTCGATGATGACGAGCGGTTCGCCGAACTCGACCGGCTGCTGGTTGTCGACGAGAATTTGCGTGACCTTGCCCCCGCGCGGCGCCGTAACCGGGTTGAACGTCTTCATCGCCTCGACGAGGCACAGCGTGGCGCCGGCGTTCACGGTGTCGCCCACTTTGACGAACCTCGCAGCGCCTTCCTCGGCCTGCAGATAGACCGTGCCCACCATCGGCGACTTCACCGC
>JBEAMJ010000004.1:0-19446 GCA_041166025.1 Pseudomonadota bacterium | reverse complement strand
AACTATGGGGCGGCCAAGGCCGCCATGATCGGCCTCATGAACGTGCTTCACCACGAAGGCGCGAAGAACAACATCCGCGTCAACACGCTCGCCCCCACTGCAGCAACACGCATGCTCGATGGCCTCTTCCCCGAACAGGTCGCCGCCCTGATGGGACCCGAACTGGTGACGCCGGGCGTGCTCTTTCTTGTCTCGGAAAACGCCCCGTCGAAGACCATCCTCGGCGCCGGCGCCGGCTGCTTCTCCGTGGTCCACATCTACGAGACGCCAGCCGTCTTCCTCGGCGGCGCGGGCGCGTCGGTCGATGACGTCGCCGCCAACTGGAGCCGGATTTCCAACCCGGCCGGTGAAACCGCCCTCGACGCGGCCTTCGGCCAGACCGGCAAGTTTGCGGCCGCCGCCGCCGAGGCGCTGGGCGTCAAGCTGGGCGGATAGCCCCTTGCCTCCCCGCGCGTTGCGTGAGTGAGTTTGGAACGTCCGGACTCGGGAGAAAGCAATGGCCTATGTCGAAGGGCGCATCATCCATGACGCCGACAGCCACCTCATGGAGCTGTCCGACTGTCTCGACCCCTATTTCGAATCACGACTCCTTGCGCGCTATCACGCCCTGCCCGGGTTCCTGAGCCGGAAAGCGCGTCAGGCCAGGGCCGAACAGGCCCGGGCCGCGCATGCCGACGCCGCTTTCCGTTCAGGCGCCGAAGCGAACATCCTGCTGCGCAAGGATTATGAAGCTCACGGCGCCTTCATCGCGGACGACAGGCCAGCAGCGCTGAACGCGCTCGGCTTTGCCAGCCAACTCGTCTTCACCACCTGGTGCCTTGGCAATTTCGAACTCGACCAGGGCAGCGACATGGAACTCTGCTACGCAGCCGCGGACGCCCACAACCGGATGATGACCGACTTCTGCAAGGTCGACCGACGCCTGCTTGCGACCGCACAGGTTCCGCTTGAAGACATCACGCGCGCGATCGCCTGCGCGAAGGACGCCATAGGTCTCGGCGCGAAGGCGCTGATGGCGCCCTCGAAATGCCCGCAGCACCATTCGCCCAGCCATATCGGCCTCGACCCGGTCTGGGCGATGGCGCAGGAGGCGGGCATTCCGATCCTCTTCCATGTCGGCGGCGAAGAAAAACTCGACCCGGCCTACAAGATCAATGGCCTGCCGCCCGTGCCGGATTTTCACGGCGGGGACGATAACTTCACATCGGTCAGCTACATGCCGATCCCCAACGCGGCCATGCAGACACTGGCGACGCTGATCTTCGATGGCGTGTTCGACCGCTTCCCCAATCTGAAGTTCGGCGCGATCGAGCTGGGCGCCTCCTGGCTCCCCGGCTGGATGCGGTCGATGGATTCGGCGGCCTCCGCCTTCATCAAGAATGAGACCCGCCTGCAGAATCTTTCGGCAAGGCCGAGCGAGATCGTGCGCCGCCAGCTCCGCGTCACACCCTATCCCCACGAGGACGCCGGATGGATCGCGCGCGAAGCCGGGAGCGAAGTTTGCATGTTCTCGTCCGACTTTCCGCACGTCGAGGGCGGGCGGAATCCGCTGAAGCGCTTCGACGCCGCCATTGAGGGCTGCACGGCCGCGGCCATCGACGCCTTCTACGCAGGCAACTTCATCGACCTGATGGGACCAGCCCTGAGCGAAGACCTGCGCCGGCCGGCGCATCTGCTGGCGGCCTGAGGCGCCCAAAGCCCCGCCGCCGGCTTCAACCAGGTCGGCAAAGGCCGTTGGGGAAGTGCAAAACGGCGCTAAATCGGCTCAATGGTCTGTGGATTGCTCGGCTGTAGTTGACCGTTTTCTCCTGTGCCTTCACAAGGCAAAACTCAGGTTTCAGGGGAATTTTGATGGCGCGCATTACGCTCCGGCAGTTGCTCGATCACGCCGCGGAACAGGGCTATGGCCTGCCGGCGTTCAACATCAACAACATGGAACAAGCCCTCGCCATCATGGAGGCGGCCGACCAGGTGAACGCCCCCGTCATCATGCAGGCCTCGCGCGGCGCCCGCTCTTACGCCAACGACATCGTGCTGAAACACATCATCGACGCCTGCGCCGAGATGTACCCGCATATTCCGATCTGTATGCACCAGGACCATGGCAACGGCCCGGCCACCTGCGCGACAGCGATCCAGTTCGGCTTCACCTCGGTGATGATGGACGGCTCACTCAAGGAAGACGCCAAGACGCCAGCCGACTACGCCTACAATGTCGACGTGACCCGGAAAGTCGTCGAAATGGCGCATGCCTGCGGCGTCTCGGTCGAAGGTGAACTCGGCGTCCTCGGTTCGCTTGAGACCGGCATGGGCGAAAAGGAAGACGGCCACGGCTTCGATGGCAAGCTGGACCACTCCCAGTTGCTCACCGATCCCGATCAGGCCGTCGATTTCGTCAAGGCTACCAAAGTCGACGCACTCGCCATCGCCATGGGCACATCGCACGGCGCCTACAAGTTCTCCCGCAAACCCGATGGCGCCGTCCTGGCCATGAACGTCATCGAGGAAATCCACCGCCGCCTGCCCAACACGCACCTGGTCATGCACGGCTCCTCGTCCGTGCCCCAGGACCTGCAGGACGAGATCAACAAGTATGGCGGCAAGATGCCCCAGACCTGGGGCGTGCCGGTCGAGGAGATCCAGCGCGGCATCAAGCACGGCGTCCGCAAAATCAACATCGATACTGACAACCGGATGGCGATGACCGCTTCCATCCGGAAAGTCTTCGCGGAAAAGCCCGGCGAGTTCGATCCGCGGGGTTATCTCAAGCCCGCCAAGGAAGCCATGCGGAAGGTCTGCATGAAGCGCTACCAGGAGTTCGGCTGCGAGGGCCAGGCCGCAAAGATCAAGCCTGTCCCCCTTGCTGAAATGGCCAGGGCCTACGCCGCGGGCAAGCTCGATCCGGCCTTTACCTCGGCGCCAAGGGTCGCTGCGGAATAGCCTCCATCGGATATACCTCCACAGGTCTGTGAACCAAAAGGTCCACAGGCCTGTTGGCGGATCCGGGCTTGGTTAAGCCGGGCATGGCTCTTGCTGCCTCCCTTCTGGGCAGGAGCCCTCGGGAGCCCGGATCGCCATGCAGGTCGGCGCCAGCATCGAAACCCCCGCCTCATCCTACGATGCAGTGATCGTCGGCAGCGGCCTTGGCGGATCGACCCTGGCGCTGCGCCTGGCTCACGCCGGCCGGCGCGTCCTTGTCATCGAGCGTGGCGACTGGTTCAGACCGAAGCCCGGCACAGACACGAACGACTATCTCTACGACCTGCTTGGCCCCACTGACGACATTTCCTTCGTCGGCGGCCGGACGAAATTCTATGGCGCAGCGCTCTATCGCAATCGCGAGAGTGACTTTCGCGAAGTCCAGTTCGAGACCGGCGTCTCACCGGCCTGGCCGATCAGCTACGATGATCTCGAACCCTACTACGCCGCGGCCGAGACGATCTACCGCGTCCACGGCTCGCCTGATGGCGATCCCAGCGAACCACGCCGTTCTTCGCCCTACCCGCATCCGCCGCTGCCGCACGATCCGGCAATTGCGAAAGTCATCACGCGCCTCGCCGCACGTAACTTGCCCGCCGCCCCCGTTCCGCGCGGGCTCGACTACGGCCCTGGCCGCCCCTGCACCATGTGCGCCGCCTGCGATGTGCATGCCTGCCGCAGAGACGCGAAGATGGACGCCGAAACAGCAGCCCTTCGTCCCGCGCTTGCGACCGGCTTTGTCGACCTGATGACGCTCACCACCTGCGAGCGCATCCTGCTCACACCCGATGGCCAGCGCGCCGACGGTGTACTTGTCTCGAGAAACGGCCAGCAGCACCGCGTGCTGGCTGAAACCGTGATCATCGCAGCTGGCGCGCCTAACACGGCCCTGCTCCTTCGCCGCTCGCGCACCAGCCGTCATCGCGAGGGTATCGGCAACAATCATGGCCAGCTTGGCAAACGCGTCGGCGCTCACTCGACCGGCACGCTTTTCCCGCTCATCAGCCTCGGGCGGCTGGGCCCGCGCCACACAAAGACGTTCGGCCTCAACCACTGGTACGATGGGGGAGACGACTGGCCGTATCCGCTCGGCGTCGCCCAGATTGCAGGGCAGGTTCCGCTCTGGCGCCTGGCCGGCAAGCTCAAGCAGCCCCTTGTCCGCGAGATGGCCGACCACAGCCTCACCGTGATTCACATGACCGAAGCGCTTCCGGACGAAGGCACCGGCTGGTCGTTCGATGGAGATCGCCTCGGAGCCTATGTCCCGCCGCGTCACCAGGCGAAGACCTATGCCAAACTGCGCAGCCTGACGGCGCGGGCCTTTCGACAGGCTGGATATCCGGTCATTCGCGCGCCGCGCCCGGTGGCCTTCTGGCATGAGACCGGAAGCGCCGTGATGGGCAAGGATGCGGCAAGCTCGGTGGTGGATCCAACAGGCGCAGTCCATGGCGTCCGCGGGCTCTTCATCGCAGACGCATCGGTGCTTCCCTCCGCCGGCGTGCTCAACACCGGGCTTACCATCGCCGCGCTTGCGCTGCTGACCGCTGATGCGATCCTCGAACGTACGCCTGAGCGCACGGACAGAATCGTCACCCCGGCCTGAACCGCCCGCCGTTTTCGAGGCGTTTTCGTACGGGAATGCCCGTTGGCGCTGGCTGGCCCTGGCTCTAGGCTCGTCCCATGCTCGGGATGCGACCCAACTGCGAATGCTGCAACACAGACCTCGACCCATCGGGAGGCGATGCCCGCATATGCTCTTTCGAATGCACCTTCTGCGCGACCTGCGCTGAACGCATTCTGGAGAGCAAGTGCCCAAACTGCGGCGGCCCGCTGGTCGAGCGCCCCGCCCGCCTGGGCCAAGCACTTGCAAGGTTTCCGGCCTCCACAAGACGCATCGTGAAGCCAGCCGGCTGCGCGGCCTGAGCTTGCCCTGCTGCGCCCGCAGGCGTACCCCTCGCGCATGCCCGCGCCGCGCTGCCGCCTCTATCTGATAACGCCGCCCGAGATTGCTGACATTGCCGCTTTCTCGCGACAGCTCGAGGAAGCCCTCGATGCCGGCGACGTGGCCTCGCTGCAGATCCGGCTGAAGTCTCGCGAGGGGGGGTCTCCTCCCGACCACCACATTCTCGAACTCGGTCGCCACATCATTCCCCGCGCGCAGGACCGCGGGGTCGCCGTGCTGATCAACGATCGCGCTGACCTGGCGCTCGAACTCGGCGCTGACGGCGTCCATATCGGTCAATCCGACATGCCCTGCGCGCAGGCCCGCAAGCTGGTCGGGCCCGAGGCCATCGTCGGCGTCACGTGTCATGACAGCCGCCATCTCGCGATGGAGGCGGGAGAAGCCGGCGCGGACTATGTTGCCTTCGGCGCCTTTTATCCAACCGACACCAAGGATCCCAAAGCCCGCGCGGAAGCCGAACTGCTCACCTGGTGGCAGGAGATGATGGAGCTGCCCTGCGTGGCCATCGGCGGAATCACGGCGGAGAATGCGCGGCCGCTGGTGGAGGCCGGCGCGGATTTCCTCGCCGTCTCGGCCGGCGTCTGGCGCGCGCCGGGCGGACCGGGCGCAGCGGTCAAGGCTTTCAATGCCATCTTCGATGCGCTGGCGGCCTGAGGCCTTCGGTGTTCAGCTGGAAGGCGATCAAGGCTTGCGCTTTGAGCCGTGAGCGCTAAGGGAACGGCCCGACCCCCCAAGGCTGTTTGACATGTCCCGTCCCTCCCCCACCGTCAGCGTGATGATGGATGCCGCGCGCGCGGCAGGCCGCAGGCTTATCCGCGACTTCGGCGAGGTCGAGAACCTGCAAGTCTCGCGCAAGGGCCCGGCCGACTTCGTCTCCGCCGCTGACAAGAAAGCCGAGGAGATCATCCTCAAGAGCCTCCAGAAAACACGCCCCGGCTACGGCTATCTGATGGAAGAAGCCGGCGAAGTCGTCGGCACCGACAAGACCCATCGCTTCGTGGTCGATCCGCTCGACGGCACACTGAACTTCCTGCATGGCATTCCGCACTTTGCCGTCTCCATCGCGCTCGAGCGCGAAGGCAAGCTGCGCGCCGGAGTGATCTTCGACCCGATGCGCAACGAGACCTTCTGGGCAGAAGCCGGTGAAGGCGCCTGGCTCGAAAACAAGCGCCTGCGCGTTGGCGCGCGGCGCAAGCTCAACGAGGCCGTCATCACCACCGGGATTCCGCAACTCGGCGTCAACGGCGCTGAGCTCTTTCTCGACGAACTCACACGCGTCCGTCAGGAGGTCGCAGCCGTGCGCCGCTTCGGCTCGGCCGCGCTCGATCTGGCCTGGGTCGCCGCCGGCCGTTTCGATGGCTTCTGGGAACGCAAATTGTCGCCATGGGACATTGCGGCGGGTTTCCTGATTGTGCAGGAAGCCGGCGGCGTGGTGACGGGCCTTGGCAAGTTCGATCCGATGAAGGGCGACTTCGTTGCCGCCAACACCAGCCTTGCCCCCAAGCTGGCCGACGTCATCGAAGGCAAGCTCAAGAAGCCGGCCCCCTCCCATCCCAAGCTGCGTCCTGCCTGAGCTTCAGGCCTTGACGCCTGCAGCACCCGCATCGATCTGGGCGAGCAGCCCCTCATCGAGCCCGAGCGCCACAGCAAGGTTCATCAGGAACGCTTTCTCCCTCAGGGCGTTCGGCTCGATCGCAATCCGCGCAGCCGTATAAGCCTGCGCCGCCAGCGCCGGCGTTTTGGCCGCCGCAGCAAGCTCAACGATCGTCGCGGGATTTGCGAACTCAACGTCGAGGAATTTCGCCGCGTGTACGTCCAGCCCGGCTTTCTCCAGCGCGCCGATGATGCGCGAGCGCTCTTCATTGTCGACCACACCGTCGCACGCAGCCGCCGCGATCATGGCTCGCAGCATCAGCATGGCGGTCGAATTGTCCTCATCGGGATTTCCCGTCTCGCCGAACGGGCTGGCGTCGGGCGCCGCCTCGATCTCAGCCAGCGCCTCCGGCGTCTTGCCGGCCTGGTGGTTCTGCCAGGCCCGGTAGGCCAGACCGCCGACCATCGCAAGGCCGCCCAGGGTGGCGGCGCTTCCCACCAGGCCGCGTCCGCCGCGCGTGCCAAGCAGCAGGAGGCCGAGCCCGCCCAACGCGGCCCCCGCCGTCACCTTGTTCTCGCCAGCCCATGTTTTCGCCTGGTCGAACAGTTCCCCGGCAGACTTCCCGGTTGCGCCTTTCAGCGCCTCGTTCGCCTTCGCGCCGATGCCCGTCTTCTGCTCGATCGCCGCCGCGCCTTCCTTCATCCCCGCGACGCCGTCATTCAGCAGGCCGCCAAGCATGCCCCCGATCTCTCCCAGCGGGTTCTTGCCGCCCCCCGCTCCGAGCATTTGGTTGAGCAGCTTGTTGGCGTCGAACATGGCGATCTCCACCTTGGGATTCCTGCCTCAGAGTGAAGCATCGAGGATCCCGCTTCAACCGAAAGACCGAGCCAGCGCGTTTTCGTGCGAGGTCAGCCGCTGGTAAACTGCATCTCCGCCAGTTTGGCATAAAGCCCGCCAGCGCGGACCAGCGTTTCATGGTCGCCCTGCTCCACGACGCGGCCCTGCTCGAAGACAACGATGCGGTTGGCCTTGCGCACGGTCGCGAGCCTGTGCGCGATCACCAGCGTCGTGCGCCCCTGGCTGGCCTGGTCGAGCGCCTTCTGCACAAGTCGCTCGTTCGCCGCATCAAGCGCGCTTGTGGCCTCGTCGAGCAGCATCACCGGCGCCCCGCGCACAAGCGCCCGCGCAATCGCGATCCGCTGTCGCTCCCCGCCCGAGAGTTGGCGACCCTTGGCGCCCACTTCCGCCACAAGCCCGCCTCGCCCTTCCAGGAAGGCAAACGCCTCGGCCTTCTGCAACGCCTCACGCACCTCCGCCTCGCTGGCGTCGGTCCTGCCAAAGCGGACATTGCCTGCCGCATCGCCCGAAAAGATCGGCGCCTCCTGCGGCACATAGGCAAAACGCGCGCGCCACTCGCCGGGATCGGCCTCACGCGCATCCAGCCCATCGAGCGTTACCGCGCCGGTCTGCGGATCGAAGAAGCGCAGCAGCATCCGGAATACTGTCGACTTGCCCGCACCCGACGGCCCGACCAGGGCAACCAGCTCGCCGGGCTTTGCCTCCAGCGACACCTCCTTGAGCGAAGGTCCAACCGCTTCGGGATAGGCGAAGGATACATTGTCCAGCCGGACATGCCCGGCGATCCTCGACGGCATCGGTCTTGGATGCAGCGGGGCTGCAATGTCAGGCCGCTGGTTGAGGATTTCGACCGCCCGCTGCGCCGCGCCGGAGGCGCGCATCGCATCGCCCATGACCTCCGCCACCGTCGCAAAGCCCCCGACGCCGAACATGGCCAGCAACACGAACTGCAGAAAGGACCCGATGCTCATCGCGCCCGACTGCACCTCAAGCGCGCCGATCCAGACGACCCCGGTGACGCCTGCAAACATCAGCGCGATGATGATGCCGGTAAGCCAGGCCCGCGCGCCGATGCGCGCCAGCGCAGCCCGGAAAGCAAGCTCGATCGCCGTACGGAAGCGCCCTTCCCGCTCGCGCTCCATGCCATAGGCCTGCACCAGGTCGATCGCATCGATCGTCTCGGTCGCTTCAGCAGCCGCATCGGCAATCCGGTCCTGCGCGTGCACCGAAAGCTTCCGCACCCGTCGCCCCATGGCAAGGATCGGCAGGATCAGCACGGGCGCCATCACGAAGAGGATCAGCGTCAGCTTCCACGAGGTGATCATCATCAGGACAAGCGCGCCCACCGATGTCACGAAGGATCTCACGGCCATCGAGAAGGTGGACCCGAAGAAGGTCTCGATCAGCGTCACATCCGCCGTGAGCCGCGAGACGGCCTCGCCCGTCTTGAGTTTGGAGAAGTAGGCCGGCGACAGCGACATGAGCCGCCCATAGACATCCCCGCGCAGGTCCGCTGCAAGGCGTTCCCCGAAACGGGAGAAATAGTAGAAGCGGATCGCCGAGGCGACGCCCAGCACGAGGGCGATGCCGATCATCGCAAGGAAGCCGGCGTTGATCAGCGCCGGATCGAATGTCTGGAACGCCGTATTGCCCAGCCACTGCACCGGGAAGGTGATGGCAAGGTTGAGCCCTGCAGCGATGAACAGGAACACCACCGCCAGCACAGCCGTCGTCTGCTGGCGCCGCACATAGGGCATAAGCTGCACCAGCGGCTTCAGCGAACGCGACTTCTCCCGCTCCGGCCCGCCCTCACCCCAGCGCTGGGCCCCGGCCGTCCGGTCGAAACTGGCGCTTCCGGCGTCCCTCGCCCCGATGCTCGCTTGGCCCGCTCCGTCGCTCATTCTGCTTCCAGAACCCTGATTTCAGCCGATTCGCCGGGCCAGCTTGCCAGCCCGGCAGGCTTCGGGTATGAGCCCCCCTCCCGAATTCAGCAAGGCTTCCCGGGCGTTTCCGCCGCCGGAGCCCCTTTGACGCCAAGAGACTGCGCCATGAAGAAAGAAGGCCATCCCGACTATCACTTCGTGGAAGTGGTGATGACAGACGGCACGCGCTACAAGACGCGCTCGACGGTCGGCAAGGAAGGCCACGTCATCTCGCTCGACATCGACCCCAAGACGCACCCGGCCTGGACCGGCGGCACGGCGCAGGCGCTTGACCGCGGCGGCCGCCTGTCGCGCTTCAAGGACAAGTTCAAGGGCTTCGTGAAGTCGTAAGCCGCTTCGCGATTTCGCAACTCACGGAGGGCCCGCCTGCAAAGGCGGGCCTTCTGTCGTCTGGCCCCCCGCCAACAACGTTCTTGCATCGGCTGGGAATGGAGCCTTCTGTGGGAGGCTGCATCCATGCGCGAGTTTGCAGGAGCCACGAGCTGTCGGGGCGTGAACGCGTCGGGGGGTGAGAAATGGTCCCAGCGACGAGAGACCGACTGGGCCCAAAGGGCCCGAGCTTTTGGGATCTCTTCACGCCAAAGCTGGTGACTGTGCTGCGGGAAGGCTATGGCCTCCGGCAGCTCCAGTCCGACGCGACAGCGGGACTGACGGTCGCTATTGTCGCCCTGCCGCTTTCGATGGCGATCGCGATCGCCTCGGGTGCGAGCCCCGCACAAGGCCTTTACTCAGCAATTGTGGGCGGCTTCCTGGTTTCCCTCCTCGGCGGCAGCCGTTTCCAGATCGGCGGGCCGGCCGGCGCCTTCATCGTTCTGGTCTCTGCGACCGTGCATGCACACGGCATGGACGGCCTGTTGATCGCCACCGCGATGGCTGGCGCGATCCTGATCGCAATTGGGCTCCTTCAGTTGGGATCCTACATCAAGTTCATTCCTTATCCGGTCACCGTAGGGTTTACCTCGGGCATCGCGGTGATCATCGCGGCGAGCCAGATCAAGGACCTCCTCGGGCTCACCCTGTCCGGACCCGAGCCTGCCGAACTGCCGGAGAAATTCCGGTTCTGTGGGCGGCGCTCCCAACCTTCCAGCCGGTGGCGCCTGTCGTTGCGCTCGGCGTCATCGCGTCCATCTTCGCGGTCCGCAGGTTCAGGCCTGCCTGGCCGGCCATGCTGATCGCCGTGGCAGGCGCCTCTGTCGTCTGCGCAACACTCCAGCTTCCCATCGAAACGATCGGCAGCCGCTTTGGCGGCATCCCCTCCACTCCGCCATTGCCCGCACTGCCAGCCTTCTCCCTCGAGAAGATGCAGGCTGTCCTGCCAAGCGCGCTCTCCTTCGCCTTGCTTGGAGCCATCGAATCCCTCCTGTCCGCCGTCGTCGCCGACGGAATGACGGGCCGCCGCCACAGGTCCAACTGCGAGCTCGTGGCCCAGGGCGTCGCCAACATAGGCTCAAGCCTCTTCGGCGGCATCTGCGTGACCGGCGCAATCGCGCGCACGGCCACAAATGTGCGCGCCGGCGCCCATGGTCCGGTGGCGGGCATGCTGCACGCCGTCTTCCTGTTGCTCTTCATTCTCGTGGCCGCGCCTCTGGCGAGCTTCATACCGCTGGCCGGCCTGGCGGGCGTGCTGATCGTTGTCTGCTGGAACATGGCGGAAAAGCAGGCCTTCGCGACCCTGCTGCGGGTGTCGCGGGGCGACGCGCTTGTCCTTCTGGTCACCTTCGGCCTGACAATCTTCCGCAACCTGACCGAAGCGATCCTCATCGGGTTCGCGCTGGGCTCTGTCCTGTTCATTCACCGGATGTCCAGGGCGACGGCGGTCGAAACCCAGCTGCCGCTTGTCACCGAGGACGAGCCCGACAGCGCGGCAGACCCGCGCGGACCCTACGCTTCTGAGGCCGGAGCTGATTCTGGCGTCGTCATCCTGCGGATCTCCGGCGCCTTCTTCTTCGGCGCAGCTGCATCGATCGGCGCGACATTCGACACTGTCGCCAACGAGAAACGCACCCTCATCATCGACCTGTCTTCAGTCCCCTTCCTCGATTCAAGCGGCGCGCATACGCTCGAACTGCTCGCAGGCAAAGCGCATCGCAAGGGCGTGCAAATCTACCTGACCGGAACCTCGCACGCCATGCGGGAACAATTGTTCGGGCACGGCCTCAAGCCGCCGCTTGTCCGCTACGACAGAAACATCGAATCCGCCCTGCGCCGCGAGGGGCGCCCGACGCCTTGAGGGGACGCCTGAACAGATCGATTTCCGATCGCTCGCGCTCTACCGCCGCCAGACCGACAGCGGATCGAACGCACCACCCTCGGCGGCCTGCCGGAGTCGATCGATCTGCTTCATGACATGGTTCTCGGTCGGCTGCGGCGTCTCTGAATAAAGCTGCGCATCGAAGCGCCATACGCGCTCGTAGAGCGCCCGCGAACGATCCACCAGCGACATGAGCTGCGCCGGCATCACCGCGCGATCGACCGGATGAGGCTCGCCCGCGCGGGCAAGACGATACTTCTCATCCCCGGCTTCCTCGACCTTCATGTCCTGCTCGCGCACCGCGCGCTGCACCACCAGCCAGGAGGCGGCCTGCATCAGGCGCGTCGTCACTTCCATGCTTTCAGCAGCGTAGACCAGCGCCAGCTCGCGGCTCAGCTTGCGTGAATCGATCCGGCCCGGACCGTCGAGATAGCTTGCAGCCTCCTCGACAAGGGCCATGCCTTCCTTGAACAGGCGGTCGAACATCTCCGAGCCCGCGAATTCCGATACGCGCAGCTTCCACTCTTCCCGCGCAGGATCTGCCGAATACATGGCGTCGCGCATCTATCCCTCAATCAGCCTCTCGCCGGGCCGCCCAGTCTCCCCGTGAGACGTTGCGCAAGCCTTGACGAACCATCCCCGTTGTACGGACCGGTATCAGGCAAGTCCTGCGCCGGTTAGCCATGTAAGTCCCAATCTGACGAGCCCGTCAGCTGAGCATCAGCTTGCCATCAGGCCTTGAAGAAAGCAGCCTCCGCGGCCTTTCGGGTCGCTTCTTTCTTCACGATCATCTGCTCGCAGGCAACGATGTCCGCCCGCAGCATCTCGATGCGCTCCCTCAGCTCCTGGATCGACATGTCGTCGAGCCCGCGCTTCACCGTCCGGACGGGTTCTTCCTCGAAATTCATGGCGTTTCTCCCATGGTCCGGTTCGTTCCGCGATACAATCGGCCGCCTTGCTCCGGCTTGACCGCACCGCCTCGGCGCGCGCAAGTCGGCGCGCCCATTGATGATTAAAGCGCGGGATCCGCCAAATGTCCAAACCGGTGATGAAGGCGGTCAAGTCCGTCGTTGGCCAGAAGCTGGAACTGCATGAAATCGGGAAGCCCTCGCCCGACCCGGCACAGGTGCTGATCCGGGTTCACGCAGCGGGGGTAAACCGTCCCGACCTCATCCAGCGTGCGGGCCGCTATCCACCCCCGCCCGGCGCCCCCGAGACGCTGGGACTGGAGGTCTCCGGCGTGATCGAAGCGGTCGGACAGGCCGTTACGCGATGGAAAACAGGCGACCGGGTCTGCGCACTTGTTCCCGGCGGCGGCTATGCGGAATACGCCGTGGCGCACGAAGGCTCGACCATGCCGATCCCGGCGCCTTTGGGCTTTGTCGAGGCTGCCGGCCTGCCTGAGACGGTGCTGACGGTCTGGAACAATGTTTTCCATATGAGCCAGTTGAAGCCGGGGGAGACCTTGCTCGTGCATGGGGGCGCCAGCGGCATTGGCACGACGGCGATCCAGCTCGCTGCAGCGCATGGCGCGAAGGTGTATGCAACCGCCGGCACGGACGAGAAGTGCCGTCTCTGCGAGTCGCTGGGCGCCGTGCGGGCGATCAACTACCGGACGGAAGATTTCGAGACAGTGCTGGGCGAGGCCGGCGGCGTCGACGTCATCCTCGACATGGTCGGCAAGCCCTATTTCGAGAAGAACCTCACCATCCTCAAGGACCTTGGCCGCCTCAGCTACATCGCCTTTCTGCAGGGCTCGCGGATCGAAGGCGACCTGACCCGGCTCATGTTGAAGCGCCTCTCCGTCTCGGGCTCCACGCTGCGGATCCGCACCGACGCCCACAAGGCGATGCTCGCCGAAGCTGCGGTGAAGACGGCCTGGCCGTGGATCGCGCAGGGCAGATTCAAGCCGCTTGTCAGCGCAATCTTTCCCCTGGCCGAGGCCGACGCCGCCCATGCCCGGATGGAAGCGTCTGATCACGCCGGCAAAATAATTCTGCAGGTCGTGGCCTAAACCCTTGATTCCGGGCGCCGCAGCGCCCGTTTTCCTCCGTGTTTCGGGTTCACAACAGGGAAAACCTGAACTATATCAGGGGTGCTTAGGACTACTTCCCATTCTCGACATTTCCGAGAAACCCGGCCCTCAGCGCCGGGTTTTTCGTTTTCAGGACTAGGACCATGGCCAAGATTCTCATGCCCAAGGCGACAGCCGTCTGGCTGATCGACAACACCACGCTGACGTTTGAGCAGATTGCGGAGTTCTGCGAACTCCATCCGCTGGAGGTGCGCGGCATCGCCGATGGCGAGGTCGCCGAGAATATGCGCGGTGCAGATCCTGTCGCCTCGGGCGAACTCACCCGCGAGGAGATCGAAAAGGGCGAAAAGGACAAGACCTACACGCTCAAGATGCCGCCGCTGAAGCACGCCAGCGTGCCCGAACCCAAGAAGAAGGGCGCGCGCTTCACGCCGGTCTCGCGCCGCAAGGACCGCCCGGACGCCATAGCCTGGTTCCTGCGCCACCATCCCGAAGTCACAGACGCGCAGATCTCCAAGCTGATCGGCACCACCAAGTCGACCATCGAATCGGTGCGCTCGCGCCAGCACTGGAACGCGCAGAACCTCAAGCCGGTGGATCCCGTGACGCTGGGCCTCGTCTCCCAGATCGAGCTCGATGCGGTCATCTCGAAGGCGGCGGCCAAACGCGCCTCTGCCCGCGACGAGAAGGAAGCTCGCCTCTCCGGCCCGACCCTGCGCAAGGTCGTCACGCCTGCCCCCGCGCCGGCGGATGCAGCCCCGGCCGATGGCGAGGAGCCCCGCCGCGAAAACATCACGGCCGAGCAGCTGTTCGCAAACTTCGGCAAGAAGGCGGAAGAAGAGTAAGCCGCCGCCTAGTCCTCGGTCGGATAGCGGGGTCCATCATCCCCGGCCGCGCTTGCGGCGCCGCTGGATGTGAAGACCGGCTCGCCAGCCGCCGGGGCGGGTTGCGGCGCACCGCCTGCAAGTTCAACGATCGACTGCAGCCGGTCATGCGACCGGTTCAGAACGATGAGGATGTCCGCCAGCATGCGCAGACCCAGCCAGATTCCGAACGGCAGCGCGATTCCAGCCGCGAGCTGCATGGCAGCCGCAGCGTAGTTTCCGGCCGCGACGCTCGCCACCGCGATCAGCAACATCACGCCAGCGGTCAGCGCCAGGAATACGCCGACCATCGCCAGCGCCGATCTCAGCAATGCCGGCGACAGCAGCTGCTCATTGTCCCAGAGGCCACGCATAGGCTTACCCTCGTCCGCCCGTTGTCTGCGCCCCGAGACGCACCATTCGCGTCGTCGCGCCGAAGGTCAACGGGAAGTTGGTCCCCGCGGCTCCCGCCGCAGGCCTGAGGGGGGCAGGTCGAATAGATTGCCGCGAGCCTAGTTGGCCCTCAGCGCCTGGATCTCGTCCTTTATTCGAAGCTTCTTCCGCTTGAGTTCATGGATTCGCACGTCGTCCCCGGCGGGGTGTTTCTGTTCGGCGGCGATGGCCGCCTCAAGCCGTTTATGCCGGTCACTCAACTCCTTGATGCGTGCTTCCAGGCTCATCTATGGGTCTCTCCTTGTCATTGGCGGACCGCACTGCCCCGGATGGGCGCGAGGCGGCTCGCACAACCCGACCGCGAACGGACGCCCCGCGTCCGCCACGGCCTCGAGACTGGTTTTCGAGGAGACCGTTGCGGCTCGCTGAACAGCCGCAGGAAGGAGTGAAACATGAAGTTTTTCGGACGTCACGCCTTGAAAACCCGAAATCGCAGGACGCCCTGAAAATTAATGTGGGCGAGCCACCGCAGGACTCCCGCGGCCTCTGCGTAAGGCATTGATTTGGCTGGGCAGACCTTCCCGTTGAGGATCGGATTTGGTATCTGTGAGACGTGTGAGGGTGGCCGGTCCAAAGCCATGCTGGCAGGCCCTTTTTTGCAATCCGGCGCCGTCGAACACTCAGCAACGAAGCGACGCGTTTCCGACAGGCGCAGACACCGGAGGCCAAGGGTTGAGCGACATTGTTTTCGACCCCAACAACATCGAGGAGATGGAGCAGCGGCTCGACGAGCTGCGCGCGCGCCATCGTGAACTCGACGAGACCATCGCGCGCCTCAAGGCGGATGGCGGCGACGACATTTCCATCATGGCGCTCAAGCGTGAGAAACTTCGGGTGAAGGACCGCATTGTCTGGCTGTCCTCGAAGATCATGCCCGACATCATCGCCTAGCTTCGCATCATGGTTGAGCGCACTGCCGGGCGCTCGCTGGCAACGCGAAAAGCTCCGCAGAGTTAGTCGATCTGTTGCGTGACAGTTTTGCATCGCGATCTCACAAACCGCTGTATACGTACGATTCCGGCAGCCCTCCCCATGACTTCCGAAACCTGATGGGATTGATGTGAGCCCCAGACTTCAGCTGGGAGCCCCCATCAATGTTCAACCGCAAACCGTCGGGCCGGTCGCTTGCCGCCGTCCTCCTCGCCGCATCCTCGGCCGTCGCCCTCCTCGCCTCGCCCGCTGCGGCGCAGAGCCAGCCCGCCGACGACAGCCGCCTCGACGTGATCATCATCACGGCGAACCAGCGCGAGGAAGATCTGCAGGACGTGCCGGTCTCGGCCGCCTCGCTGCCGGACGACCAGATCGAGGCGATCTTCGCCGCCGGCGAAGACGTACTCGCTCTCGCCGCACGCGTTCCTGCGCTCTACGCTGAAAGCTCCAACGGCCGCGTCGCCCCGCGCTTCTACATCCGCGGCCTCGGCAACACCGACTTCGACGTCGCCGCATCCCAGCCCGTCTCGATCATCATGGACGATGTCGTGATGGAGAACGTTGTCCTCAAATCGACCCCGATCTTCGACGTCGACCGGATCGAGGTCTATCGCGGACCGCAGGGTACGCTGTTCGGACGCAACACCACGGCCGGCATCGTCCGTTTCACCTCGGTGAAACCGACCGAGGAGTTCGACGCCCGCGCCCAGGCCTCCTACGGCACCTACGGCACAATGACGTTCGACGGCGCCGTCGGCGGCGCCATCTCGCCGGGCGTCGCCGCCCGGGCCTCGGTGCTCTTCCAGCACCGCGACGACTGGATCGACAACATGCGCGCACCGGGCCGCGACAACATCGGCGGCTATGACGAGTTCGCCGGCCGCGTCCAGGTCGCCTTCGAGCCGATGGACCAGCTCGACGTGCTTCTCAACGTCCATGCCCGCGATCTCGACGGCACGTCCGCCATTTTCCGCGCCAACGTGATCACACCTGGCACGAACGGGCTCAACAGCAATTATGTCCCCGACCGCGTCAGCTTCAACCAGGGCGGCGGCAATCCGCAGCGTTACACGGGCTGGGGCGCATCGGCCAATGTCGGCTACGATTTCGGCGACATGCAGCTGACCTCGATCACTGCCTATGAGAGCACCGAGGGCTCGAGCCGCGGCGACATCGACGGCGGCGTCGCCGGCGTTGGCCCCGGCTTCATCCCGTTCGATGCCGATACCCAGGACTCGATCGACGATCTCGACCAGGTCACACAGGAATTCCGCCTCGCCAGCGACGTTGATGGCCCGCTCTCCTGGCAGGTCGGGGCTTACTACTTTGACTCGGAGTTCACCGTCACCACGGTCGGCCCGTCGGGCTTCCCGCCGCCGGCGACGCTGACCCACTCCAACCAGGCCTGGGCCGTGTTCGGCCAGGCGAGCTATGAGGTGACCGAACAGTTCTCGGTTACGGGCGGCGTGCGCTACACCGAAGACGAGAAAGAGCTATCCGTCCTCGGCGCGCCGGCCAACAATCGCACGATCTCGGACGATCATGTCAGCTGGGACCTCAGCGCCATGTACGCGCTGACGCCGGACTTCTCCGTCTATGGCCGGGTCGCCGAGGGCTTCCGTGGTCCCTCCATCCAGGGCCGCGACGTCGCCTTCTTCGCCCCGCCTTCGCTGGCCGAGTCGGAAACCGTTCTGTCGTGGGAAGCCGGCGTCAAATCCTTCATCGGCGACTCGCTCCGCCTCAACGCGGCCGTGTTCACGTATGAGGTTTCCGACATCCAGCTGACAGCGGTCGGCGGCGCCGGCAACACGGTTCAGCTGCTCAACGCGGACACAGGCGAGGCCACGGGCTTTGAAGTCGACGCCGAGTGGGCCCCGATGGACAATCTGGTCTTCACAGGCGGCTTCTCGTGGGTCGACAGCGAGATCAAGGACACCGGCCTTGCTGTCGGGGTCTGCGCCCAGTGCACCGTCACCGACCCGACCGTTGTCATCAGCAGCTCGACGCGCGCCCTCGTGAACGGCAATCCGTTCCCGAATGCGCCCGAAACCATCGCCAACATCACGGCGCGCTGGTCAGCCCCGGTGGATGCGACCTCCGAGTTCTTCGTCTACACCGACTGGTCCTATCAGGGTGAAACCAACCTGTTCCTCTATGAATCGGTCGAGTTCAACACCGACGACCAGTTCGAGGGCGGCCTGAAGGTCGGCTGGACAAAGCTCGACGGCTCGCTGGAAGTCGCCGCCTTCGCCCGCAACATCACGGATGAGCACAACATCAAGGGCGCAATCGACTTCAACAACAACACCGCCTTCGTCAACGATCCGCAGATCTGGGGCGTGTCGCTCAAGGTCACGAACTGAGGAGAACCCTCAGCACGGAATCAAGGCCGCTCCGGAACCGGGGCGGCCTTTTTTCTTGCGACCCGCTCCCCGGCAATGGCTCTCACACCACACGGGTCGAGGCGACGTCGTGGATCTCAACACCGGTTGACCGCACGGCCAGCCTCTCGATCATCTCGACAAACGCGCGGCTGTAGTCCTTGGCGAAGTGCGCCCTGACCGCGACCATGTCGGCCCACCGCTCGACGAACACGAACGTGCCCGGGGCCATCGCGTCCTCGAAGACGCCGTGGCTGATGCAGCCCGCCTCCTGCCGCGACAGCGCCACATGCCGGCTCGCCGCGGCGATGAACGCTGCGCGGTTTGCCTCCCCAACCTCCACAGCCCCCGTGATCAGGATCATCGCACGCCTCCTTCTCGCCCCGCCGAAACTGACGCTTGACGGATTAGAGTATTTACTCTAAGTAACGAATAGAGCAAATACTCTAACCAGCCGCCATGCCCGATCCGAAACCCGATACCCGAACCCGCATACTCGACACCGCGCTCGCCCTCTTCAATGCGCGCGGCGCGACGAACGTCACGACCAACCACATCGCCGAGGCCATGGGCATAAGTCCTGGAAATCTCTACTACCATTTTGGCAACAAGGCCGAGATCCTGCGCGGCCTGTTCGCGCGGATCATGGCCGCCCTCTCGGCAAACTATACCCTGCCAGCTGACAAGGCGCCGACCTTCAGGACGATGGAGACGATGGCCGCCGGAAACTTCGAGATCCAGTGGACGTATCGCTTCTTCTTCCGTGACCTCACCCTGCTGCTTGCGGCTGATCCTCAACTTGCGGCGGAGTATCGTGCCTTTCGCGAGCGCGGTATGGCCAATACCCTTGCGCTGCTTCGCCATTTCATCTCCGCCGGGCTGATGGCGCCGGCCGACAAGCGCGCGCTCGACGAGCTCACCCAGCTGCTCTGGTTGATCGGCGACTTCTGGCTGGTCTTCCGCGATGCCGGCGGAAAGGCGCCAACGCGCACCGACATGGACCTGGGCCTCCGCCTTTTCCGCCGCGTCCTCGCCATGCACATCAGGGAGAAAACGTCATGAGCTCTGCAAGGATGCCCGCCGGACTGCTCCTGATCATTGCGCCGCTGATCTTCACGGCCGGCTTCACTGGCCTTCAGATGACGTTCGACTATCCCGATATCCTGCGTCGTCCGGCGGGCGAGGTGCTGACGCGC
>JBEAMJ010000003.1:0-8177 GCA_041166025.1 Pseudomonadota bacterium | reverse complement strand
GACGCGAGCAGCCGGCATGCCCTTTGGAGGGCGCCGGGGTGGTTTCTCAAGCGTTACAAAATCAAGGTACTTGGACGAAAGTACCTAGAAATTGTAACATGGGGCATGACCGTTCGTTCGCACAAAGACCGCGCGCTTGCCCTTGCCAATGCGCAAGGCGTCGCGCGCGCCCGCGAGTTCGGCGCCAAGGGCGTACCGCGCGTCACCCTCCGCCGGCTGGTGAACAAGGGAATACTCACCCAGCCGTCGCGCGGCCTCTACCAACTCGCCGACGCGGATCTATCCGAAGCACATAGCCTGGCGGAAGCTGCCAAAGCAGCGCCATCGGGTGTGATCGCGCTTCTCTCAGCGCTCCAGTTCCACGAGCTGACCACCCAGACGCCTCATGCCGTGTGGATGCTGATGCCGTCAAAAGCCTGGGCGCCGACCAAGCCACCCGTGCGGCTCAGGATCATCCGCGCGAGTGGGCAGGCTCTCACGGGCGGTATCAAGCATCACCGCATCGACGGCGTCTCGGTACCGATCACCACGCCTGCCAAGACCGTGGCGGATTGCTTCAAACATCGCTCCAAGATCGGCCTCGATGTCGCGCTTGAAGCGCTGCGCGATGTGCTGCGTCGCAAGCGCGCCACGACCGACGCGATCTGGCGGTTCGCCGTAGCCAACCGCGTCGGCAGCGTCATGCGTCCTTATCTGGAAAACTTCCCATGACGCGGCCACCCCTGAAAAATGTCGGGGCATGGGCAAGCGCGCGCCTGACGGACTATGCGCGCCAGCGCGACGAGAATGCCTGCGAATCGGTGTGGGATCACGGCGCCGATAGGCGCGCTAGTCCATTGATTTCGCGATGATGAGAGGGGTCCTCCATCGGCGCCTGTTCACAGTCCCGAGTCGCCCGCAGGCCGGCATTTCGAATGGCTAGACGAAGCTTCTACAAAAGATCGTAAAAACAAGAATGTAACGTATTTATTGAATAATAACATCGACAATGTTAGTATCCGGAACAATGTTAGATACACCCAACCCAACCGATCCCTTTGCCGCTGCGCTCGGGACCTACCTGGCGGACACGCTGCACCTTGCTGTCACGCTTGAGGCGTGGGGCGGCGGGGCCGGCCTGCCGATCTTCATCGGCAAGCGCTACCGCTTCTATCACATCACGCTAGCCCGTCGGCCGTGCCTCATCATGGCGGTAAGCGCAGAAGCCGACGTCAGCCCGGCCGAGATCAGCAAGCATGTCGCCCTGGTGGCAGCAACATACGAGGGCGTCGTCGTCTACGCCGCCGGCGCCATGAGTGCGACCACCCGCAGCCGCCTGATCGCACAGGGCGTTGCTTTCATTGTGCCCGGCAACCAGCTCTACATCCCGCAGCTGGCCATGGACCTGCGTGACCATTTCCGGGCGCCCGTAAAGAAACGCGGCGAGCATCTGTCGCCGGCCGCGCAGCTCGTCCTGTTCCATCATATCCTGTTTGGCGACGACACGCCGCTGACGCCGACCCTGCTGGCCGAGCCGCTGGAGTTTGCCGCCATGTCGATCGGTCGAGCCTTCGACCAGCTGGCGCAGGCCAATCTGGCCAGGGTCGAATGGCGGGGCCGTCAGAAGGTCCTTCACTATGCAGCGGATCGCCGGACGCTGATCGACATGAGCCGCACGCTGCTGCGCACGCCCGTTCGCGGCGTCCATGGCGTCCGGTTCAAAGGCGAGCGTCCAGCTATGCTGCGCGCCGGTGAAACCGCGCTTGCCGATCTGACGGACCTGGCGCCGCCCGAGCGGCCGACCTACGCCATCCTCGCAACGGGATGGCAGGAATTCTTCCGCAAGCACGACATCGAGAACGTCAACGATATCGAGGCCGCTGACGCCTTGATTGAAACCTGGCGCTACGATCCGCACACCCTGAGCAGGGGCGAGACCGTCGATCCCCTGTCACTGCATGCCCAGTTCCGGGATCATGCTGATGAACGCGTCGCGCAGGCGGCCGTCGATGTCCTGGAGCGCGTGCAATGGTAGTCGGACTCGACACGTTCAAGACTTACTTCGCTGACCACGGAGACCATTATGTGCTGATTGGCGGCGCCGCCTGCGATCTGCTCTTCACCGATGCGGGTCTGCCATTCCGCACCACCAAGGACCTGGACATCGTCATCTGCGTCGAGGTGGTGAGCGGTGACTTCGCCAAGGCTTTTGCGGCGTTTCTGGAAGCAGGCAAGTACACGCAGCTCGCCATGCATGATGGCGACAAGAAATTCTATCGTTTCGCCAGGCCTGAAACCAAAGACTTCCCGGCGATGATCGAGTTGTTTGCACGGCCAGCGGCTGCGATCGATCTGCCGGATACAGACCGCTATGTGCGCCTCGAAGTCGAGGATGCGCTCGTCAGTCTGTCGGCGCTGCTTCTCAATGACGACTACTACGCTCTGATCAGGGAAGGCCGCGAGTCGATCGACGGCGTCTCCATCCTGAGCGAGAAACTCCTGATCCCGTACAAGGCGCGCGCCTGGCTCGATCTCAAGGCGCGCAAGGACGCTGGCGAAAAGATCGACGCCAACAACATCAGGAAGCACCGCAACGACGTGTTTCGACTGGTCCAGCTGCTGACACAGGAGGCCGTGACGCTTCCCGCTAGCGTCAAGGCGGACCTCAAACGGTTCGTCGACGCCATGGCTGACGAAGATGTCGATCCGGCCGCGTTCAAGGTCGAGAACATGACCAGGAACGAAGCGCTGGCGACGCTAAAGACAGTCTATGGGCTTTGAGGGGACGCGATGAGCTGGATCTGCCCCTCAGGATGCAGATGATTGCCAACGTCTTTGAGCGCGTGTGACCTGCACCGAAATTTTTTCAGCTCAGCCTCGGGTTGATGGTAGCTCGTACCTGCTGGACCCTGTACCTGAACGACATGCCGTTCCTCGGGCCGCCGGGCTTTCGGATCGAGATCCAGCCCCAGCCGGTGCTTGGTGTAGTAGGCCAGCTGTCAACGTCGGAGTAAATTTGTACCGTTTGTCGGCCCAAATTGCATGCGGTGGGAGACCGAGCTAACATGTCAAAACGCTGGAGCGAGAAATGGCAGATCGCGAACCCAATATCGTGACTTCCGGTTTGTCACGGCGCGAAAACCAGGACGGAGTAGCGGTCGATTTGCGGATCTGCCGACTCGAAACTGAGTCGATGTGGACGCTGGAGGTTGTAAACGCCGCCGGCACCTCCACCGTGTGGGACGATCTGTTTCCTACTGATGAAGCCGCGAATGAAGAGTTTCTTCGCACGGTTGCCGACGAGGGAATGGCGGCTTTCCTGGATGTCGCGAAGGTCGTTCCATTCCGCCGCTGAACGGTTGCTCTCGCAGCCATGGTCCGAACATCCCCGGGGCAGGTCAATCCCGTCTTTGTGCGTCCCCGACCGGGGTCGAGCACCGGCGCCCGGGTCTCATCCATGAACACCGTCTTCGATTGCTTGAGACGCTCTGCCAGCCGGTCGACCAGAGGAGCCAGATGGAACCCGGCCTTGCCGACCCAGGCAGCAGGCGTCGAGCGATCCAGATCAACCCCGGAGCGGGCGTAGATCTGGGCCTGGCGGTACAGCGGTAGATGATCGGCATACTTGCCGACCAGCACGTGTGCGATCAGCGCCTCGGTCGGCAACCCGCCCTCGACCAGGTGCGCCGGTGTGAATCGGCGTGGGGTCACGGCTCCGATAGGCGCGCTAGTCCATTGATTTCGCGATGATGCGAGGGGTCCTCCATCGGCGCCTGTTCACACAATGCCGCTGATCCAGCAATGCTGGTTGGAAGCTCGTCAGATTGGCATCCGGGCGACCATGGGCGAGCTTTCCGCCCAGATTTGGCTCCGTCTTTAGGCTGGATTTAATGGAAACATCGTATTACATTAAGCGCAGTTAGTGGAAATCGAAGTTGCCATTATGCCGACGCCTCACCGTCCATCCCTTGCCGTCCGCCGCGCGCTGAGCAGGCTGGGCGAGGACATCCATAACGCCCGCAGACGACGCGGTCTGCCCGCGGAAATCGTGGCCGAGCGCGCCTTCACCTCCCGGCCAACGCTGCGCCGTATCGAGAAGGGCGATCACGGCGTCAGCATGGGCGCCTATGCCGCCGTCCTGCAGGCGCTTGGGCTGCTCGAGGGCATCGGAAACCTGGCCGCCCCGGCACAGGACGCGGTTGGAATGGCGACTGCGGTCGAAGACCTCCCCCAACGCGTTCGTCTGCGGCGACCGAAATCAGTTTCACCGATCAGACCAAAAGCATCGGGTGATACATGAGCACCATTGAAGTCCACATCGAGCTCGATGGCGCGCTCAAGCGCGTCGGCACGTTGCGGAGGCAAGCCCGTCGGGGCGGGGAAGCGACCACATTCGAGTATCACGCCGACTGGCTTGCCGATGCCGACGCCTTCTCCCTGGAACCGGCGCTTCGCCGCGGCCGAGGCGTCTTCGCGCCCGCCGACGGTCACACGCTCTTCGGGTCCATAGGCGATTCAGCGCCGGACACCTGGGGCAAGAGCCTGATGCGGCGCGCCGAGCGCCACCGCGCCGAGCGGGAAGGGCGCGCAGCGCGAACGCTTCAGGACGCGGACTACCTCCTCGGCGTCGAGGACGTCTCACGCCTGGGCGCGTTGCGGTTCAGGAACGCGGGGGAGGAGGCGTTTCAGGCGGCGCGCCTGGCGGGCGTTCCCGGGATGCTGGCGCTTGGCCGGCTGTTGCAGGTGACCGAGCGCATCCTGCGCGACGAAGAAACGGAGGAAGACCTTCAGCTCATCTTCGCTCCGGGTTCCTCACTGGGGGGCGCGCGTCCAAAGGCGTCGGTCATCGATCAACACAATCGCCTGTCGATCGCCAAGTTCCCGAAGGAGACTGATGACTACAGTGTCGAGCTCTGGGAGGCGATCGCGCTGACACTCGCAGGAAGGGCCGGCATCGAAACGCCCGGGTTCGAACTCCTCCGGGTCATGCAGAAACCCGTCCTGCTGTCGCGTCGTTTTGACCGCAAGCCGGAGACGCGGGTTCCGTTCCTGTCGGCCCTGTCGATGCTGGGTCTCATCGATGGTCAGCGCGCAAGCTATCCCGAACTGGTCGACGTGCTCACGCAGCATGGCGCCAACGCCGCGTCTGACGCCGCAGAGCTTTTCCGCCGTATGACCTTCAACGTTCTCGTCTCGAACGTCGATGATCACCTGCGCAACCACGGCTTCCTCTGGGCCGGCGGGGCAGGTTGGAAGCTGTCGCCCGCCTACGACGTCAATCCTGTGCCGCAGGATGTACGTCCGCGGATCCTCACGACCGGCATCAGCTTTGAGGACGGTACGTGCGATCTCGATCTGGTGCTCAGCGTTGCAGAGCTCTTCGGTCTTTCACAGCGTGAGGCCAAAGCGATCGTCAAGCAGGTCGGCGAAGCAACCGCAACGTGGCGGGAGGTTGCGGAGACGCAGGGCGCGCGCGCGCGCGAGTGCGAGCGTATGCGCTCTGCCTTCGAGCATGCCGACCTGGAAAAAGCTCAGCGCCTCTAGGGCGGAGGGGGAAGTTGTGAACTGGCGGCGGCGAGTGACCCTGGCCTTCTTGCTAAATCAACGCGATGGCGTGCCGATCGGCGTCCGGACCCCACGCCGATTCACACCCGAGCTCCTTTGCAAGAGTTTCAACGACGTCGTTGATCCGCACCTCGCCGTTGGCGGATTGCTTCAGAACCGGCAGCATCAGGGTCTGATAGTCGGGCATCATTTCTGCTGCTTCTCCAGAAGAACGACATGCTGGTCTTCCGGCCTGCGCGCCTTGGGATCCAGGTCCAGCCCCAGCCTGTGTTTGGTGTAGTAGGCCAGCGCCTTGCGGACCTTGAGATCAGCCGTTCCGCCACGCATGCCATAGTCGCGCTCGATCACCTTCTTCTGCGCCGGCGACAGGCCAGGATTGGGCGCGATCGTAAGCGTCACCCAGCCATGCCAGTCCTGGTCCGTACTGGATGGCGCTTCTGCTGGTCCCTGCAGGTTCGCGCCCGATAGGCGTCCCAGCACATAGTCCTTGAACGCGCCGTCCTCGGCATCGCGCGCGCGGGCATGCCAGCGAAACCCGTCATAACCCAGCGCGTGCGGTTCGATCCTCCGCATGCGCCCGTCCGTCTGCGAGAACGAGACATAGTGCGCCGACACCTGCCGTGCCTCGCGTATGGCGCGGATGATCACGCGCAGCGTCTCCGGCTCGACGGGCCGCGCGGGCGCCGGCGCTATGCCAAGCGAGAGCGAACCGATGAGCGGATGATCCTCAGCGACGCCTTCCGCGGTGAGGCGAAGCCGGCTCAGCACCTCGTCCGTATCCGGATGCAGGAAGCGCGGCGCAAAGCGCGCAGCAGCGCGATAGGTCTTGTCGCTCTTGTCGTAGACGAGATTGTCAGGGGCGATCTCCTGATAGCGCGTCAGGTCGCCTGACGCCTGCTGCTCGGAAATCCCGAACTGCTCAATCAGATCCTTGCGGTTGATGCTGTCGGTCCAGAAGATCGACTCTTCCAGAAAGGTAAGACGGCTCATCGTCGCCCAGGGAAGTCCCGTGGTCTCCGCCGTCGCCAGCGTCGCATCGTCGGCAGACTTCCTGCCCGATTTTCTGTCGGTCGTCGCTGCGTCAGGCGCGGCCGCGCGGCTGCGCGTTTGCGCACGCATTGCGCCATCGCTTGACTTTGGCCGCTTCGTCGACATATTAGATGCATCCAGTAAGTAGATGGGTCGAACAACAAGAACAATCTAGCAATGCGATGATTCGGAGCGCAAGCGAACCCTGCAGGCGCGCAGGGGGCGGCGGGAGAACTGTGTCCGGATTGGCGTTGGGGGTGATGGGCCAGTTCAGGGGAGCAGTAAAATGACAGCCATTTCCGACCTTCTTTCCGGCGTTTCGATCGGAGAATCCCGCCGCCACGGGCGGCTCGAAATCTTCCCGCTCTTTGCCGGCGCGGGCGAGGGAGGTGACTTCATCCTTCTCGATGAGGCCCTGGCCTCCAAGGCCGTCGAGGTCACGGAAACCTCCGACAGCGGGTCGGTCCCGGTCCTCAGGTTTCTCAGCAGGTCGCCCGTGCCGGTCCTGCTGCTCGATGGCGAGGAGCTTCTCGGCGCCAAACAGAACCGCATCCTCAATGCCTCGGTCCTGGCGCCCGCTGGGGCCGACATGCTCCTGCCTGTCTCCTGCGTCGAGGCAGGGCGCTGGCGCTACAGCACGCACAGCTTCAGGGCGGCTGAACACGCCCTGTTTGCGAAGGCGCGGGCGCGCAAGGCCGCACGCATGGCCGCCACGCATAGGGATCGGAGCGCCGTTGGCGGATCAACGGCTCATGCTGTTGCACGGCAGTTCGATGCCGATCAGCACGAGGTCTGGTCAGACGTTTCGGCCAAGCTCAACCGCATGCACGTCGACAGCGCTTCGTCCGCCATCAGCGATGGCTATGAAAGCTATGGCGAGCGTCTCCGCGAGTTCGAAGCCTCCCTCGAGCCGGTCGCGGCCCAGCGGGGCGCAGCCTTCGTCCTCGACGGCCGCGTTGTCGGTATCGAACTGCTTGCAACCGAAGCCGCCTTTCGCGCGATCTACCGCAAGCTTCTCAAGAGCTACGCCTTCGATGCGCTCGAAGCGTCCGACGTGACCGCGCCGAAGGTTCCAACCAAAGCCGACGTCGAAGCCTTCATTGCGCGGGTGCTTGGGTCTTCGATCTCCTCGGCCCCCAGCGCCGGGCTTGGGGTCGATGTGCGCCTCGCAGGCGAGGGGTGCACCGGTCATGCCCTCATCCATGACGACGCCGTCCTCCATCTCGCCGCCTTCGACGAACAGCTCGCCGTCTGAGCCTCATTCCCACACAGGAGCCCCCCATGTCCTCCACCTCCCTGGTCGTGCAGTCGCCCTTCATTGCCGATGTCTTCGCTGAAAACCCCGAACCCCGCTGCCCCTGCGTGCTCGTCCTCGACACGTCCGGTTCGATGGAGGGCAGGCCGCTGACCCAGCTCAATGCCGGCTATCAGACCCTGCTCACCGAACTGCTTGAGGATGCGCTTGCTTCGAAGCGCGTCGAGCTCGCTGTCGTCACCTTCGGGCCGGTGAAGCTGGTCCAGGATTTCGAGACGCCCGACATGATCGCCGCTAGCGATCTCGACGTCACCGGCGACACGCCGATGGGAGAAGCCATCGAATTTGC
>JBEAMJ010000002.1:0-5366 GCA_041166025.1 Pseudomonadota bacterium | reverse complement strand
CCGAACGCGACTTCGCCTTCCGGCGTGTCGGCCCGACGCTCGACCGCCTGTTCGGCCGCCAGCTCACCGAGCACGACTTCCTGTCGATCTGGAACGAACTCGATCGCGGCCTCGTGGCCGCGGGGCTCTCGATGGCGGTGAAGGACCGGGGTCCCACGGTGATTCATGCGCGCGGCGAGACGTTGGCCGGCAAGCGCCTCGATCTCGAATTTGCTCTCGCCCCGCTTCTGAGTGACTTCGACGGCCCGCGACGCTTCCTCGGCCTCTGCCAGGCGATCTCGCCGGAAGAATTCCTCGGCGGCCGTCCGCTGCGCCGGCTGCAGGTGCTGGCAATTTTCCCGCCTGCGCCCTGCCTCCGTCCAGCGATTCGCCTGGTCGCGTCGCAATGAATGATCGGCCGCCCAAGCCGACGCTCCACTCGCGCCAGCATCCCGAGCTGGCGGGCCGCAACACGAAAACGCCCAAACCGCTGATTGATCGCAAGTCGAACGGCCATGTCACGCCGGCCGGCCATGGCGCTTACGGCAAGGGTTTGTGAACCATTGCGGCATTAACCTTCCGGCCCACAGGGGACCCCCCTCTCGCGCCACCCGAGGGTTGCTGATGCAATCGGCCCAGGCCAGCCAGAACGCCGAGCGGCCCTCGCTCCGCAAGGCGGAGGCGATCGACCGCCGCCGCCACCGCCGGGTGATCTGGCAGGTGCCGGTGCGCGGCCTCACAGGCGCCGGCGAGGAGTTTGCCTGCAACACCATCGATGTGTGCGCTGGCGGCATTCGCATCAACCTGGCCCGTCCACTCGCCAAGGGCGAGGAACTGGTCCTCTACATCGACGGCATCGGCCGGGTCGAAGGCGCTGTCGTGCGCATACTCAACGAGGTGGGCTACGCGATCGAATTCCGCGTGCCTCCGCGCAAGCGCGAGAAGATCGCCGACGCGCTGACCTGGCTGGTCAACAAGGACCGGCTGGGCCTCAGCGACGAACGCATCGCCGAGCGCCGCCCGGCGACGGGCCAGGTAATCGCCATCCACGGCAAGGACACCTCGATCGCCTGCGCCGTCGTCGATGTCTCGCTGTTTGGCGTCGCGCTCAAGACATCCGGCCCGCGCCCGATGATTGGCGACCGCGTCCAGATCGGCGAACGCGCAGGCACATGCGTCCGATACATCGACGGCGGCTTTGCGGTCGACTTCCGGACACTGGACGGGACGGACATCTAGCGGAACGCCCAGACGCAGGTCAGCGCACCTTCTCCTTCACTTTCGGTGCGGGCGCATGACGGGTCTTGGACTCGAACCTGGGCTTCGGCATCAGCCGAAAGCGCGACTGGCACCAGGCAAAGTCGATACCGACATCCAGAAGGGCATCGGCCCGCCCGCACGGGCAGGCAAACTCCAGCACCGTCAGGACGCGGTAACTCTCCCCCGCCACCAGCGGCACCGGCTCGCCGGTGACATGATTTGGCGCGGCGTTTACACACAGGACGAGATCGCCCGGGCCGATTGCATCGCTCATGGCTTGCATCCTCCAAGGTGGCGCCCAGGTAAATGGGGTCGAGCAGGCAATGCGGCAAGCGAAGTGCGCTTCGCAGGTGCAGAACCGCTCACTCCCCGTACCCTGAGTCCTCCAGCATTCCGGCGTAGCGGTGGACCATGTTCTTCACGTTCATCAGATGGGAAAGGTCGCCGGTGCGCATGGCGTAAGCGGCGAACTTGATCGGGCTGGCCCAGTAATACATCTCCGCCTGGTCGGCCATCCGGCCCCAGGTCTGACCGCCGGCCCTCTCATAGCGCGCGACCAGTTCTTCCATCGCCTCGCGCCCGGCGGCAGCGAAGTAGAGCGTGAAATCCGAGGCCGGATCGCCGATCTCGGCATCCGCCCAGTTCTCGATCGCGACAAGCCGATAGTCCGCGTTCACAAACAGGCGCGGATGATAGATGTCGCCGTTGATGGGCGTCACGAAGTCCGGCCAGAATGCATCACCCTCGATCCATTTGCGCCACAGATCCCAGAGCTTTTCCGGCACAGTCGCCAGCGCATTGCAGTCCTCCATCCGCTGCTGCACGCGGGCCCGCACCTGATCCGGCGTCAGAACGGGAACACCCGCCGCACCCGCGGCGCTGACGTCGAGCGCATGCAGCTTGGCCATCGTCTCGGCAAGGCTTTCGGGAAAGGCCTGCGGCACACGAGCCTGCGGAAGGCGCCAGACCAGCTCGCCCATCAGCGGATCGACTTCGGCCGCCGGCACGCCTGGCAGTACGCGATAGGCAACAAGCTTGTCGCTATGCACCTGCCAGTCGGGCACCACGACCGGCAGCTTTCCACGCACATAGTCGAGGATCATCCGCTCCTGTCGTGCAAGCGCCTGCACGTCACCCCGCCGCGGCGCCTTGAGCACCCAGTAGGCACCCGAGACATCGCGCGCAGTGACGGCAAAATACTCCGCATCCGAACCGAAAGCGCGGAGCATGGACGGATCGCGGTCCAGCTCGATGCCATGCGCTGCGGCGAGCTCCGGGAAATCAGGCGCCGATGTCATGCCTACTCCACTGCCGCCCCACCCGCGCGCGTGAGCCTACGGTTCGTTCTTCCACACCGGCTTGCGCTTCTGGGCGAACGCCAGCGGGCCTTCCTTGTGATCTGCCGACGCCATCAGCCGGGCGATGCCGGGCACCTTGGTCTCGAACGCAGTTTTAAGATCGGCCGTGTTGAGGCCAGTCAGTACCGTTTCCTTGGTCGCGCGGATCGCCATCGGCGAGCATTCGAGGATCATGCCGGCCCAGCGTTTGGCTTCCTCCAGCGCCTTGCCCTGTGGCACCACCTCAGTGACAAAGCCGATCTCCTTGCCCTCGGCGGCGCTGACGGTGCGCCCTGTCAGCATCATGCCCATCGCTTTCTTCAGAGGCACCTGTCGTGGAAGCCGGTGCATGCCCGAGGCAAGCGCTGCAAAGCCGACGCGTGGTTCTGGCAGCGCGAACTTGGCATTTTCTGCCGCGATGATGATGTCGGTCGCCAGCGCGATCTCGAAGCCGCCGCCCATGGCAAAGCCATTCACTGCCGCAATCACCGGCTTGTAGAGGTCATAACGCGAGGTCAAACCGCCAAAGCCAGACGACGGCATCGGCACGGGCGATTTCTGCCCTGAGGCCGCAAACTTGAGATCGTTGCCCGCCGAAAACGCCTTGTCGCCTGCGCCGGTGACGATGGCGACCCAGAGGTCGGGATTGGCCGCGAATTCGTCGAACGCCTTGCCCATCTCCGCATTTCCCATCGGATGCAGGCAATTGAGCTGATCCGGCCGATTGATCGTGACGATGAAAAGCGGGCCATCCGTCTCGGTCTTGATGAATTCATAGGTGCTCATGGGACGTCTCCTGCAGGCTTTTGTTTACCTTTGGACAAGGTGGTTTCCACTACAAGTAGCCCCAAAGAAGGAAATGCGGAACACGCTGTCCGATGGCCGAAACGCTGGAGCTCAGGCAGCCTGTGGAAACAGGCGAGGAGGAGGGGCTGCACACGCCGCCGCCCCCCTTCGAAAGCGTGAAATGGCGCGTCCGGATCGGCGAGAAGGAATATGGCCCCTACCCGCGCTCGCGGCTCATTGACTTCCTCAAGGAAGGCCGCGTCCAGGCCGGCACCTTCATCGCCTGCGGCTCCGATCCGGACTATCACCGCGCCGACTGCCACCCGAACCTGCGCTGGGATTTCAAGGGCCCGAAGAAGCGCAAGTTCGGCGATCCCCGCCTCGACGCCGGCGAGACCGAAGTGCCGGTGTGCAACTATTTCATCGCTGCCCGGCTCGTGTCAGGCAATGAACGGTTCGAGCGGGTCCTGCGTGAGGCCGGCAAGGCGACCCGCGCGGCCGGCGACATGTGGGTGTTGCGCTCACGGCAGACGATCCAGCAGCTGCGCAGCCAGCTGACGCTCGCCGTGAGGCCGCACGAGCACTTCATCATCGTCAACGCCTCGAAGGACCGCCTCGCCTGGTACAATATCGGTGTCGAGAACGACATCGCGGTGCGGACAGTGTGGGACACCGACGAGGTGCAGTAGATGCGCCTTACTCCACGACCGTCGCAACCACTTCACTCTCCCTGAATCCATACCGGATCGCCTTGGCCTGAACGCGCGTTCCAGGGGTGACCGCGAACGGCCCGGTGTAGAGGTGCCAGCGCGCCTCACCGTCGAGCCGGTAGCCGATCGAGGCGCCGACAGTCGTGCTCGACAGGGTAACGGATGCCAAACTGTGGCTTGCGCCCTGCCCGATTACCGGCGCGGCCGTCTGTGGCTGAACCTCGGCGCCCCATGCCGCCTTGATCATGCGGTCTTCCCCCATCAGGCCCGGATCGCCCACACGTGCGCGCCACGCCGACAGCTCAGCCGAAAGCTCGGCCTTCACGCCTGCGTGTGCAGGATCGCCGGCGAGGTTCCGCACCTCGTGAGGGTCCGCCCGGAGATCGTAGAGCTCCTCGGCCGGGCGCGGCGTGGCGAAGTACCCCGCCTGCAAGGCCGACAGCTTGCCGTCTCCGGCAAGCGCGCGCATCTCGGCCATCATCGGCAGGTTCTCGCGGAACGACAGCGGCAGGTAGAACATCGCCTCCGGCCGCTCGTTGAGGATGTACTTGAAGTCCCGCGTGCGCACTGCACGACCAAGATCGGGCCACTCGTCCAGCCGGTCGCGCGCCGCAAACACGCGGCCCTGCTTCCCGCCCTCGGGCGCCAGCATGTCAACGCCCTGCAGATGCGCCGGGCGCTCCGCCCCGGCCAGCGAAAGCAGGGTCGGGGCCAGGTCGACAAACGAGATCAGCCGCGTGTCGACACTGCCTGCTCCGCGTCCGTCGGGAAAGCGAATGATGAAAGGCGCATTGAGGCCGCTGTCATAGAGAGAACGCTTGGCTCGCGGCAAGCCGTCGCCATGATCCGTGGTCCAGATGACGATCGTGTTGTCGAGGACGCCTTCGCGCGCCAATTCCGCCATGCGCTCCCCGACCCAGGCGTCCATCAGCTGGATGTTGTCATACTGCCGCGCAATGTCCGCTCGCACCGTCGGCGTGTCCGGATAGTAGGGCGGCACGACGACATCCTCCGGCCGGGTCGGGTTGGCCAGAGTGACGCGCTGCGCCTCGAAGCCCCGAAGGACGCCGCTCGTGCCGGGGAAGCGCCGCTCGATGGAGTCGACTGGAAAGAGCGAACTCTCGTGTGTCGCCGTGAGGCTATACATGGCAAAGAACGGCGCGCCGTCAGGCCGGTTCTTCCAATGCGCCTGCGCGCCATTCTCGTCCCACACGGTGAAGGGGTTGCCGAACTGGTAATCGGTCTTGGAGTTGTTGATCGTGTAATAGCCCGCAGCGCGCAGCAGCTCCGGGAA
>JBEAMJ010000001.1:0-12135 GCA_041166025.1 Pseudomonadota bacterium | reverse complement strand
GGTATCTTGTGGACGGTCCGCGCATCTTCGTGATCTGGCATCGCTGGCGCAGCGCGGTCCCCATCGCTTCGGTAACCACAGGCGACGTGGCAGTGTCCTCCCGCTGGTGATGCGATGGCCGGGCAGAAGCGGCTATAGGTTTTCTGGGATCCTGCGATCGACGCGGCGATGCGGCGATGCGGCGATGCGGCGCGCGATCGAGGCTGCGGTCGGACGGTCAATCTTCGATTCTGCAGACGGCGGGAGGGTGGACATTCACCCGCAGAATCTCGGCGTTGTCGCGGTGGTCGCAACGTCCGCCGGCGGATGAGCGCCGCCGACGGCGCACATCCTGATCCAGGCCGGGCCCAGTGAGTTTGCTCGGACTGCGCGTGCCCTGCGCCTGACACGCGAGGATGCCGGTGCCGACACGTCGCGGTGGAACAGGCTGGTCAACCGGCTTCAGGCGAAGTTGGGAAGGGCGGGCCTCGCCTCCCGGCCGAGAAGCTGGAGGCCGCGCTGTAGGTGGCGAGGCAACGCGCGGTCGCGGCCGAACGCAAAATGTCCGTGACGCTGCTCAGCGAAGCAATCGCGGTCTGCGAGGCCCGCCAGCATCAGCTGGAAGTCGCGAAGCCGCCGGATCTGCCGCGGCCCATTGCGCCCCCACTGCCAGCTTCGGCATCCTCAACGCCAGCAGCTGATTGAAGCGTCCGCCTCCTCGAGCACCATGGCGTGCGGGGCGATGTAGGCGACAGTGCTCTCGCCGGAGAAGGCGGACAGCTCCTCGCTCATGAGGCCGGAGAGCTCGGCGAGATCTTCGGCGGTGAAGGCCTCACCATTGAGCGAGCCAGCCAGGAGCTCGGAGCTGGAGATCGTGCTGGTAATGACTGAGCCGCTGAGCGTCCAGCTTCCTACGACCGAAAACTCGAGCGTGATCACGTCGCCGCCATCGGCGACCTCGCCGAAGAACCAGCCGTCGAGCGAACCGTCGGAATTGAATGCGAGATTTGTATCCATCCCGGGGTCACCGATGAGCGACGTCATCCAGCAGGTCCACGCTCCGCTGGTCAGTTCGTCCCTGACCTGGGCGTGAGCGGGCAGGCTGGCCGCCAGGAACGCCGCAGCCGCAAGAAGTGTCCGAAACATCCGTGATCCCCGTTTTCGAAGCCTGCATGATGGCATGGGAGCGATGCACCTTGCCAGCAGGAGCCTGCATAACCTCACGCCGCAATGTCGCAGTGTCTTGTGGCGATTGGGACCTGGTGCGAGGACGCCGCTGCAGGGGACGACATTCCGGTTTGCAGCGTCGCTCCCCAAAAAGGCGACAAAGGACGATCACATGGCGCTCAGGCTCTACATGCATCCGCTGTCGTCATACTGCTGGAAGGTTCTGATCGCGCTTTACGAGGCCGGCATTCCCTTCGAACCGGAGATTGTCGACCTGCAGGACCCCGACGCCCGCGAACGCTTCGTGCGGATGACACCGTTGGGCAAGTTTCCTGTGCTGGTCGATGAGGAAGCCGGCAAGGCGTTTCCGGAATCGAGCATCATTATCGAGTATCTCGCCGGAAAGTTCCCGGCAGCGGCGAAGCTCTTGCCGGCGGACAGGGACTTGGCGCTGCGGACGCGCCTCTCCGATCGTTTCTACGATCTCTATGTGCACGACAGGATGCAGCGCATCGTCGGTGACCGGATCCGGCCAGAAGGTCAGAAGGATCCCGCAGGCGTGGCGCGCCACCACGCCGAGCTGCAGATCGCGCTCGCGCTGGTCGACCGCGACATGGCCTCGGGCGGCTGGGCGACGGGTCTCACCTTCACCATGGCTGACTGTGCAGCGGCGCCGGCGCTTTACTACGCCAATCAGGTCGCACCCCTTGGCGATGCCCACCCGGGCGCAGCGCGCTATCTCGACCGGCTGACCGCGCGGCCGTCCTTCGCGCGCGTGCTGGCCGAGGCGCAGCCGTATTTCGACATGTTCCCGCGCGGGTAAGGCTCAAAGATCGGCAAAGATGCTGGCAAGAGGCGGCGGCACAGGCTTCGCGTTGCTGCATTGGCGTCTTGCTCGCTTCACGCCGGCCTGCCAGGCAACGTGTATCTGGGTGAGGAAGCCGGTGGCGCGCACGACGGCGAGCCAGCCAATCAGGCCGAAGAGGGCGACATTGGCGGCCGCCTCAATGCGGTTCGCGGCTGTGAGGAGCGTTTCGCTCAGCACGACATGCCAATAGGTACACGGATCGCCTGCGCGCGCCGGGTCGGGCAAGCCCGGACGTGCGGGATCGCGGCCGACTTCGGCAGCAAACCCCTTGAGGCGGTAGGCGAACGCGCCGACACGCAGCATGTGGGGGTCTTTACGGTGGTGTTGCCAGCCCGATTGCAGAGTGTTCGCCCATATTCGTACCGGCGGCGCGCCTGCCAGCGAAGCCGAGGCAAGTCGCCAGCGCAAAAAAGCAGGAAGACGCCCCGGAGCGCGAAGCCGGACAGGCCGCAGAGCGAAAAGGGCGCCGTTAGCCCGCGCTAGGCGTCGCGACGCACCTGCCTTCCCTCATCAGGCCCGTTCGAGCGACACGTCCTCGACCAGCCGCTTGAACCTTATTGTCCGCGGACGGGTTTCGCCTTGTTGTTTCCTGCGAAGGGCGAATCCTGGCCCGCCTCTACACATCGGCGTGAGGCTTTTTCCGCGCAGTGATGCCCGCGTGCATCACGGGCGAAATTTGGGACAGGCGGGTGGAGGCGGCGGGCCGGGCGCCCTATCGAGATGCCATGAGCGATCTTCCTTCCATTGGCCGCATTGTCGGGCGCGAGCATGTGCTGCCTGTGCGCGTCTATTATGAGGACACGGACTTCACGGGTGTCGTCTATCACGCCACCTATCTGCGCTACTGCGAGCGTGGCCGCTCCGAAATGCTGCGGGTAATGGGGGTGCCGCCGGGCCAGCCCGATCATGGGATTTTTGCGGTTACGCGCATCGTTATCGACTATCGCGCGCCCGCCCGCATACATGACGCCCTGCTGGTGCGGACGACATTTGCTGGCATGAAGGGCCCGCGCCTCAATTTCCGACAGCGGATCGAGCGGGACAGCATCCTCCTCATTGAGGCCGAGATTGTCGCGGTGGCGATCCATCCCGACGGCAGGGCCCGCAAACCTTCCGCTGCGGAACTGGGGCACTGGGCCGCTTATGCAGCGCCCACGCTGAATAGCCCCTGAAGCCCCGGGGAATCGCCGGTATTGACCTTCATCTCGCCTAATTTCGTAACCAGAAGCGGTGCAAATGGCTTGTGTTAGGGGCATGCCCATAAGCCTTTGATAGCCCCGACCTTCATTGAGAGGACTGAATGCCTGAAGCCTTGCCCGACGCGCTTGTGACGACCGAGGATTTCTCGCTCGTTGCGCTGTTCCTGCGCGCCGATGTGATCGTGCAGGCTGTCATGGTGATCCTCGCCTTGGCCTCGATCTGGTCGCTGGCGGTGGCGATCGACAAGTTCTTCGCGATCTCGGGCGCCAAGGCGCGCGCCAACCGCTTCGAGCAGGCCTTCTGGGCCGGCCAGCCGATGGACGATGTCAATGACCGCGTCACCGACAAGCCGGCCGAGGCGATGGCTCGGGTGTTCTCCGCCGGCGCCCGCGAATGGCGCGAGAGCCGCAGGGGCGCTCCGGGCGATGAAGCCAACCGCGCCATCGTCGAACGCGCAACGCAGATGATGGATGTCGCGGTGAACCGCGAAACTCAGCGCATGGAAGCGGGCCTCTCGACGCTGGCGATTATCGCTTCTTCGACGCCGTTCATCGGCCTCTTCGGAACCGTGATCGGGATCATGAATTCGTTCCGCAACATCGCGGCGCAGGGCGAGACAAACCTTACCGTCGTGGCGCCTGGCATCGCCGAGGCGCTGTTCGCGACCGCGCTGGGCCTATTCGCGGCCATCCCGGCGCTGATCTTCTACAACAAGTTCTCGGCCGACGTTTCGGCCTTCTCAGAGCGCATGTCGAACTTCGCGCAGGAAGTGTCCTCGCGCCTGTCCAAGCGTCTCAACGAACGGCGGGATGCATAACCCCATGGCGATGCTGATGAAGGGATCGCGAGGAAGGGGCAGCCGGCGGCGGCCGATGGCGGACATCAACGTGACACCGATGGTGGACGTGATGCTGGTGCTGCTGGTGGTGTTTATGGTGACAGCGCCGATGCTGGCGACGGGTGTATCTGTGTCGCTGCCGAAAGTGACTGCCGAGCAGATGCCGACCGAGAACCAGAGACCTTTGGTGGTGACGATCGACAAGGATGGCGGCGTCTATCTCGGGCTGGAAGATACGCCGGTTGAACTGAAGGACCTCGGGCCGCAGCTGATGGCTTTGGCCCAGAACAATACAGAGAAGCGCGTCTATGTGCGCGCCGATGAAATGGTGGCGAACGGGGTGGTCGTGAAGGTGCTGGCGCTGTTGCAGACAGCCGGCTTCAGAAACGTAGGCCTGCCCGTCGACCCGAATGTGGCGCGGCGCATCATGCAGGGAGGCTGACCCCCCTGATGCGACGCCTTCCGCCTCCGACCATCACCTCGCTGCCTTCGGCGTTCTTCTCCTTCCTATTGCATGGCGGGGCGGTTATCGCGACGCTCGCGTCGATGCCCGAGGCGGCACCTCTGCCGGCGACGAGGCAGCATTACGTGCCGATCGAACTCGTCGATCTGTCGACGGAAACGAACCTCACGGAAGTCGCGGCCGCCATGGAGAAGGCTGAGGAAAAGGCCGCACTTGAGGAGGAATCCAAGGCCGCGCCAGCCCCTGCCCCGCCGCCGGTGGAAGAGGATGCGATCTCGCTTGAAGAACCAAAGGTGCAGCCCAAGCCAGACCCGAAGAAGGACAATAAGGCTGCGCCGACGCCGTCAAAGTCGCTCAGCAGTGAGCTCGATGACATCCTTTCGCAGATCGAGGACACGCCCAGGCCATCGAAGAACCGCAGCGATGTGACCCCTGCCAGCGCCGCCAACGAAACGCCGCGTCTCAGCGTTGGCGACCGCCGCAGGATGACTGCGACGATAACGGATATCCTCGTCTCGCAATTAAAGGACAATCGCTGCTGGGCCGATCATAGCGACATGGCCGACGCCAAGCGGCTGCGCGCGACCTTTCGCATCGCCTTTGGCCGCAATGGCAAGTTCTCGATCCGGCCTGAGTTGGTCTCGCCGGTGCGCAAGCCGGCCAACGATCCCCCGCTCAACACTTTTATCGTACACGCCGAGCGCGCGCTCAACATGTGCAACCAGATTGGCTGGCGGGTGCCCGAGGACTATTTCCGCCTGCCCGAACCGCGAACCATCGACCTCGAATTCCTGCCGAAGATCGGAGCCGAGCAATGACAACGAAGCAGACTGCCGGGGGAATCGGAAAGCTTTTGAACAGGCTGGCGCTGGCAGTATTTGGCGCTGGTGCGCTCGTGTACCTGGCTCCGCAGGCGCCAGCTCATGCGCAGCTTCGCGCCACGGTGGTTGGCGAGCAGTACATCCCGCTCCGCATCGCGATCCCGGACTTCGATGGCTCAGGCCCCGGCGCCGCCGAAATCGCGCGGCAGATCAGCGACGTGCTGCGCGCTGATCTTGGCGGCTCGGCGCCGTTCCGCGTGCTCGAGAAGGCGGCCTTCATCGAGAAGGACGTCGACATCACGTTGCAGCCGATATTCGGCAACTGGACTGTCGCCGGCCTCGAGACGCAGGCGCTGGTGGTCGGCAATGTGGTGGTGAACCCGGCCAACAATGCGATGACGGTGCAGTTCCGGCTGTGGGACGTCTATGGCCAGAAGATGCAATACGAAATGGGCTATGAAGTACCCACGCCGCTCAACTGGCGGCGACTGGCGCACAAGGTGGCGGACGACATCTTTTTCCAGCTGACCGGCGATCCGGGCTATTTCGACAGCCGCATCGTCTTCGTCTCCAAGACGCCCGGCGACGAGCCGTTCCGCGGCCGGCTGGCGATCATGGACCAGGATGGCGCGAATGCGGAGTTCCTGCTCTCTAACCGCACGGCCGTGATCAACCCGCGCTTCTCGCCGACGGACCAGGTGATTCTCTACGGCGCCTATATCGACGATCCTCGCTATCCGGGAGCGACGTTGTTGCGGACCTACCTCTACGATCTTGCAACCGGCCGGCAGGAGATCCTCGCAGAAGGCGCAGGCCAGCTCGACTTCTCCGCGCGTTTCTCGCCGGATGGAAAGTCGATCGTGTTCAACCGCGCCGAGCGCGGTAACACCGACATCTACAAGATCGATCTCGCCTCGCGTAGGCTGACGCGGCTAACCAACGACTCCTCGATCGACGTGTCGCCGTCTTTCTCGCCGGATGGACAGCAGATCGTGTTTCAGTCCGATCGCGGAGGCTCGCGCCAGCTTTACATCATGAATGCCGACGGTTCGCGGATGAACTGCCCGCGCGGCGGCTCGGCTGACGCCTGCCGCATCACGTTTGCCGAGGCCGGCTACAGTTTCACCGATCCGGTCTGGTCGCCGCGCGGCGACTGGATCGCCTTCTCGCGCCAGGGCGGCGGCCAGTTCGTGGTCGGCGTGATCCAGAAGGACGGCAGTGGCCTGCGTATCCTAACTGACGGCTATCAGGATGAGAGCCCAACCTGGTCGCCCAACGGCCGCGTGATCGCGTTCGAGCGGACGGCGGCCCGAGGCGCGGGACCGAAGCTGCACAGCATCGACCTGACCGGCCGCAACGAGCGCCGACTGCCCACGCCTCGCGATGCCACCAACCCAACCTGGGGACCAGTGCTGAAGATGCAGTAGGTCATCCTCGGCGAACCCCATCTTGTCGTCGCGTTGTTTGGGTTTGTGTGGCGTGTGTGCAGCGTTGCGTAAACCTCGTCGAAACCTGTTGCGTTATGGACATTACTTTATTGCAAGGCCGCCTCGTCTTTGTCACAAAAACCTGCTGAAAGTATATTGAAGCTTCGTCGCTTCTGAACGCTTCCCGGACTTGCAAATCTATTGCAGTTTGCAGGTAATGCCGGGGGATTTGACAGGCGCCATTCTTGGGGCGCGCCGGGAACAAGGAGACTAAACATCATGCGGACACTCAGCCTTTCGGTCCTCGCCACGGCGACGCTTGCCCTTGCGGCCTGCGCTTCGAATCCGACGCCGGAGCCCCCACCGACGCCGACGGCGTCGACCACGACAACGGTGACGGCGCCGCCGGTGGTGACACCGCCCGAGCCGCCGCGCGTGACCCCGCCGGCCGGACCGGCCGCCGGCTCTAAGGCCGACTTCGCGGTGAAGGCCACTGACCGCGTCTACTTCGACTATGACGCATACAATCTCGACTCAGACGACCAGCGTTCGCTAGCCTCGCAGGTGGCCTGGCTGAAGCAGTTCCCCTCGACCCGGGTCGAGGTCCAGGGCCATGCCGACGAGCGCGGAACGCGCGATTACAACATCGCCCTCGGCGAGCGCCGGGCGCAATCGGTGAAATCTTATCTGGTCGCCCAAGGAATCGCGGAAAACCGCATCCAGACCATTTCGTTCGGCAAGGACAAGCCGCTCGATCCTGGCAGCAATGAAGCCGCCTGGTCTCGCAACCGGAACGCTTACACAAATGTTATCGTGGAAGCGATCGGTTAACACCTGACCTGCAGTCTGCCGCCCGGGTCCGCCATAATTCTGGCCCGGGCGGTGGATACTTTATGGACATGAGACGCACCCGCTTCATGCCCCCTTTGGCCGGCCACTGGTCATCCGGCTCCTGGCCGTCTGCCTCGCGAGATGCTCGCCAGCGACGCACCATCGCTCTTGCCCTAAAGACCGGAACCGCCGCCACGCGCGTCGCTCGCGCGGTGTGGTGGACCATCGCAAGCCTCGCGGCGGCTCTTGCTGTGGCCATGCTGGCGCCGGCGGCGAGCGCACAAGTGTTCAGCTCGACGCCCTATGTCGCCGCACCCGACCCGGCTGTCGAGCAGCTGCGGCTCCGGTTGGAAGCCCTGGAAGGCGACCTGCGCAAGGCGATCGACCAGACCGAGAATCTCGGCGCGCAGCTGAGCGATGCGCGTCGCGTGGCCGACCAGGCCGATGCGGGCCGGCGCCGTGCCGAAGCCGAACTCCAGCTTCTCAGAGATCGGGTCGAAACGCTCGAGGAGATCGTCAACGGACAGGCGCGCCCCGCAGGCGGAACAACCACCGGCAACCTGACGCGCGGCGAGTCGGTGCCGAACCAGCTGGCGGCCGCCTCGGCGCCGCCGCCCGCGGCGATCGACACTGCGACGCTGCCGCAGGACGAGGAAGGTCTGTTCAACGAATCCCATGCGATGCTGATCGGCGGCAATTTCCCGGGAGCCGAGGAAGCGTTCGGCGTGCTGCTGCAGAAGTACCCGAAAGGCAAGAAGGCCGCCGATGCGCAGTACTATCTGGGCGAGGCCCTGCTCTATCAGGACAATTACGCTGACGCAGCGGTTGCCTATGGCAAGCTGATCAAGGACCACCCGACCTCTTCCAACGCGCCGACCGGGCTCGTGAAGCTCGCGCGCGCGATGCGCCTGATGGACAAGGGCAAGGAGGCATGCCGCACGCTCGATCTGATGAGCAAGCAGTTCCCCAAGGCGTCGGCGGTGGCCAAGCAGATGGCCGCGCAGGAGCGCCAGTACGCGAAGTGCGCCTAGGCGCGTGCGTGGCAGTCGGGGCTGATTGCCTTCACACTCTCTTTGCAAGATCGAGCGTTGTCATCGCGAGCAAACGCAACGCGACCCGGGACCCACTGCGGGATCACAACAATGGTTGGATGGCTCCCAGCTCTTGGCTTGGCTCCAGCTGGGATCGCAAGCTGCGGTTCCAATTTGCGCGACGTGATTCCGTTTGCATTAATGATCGTACGAGAAAGACGCATTCCAGTTCTTCTGAGTGACGTCTGTGGCTATGCCGAAGCGAAGGTCTGATCCGGGAATACACCGCGTGCGCCTTGTCCACCGCCTCTCATTTGGACTTGCCGCTTTGGTGCTTGCGGCGGGCGCCGCCATAGCCCAGCCGCCTTCGGCCGAGCGGGTGCGGAGCGGCATCTTTGATGCATCCGATCCGGCGGGGATGGCGCGCTTCATGGAGCGCACCGGCTATCGGGTGGAGCTTCGCGCCGACACGCGCGGCGATCCGGTGATCGCAGGACGGTTCTCGAACTCGGAATACTTGATCCAGTTCTACGAGTGCGAGGGCGGGCAATACTGCAACTCCGTGCAGTTCGTCTCGCCCGCCCCGCGACCCACGAACCTGACGCCGGAGGCCGTGAACGCCTTCAACATCCGCTGGCGGTATGTGCGTGTGACCTATGACCAGACCCAGGTGAAGCTGGTAATGGACCTCAATCTGGATGCCGGCGTCACTGGCGACAATCTCGAAGATACACTCGACATCTGGCGCCAACTCGTCGAAATCTACGAGCGCGAAATTCTCGAAAAGAGATAGCGGGCGCTCAATTGCGGCCAGCGCCAATTATCTGCTTCTAACCCCGATAAGATCAGTCAGTTCGGTCTATGGCACGATTTGGTGTGCACCAGTCGCCGACAAACATGACGGCGAGTCATGAACCTTGCTGCTCGAGATTCATGCACCAAATCAGGAACCCTTCAAACCTTGTCGCGATCGGCGCCATCGAGCCGCTCAGGAAATCGTCCAACCTGCCAAGCTCCACGTCGTAGACTTCTCCCGTTTGAAGCTCGTACAGCACCACGCCCTCGCCTTCGTAGCCGGTCAGCGCGATGTAGCCGGCCGGCACTCCAAACTCATCGCGTGCATACTGCGTCGCGTCGGCGATCTCGTCGGCCTCGTTGAGCTCATACCAGCCGCGACAGGTCCCTGGACCGTAGTGCAGGTAGAAATGCGCGAGCTCGCAATCACTCGCGATTCCAGCATCGCGTAGCAGCGCAGCGGTCGTTGAGCGGCTGTCATCAAGAAATTGCTGGTAACGCAGAGAACTATTGGACTTGAGCCAGCGTTCAACCGCGAATGAAAACATTGATCCTGTCACCCGGCTGCCTGGCACGCCCCCGAGCCCGCGCCAAAAGCTTAGGATTTTCAGGCAGCACGAAGTTGGGGGCGCAGCTAATGTGCGCGCCGAACATGGCACCGTAAAGAGCCCCTAAGCGGTCGGTCCAATTTCACGCATTCGCGCGCGCATGCAGCCGCACTGTCCTTGTGCCCCTTGGCAATCTCACAGACGCGCTCGACATCGGGCAGCGGGTGGTCGACATCTGGGCGTGTGAAGGCCTCGACAAGATCTGGCGGAAAAGTCTCTTCGGCCCTGGCGGGGCGCGCGATGAGGGCGTTTGGGTATCTTGTTCCCGAGGGATCGACGCTGGGCGTTGCGGTGTCGGGAGGTTCGGATTCGCTGTCGCTGCTGGTGCTGGCGACAGAGTACGCAACGTCTAGCGGCGTTCGCGTCTGCGCGGTCACGGTCGATCATGGCCTGCGGCCCGAGGCGAAGGACGAAGCGCGCGCCGTACGGCAAATGTGCGATGCACTCAGCGTTGCGCACGACACGGTGCACTGGCGGCGCACGCGGGATGCACCGCCCAGCCAGGACGGAGCGCGGCGGGCGCGCCATGCGCTGCTGGCGGATTGGGCGAGTGAGCGCGGGATAGAGCGGGTTGCCCTGGGGCACACGCGCGACGATCGGCTGGAGACGTTCCTGATGCGGGCGCGGCAGGGCTCAGGCTGGCATGGGCTCGCAGGGCCGATGCCCAACACCGTCTCGCCGGTGTGGCCAGAGGGCCGCCTGCTCAAGCTGGTCCGACCGCTGCTGGCCTTCGGGCGGGAAGAGCTGCGTGACGCATTGGGGGCGCGCGGACTTGCGTGGGTGGAGGATCCTTCCAACGAGGCGATGCGGTTCGAGCGCGTGCGGATGCGGCAGCTGATCGCACGGATGGCGCCGCCGGCGCGCGCGAAGGCGATCGCGGTGATGGACAGGCTGATGCGGCTCAGAGCGTCAGCTGCGGAGGAGGCGTCAGCCGCATTCGCGACGCTGCGGCTTGGCGAGGACGCCAGCGAGGTGCAGCTTGGGCTGGACCTGCGCGGCAGTCTTGGCGCGGAAGCCTGGCGGCGGCTGGTCGAGGCGCTGGTGCTGGCGGCGGGCGGGGGCGAGCGGGCGCCGCGGCGCGAGGCACTGGAACGGCTGCTGGCGCGGATTGCAGGGGGAGATGCGCAGCTGGCGCGCGGCGTGACGCTGGCGGGCGCGAGGATCCGGCTGCGGGAGGGCGGACCTCTCATCATCGGGCGGGCGCCGCCGCGCCGCAGCGAACCGCCGGACGGGCGCGGAATCGGGCCGGACTGGGCGCGGGCAGAGGCCCTCCTGGCGGCGCCGGATATAAGGGTTCTGGAGGTCTGAGGGCCGCCGGATCACGTAGAAGGGGGAAAACGTTCAAAAAGACGCAGGTTTGTGACCCCGGCTTAACCGTTCCGCACTCGTTTTCGCCCAGTATCCCTCCTATCTTCCAGTCTCCCTGTCCCGCACGAAAGGCTGTGCGAATGAATATGCGCAATATGGCGCTGCTTGGCGTCGTCCTCTTCCTCCTGATCGCGCTGGTCACCGTGATGACCACCTCGTCGGGCACGGCGGGCGCGACCGAGATCACCTATTCGGAGTTCCAGCGCCAGGTTGATGCGGGTCAAATCAAGGACGCGACGATCAAGGGCAACAAGGTGACAAGCGTGGTCAACGGCCAGCGCCAGGTCACCGTCTTCCGCGAGATGGAACTCGATTTCGCCTCCAAGCTGGAGGACAAGGGCGTCAACGTGAAGGTGGAGGATGCTGAGTCAGGCGGCACCATCCTGAGCTACATCATCTCCGCCCTGCCCCTGCTGTTCATCATCGGCCTGTGGTTCTTCCTGATGCGCCAGATGCAGGGTGGCGGCGGACGGGCGATGAGCTTCGGCAAGTCGAAGGCGCGGCTCCTGACCGAGCGCCATGGCCGCGTGACCTTCGAGGACGTGGCCGGAGTTGACGAGGCCAAAGAAGAACTCGAGGAGATCGTCGACTTCCTGAAGGATCCCTCGAAGTTCCAACGCCTCGGCGGCAAGATTCCGAAAGGCGCGTTGCTCGTCGGCCCGCCGGGCACAGGCAAGACGCTAATCGCGCGTGCGGTCGCGGGCGAAGCCAACGTGCCGTTCTTCACGATCTCGGGTTC